>NZ_CP011071.1:0-600000 GCF_000963865.1 Flagellimonas lutaonensis
TAGGAAATTGTTAGAGGAACATGCGAAAAAAAAAGTAGAATTTCAATACTGTTCGGATTTTTTTTTTAGGTTTTTTGTTCACATATTTGTCGAGTTCTTTGCGCAGTTTATGCGCCACTTGTTTTAGTCTAAAAACGTTACACTAACCAGCAAACTAAGTAAATTTCATGAATGTTACTGCAGACTCCGTTTGGAATAACTGTTTGGTCTTTATCAAAGATAATATCCAACCGCAGGCATTCAAAACTTGGTTCGAACCCATTAAACCTGTCAGGCTTACAGACAACGCCCTGAGCATACAGGTTCCCAGCAAGTTTTTTTATGAGTGGCTCGAAGAGCATTATGTCAAATTATTGAAAGTGGCGTTGACCAAAGAATTGGGCCAAAATGCCAAATTGGTCTATGTGATCAAGATGGAAAACAAATATGGCAATAGCGAGCCGTTCACCGAAAAGATACCTAGTTCGAACAGGTCATCGATGGATCCACAAGAATTGAATGTGCCCATTACCTCAAAAAACCCCCAGCTCAAAAATCCGTTCGTAATACCGGGCATACGCAATATCAAAATTGAGTCACAGCTCAATCCAAATTATAACTTTGAAAATTTCTTGGAGGGCGACTCCAACAGGTTGGCCCGTTCTGCCGGCTTGGCAGTGGCAAACAAGCCTGGTGGCACCTCGTTCAACCCCCTGTTGATATTTGGCGGTGTTGGTTTGGGCAAAACCCACTTGGCACATGCCATCGGGGTAGAGATCAAGGACAAGTATCCTGAAAAAACCGTTCTCTATATTTCGGCAGAAAAGTTTACCCAGCAGTATATTGAATCGGTAAAGAAGAACACCCGAAACGATTTTATCCATTTCTACCAATTGATAGATACCCTTATCATTGACGATGTGCAGTTTCTATCGGGCAAATCGGGAACCCAAGATGTGTTCTTCCACATTTTCAACCATTTGCACCAAAACGGCAAACAGGTGATCTTGACCTCTGACAAAGCACCCGTTGACATGCAAGACATAGAGCAACGTTTGTTGTCACGTTTCAAATGGGGGCTTTCGGCTGAGCTACAAAGCCCCGATTACGAGACCAGGGTATCCATCCTTAAAAACAAATTGTACCGCGATGGTGTTGAAATGCCCGAAGAAATCATCGACCATGTCGCCAAAAACATCAAGACGAACATTCGTGAGCTTGAGGGTGCCATTATTTCGTTGATCGCACAGTCATCGTTCAACAAAAAGGAAGTAACCCTGGAACTGGCCCAACAAGTGGTCGAAAAGTTCGTGAAGAATACCAAAAGAGAGGTTTCCATCGACTATATTCAAAAAGTCGTGTCTGACTACTTTGAAATGGATGTGGCAACCTTGCAGTCAAAGACCCGAAAAAGACATATTGTCCAGGCGAGACAACTGGCCATGTTCTTTGCAAAAAAATATACGAAGGCCTCTCTGGCCAGTATTGGTTCCCAAATCGGGAAACGAGACCATGCCACGGTTCTGCACGCCTGTAAAACGGTTGACAATCTTGCTGAAACGGATAAGCAGTTCAGAAAATATCTTGAAGACCTGAACAAAAAATTCACTTAACCTTCTGTACATGACCAAGATACTGATGGTCTGTCTGGGCAATATCTGCCGATCGCCCCTTGCTGAGGGCATCTTAAAGTCAAAAGTAGACGGTTCAAAGGTATTTGTGGACTCAGCTGGTACAGGGGGCTTTCATGTAGGCGAGCCACCTGATTCAAGATCTGTTGAAGTTGCGCAAAAGCACGGAATTGATATTACCGATCAACGATGCCGTAAATTCACAAAAGAGGATTTTGCCCGATTTGACCATATTTTTGTAATGGACAAGAACAACTATCGCGATATAATGGCCTTGGCCGAGTCAGCAGAAGACCGAAAAAAAGTTCGGTTGTTGCTCGAGTTTGCCGACCAAGGACCCATGGAGGTGCCTGACCCCTATTATGGCGGGCGCGATGGCTTTCAAAAGGTTTTTGACATGATCGATGAGACGTGCAAACGCATTGCCGCCCAACTAAATTAATATGACCAAAAAAAAAGAACCGATGCCTTTGGGCAAGCTCTACTTGATTCCCACGCCCTTGGGCGATGGTGGGCCTTTGGAGGTATTGCCGATATCGGTAAAATGGGCCATTGAGAACATCAACCACTATATTGTTGAGAACGAAAAGACGGCCCGTCGTTTCATCAAAAAAATAAGTCCCAAAAAATCGCAGCCAGAACTCAAATTCAACTGGTTGAACAAATTCACAAATCCAGAAGAGATCCCCACTTTCTTGGCGCCCTGCCTACAAGGCAGAGATATGGGGCTGATGTCTGAGGCCGGTTGCCCTGGCATTGCTGACCCGGGGGCCCAAATAGTTCGGTTGGCCCACGAAAAAAACTTACAGGTAATACCGCTGGTGGGGCCCTCGTCCATCTTATTGGCCATGATGTCAAGTGGACTCAATGGCCAAAATTTTGCGTTTAATGGCTACCTATCCATTGATAATGCCGAACTGCGGAAACAGATCAAGCAGTTGGAGAAAAAATCAGCGGATACCGGACAGTCACAAATCTTTATTGAAACCCCCTACAGAAACAACAAGTTGTTGGCAGAACTGTTGAAGTGCCTTAGGCCCAGTACCCTTTTGTGTGTTGCCGCAGACATTAGCCTCTCGACCGAGTTTATTAAAACCCTCCCCGTTAAGGCATGGTCGAAAATCGAGATAGACCTCCATAAAAGACCTAGCATCTTTATTATCAAAGCCGAATAAAGCCCTTAAAAAAGTAGTTTATATTTTTGGATTTCGTTGGGCAGAAATTTGTGAAACATCATAGCCCGCAAACTTACGCATATAATAGGCTATGGTACTGCCATAGGCATCTGAAAAATCCTCGCGCCCATAAGTCCGAAGGTATTTTTTTACGTTGCCGGCCCCTGCCAAATGGGCGGCGGCCACAATGCCAGATTCTGTAACCGTTACCCCGTTGATTCGTTTACCGACAAACCGCTTGATGTCTCGTCGTAGGATCCACTTGTTTCGTGCCACATTTAATTGAAAGATCCTTTCTTGCAAAACAGGGTCTTGCATAAAATCTTCCACATTGTAGACCCCCATCAATTTAAGGGTGTTCGCCCCAAATTGATACTTGCCCAAATAACCCAAGGTATTGACAACACCGTACTTGCCCTGCGACTCTTTAAAGGCCAGTGCCTCTTTGAATCCAACAAATGAGTTGTTCAAGAAAATCGGGTTGGGGGTTTCTTCGGATACGATTGCGGTCTCTGAAGGAAAGCACACTTCCACGGGTTCAAGAACCCTCAGACCTGCTGGAACCTTAATCACCTCTTTTTCGGTACTAAAGCTCACAAAACTTGCAAAAATGACCATTAAAGCAAGATGACTGATAAAACTTATCCATCTTCTCATTGTGTTCTAAATTTTGGCCCTGCATCAAAAAATACAGGCTTTCAAATTAGAGCCGGCAAATATAGTGGGGGAAGTGTTGTTGACAATGCTAAAGTTCATAAGATTTTCATAAACAGCACCCAAAACACGTTAAAATGTATATAAAATCTGACAAAATGTATCAGCGGTTGATTTTCTGCTCATTCAACCATCTTATGTACTGTACCTTATTTCGGTTGTGTTGTGCCAAAGTCTCGGCGAACTTATGGTAGCCAAAATTCGATATGTCGGCCACAAAATAGAGATAGTCATGTCTTTTGGGGTTCAAAACCGCATCTATCGATGAAATATCGGGCATGGCAATGGGGCCGGGTGGTAGGCCGGCATACTTATAGGTGTTATAGGGCGAGTCTATTTCGAGGTCTCTAAACAGTACCCGCTTGATAATGGTATCGAAATTTTGTGTCTCCTTTTTAATGGCATAGATGACAGTGGGGTCGGCCTGAAGCGGCATACCACGCTTAAGACGGTTGATATATACCCCGGCAACCGTCGGGCGCTCATCAACCTTGACGGTTTCTTTCTGAACGATTGAGGCCAAGGCAGCAACCTGTGTTGGTGACAAGCCCAATGCCGCGGCCTTTTTCTTTCTTTCATCATTCCAAAACCGTTGGTATTCTTGAAACATTCTATCACGAAAACCCTGGGCATCGGTATTCCAAAAAAACTCATAGGTATTGGGAATGTACATGGCCAACTTGGTGTCTTCATCAAACCCATTGGTCGCCAAAAAGTCGGGGTCGTTCATGGTGCTGACCAACGAGACACTATCAGCCTCTAACTGCTCGGCTATTCTGCCGGCCAAATGGAAAAGGCTCTCTTGGTTGTTGAACGAAACGCGCACCGGTAGGTTTTTGCTGCGAAGGGTATTGATGATGTCGTTGTTGCTCATCCCTTTTTTGATGGCATATTTTCCGCCCTTGATATTGGTGCTGTACCCTTTTCTATCGGCCACCGCCCGAAACGACCCCAAATCTTTCAATAGGGGTTCCAAACTTTGGGCCACCTCATCAATATCTGCATCGGAGGCAATATATACGTAAGCCTCTTCATTGGCGAAATTGGTATTGGGCGAAAAAATGGCCGAATAAATTTGATAGGCGATAAATCCGCAGACCACCAGTCCCAACAACAGAACGCCCCAGATAACTCTTTTTAAGTTCATGAAGATTTGATTTTTTGGTACAACAATTCATTTTTAAAACCGGTGCCCGACTTGATCCAGTCTTTCTTTACACCCACTTTTTTGAAACCCGCTTTTTCAAACAGGCGAATGCTTCCCTTGTTCTCTTCCAAAATGTTCGCGTACAACTGGTGAAGCCCCAATGCTCCAAAAGCATAGTCAACAAGCAACCCAAGGGCCTTCTGGCCTACTCCCTTATTTCGGTCGTTCGGGTTCAGGATCACGATGCCGACCCCGGCCCGCTGGTTTTTGGGGTCGAAATCGAATAAATCTATCAGTCCCAATCGTTTGTGTGCTGCATTACAGATACAAAGGCGCAATTGCTTTACTTCATAAATATCGCGATGGGCATTTTCAAGATAGGCCCGAAGCACTTTTTTTGAGTACGGGGCCAGTGTTCCGCTGATTTCCCACATGGATGGATTATTCTCCAACTCATACAAAAAATCAAGGTCATCTGGCTCTAGGGCCCTTAAATAAACATCTTTCAGTTGCAACTTTAACACGCTATCTCGCCTTTAAATACAAATTCTGCCGGTCCGGTCAGGGTAACATTGGTATATGTATCCCCTTTCTTTTGAAAAGAGACCGTTAACGGGCCGCCAATGGTTTCAATATGTATCTGTTCTGCGCTTGTATTACCGTAGTGGTGCATGGCAATTGCCACAGCCGTTACCCCGGTACCGCACGATAAGGTCTCATCTTCGACCCCCCTTTCATAGGTCCGTACCTTGAAGGTATCGTTGTCAACCTTTTGCACAAAATTAATGTTACTGCCCTCCTGTCCATAAAGTCCGTATCGTAGTTTGGCACCTTCCAATTTTACATCCATACCGTCAAGCTCTTCCATTAGCTGTACATGATGTGGTGAACCTGTGTTTAAAAAATGGTATTTGGGTTTCGACCGTATTTCATCCACTTCGTTCATATACAGGGTCACCAACCCATTGGCGATATGGGCGCTGTGCAATCCGTCAACAGCACTGAATTGGGTCGAATCATTAATAATGCCAAGCTTTCTGGCAAAGGCAACTATGCATCTACCGCCGTTCCCGCACATGGTACTCTGATGGCCGTCGGCATTGTAGTACACCATCTTAAAGTCTGACATTGTGTCACTTTCAAGTAAAATCAGGCCATCGGCCCCTATGCCAAACTTTCGGTTACAGAGAAACGCCACCAATTTGGTATTGTTTTTGGGAAAGATTTCAAGACGGTTGTCAATGATGATAAAGTCATTGCCCGTTCCTTGGTATTTGAAAAAAGATAGTTGCAAACCTAAATCCATCGTGCAAAGATAGCACAATCTTTAAGGATTTTTTTGCAGTTAAAGAGTCGTTAAACTGGCAGAATCGAGGAACATAACCGTTAATTTTATCAACAAAGAAAGTACGTAAAAAACAGTGATATGAAGAAAAACGCAAGCCTGTTCATAATAGCCCTTTTGTCGGGGGCCATTACGTTGGGAGCCTACAAATTATTATTTGAAAAAGATACCTATAAATTGGTGGGGGCGCAAGAAGCGACTCCGTTTATAACAACCAGTTCAATCCCTACTTCAGCAAGGGGCGCGGGCATCAATGAAGTGGACTTTACCATCGCGGCTGAAAAAACGGTCAATTCTGTGGTCCACGTAAAAAATGTTACAGTGAGCCAAAGTCCAAGCAATTTATTTGATTTTTTCTATGGATATGAAAGGCAACCGCGACTTCAGGTAGGCACCGGTTCTGGTGTTATAATTTCCCCAGATGGCTATATTGTTACCAATAATCATGTAATTGCCGAAGCAAGTGCCCTTGAGGTAACCCTAAACAATAACAAAAGTTATGAGGCCCAAGTTGTAGGGGCAGACGAAAATTCAGATATAGCCCTATTAAAAATCGACGTTGAACAACCTTTGCCCTATCTTGCATTTGGCAATTCGGACAATACCAAAATCGGTGAATGGGTATTGGCCATAGGAAACCCTTTCAACTTAACATCAACTGTAACAGCGGGCATTGTAAGCGCAAAAGCACGTTCTTTGGGAAGAAACCAATCGTTCATACAGACTGATGCCGCGGTAAATCCGGGCAACAGTGGAGGGGCATTGGTCAACACCAATGGTGATTTGATTGGTATAAACACTGCTATCACCTCACAGACAGGTTCATATGTAGGCTATTCGTTTGCTGTACCCAGCAATATTGCCAAGAAGGTGGTGGATGACCTTCTCGAATTTGGAAGAGTTCAAAAAGGGGTGTTGGGCATTAGTGCCCTCAATGCCGATTCTCCCCAAGCGATAGAACAAGGCCTAAATGAAATCGAAGGGGTATATATAGCCGGTATTGAAGAAGACTCTGGTGCTGAAGACGCTGAACTAAAAATAGGTGATGTTATCAAAAAAGTAGACAACATCAAGATCCATCGGTTTTCTGAACTCAGCGGTTACCTAAACTCAAAACGTCCTGGCGACAAAGTTGAAGTATTGATAGACCGTGACGGCAGGATGGTGACCAAGCTGGTGGCCCTGAAAAAACCACAAAGTGCAGTATTGCCCGTTACTGGGTTTCAGGTAAAAAACCTGTCCAAAGAAGACAAAAGAAAATTCAATGTCGACAAAGGGGTCAAAATCTTGAATGTACCAGAGGCATATAAGCCCTATGACCTGGAAAACAAGGTAATCGTGGCGGTTGATGATGAGACGGTCGATGATATTGAAGATGCAAAAATGCTCTTCGCCAATATTTCCCGTTATGGTAAAACGAGTTTTACCATGATCAACGAAAAAGGCGAGAGGGAGCGCTTGATTTTGCAATAGATAAGTAAGGTATCAAATTAAAAACGCCCAGGTTTGGGCGTTTTTTTATTTGAAAAAGCTTTTACGAAAACGTTTGAAATATCTAATTTTACACCAAATTCTTAATCCTACAACAACCTGACATGAGCGACATCAAGTCTTATGAAAAAGAACTGGCCTTTCAGGCCGATAGACGAAAAGCCACCACCGAATTCATTAAAATCATCAGCGATCTTTGGTACGACAAGGCCATAGAGGTGGTGCTATTCAAAAATCAGATTATCGATAAAAATGTCAGTGACATTATCAACCTGCACGAATATGCCGGTGAATTTGTGCAAAAGCCCATTTCAATTTTCGACTCTGTTGAAATATTGAGGGCCATAAACGATATTCAGTTGCCCCCGGCAAAATTGGATATTGGCAAATTAACGTACGAATACCACTCCCAAGACAACCACCATCACGATGTCAAGGCTTTTGTCATTGACAAGCTCAAAGATGCCCAACTGACAAAAGACATTAAGCCAAAAGATGTAGTGCTATATGGCTTCGGAAGAATAGGGCGTTTGTTGGCCCGTGAGTTGATGGCCAAAACGGGCAAGGGCAACCAGTTGCGCTTAAGGGCCATCGTAACCAGAGGTGAAATCAAAGAAGAGGTTCTCGAGAAGAGGGCGGCACTTTTGCGGACCGATTCAGTACACGGACAGTTTAAGGGTACTGTTGATATCGATGCAAAAAACAACGCCTTGATCATTAACGGCACTACAGTATTTCTAATCAACGCAGCCAAACCGGAAGAAATCGACTATACCAAATACGGCATCTTCAACGCCTTGATCATCGACAATACGGGCGCCTATAGAAACAAAGAAGAACTAAGTCGCCACCTGTCGGCCAAAGGTGCCAGCAAGGTATTGTTGACGGCCCCCGGCAAAGATGTTCCCAATATAGTGCATGGTGTCAACCATAGTGAGTTTGACCCTGATAAGACCAAAATCTATTCGGCCGCCTCATGTACCACCAATGCCATAACCCCCGTGTTGAAGGTCATCGATGACTCTTTGGGTATCAAAAAAGGGCATATAGAGACCATTCATGCCTACACCAACGACCAGAACCTGGTTGACAACATGCACAAAAAGTACCGCCGTGGCCGTGCCGCGGCACTGAACATGGTCATTACCGAAACCGGTGCCGGGCAAGCCGTGGCAAAGGCGCTACCCGATTTAAAAGGCAAATTGACCTCAAATGCCATTAGAGTGCCCGTGCCCAATGGGTCGCTGGCCATTTTGAACATTGAGGTAAAGAACAAAACCTCAAAAGAAGCGGTCAATACCATATTGAAAAAATATGCTCTTGAGGGTGATTTGGTCGAACAGATCAAATATTCATTAAGCAATGAGTTGGTTTCGTCAGACATTGTCGGTACTTCGGCGCCGGCCATTTACGATAGCAAGGCCACTTTGGTGTCTGGCGATGGAAAAAATGTAGTGCTCTATATATGGTATGACAATGAATATGGCTACTCGCACCAAGTGATACGGTTGGCAAAATATATAGCCAAAGTAAGAAGGTACACTTACTACTAATCCAAAAGGAAGAACGCACCGTATATTAAGTCGATTGCAGTATTTTTTCTAAAGTGGGAATATTGCCTTAATTTCGTCATGCTCTAATTCTTATAACATTATTACACCCTGTACCATGAAAAGTATAAAATTGCTATTTGTAGCGCTGTTCTTCCTGTTCTTTCAATGGCCGACAGTTCAAGCACAAGAATCTCCCTCTTTGGATGAAGGAAGTATAGAAGAACAGTTCGAAAGTCTTGAAAAAAAGTCCGGTAACTACCGCGCCAATGGCATACGCTACGAAGTAATCAAACTTTTTGAGTTGAACAAACTGAAAAAGAATATTTTCGATTCGCTCGAAACGGCGAACAAGACCATAGCCGACTTAGAAAAGGCCATAGCGCAGAACAGGAGCGAAATCAATGCCCTGAATGCCAAACTTGAGGAGACCACCAAAAACCTGAACGAAACAAGGGCAGAAAAAGATAGCATGTCGTTCTTTGGTGCCATGGTGTCAAAAGGCACCTATAAATTGATAATGGGGATTTTACTTTTTGTACTGCTGCTTTCGCTGTTGTTCTTCATTTATCGCTTTAGAAAAAGTAATTACCTAACCCAGCAGGCCAAAACGGCCCTCGCCGACCTTGAAGAGGAATATGAACAGCACCGCAGAAGGGCCTTGGAGCGAGAGCAAAAGATAAGTAGGCAATTGCAAGACGAACTCAACAAGAACAAAAAATCCATTTAAACCATTGCGATGGTCACAATAAGCAGGGCAAATGCCGACGAGGTGGGCCTTATAGCCCCCCTATTCGATGCTTATCGTGTTTTTTATGGGCAGCCCTCAAATCTTAGGGCTGCCGAATCGTTCTTATCGGAACGTTTCAACAATGGGGAAAACATTGTTTTTTTGGCTAGGCATAACGGCGAACCAGTAGGTTTCGTACAGCTATACAACACTTTTTCGTCAGTGAGCATGCAACCCTTTCTAATACTCAACGACCTTTTCGTAAAAGAAGATTTCAGAAAAAGAGGCGTTGGCGAAGCGCTGCTTGAACGGGCCAAGGCCCACTGTACTGAAATGGGCCTAAAAGGACTTGCCTTGGAAACGGCCACTGGCAACCCTGCACAAAAATTGTACGAACGGCTCGGTTGGAAAAGGAATACGGACTTCTTTCACTATTTTTGGAGCAACCCCAATTTGGCGTAGCCCAAGGCAACTTTTGATACCCGAGCAATGCGAATCGACATCATTACCCTATTGCCAGAACTATTGCGAAGTCCCTTTGAAGCGTCCATTTTAAAGAGGGCTATCGACAAGGGTCTGGTAGAGGTGCACCTTCATGATTTAAGGGAGTATGGTCTGGGCAACTATAAACAAGTAGATGATTATCAATTTGGTGGCGGTGCGGGCATGGTATTGATGATCGAGCCCATTGACAACTGTATCTCGAAACTGAAAAAGGAAAGGGACTATGACGAGGTTATTTATTTAACCCCCGATGGTGAAACCCTTACGCAACCCAAGGCAAACGAACTTTCGTTGAAAAAAAACCTCATATTGCTGTGTGGGCACTACAAGGGTGTTGACCAAAGGGTAAGAGACCATTTTGTCACCAAAGAAATCTCAATTGGCGATTACGTACTCTCAGGGGGCGAGCTTGCCGCAGCGGTATTGTGCGATGCTGTCATAAGACTTATCCCAGGGGTTTTGAACAATGAAACCTCGGCGCTGACCGATTCTTTCCAAGACAATTTACTGGCGCCGCCGGTTTATACAAGGCCGGCCGAATACAAAGGCCTTCAAGTGCCCGACATACTTTTGGGCGGCAACACACCTAAGATTGAATCTTGGCGCGAACAAAAGGCCCTTGAAAACACCCGGAAAAAACGGCCAGACCTTCTTAAAGACTGAACAAAAAATTGTTGAAAGCCTCTTGCAGATTGTAAATAAAGCACTACTTTTGCAATCGCAAAATCAACCGCTGACGAAAATCGTGGATGTTGGTTTTGATTGAACCATAAACCATTTGACATGGAATCGCTAATTAAGTTTGTAGAAGACGAGTTTGTACCTAAAAAAGATTTTCCTGAGTTTTCGGCAGGTGATACCATTACCGTTTATTACGAAATCAAGGAAGGTGAAAAGACCCGTACCCAGTTCTTCAAAGGGGTGGTCATTCAACGTAGGGGCAGCGGTGCCACCGAGACTTTTACCATACGCAAGATGTCCGGTACGGTAGGTGTTGAACGTATTTTCCCCATCAACATGCCCGCACTTCAAAAAATAGAAGTGAACAAAAAGGGTAAAGTTAGAAGGGCACGTATCTTCTACTTCAGGGGCTTGACCGGTAAAAAGGCCCGAATCAAAGAGATTAGAAAATAGTCACGACCCATAAGAAAAATGGCGCTCAAAAGAGCGCCTTTTTTTATGAACAATTGTTAATAACCTTGGTTTATATCTTGTTGATTTTAAATTACTTGTAAAATTTGCAAAAGATAGATTTTATACTACCTTTATCGAACGATGAATGAAAAACAGCTTTGCTGTAGTTCACCATCTAGTAAAGTTGACGTTCTTTATGATACTGTTTCGAATCTTTTGTTGGTAGCACTACTAATCAAAAGAAACTTCACAGAGGGTATGTTTCGGCACACCCAAAGTGGCCCTTAAAGATTTGTTTTCGGGTAAGAGAGCAATTTTTTATCCTTACAAATTGAAAAGGAGAAGCAGTATTGAGAAACACAGGCTGTTGTTTAATTTAATGATTAAGTACAAAATGTGTTTCGAGACGTTGGGAAGTTTGTCAGCGTTGGTCCTAGACCTAGAAGTTTGTGGCAACACAGACAGAGTTGAAAACTTTTCTGAAAGCCATACCAATGTGCAAACATAGGTATGGCTTTTGTTTTTGTGTTTGTGTATATTTGCACCGCTCAAATATCACCGAATGTCAAAAATTCTTTATACCAAGACCGACGAAGCACCAGCACTCGCAACACAATCGTTACTACCCATTATCAAATCGTTTCTCAAACCGGCCCATATTGCCATTGAGACCAAAGATATTTCACTTGCTGGACGTATAATTTCGGCTTTCCCTGAATATTTGAACAAAGAACAACAAATATCCGATGACTTGGCCCTGTTGGGTGCCATCGCCAAAACACCTGAGGCCAACATCATCAAATTACCCAATATCAGCGCTTCCATTCCCCAAATGAAAGAAGCCATAGAAGAGTTACAGGCCAAGGGGTATGCACTACCTGATTATCCTGATGAGCCCAAGAGCGAAAAAGAAAAAGAGATAAAATCCCGTTACGACAAAATAAAGGGAAGTGCGGTCAATCCTGTGCTTCGCGAAGGCAACTCCGATAGAAGGGCACCCAAGGCGGTTAAAAACTATGCCAAAAAACATCCTCACAAAATGGGCGAATGGTTCTCAGGTTCCAAAACCCATGTAGCCACCATGTCGAGCGGGGATTTCAGAAACAACGAGAAATCTCTTACGGTACCTGCAAAAACCGAAGTTGACATCGAGTTCATCGATAGCAAGGGCAACAAAACCCTTTTGAAAAAAGGGATTCCTCTTTTAGAGAATGAAATTATCGATGCGACCGTAATGCGCAAAGAAGCTTTGGTCAATTTCTTGAGAGAGCAAATAGCCGATGCCAAAGAGGAGGGTGTGCTTTTTTCAGTTCATCTAAAAGCAACAATGATGAAAGTCTCTGACCCAATTATCTTCGGACATGTGGTAAAGGCTTATTTTAAAGATGTCTTCGACTCCTATGGTAATATCTTCGATCAATTGGGCATCAACGCAAATAACGGCCTTGAAAGTCTTTTTCATAAACTTGAGGGTCTGGAAAAAAATCAAAGGGACGAAATCGAAGCAGCTATTGCAAAAACACTTCATGAAAACGCACCGCTGGCAATGGTTAATTCCGACAAAGGTATTACCAACCTACATGTTCCAAGTGATGTTATCATTGATGCCTCGATGCCTGCCATGATTCGCAACTCTGGAAAAATGTGGAATGCAGCCGGTAAACTTCAAGATACCAAGGCTGTGATCCCAGACAGTAGCTACGCCGGTATTTATCAAGCCACCATCGATTTTTGCAAAGAACATGGAGCATTTGATCCACGAACGATGGGTACCGTGCCAAATGTAGGTCTTATGGCCCAAAAGGCCGAGGAGTACGGTTCTCACGACAAAACGTTTGAAATAGCACAAAAAGGCACTGTTCAAGTGGTCGATACGGCAACTGGCAAAGTGCTTTTGAATCATGAGGTCGAAGAAGGCGATATTTGGCGCATGTGCCAGGTAAAGGATGCTCCGGTACAAGATTGGGTCAAATTGGCCGTGTCACGGGCCAAAGCCACACAAACACCTGCTGTTTTTTGGTTGGACGAAAATCGTGCCCATGACGCCGAACTCATCAAAAAAGTCCGTAGATACTTAAAAGACCACTATACTGAAGGGTTGGACATTCAAATCATGTCACCTGTGGATGCCACCTATTTTACATTGAAAAGATTAAAGGAGGGTAAAGATACTATTTCTGTTTCCGGCAATGTACTACGCGATTATCTGACTGACCTCTTCCCTATTCTTGAGGTGGGCACCAGTGCGAAAATGTTGTCAATTGTTCCATTGATGAATGGTGGCGGACTGTTCGAGACCGGGGCAGGTGGCTCGGCACCCAAACACGTTGAGCAATTTTTGGAAGAGGGCCATTTACGATGGGACTCCCTTGGGGAGTTTTTGGCGCTTGCTGTTTCACTGGAGCATTACGGCGAAAAAAACAGCAACCAAAAAGCTAAGGTCTTGGCCAATACCCTAGACAAGGCGACCGAAACGTTTTTGGAGAACGACAAGTCGCCCTCGAGAAAAGTCAACGAGCTCGATACCCGGGGAAGCCATTTCTATCTTGCACTCTATTGGGCCCAAGAACTTGCCGCGCAAGATGAAGATACCGGTCTTAAAAATTTGTTCGGAGAGATTTCAGCAGCACTCTCAAAGAATGAAGACGCCATTAACAGAGAGTTGTTGGGCGCCCAAGGGCATCCGGTTGATATTGGTGGGTACTACCTCCCAGAGCCCGGTAAGCTGGCAGCGGCCATGCGACCAAGTGAAACCCTTAACACCATTTTGGGTAGTCTTTAAGAAAGGGACTCCATAAGAAACCTAAAGCCTTTCATTTGTTAAATATATATGAAAGGCTTTTTCTATTTGGGCATTCTCAATACATTTAAAGAAACTAAACTTTATGCCCTTTGCCGATCGGTACACTGTTATTCTTTCGCTATGCTCAGTCTTCTTTTTCACTATTTGTTTCGGTCAACAGAAATACACCCTAAGCGGCACGGTCTACGAAGCCGCCAGCAACGAAACCCTGATTGGGGTCACCATTTCCATACCAGAACTGCGAACGGGCACCACCACCAATGAATATGGTTTTTATTCCATTACCCTGCCCGAAGGTGAATATGAGGTTGTGGTCAGTTATCTGGGGTATCAAAGTATTCGACAGGCGATTTCGCTGAACACCGACAGAAAGAGGAACTTCAATTTGATTGAAGAGCCCGAAGAACTTGAAGAAGTAGTGGTTACAGACAAGGCCAACCGCACCGAAATAAAAAAGCCGCAAATGAGTGTGAACACGCTTCCAGTGGCCACCATCAAGCAGATACCGGTGGTATTGGGCGAGGCCGATGTTATCAAATCACTTATTTTATTACCAGGGGTGACCAACGCCGGCGAGGCTTCCTCTGGTTTCAACGTGCGTGGTGGCGCCGCTGACCAAAACCTGATTTTGCTAGACGAGGCAACCATCTTCAACTCCTCCCACCTATTCGGTTTCTTTTCGGTCTTCAATCCAGATGCGATTAAGGATATCAAACTGTTCAAAGGGGGCATCCCGGCAAGATACGGCGGTCGTGTTTCCTCTGTTTTGGAGATTTTTCAAAAAGAGGGAAACAGTAAAGAGCTGAAGGTCAGTGGCGGAATCGGGGCGGTGGCGAGCAGATTGTTGATAGAAGGACCGGTTATCAAAGACAGAACAGCATTTTTGGCAGGTGGTCGGGCTTCGTACGCCCATCTGTTCTTACCACTTTTCGATATTGAAAACAAGGCATACTTCTATGACCTGAACACCAAAATAAACCACCGGATCAACGAAAGAAACAACATTTATCTTTCAGGATATTTCGGACGGGACCTGTTCAGTATCGGCGACCGATTTGTAAATACCTATGGCAATGCCGTGGGCAACTTTCGATGGAACCATTTGTTCTCAGACAAATTGTTCTCGAACCTCTCGCTCATATATTCTGATTATTTCTATGGCCTAGAGTTGGATTTTGTTGGATTTGAATGGGATTCGGGCATTCAAAACTTCAATGTCAAATACGATTTAAAACATTATATCAGTGATAAGCTGCAAATCAATTACGGGCTGAACAATATCTACTACGTTTTTAATCCAGGTAATATCAAACCCAACCGGCCGAGCTCGGGCATTGTCGAAGATCAACTGACCAAAAAATATGCCAACGAAAACGCTGTCTACGTGGGTGTTGAACAAGAAATCACCGATGAACTGCGAATCAATTATGGTTTTCGGGCAAGCCAGTTCAACAGGTTGGGGCAAGATGAATTCTTTGTCTATGAAAATGGCAATCCTGTCATTTTTGACCCTTTTACCTTGACCTACCAAGAGGCCACCCCGATCGACACCATTAATCCTGGCAGGGGAGGTACCCTAAAAAAGTTCTTTAATTTAGAACCGCGGGTTTCGGCCTCGTATGTTTTTAACGAAAATTCCTCTATCAAAGCAAGTTACACCCGGTTGGCCCAATACCTTCATTTGCTCTCGAATACAAGCTCCCCTACCCCGCTGGATGTATGGACCCCCAGTGGTCCCTTTGTAGAACCCCAACTTTTGGACCAGTACGCACTCGGTTTTTTCAAGAACCTGAAAGAAGGCGACTATTCATTGGAAATTGAAACCTTTTACAAAGACATACAGAACCGTATCGATTATATAGATGGCGCAAACCTCATTGCCAACAACGCCATTGAGCGTGTTATTTTGAACGGCGAGGCAAGGGCCTACGGCCTTGAGCTATTGGTTCGTAAAAATGAGGGCAGTCTGACCGGCTGGTTGGCCTACACCCTGTCAAGATCGGAACAGCGCACGCCTGGCCGTATACCTGCTGTTGACAATGGCCGCTCGAATCTAGAGACCGGCATCAACAATGGGGAATGGTACAGCACCCCTTACGACAAAACACATGATCTGGCCCTTTATGGAAATTTCAAGTTGAACGAAAAATGGAGCTTCAATTCAAACTTTATCTATCAGACCGGCCAACCTACCAATTTTCCGGTCGGTCAGTTCGAGTTTGAAGAATTGGTGGTACCGGTGTATGGTCTTAGAAACCAACAGCGATTGCCCGATTACCATCGGTTGGACATCGGTGCGACCCTGACCCCAAAAAAGAACAAAAACCGTAATTGGCAGGCCGAGTGGGTCTTTAGTATCTATAATGTGTACAACCGAATGAATGCGGCTTCCATTAATTTCAGACAAAATCAAGATACGGGAAGAAACGAGGCCATACGGACCTCTATTTTTGGCATCGTACCGGCCATTACCTATAATTTCAAGTTTTAAGAAATGAGACTGTTTTTGGTATTTATTTTAGTGTTTGTCACATTTGTTTCGTGTGAAGAGGTGGTTGATGTCGATTTGCAGCCGGAAGAGCCACGGTTGATCATAAATGGACTTGTGCGGGTAGATAAGAGCCAAGAGTTTATCGATGTACGGATAAAGGTAACCGAGAGCAGTAATTTTTTTGATGAAAATCCCGTGACACAATTAGAGAGCGCATCCATTATTTACGGTAAAACAAATCCCGATATTCCAGAACAATTAGACAGTATTGCGGTATCGGTTTTAGAAGAAGAGGCCCCGGGAACGGGAATATATATACCAAGCTACATACCCGGCACCGATACTGACGACCGCATACGAACCTCCAGTGCAACCCCAAACACGGGTTTTATACTGGTGGTGGAGCATAAGGGCAGGCGCTACGCGGCCAGAACACCCTACTCACCCACAGTGCCCATAGACAATCTACAAATAGGAGACGATACACTCTTTGATGAAGATGAAACGGAGGTCAAGGTAACCATAACCGATGTTGAAGACAGGGATGATTTTTATGTGTTCGATTTTGGCTTTGGAAACTTTTTAGCTGTGGAAGACCAGTTCTTTGACGGGCAGCAGTTTGAATTCTCTTATTTCTACGACCAGGAGTTTGCACCGGGAACGGAGTTGGAAATCTCGGTTTTAGGGGCAGACCGGGAGTTTTACAACTACATGGACCTTCTGATCGAACAGACCGAAGACACCGGTGGGGTCTTTCAAACACCTGCGGCCATCATCAGGGGGAATGTATTTGATGTTACGGGCCTTGACAATATAACCGTATTCGACAATGTCAATCGCCCAGATGGATTCGGATTGGGATATTTTGCCGTGGTACAGGAATATAAGCAGACCATAACGGTAGAATGATCATCACCCACCCATAATCAGATAGAGCACGATAATAAGCGCAATGCCCACCAAGCCCTGAAAAAGGGTGGCCAAACTATGGCCCTTAAGAGCGTTTTTTACGTCTAAATCTGAAAATTGCGACACCACCCAGAAGTAACTATCGTTGATGTGTGAAACAGTCATGGCACCTGCACCTATGGCCAAAACGCCAAGGGCTTTTTCAGCCACCGATACCAACCCAAAAGTAGAGAGCAAAGGTGCCGCAATGGCGGCAGTGGTGATAATCGATACGGTCGATGAGCCTTGGGCGGTTTTTAGTGCCGCGGCAATACCAAAACAAATCAAAAGTCCGCCGACCCCAGAGGTAGTGCTCAAATCTAAAATAGCGGCAAAGTCGACCGTTCTCAGAATAGCTCCGAAAGCCCCACCTGCCCCTGTTATGAGCACGATAAGCCCTGCTTGTTTCAATGCTTCCACAATCCATTCATTTCGTTCTTTGGATGGATGTTTTCTACCCAAAGAAAAGGCCAAGAAAACCCCGAAGAGCAATGCTACGATCGGGTTGCCTACAAAATCGGTGAATTGGAACAGAATTCCCTCCCCAACTGGTTTGGTAGGATAATTGGCCACAGACTTTAGCGCAATCAAGACCAATGGCACCACCAAGGGCAAAAAGGCCTGTAAGGCCGTAGGTCTGGCAGTAGCCTCTTCAATCGTCAGTATCTTATCATCCCCCGGGTTGGTGGTCTTGATATACCCCGAAACAAAACGCGCCCAAAAATAACCTGTCAAACTTACGGGAATAGCCACCAAGAGGCCCAAAATCAATACAGTGCCCAAATCAGCCTCTAAAATTGCTGCGGCCGCCAGCGGTCCGGGAGTCGGAGGCACAAATACATGGGCCGCATACAGGCCACTCGCCAATGCGATGGCAAAAAACAGCACGGGCAAGCCCGATTTTTTGCTCAATGTCTTGTTGAGTGACGAAAGGATGATAAATCCAGAATCACAGAACACAGGAATCGATACCACGAAACCAGCCAAATTAATGGCTAGGGGCGAACGCTTGAACCCTACCCATTTTAAGATGGTATCGGTAAGCACCTTTGTACTGCCTGTCTTTTCCAAAAAAATACCGATTACACTGCCAAAGGCAATGACCAACCCGATACCGGACAAAGTTTTTCCAAAACCCTCCCCTATTTGCACCATCATCTGTTGGGGCGTCAAACCCAATAAGAAGCCTGAGATTAGGGCCGCCAAGATTAGCGAAAACACAGGGTTCAACTTAAACTTCACCGTGGCGATGATAATGAACAACACAACCAATAGTATGGTCAACAACTCCATTTACGTACTGTTTTAAAATAGTTTTTGACGGCCTTCTGCAACAGCATGGCCGCATGCTGCATATTGTAGTCCAAAGGTTTTTCGCGGTCAGCGATTTCGATGGTGGCCTGTAGGCCCAATGTCCTAGCTTCTTTGGCCGAAAGCTCTTTAATACCACAAAAGGCAATCACAGGAAGGCCGTATTTTTGCCCCAATCGCACTACGCCACTGATCAACTTGCCCTGCAGGGTTTGGTTGTCAATGGCACCCTCTCCGGTAATGATGGCATCAATATGCCCTGCATCCAATAACCCGTTGACTTTTGAAAGGTCCAATAGAAAATCAATTCCCGAAATAAAATTAGCATTGAAAAATGTCATAAGTCCGTAGCCCGTTCCCCCGGCCGATCCAGCGCCGGGAATATTCGCATTCTGTACACCCAAATCGCTGGCCACTACCCTGTCAAGCTTTCGAAGACCAGCATCAAGGCGTTCAACATCGTGGGCATTTGCGCCTTTTTGGACCGCATAGACATGGGCAGCACCTTGAATGCCATACAATGGGTTATTTACATCGTTGATGGCAAAAAAAGAAACACCATCCAGCTTGCCCTCTTTTTTTATGGAAGCTATTCTATCCAGATGCTTCCCAATGGTTTTCAGGTTATTGCCGTTCGTATCAAGGAAACGGTAACCAAGTGCCTTTGCAATACCTGTACCACCATCATTGGTGGCACTGCCACCGATGCCCAACAAAACCCGTTTGGCACCAAGTTCCAATGCTTTCTTTATTTGCAGTCCCGTACCGTAGGTCGATGTTTGCAGCGGATTTCTTTCTTCTTCTTTCAACAGTACCAGCCCAGAAGCCCTGGCCAATTCGATATAGGCCGTCGAGGTTTTCGTATCATATCCGAAGGGAGCCTTCATGGGCCTCCCGATGGGGTCCACGGTGTCTGTCCAAATCCTTTGCAAATCAATATATCTTGCCACGGCATCTAAAAATCCGTCCCCCCCGTCGGAAGCAAGTATACCAGTGATGTTGGCGTCTGGAAGCACACTTTTTATGCCAACAGAAATATTTTCGATTACTTCTTCCGCAATGAGCGAACCTTTGAATTTATCTGGAATGACCAAAAAACGTTTCATACCGTGCGACACCAAAATCTTATGAGGGTGGCTAAATATAAAGTATTCTTGCTACTTTCGTAGTTGTATGAGAACGGATAAGGCCTTACTGGTAAAGGGAATCAAATATCTGGCCATTACGGCATTGACCATGTTCTTGGCACCTGTGGTCATTTACCAAGCTTTCAAAAACCAAGACCACCCATGGTATTTGCCGGTACTGGTCATCGGATTGATTTTGGCAGTTGTGGCGATTGCCCTAGGTTTTTATGGCATCAAACTAATGGTCGATTCCCTTTTCGGGAAGAAAAAATAAATCAGTTTTCTTTTTGGGGTGTATCGTCGGAGGAATCGGACTTCCATTTATTGCTCAACATGGCATAATCATAGTCAAGTACCGATTTTTGGCGTTTAAGCCGATTGGATGCAAAGGCGCGCTGAAGGATATCCTCGATCAAATAATCTTCGTGTACTTCAGTCGGGCGAAACTCCTCTTTGATATTGATCTTGAACATTTTGGCAGTGGTTTGGTACCAAAAGGCCCGCCAACCGTTCCGCAGCTCCTTGACCAGGTCAAAGGCCGTAGAACCAGTCTGTCTATGGATCAACTTCACCAAAATCTGGCCCTCTGTGCGGGTCAGTTTTTTCAGTTCGTCTGAAAACTCGCCCTCAATGTACTTTTGCATTTGCCGTGTATATTTTCTTCTGTGGCGCTTTTTCTTGATTTTGGCAAGACTATCGTTCAACTCAACCAGGCGCTCAGCAGCAAGTTTGGCATACGGGTACACCTTAAGTGTCTTTCTTCTTAAAATATAGTAGCGAAGTTTTTCCTGTTTGTCGGCAAACTCCAGTTTTCCAAAGATATATACCTCATCAAGGGGAATGGACTCCAACAACACCGAGTCGCCCTGCATACGAACATAATATTCAGCAATGGAATCCAGATGCTGCTCTTCTTGTGCGCCTACAAAGAAGAAAAAGGAACAAAAAGATAATTTGACAACTGTGCGAAACATGCAAAAAGTACTACAAAAAGCTCTCCAAAAGTAACGATAATCCCATATCCTTATTATTAAATAAAAGTGAATATTGCTAAGTTTGTAAGCTAAACGCAATATATGGCAGCATCTAAGATCCTTACCAAAAAATCACTTGAATTTTTCGAGAAATACTTGAACAACGCTTCACCAACCGGTTATGAATGGGAGGGGCAAAAAATTTGGATGGACTATCTGAAGCCTTACGTGGACGATTTCATTACCGACACTTATGGCACAGCGGTTGCGGTCATCAATCCCGATGCGAAGTACAAGGTGGTGATCGAGGGGCATTCTGACGAAATTTCTTGGTATGTCAACTACATCACCGACAACGGATTGCTATATGTGATCCGCAATGGTGGTAGTGATCACCAGATAGCGCCTTCCAAATGGGTTAACATCCATACCAAGAACGGTGTGGTCAAAGGGGTGTTTGGCTGGCCGGCCATCCATACCCGGGACAAATCAAAAGAGCAGCCACCAAAAATTGAGAATATTTTTATCGATATTGGGGCCAAAGACAAAGAAGAAGTTGAAAAGATGGGGGTTCACGTGGGTTGTGTCATCACCTACCCCGATACGTTTCAGATCTTGAACAACGATAAGTTTGTATGCCGTGCCATCGACAACCGTGCAGGAGGCTTTATGGTCGCAGAAGTGGCCCGTTTGTTGCATGAGAACAAGAAAAAACTCCCTTTTGGGCTTTACATCACCAATTCGGTGCAGGAAGAAATCGGGCTTCGGGGCGCGCAAATGATTACCGAGACCATTAAACCGAATGTGGCCATTGTGACCGACGTGACCCATGATACCACTACCCCGATGATCGACAAAAAGAAAGAAGGAGAAACCTCGATCGGTAAGGGCCCTGTTATCTCTTATGCCCCAGCGGTTCAACAAAAACTGCGCGAGCGCATCATTGAAACGGCCGAGGCCAAAAAAATTCCGTTTCAGCGACAGGCCTCATCGCGATCTACGGGCACCGACACCGATGCCTTTGCCTATAGCAATGGCGGTGTGGCATCGGCCCTGATTTCATTGCCCTTGCGCTATATGCACACCACCGTTGAAATGGTGCACCGTGATGATGTCGAAAACGTGATTCGTCTGATTTACGAAACGCTGTTGACCATTAAAGAGGGCGAGACATTCAGTTATTTTGAATGACCCCTCCGTCGATCTACGGCGAACACCTCCCCTTGGCTAAGGGCGGATTTGGGAGTATGACCCTTAAAAAGTTTTCTTTGGATGAGCTTGTCGACATATTGGATGAATCTGGAAACCGCACCGGCAACTCCATAATGAAATCGGAAGCCCATCGAAAAGGGTTGTTTCACCCCACCGTCCATGTTTGGTTTTACACCGCGGATGGAAAAATATTGCTGCAACAAAGAGGAAGTGCAAAAAAATCATTTCCGCTGCTATGGGATGTATCCGTGGCTGGCCATATTGGTGCCGGAGAAGATATTGAAACCAGTGCACTCCGCGAAATCAAGGAAGAGATTGGTTTGGATGTGAGCAAAGGCGACTTGGAAAAAATCGGAATCTTTAGATCCGTTCAAAAACACCATAAGGATTTTGTGGATGCCGAATTTCACCATACCTATCTCTGCAAGCTGACCGCTCCCTTTAAAAACTTAAAAAAGCAAGAAAGCGAGGTCAAGGCCTTGGCGCTTGTGCCCTTGCCGACATTTGCCGAAGAAACCTGGGGGCTGGCAAATACGGGCAAATACGTGCCCCATGGAGCGGAGTACTACAAAACCATCATCAAAGAAATCAAACAAAGACTGTAACTAGCCTTTTACTTCATTCACAAAGTTATCAGGCTGGCTCAAATCATAGGTAGTCTGCTCGCCCGTATGCATGTTTTTAACCACAAAATGACCTTCTGATAGCTCTTTCTCGCCCAACAGAACCACATAAGGGACCTTGCGTTTATCAGCATACTTGAACTGTTTGGGCAACTTGGTGCTGGTTGGATACAAATCGGCACGCAACCCTGCACGGCGCAATGTACTGACCAATTTCAAGGCGGTCAGTGCCTCTTTATCCCCAAAGTTCAGGCATAGAACATCCAAAGAGGTTACCAGGCTGTCGGGAAACAGTCCGAGTTCTTCCAAAACCAAATAAATTCGATCAAGACCAAATGAAATACCCACACCGCTCACATCTTTGAGGCCAAAAATTCCCGTCAGATCATCGTAACGGCCCCCACCACCAATGGAGCCCATTTGAACCCCTTCAGGGGCAGCCACCTCAAAAATAGCTCCCGTGTAGTAGTTTAGCCCACGTGCCAGAGTAACATCCAATTGAATATTGGAAGCTTTCAGCTGTAAGTCAGCGACTGCGTTCAAAATAAATTCTAGTTCCCCGACACCTTGAACGCCCACCTCAGAATCCCTTAAAAAATCCTTGAGTACGTCAAGTCGTTCGGTATTTTTGCCAGAAAGCGAAAACAAGGGTGCTGCCTTTTGGATGGCCTCTTCTGAAATACCTTTTGCTAGCATCTCTTTTTTGACTCCTTCTTCACCTATTTTATCAAGTTTGTCCAACGCCACAGTAAAATCTACCAAAAACTGTTGTGCCCCAATCACTTCGGCTATTGCTGAAAGAAGCTTTCGGTTGTTTAGTTTGATGGTCACCCCATGCAGTCCCAAGGCATCAAAAACGGTATCGTACAATTGTACCAATTCTACTTCCTGCAAGAGCGAGTAAGCCCCCACTACGTCGGCATCACATTGATAAAACTCACGAAAACGCCCCTTTTGCGGACGATCGGCCCGCCATACGGGTTGTATCTGGTAGCGCTTGAACGGAAAGTCGATTTCATTCTGGTGCATGACAACGTAACGGGCAAAGGGCACGGTCAGATCATAGCGCAGTGCTTTCTCAGTAATCTTTGGGGCCAGCGTACTAGAGTTTTTTGAACTGTAGGTTACATCGTCCACCTTTGAAATAAAGTCGCCCGAATTCAAGATCTTAAAAATCAGACGGTCGCCCTCGTCCCCATATTTGCCCAAAAGGGTTTCAGAATTCTCAAAACTGGGTGTTTCAATGGGTTGAAAACCAAAGGTTTCAAAAAGTCTTTTAATGGTGTCGATGATATAGTTGCGCTTTGACACCTCGGTAGGTGAAAAATCGCGGGTTCCCTTGGGTATGGATGGTTTTTGTGGCATTGTTTGAATTATCGCTTAAAGATATAAAGAGATTCCCTCCTCCCGATAGCTATCGGAAGCTGGAATGACAAAACTAATTCATAATTTCATCAAACCATTGGTAAAGCTCGCCTTTGGTGATAACGGCACCTTGTTCGATCAGGGCAAACTTGTCTTTGTTCTTGTCTATACCGTATGCCTTTGAAGCAGTCAGGTACTCCACAAAGTCAGATTGAAAGTTGCGCTTGAACCATGCGAAACCTTCTTCGGTACGCAAATCGATTTCAGGATTCATAACCTTGATGGACAACAGCTTCATTTCTTTATCGGTCAGTTCGAACAGGTGCATATGCCGCTCAGAAATGTTCTCAAGGTACCTTACATTCGAAAGTACCCCTTCCCAAATCAAATCACTGAAAACATCAAGCTCTTGCTCAACAACTTCGGGTTTTTCCTTTTTAAGCATTTCCCATTCATCGGCGGTAATAGACTGGGTTGCTAGAAAGTTAATGAACTCTTGGTGTAGTTCTTCGAACTGTTCTTTGGTCAATCGTTTATATTTCATAACGCAAAAATAAAGCCCTGACAAAAAATCAGGGCTTCTATGTACAAACAAAATTTGTTTTTAATCAAGAATGTAGCGTACACCCAATTGCGCCCTCCATCTGGATAGTGCACTGGTGTTTGCTGTGAACGTGCTGGTTAAATTGGGGTCAAATGTGTAGGTTGGATTGTTGTTGTCGTCAACCGTAACGCCCAAAATCTGATTAAAGGCTGGTTGCTCTACCACACCCCACTCTGAGTTGATAAGGTTGCCAATGTTCAATACATCCAAACTCAACTGCAATCTGTTCTTTTCGTTGATCTTAATGTCTTGCAGTACTTTGACGTCCCATCTGCCTCTCCACGGAGCAAGGGCCCCATAGCGCTCTGCATAGCTACCCCTGTTTTCGCTCAGATAATCATCTTGTTGGATAAAGGCCTCAAAAGCCTCCGCTTGGCCTGCACCACTGAAATTCATCTGAGTCAACTCACTGGTTGTTGGAATGTAGATCAAATCGTTGATGCTAGAACCATCGTTATTGATGTCACCACCATAGATATAGTTGAACCTGCCACCTTGTGCATACTCAAAGAAGGCAGAAACAGTGGTGCCAGTTGAAAAGGCTTTTGATACCACACCGATAAACCTATGTGTATCACCATATTTTGAAAAGGCCAATACGTCATTGTTGGCATTGCCAACCACTGCATTTCCTGCAAACGCATCCCCTGTTATTTCGGCCTCAATTGAATTGACCTCTTTCGAGTTAAGGTAGTTGTAGGCAAGCATGGCATAGACACCGTTCTCCCAATTCTTTTGGGCCTTGAACGAGGCATTGAAAATTCTGCCCTGGTCAGAGTTGGTAAATACGTAAGCGTTGTTAGGGCCAAACAACTGCGCTTTGTCATCATTTGTATATACGGGCCTGTTGTCAACACCGGCCAGTGTCGCAGAGGGGGTGTTCAAGCCCCAGTTCTGAACGTGTGCCGCGTTGATATCTTTGGTGTAGGAAATATCAGTGGTCAAGACCAAGCCATTATCAAATGCCTTGTCAAGCCCGATATTGGTTCTCCAAACCTGTGGGAACTTAAAATCGGGGTCGACCACTTGGTAAAAGAAGAAGTCGGTACCCTGTACTTGGTTGCCCAACCATACGAAGGGGAAACGGCCTGTGAAAATTCCTGAACCGCCCCTGATCTGGAGGGTGTTGTCACTGTTCACATCCCAATTGAAACCAACCCTTGGCGATACCAAAAAGTCGTTGTTAGGCAATTTCTCTGAATCTAAAAAGGTTTCTTCGCCTGTTTCTGGATCAAAGTATACGATATCGGGTGCGTACGTGCCTCCTTCTGCCAAAGTGCCTCCTTTTCTTTCTATATTGTCACGTACCTTATTTCCAGTATCAAAGAACAACGGTTTATCAAAACGGACCCCATAGGTCAGTTTAAAGTTATCGGTAACGTTCCACTCATCCTGCAAATAAAATGCCAGTTGACCAACATTGGTCTCGGCCAAGGCCCACCCACCGGGGTTGCCAACACCATTTTCAGACAATGACCTATTGGCCGCAATGGCCGCATCAAAGGCTGCCTGTAACTGGCCCGAATCGGCAAAGTTCTGGAAATCGGTTATGGTTGTGGTCGGAAAGAATACACCTTGCGCACCATAAGCGCCCAAATTGAAACTATTGTCGAATTGGAACTTCTCAAACGAAAAACCTACCGTGTAGGTGTGGTCTCCCTTAAAGAAATTCAAGTTATCGGTAATCTGGAAAACCCGCTGGTCTAGGGTATTGTTAATAGAAAACGGTTCATGGCCCGCAATGATATAGTTAGAGCTTCCGGTGGCATCTAGAATGGTGATTGTGGGTGCAGGACTGGATAGCGGATTTCTAAAGTCATCAAAACGGGTATATCCCATCTGTAATTTGTTGACCGCTTGGTCGCCAATAGTACTGTTCAACTCAAGTTGGAACGACTGAATGTTGTTGTTGATTTCGTAACCCGTATTCTCAAATTGCAAGGTGGCGGCATTTGGGCCCCTAAAGCCAAGGGCAGAGGGGTGTGCCGGTTTCTCTTTGGCCGCATTCAAAAAGTTGTAGATCAGGGCCAAACGGTTCTTGTCGTTGATATTCCAATCCAACTTAATGATTCCTTTAGTTGATTCTTGGTCAAAATTAAAATCTTCAAACCGACCAGGATTGTAGAATATGTCATTGCCCTGGGCATCTTGCCCTATCACAACCTGGCTCAACAGATCACTTACCAATTGAAAATCTGAGGCAAGTACCCTAGATTCATTTATGGCACCGGTACCGCGATTGGGTATAAATCCGGCTGTACCGAGCTCTGTCAAATCGTCTTTTTCAAAATTGGCGAAGAAAAATAGTTTGTTCTTGATGATCGGCCCTCCAACACTAATACCATATTGAAGTTGCTCCAACCCGGTTTTGAATACATCGTCACCGTTGATCTTGCCGCCGGTCAAATCATCATTTCTGAAAAACCCATAGGCTGTGGCGTAGAATTCGTTGGTTCCACTCTTGGTGACCGCATTTACGGTAGCTCCGGTAAATCCTGATTGGGTAACGTCATATGGTGCCAACGAAACCTGTATCTGATCAATGGCGTCCAAAGAAATGGGCTGTGCACTGGTCTGACCACCTGGGGTAGGCGCATCCAATCCAAAAGGATTGGCAAAAAATGAGCCGTCAAGTGAAAAGTTGTTGAACTGATCGTTTCGGCCACCAAATGAAAGCCCTCCGTCTTGGCCGGGCGAACTTGCGCTTGGTTCTAAACGTGTAAAGTCTTCAGCCGACCTTGATATGGTCGGCAACCTCGTAAGCTCACGTCGGCCTACGTTTGTCTCCGATCCTGTTCTATCGCTGCCAAAGGTGCCCGTTTGGTCTGACACTACCACTACTTCTTCAAGTTGTTGGCTATCTGTAACCAACATAATATCAAGATTATAGGTCTTACCCAGTGACAGAAATATGTCTTTTTCTACCTGAGTTTTGAAGCCAACAAAAGAAATGGTTACCTCGTAGGGGCCACCGACCCTGAGGTTCAATAGGTTAAACCGCCCATCTTCGTTGGTAATGGCTCCGTACTGTGTCCCCGTTGGGGTATGTACGGCCAAAACATTGGCCCCCAACAAAGGGGCGCCTTGATCATCTACCACCTTGCCCCTGATATTCGAAGTGGTCACTTGCGAGAACCCGAAAACAGAGACCAAAACGGCCAGTAATGTGAGTACTAGTGCTTTTTTCATAGGTCTGAGTTAAATTGGTTTTAAGTTAGTGCAAACTTAAACAAAAAAAAGAGCTATGCATGCATAGCTCTTTTAAGTTATTAACGTACTTTTCCTGATTATTTTGCCTCTGCGATGACCTCAAATGGAAAATCGACCACCACCTCTCTGTGCAAACGAATCTGGGCGTTGTAGGGCCCGGTTCTTTTAATGGTTCCACCCTGAATATTGATATACTTTCTTTCTATTTCATGGCCAGCTTTCTCCAAGGCCGCTGCCAAATCAATATTGCTTACAGACCCAAATAGCTTGTCTGCCGTACCCACCTTTGCAGGTATCTTAATCTCTAGCTCTTTAAGTGCCTCAGCCGTTTTTTGGGCTTCTTTGATGATCTTTTCTTCTTTATGGGCCCTTTGCTTTAGGGTTTCTGCCAATACCTTTTTCGCAGATGGCGTGGCCAAAGTTGCCAAACCTTGTGGAATAAGATAATTTCGCCCATAGCCGTTTTTCACGGTCACTATATCATCTTTAAATCCTAAGTTCTGTACGTCTTCTTTTAAAATAAGTTCCATTCTTCCAATTTTTTTATTTCAACATATCTCCAACGTACGGCATCAAGGCTAGGTGGCGGGCCCTTTTAACAGCTTGTGCCACTTTTCTTTGATACTTCAATGAAGTGCCCGTGATTCTTCTGGGTAGCAGTTTGCCCTGCTCGTTTACCAATTTCATCAAAAAATCTGGGTCTTTGTAGTCAATATACTTGATACCAGACTTTTTGAACCTGCAGTATTTCTTCTGCTTTGTGGTTTCTATGTTCAGGGGGGTCAGGTACCTGATTTCCCCATCTTTCTTCGATTTTGCTTGTTGTTCAAGTGTTGCCATTTCCCTAAGCTTTTGCCTTTAGTTTGTTTCTTCTTTTCTCTGCCCACGCAATGGCGTGCTTGTCTAATTTTACGGTCAAAAAGCGCATGATACGCTCATCTCTGATCAATTCTACCTCATAAGGGGCAATTACCTCGCCCGGTGCGGTGAATTCAAATAAGTGGTAAAAACCACTTTTCTTGTGCTGAATGGGATAGGCCAACTTTTTAAGGCCCCAATTTTCTTTTGCGACCATTTTGGCACCATTCTTAATTAAGAAATCTTCAAATTTCTTAACTGTTTCCTCTATCTGGGTATCAGATAGAACGGGATTCAAAATGAAAACAGTTTCGTAATGGTTCATAAATATTTATTTTAAAAATGAGCGCAAAAGTAATAATTCTCCTGTCCATTCACAAGAAATTGAAGAAAACTTCGTTTTTCATTTTAAGAGTTATTAACAAAAACCATTTGAACCTAACCTACGTTACATCTGAGGCCATTTACACAACAGAATAGGCAATGTTTACATCTTTTGTTGTACTTGACCGTGTTTTTTATGTAATTTGCCGATGATTTAACCCCACAAATCACCCCAATCTATGAAATTAAAAAGTATAATCGTAGACGACTCGTCAATGCAGCGTATGGCCGTTGCCAAATTGGTGAACAACCACCCACATTTAGCCTTGGTGGCAGAGTACAGCAACGCCATAGAAGCTAAGAACGGTCTAAAAAACCATGAGGTAGACCTTATCTTTCTAGATGTTGAGATGCCCATTATCAACGGCTTTGACCTTTTAGAGGCCCTTGAAAACCCGCCACAGGTCATCTTGATTACCGGTAAGCCCGATTATGCCCTCAAGGCCTTTGATTATGACGTGACCGACTACCTGCACAAACCCATTACCCTTGCACGGTTTGAGGCCTCTGTAAAAAGGGCCGTCACCAAATATGAGCAAATAAATAGGGTTGATGAGGATGAAGAGCACATTTTTGTGAAGAGTAACCTTAAAAAACGTAAGGTTATCCTCAACGATATTAAGTGGATCGAAGCTTTGGGCGACTACATCAAACTGGTGACCGATGAGGCCAACATTGTTATTCTTTCAACAATGAAATCGTTCGAAAAGCAGTTGCCATCTGAAAAGTTCTTGCGCATACACAAATCATATATAGTGAACCTCGAAAAAATTGAAAAGTTCAACAGTAAGAATGTAGAGGTTGACGGCAGGCAAATTCCATTAAGTAGAAATAAAAAGACCGAGTTGGCAGAAGCACTGTCAAACGTGTAGTTATATGTGGTCAACGTTGTAGACCAGTCTGACACTTTTATACTGGGAAATGGCATTAAAGGATTTTTCTATTCTTTTAATGCCATTTTTTATTTTGGAGGGTGAATGCCCCAAGTCTATTTTTATAAGTATGTTCTTCAGGTAATAGCGTCTGATTCGCGACACGGGTGGGTATTCGGGCCCCAGAACCCTTTCATGTGGCAATAGGTTGCGCAAAGCCCCTGCAAACCATTCGGAAGCTTCGTTCAACTTGTTGAAATCCTTGTCCTTCAAGGTCACTTTTATAATCCGCACCACGGGAGGGTATTTGAAGTGTTCACGCTCATAAAGCTGGTTCTCAAACATCTCAGCATAATCATTGGTCGATACCTGCTGTAATATGCGATGATACGGATTGTACGTCTGAACAAGAACCTTGCCCCTTTTCTTGGTACGGCCGGCACGGCCCGCCACCTGCGTCAACAGCTGAAAGCTACGCTCATGTGCCCGATAGTCAGGAAAATTGAGCAAACTATCGGCATTCATGATGCCCACCAAGCTCACATTTCTGAAATCAAGCCCCTTGGTCACCATTTGGGTACCCACCAACACATCAAACTCTTGTTGCTCAAAGGCTGTGATAATTTTCTCGTAGGCATGTTTTCCCCGTGTGGTATCGAGGTCCATACGGCCTACTTTGGCATCAGGAAACAGCTCTGCCAGCTCTTCTTGAACCTGTTCGGTGCCAAAGCCCTTTTTATCCAAGGTAAAGCTACCACAGGCCAAACAGTCATTTTGCAGCACCATATGGTACCCACAATAATGGCAGCGAAGCTGGTTCTTATGTCGGTGATAGGTAAGGCTAACGTCACAATTGGGGCATTGGGGCGAATGCCCACAGGTTGTGCATTCAACAATCGGTGCAAACCCACGTCGATTCTGGAAAAGGATTACCTGCTCGCCATTTTCAAGTGCCTCGCCCACCTGTAATCGCAGCCGGTCAGAGAAATGTCCCGTCATCTGTTTTTTCTTGGTAGCTTCCTTTAAATCGACCAACTCTATTTCTGGCTGCATTACTTTGCCATAACGCTCTGTTATCCGGGCATAGCCATATTTGCCTTTTTTGGCGTTGTTCATGCTTTCAATACTTGGCGTGGCCGAACCCAAAAGGCAGGGGCTGCCATGGTACTGGGCCAGTACAATGGCAGCATCTCGGGCATGGTACCTTGGGGCAGGGTCAAATTGTTTAAACGATTGTTCATGCTCTTCATCAACCACGATCAGCCCCAAGTTTGAAAAAGGCAAAAAAAGCGCAGAACGGGCGCCAATTACAATCTGGGCCTTTTCTTTTTGCTGTAATACGTTGTTCCATACCTCTACCCTTTCGTTCAAGCTGTATTTTGAATGGTAGACCGATACCTTATTGCCGAACACCTTAAGAAGCCTGTTGATCAGCTGTGAGGTAAGGGCTATTTCTGGTAACAGGTACAAAGCTTGTTTCCCTTCTTGCAATGTTCTTTGAAGCAATTTCATGTAGACCTCCGTTTTGCCTGATGAAGTGACACCGTGCAACAATGCTACTTTTCGTCCTCTTCCAAAACTAACTAACAAATGATCAAAGGCCTTCTCCTGTTCTTCGTTCAGCTCAATCGAAACGTTCAAAGGCGCGTCGGTGAACTCCACACGATCTCGTTGCAGGTAGTAGTCTTCAAGTATGCCTTTTTCTATCAATGACTTGATGACCCCTTTCGATACCTTGGCATTGTTTTCAAGGTTGGTAAGTTTTATGGGGTTCTTGGTCCGGGCCTGCAGCTGAAACAAACTCAAGACGGCCTGTAACTGTTTTGGTGCCCGTTTCAGGCTTTCCAGCAACCCTTGCAGTTTTTCTTCCGTTTCATACGCTTCCGATAATCTGACGAAACGTACCTTTTTTGGTTTGTACTGCTCGTACAGTGCTTCTTTTTGCAGCACCACTTGTTTTTCAAGCAAGCGGTTCACCACGGGCAGGGCATTTTTTCTGTCAATGATCTGGCAGATATCGTTGACCTTCAAAGACTCTTGATGCTGTAACGCCTCAAACACCAAAAATTCGTCATCTTTCAAGAGGGACTCATCTATTTCTTGATTTTTGTTGAGGAGGATGAATGTCTCGCTCTCTAACAAAAAAGCGCTGGGCAACGCACTTCTGACGACCTCGCCCAAAGTACACATATAATAATCGGCGATCCACTGCCAATGCTGGAGTTGAAGTTGGTTGACCAAGGGAATCTCGTCTAAAATCTGGTGGATTTCCTTTGCTTCATAGGCCTCGGGCGGATTTTGGTGTACGCGGTGGCACAGCGCAGTGTAGATTTTTGACTTGCCAAACGGAACGGCAATACGCATACCCGGTTCTAAAAAATCGGCCTCTTTGGGTGAAATCTTGTAAGTGAAGAACCGCTCTAGGGGTATCGGCAAAACGACATCGACAAAACACTGCATATCATTCGTCTTTTACCCGTTGCCATGTTTGGGTGCGGTACAAAAAGGCCAAGTATCCCCGAACCTTTAATTTATCCGGGTCTTCGGGGTGCAGCCATATCTTGCCCCTTACCTCTACTCCATACTCGGGGTCGAACAAACGGCCATGTTTGTATTGCCCATCTTCTTCTTTCAACGCCTTTATGACATTCATGCCCACAATAGGCTTGTTCTTTTGGTCTCCCTTACATTTTTCGCAAATGGCATCCTGCCTACCCTCTTCTAATATTCTTAAAATCTTTCCGTAGACCAGTCCACCCTTTTTATAGATCTCAACAATGGCCTTGGGCTTTCCTGATTTGTCGTCTATCGTCTTCCATTTTCCAAAGACATCCTGCGCCCCAACTATTTGGGCCATGCACAGAAACCATAAAAACATAAGCCCCCTAAGCGTCATCCAACCTGTTTTTGTGCCTTTTCTTTAAGACATTCAATGTTGCGTTCAACTCAAAACCAAGCAGTAAGATGCTTGAATTCAGCCATATGAACACCATTAAAATAAGTAAGCCACCCAGCGCACCGTACAATTCGTTATAGCGTGCTATCTTTTCAACATATACCCCGAACAGGTAGGATGTGAACAAAAACAATAGGGTGGTCATCAATGCCCCGGCCGAAAAGAAACGCGCCTGGCGGCCCTCGGCCGTTCCGAAGTAGTAGAGAATAGCGGTAATCAAATAGGTCAACAGCCCAAAGAACAGTACCTTGGCCAATTGCACCAAAAAACTATCGCCCTGCTGTACTTCAAACCCAATGGCCTTACTGAAAAAGGCATCGGTATTTTCTAAAAACAGCTCAAAATACACAAAGGCCACCGCCCCGACGATAACCAAGATCGACAAAATAAGGCCCACCATCAGCGCATAGGCATACTGCTTGAAAAAATTACGTGTCAATTCCACATGGTACGAATATTCAAAACCTGCAAAAATTGAATTCACCCCATTGGCCACTAAAAAAATGGATATCAAAAAGGCTGAAGATAGAAGCCCTCCCCTTTTCTGGTCTTTTATTTGCTGATATATCTCTCCAAAATAATCACTGGTGGCCGAAGGCAAAAACGACTCCAAGAACAACAGAAACTGGGCGTCAAAATTCTCGGTGCCCACACTGATGTAAGGAATCAGGAATGGAATAAGGGTCACAAAAAAGATCAGTAGTGGAAAAATGGCCATAAAAACGCTGAAGGCAATTGAACTGGCACGGGTAGAAAGGGCGCCCTCTACAATGCCGACCACGTACATTTCTATTAAATCGTACAAAGAAAGCCCCTCGAAAGCCTTCAGCTTGATCTTCTTCAAAAGCGCCACCAGCCAATTGACCACGGGGATTTTTTTTAATCGCTCTTCTATCGGTCTAGACATTATACTGCCTTTAAGCTTAAATCCATATTATGAACCGAATGGGTAAGAGCGCCTGAAGATATAAAGTCGACTCCACATTCTGCATACTTTCTGAGCGTTTGCTCATTGATACCCCCTGATGATTCTGTCAAACACTTGCCCCCTATCAGTGCAACGGCCTTTTTGGTTTCTTCGTAATCAAAATTATCCAATAAAATACGGTACACCCCATCAGATTGCAAAATCTGCCTTACCTCATCCAAATTTCTGGCCTCCACAATAATTTTCAGGTTCTTCTTGTTTTGGCGAAGATACTCTTGGGTCTTTTCAATCGCTGTGGAAATACCTCCCGCAAAATCGATGTGGTTGTCTTTGAGCATGACCATATCATAGAGTGCAAACCGATGGTTTTCGCCCCCACCTATCTTTACCGCCCACTTTTCAAAGGCGCGAATACCGGGGGTAGTTTTACGGGTATCGAGAATTTTAGTGCCGGTTCCCTCCAAAATATCCACGAACGACTTGGTCTTGGTAGCAATGGCGCTCATTCGCTGCATGGCGTTGAGTACCAATCGTTCGGCCTTTAAAATCGATTGGGAACGACCTTCCACATAAAAAACGACATCGCCATATTTCACGTGGCTGCCATCGTTCAACAGGGTTTCTACGGTCAAATCGGCATCGACATAGGCAAAAACCTGTTTGGCGAATTCCACTCCGGCGATGATGCCTTCTTCTTTGACCAGCAATTTTGCCTTGCCCTTGGCCTCTTTGGGAATGCATGCCAACGAACTATGGTCGCCATCACCTACATCTTCCCTAATGGCGTTGGCAATAATCAAATCCAATTCTTTTTGAAACTGGGTTTCGGATATCATGGGTGGAATGGTTTGCTGCGAAATTACCAAAATAGCATCAGTAAGAAAAAAGACCGTTCGATTGGTTGGCCAATTAATTTGATGTTATTTTTGGAGCATGACTATTACCTTGCTCACCATCGGGAAAACAGATAGCAGCGCACTCCAAAACCTAATCGAGAACTATACCGCACGGTTGAAACATTATGTTCGGTTCGAGATGGTGGTCATTCCCGATATCAAGAAAACCAAAAACATTTCAGAAAACCAACAAAAGGAAAAAGAGGGCGAAGTCCTGTTGAAACAACTTCAACCTGCAGATTTTTTTGTGCTGTTTGATGAAAAGGGGAAGCAATTTACCTCTGTGGGATTCGCCGATCTGCTACAAAAACACATGAACAGCGGACTCAAAAATTTGGTCTTTGCCATTGGTGGGCCGTATGGATTCAGTGCTGCCGTTCAAAAAAGGGCCAATGCCAAAATCAGCCTTTCGAAAATGACGTTTTCACATCAAATGGTACGATTGTTCGTGGTTGAGCAACTTTACCGAGGGTTCACCATTCTGCGAAACGAACCATATCATCATGAGTAGGCCTCCCCTAGCCCCTCCAAAGGAGGGGAATTGTGGCACAGCCATATTCTCCCCCTATGGGGGAGTCAGAGGGGGCTAATACAACACCCTAAACTTGATGGTATGTTCGACATTGCGAAGTGCTTTCATCACCTCTTTGTCATAGTCTTTGTCAATGTCGGTGATCACATAACCCACATCGGAATCTGTTGAAAGATACTGCCCTGTGATGTTCATGTCGTACTTGGCAAGTACCTCATTGATATGGGCCATAATACCTGGTACGTTTTTATGAATGTGCAAGAACCTGTGGGCATTTTGCTGTTTCGGCAAACGAATGTTGGGGAAGTTCACCGCATCGACCGTGTTACCCGAGTTGATATAATTCATGATCTTATTGGGCACAAAACTCGCAATGTCTTTTTGTGCCTCTTGGGTACTACCACCGATATGTGGTGTCAAAATTACGTTGGGAAGCCCTTGAAGCTCTGTTTCAAAGGCGCCGTTGATCCTGGGCTCCGTAGGATACACGTCAATGGCCGCACCCCCTATCTTACCCGATTTAAGGGCGTCCACCAAAGCGGGTATATCGACCACAAAGCCTCTCGACAGGTTTATCAGATGTGCCCCATCACGCATTTGGTTGATCTCACGCTCGCCGATAAAATTCTTGTTGGCCTTGTTGTCATCGATATGTAGGCTCACAACATCGGAAACCGACAATAAATCTTCCAATGTATCACACTTTCTGGCATTGCCGAGTGCAAGTTTGTCCTCAATGTCATAATAATACACCTTCATGCCCAGGGCCTCGGCAAGCACCGACAATTGCTTGCCAATGTTGCCATACCCCACAATCCCCAAATTCTTACCACGCACCTCATGGGCATTGGCAGCGGTCTTGTTCCACTGGCCTTGGTGCAATTCTGTGCTGCGGGTAAAAATGTTGCGCATCAACATAATGATTTGGCCTATGGCCATTTCTACCACCGAACGCGTATTGCTGTAAGGCGCATTGAATACCACTACACCGCGCTTTTTGGCATATTCCAAATCGATTTGCTTGGTTCCGATGCAAAAGGCACCGACCACTAATAACTTATCGGCCGCATCGAGCACTTTCGGGGTTACCTGTGTTTTGGACCGGATACCCAACACATGAATGCCCTTGACCTTCTCTACCAGTTCTTCTTCGGTAAGACTATGCTTGACCAGTTCAACAGAAAAACCGTCCTCAGAAAGATTTTCAAAGGCATCATGGTGCACATTTTCGAGCAACAATATCTTGATCCTGTTCTTGGGATAAGATATGTTTCTGGGCAAATCGTTCACAAACAAAAATTCATCTAAATTGGGCGCCACATGATCGGCATTGTTCGCCGCCTTCTCACGGTGCACGTTTTCGGTGTAGGCAAAGAACTTGTCGGCGATGCCTGCCTCGCGCATCACATAGTCGCTGTAGCCATCGCCTATAACCTGTACCTCGCCATCAAGGTCCAATCTTTTTAGGCACTCTATTTTGCCGTTGTGCGTCGCCAACACATTGGTTTCATCAAAACCTACAATGTTGCCGTCTTCATCGAATTTGAAAGTATTGGCGTACACGCGATCCGGGGGAATATTGTACTCGGCCACAATCGGATCTATAAATTCTTTGAACCCACACGAAATTACGTATATGTCATCAGAAAACTTATCAAAAAACTCCTTGTTGGCGGCAATTGACTTTGATATCTTCTTACGTAGTTCTGTAACCAGCCTGTCGAGGTCATCACGGTGCGCATCGAGCAGTTTAATGCGTTTTTCAAGCGATTCGGTGAACGATATTTCGCCATCAATGCCCAAATTGGTTATGTGTTGGATTTCTGCTACGACCTCATCTTTGTTCGATTTTCCCTGTAAGGTCATTTCAGCCAAAACATCCAATGCCTCCACTTGGGTCAGGGTACTGTCAAAATCGAATACATACTTTCGTGCCACCTCTACCATATGATTTGAAAAATTAAGCTCCAAAAGTAAAAATTAATCCTGTGCATGGTAAATGTCGTCACCAAAAAAGAAAAGTGTTGCACCATATGGGCTTCTTGGCTAAGGATTTGATTTTAAAGCCGTACAAAAATTATCAAATCGACAATTCAGAACCAGCGACGAACAGCTTTACAGTATAATTTGTAGTCGCGCCCGAATTTTTTCAACAGGGCCTCTTCTTCATACCTGATCTGAAATTGGTTCATGTAATAAACGAACAAGGCTGCCAAAAGGGTGTTGAAGGCATTTCCCAACTTAAGACCATAGGCGAGCAGCAACAACAGCATTCCCAAATACATTGGGTTGCGTGAATACATGAATATGCCCCTGGTTACCAATACTTTTGCCTTCTCGGGATGAAGCGGGTTTGTCGTGGTCTTTGCCCGGTAGAACTGGTACAGCGCCAAGGTAAAAACAATAAGGGCGAGAACGGTCAGGCCAACCGCCATTTCCTTTCTTCCAAAAAAATCGAATTCACCGAAAGGCAGCAACCTGTCGAGCAAATACATCAGACCCGCAAAGATGACCATGACCAAGGGCGGAAGTATCTTGATTTTCATACCTGCGAAAATACTACTTTTGAACGCTACGAAAAATCGTGATATGAAGCTCGTATTTGCCACCCATAACCAACACAAATATGAAGAGGTCAAGCTGCTGATGCCAAAAGGGATTGAATTGCTTGATCTTAGCTCGATAAACTGCCATGAAGAAATTACCGAAACTGGCGAAACCCTGCAAGAAAACGCCAAAATCAAGGCCAACTACATCACTGAAAATTATGGGCTCAACTGTTTTGCCGACGATACCGGGCTTTTGATAGAAGCCCTAAATGGCGAACCTGGTGTGTATTCAGCACGGTATGCGGGCAATCAAAAGAATAGCCTTGACAATATGCAGAAGGTTTTGCGCAAACTCATGAACCACCAGAACAGAAAGGCCTATTTTGAAACCGTTATTGTACTGAACATCAATGGGGAACAATTCTCATTTTCAGGAAAGGCGTACGGCGAAATCATTCAAAGGCCGGTTGGGGAAAAAGGCTTTGGGTATGACCCTATTTTTCGCCCGGAAGGATATGACAAGACCTTTGCCGAACTGCCCGTGGAGGTAAAAAATCGCATCAGCCATCGGGGCAAGGCCATAGGGCTTTTGGTGCAGTTTCTAAAAAAATATCCCCATACTGAATAAATAACACTACCTTTGCCGCTTTATTAACGCCGCCGGTATGGGCAAAGTGTTGCGATGGGCTTAAGTAGAAATAGAAAATCGCTCGGTGCAACACACATATTTGCGATATTTAATTTCTATTTATGACACCATTTGAAACATTGGGGTTAGACAAACCCTTATTGAATGCCATTTCCGATCTCGGATTTAAAACCCCCTCAGAAGTACAGGAAAAAGCAATCCCGGTCTTATTGTCCGATGAAACCGATTTAGTGGCCCTGGCCCAAACCGGTACGGGAAAGACCGCTGCCTTTGGCTTTCCGCTTATCCAAAAATTACAAGCCGATAGTCGAACGACCCAAGGTCTGATATTATCGCCCACCCGTGAGTTGTGCCTGCAGATAACCAATGAAATGCAGCAGTATGCCAAATACATAAAAGGCCTCAATATCGTGGCCATTTATGGGGGTGCCAGCATTACCGAGCAGGCCAAGCAGGTACGTAGGGGCGCCCAAATTGTGGTCGCCACCCCCGGACGTATGAAAGATATGATCCAACGAGGCATTGTTGATATATCAAAAATTGACTATTGTATACTCGATGAGGCCGACGAAATGTTGAATATGGGATTTTACGAGGATATAAAAGATATTCTCTCGAACACCCCAAAAGAAAAATCAACTTGGTTGTTTTCGGCTACCATGCCCAAAGAAGTGGCAACCATTGCCAAAAAATTTATGCACCAGCCCGTGGAAATCACGGTCGGAGAGAGAAATGTGGGTGCCACCACGGTGCAGCACGAATACTATTTGGTGGGCGGTCGTGACCGCTACGCCGCATTGAAACGTTTGGCCGATGCCAACCCCGGAATTTTCTCGGTGGTCTTCTGCCGTACCAAGCGCGACACACAAAAAGTGGCCGAAAAGCTGATAGAAGATGGCTACAATGCCGGTGCCCTGCATGGCGACCTCAGCCAAAACCAACGCGATTTGGTTATGAACGCCTTTCGTAAAAACCAAATACAAATGTTGGTTGCCACAGATGTGGCCGCAAGGGGCATCGATGTTGACGACATTACGCACGTGATCAACTATCAGCTTCCCGATGAGATAGAAACCTATACACACCGTAGTGGAAGAACTGGAAGGGCCGGTAAATCCGGTATTTCAATGGTCATCGTTACCAGAAGCGAGCTTCGCAAGATCAAATCCATTGAAAAGAAAATCAAACAACAGTTCATAGAAAAGAAAATTCCAACAGGGATCGAGATCTGCGAAATACAGTTGTACCATCTGGCAAATAATATCAAGAATACGGCCATAAACCCCGAAATTGAGGCCTATCTGCCTGCCATTAACGATGTGTTACAGGGCATAGACCGAGACGAACTTATCCGAAAAGTGGTTTCGGTGGAGTTCAGCCGTTTCTACAATTATTACAGTAAGACCCGCGATTTGAACAGTGGGGTCGGTTCCTCTGAAGGAAACCGACGCGAGGGCAAATCTGCCGAGGGTACCGTTCGCTACTTCATAAACATCGGTGAACGTGATGGATATGATTGGATGTCGTTGAAAGATTTTCTTCGTGATACCCTGGGGCTTGACAAAGATGATGTTTACCGTGTCGACACCAAAGACAGCTTTTCGTTCTTCAACACTGACGACACCATGACCCCTTTGGTCTTGGAAACCTTCAAAGATTTTCAGGTCAATGGCCGCTACATCAATGTAGAGGTTTCAAAGAGCCCCGGCCGTGGCTCGGGGCGCAAAAAAGACAAGAACAGGGGGCGTAGAAACGACAAGCGGTCCTCTTTCAAAGAAGGAAGGGGCAAATCGCGAAATCGCAAAAACAAGAAAAAGCAAGGCTTCTTTTAGTTAAGGGTTTATTAATTTCAATGGCCCGACCCGGTTTTTTTTCTTTGTTTCGTACTTTTAGGTCGAAAATTGCTGCATGAAGAAGTTCCTGACACTGGTATCATTACTGGTTTTTTCAATAGGATTTTGTCAAGAGGATGATAGCGATACAGCCGTACAAGAGTTGACGGCAACAGTTGTCAGTGCACAAAACGATCTGCCTCTTGAAAGCGTGCACATCATCAACCTGAATCAGGTAGTGGGTGCCATTACTGACCCAAAGGGCAGGTTTACCATTCCTGCCGCGGTCAACGATACGCTGTACCTGACCTATTTGGGCTATAAACCCCAAAAAATAAGGGTCACCAACGATATGTTCCGCTTTGGCGAAACAAAGATTGCCCTTACCGAACTGGCCTATGCGCTCGAAGAGGTAGTGGTGCGGCCCTACCAACTGACAGGGTATCTTGAAATCGATGTGAAAAACCTGCCCATCAACAACTCGTACCAATACAGTATATCGGGCCTCAACAGAAGTTACGAGGCTGGTAGCAAAAGCCCGAGCGCGGTAACAAAGGTATTGGGGGCCATACTGAATCCGGCCGATATGTTGCGAAACCTCTTTGGCAAAAGACCGGCACAGATGCGAAAACTTCGCAAAATGAAGCAGGATGATGAGATAAGAAATCTGTTGGCATCAAAATTTGACCGTGAGACCCTAACCCAATTATTGCAACTTGAAAAAGTGGACATCGAGGACATTCTCAACAACTGCAATTATTCGAAGTCGTTTATAATGACTGCCAATGACTTACAGATACTCGATGCCATCAGCAGTTGTTACGAGGAGTATAAGGTGTTGAACAGAAACTGAGCCCGCCTCCAAATAAATTTTATAATTACCAACGCATTTTTTAGCTTTAGGCAAAATCCCTAAAGATGCGAAATCTACTTATCGCCATGTCGATACTGTCATTTCTATTTGGTTGCAAACAAAAAACCGAGCAGCAAAAGACACCTCAGGAAAAAAAGCTTCCCGAGATCTCTGAAACCAAACAACAAACGCCTTTTGTCTGGGAAGGTGCCAATATCTACTTTCTTTTGACCGATAGGTTCAACAACGGCAATCCTGATAACGACCTCAATTTCAGTCGTACCGACAGTACCGGAGTCTTACGCGGCTTCATGGGTGGCGATATTGCCGGCATCACCCAAAAGATTGAGGAAGGTTATTTTACAGATCTGGGCATCAACGCCATATGGTTTACCCCAGTGGTAGAGCAAATTCACGGTTCTACCAATGAGGGCACGGGAAGTACCTACGGGTACCATGGATACTGGACAAAGGATTGGACAGCCCTTGACCCCAATTTCGGAACCAAAAAAGATTTGGAAAAACTGGTTAAAACGGCCCACGCCAAAGGCATACGTATTTTGCTCGATGTGGTTTTGAACCATACCGGCCCCGTGACCGAGAAAGACCCCGTTTGGCCCGACAGCTGGGTGCGTACCGATCCCACCTGTACATTCGATAGCTACGAGAACACCACTGCCTGCACACTGGTAGATAACCTGCCCGATATTTTGACCGAGTCAGATGAACCGGTGACCCTGCCCGATGCTCTGCTGGCAAAATGGAAAGAAGAAGGTCGCTTGAGCCAAGAACTCGACGAACTGCAACTGTTCTTTGAGCGCACAGGCTACCCCCGTGCCCCTAGGTTTTACATTATAAAATGGCTTACCGACTACATCCACGAATTTGGGGTGGATGGCTTTCGTGTAGATACCGTAAAACACGTCAACGAAAATGCATGGGCCGAACTTAAGAAGGAAGCAGACCATGCCTTTCAACTGTGGAAACAGAAACATCCTGATGAAGTCTTGGACGACAATGAATTTTACATGGTCGGCGAGGTGTACAATTACGGTATTTCTTCAGGAAGGTTGTTCGATTTTGGTGACAAAAAGGTCGATTATTTCGATCATGGTTTCAAAAGCCTTATCAATTTCGAGCTGAAGTACGATGCGCAAAATTCGTACGAGAAAACCTTCAAGAAGTACAACACCCTTCTGCATGGCAAACTAAAAGGAAAGAGCGTACTCAACTACCTGACCTCACATGACGACGGCAATCCGTTCGACAAAGAGCGCACAAAACCCTACAAGACAGCAAACGTTTTATTGCTCACCCCCGGTGCTTCTCAGGTATATTATGGTGATGAAACATCACGACCTTTGGTAATTGAGGGCACACAAGGTGATGCCACCCTTCGCTCGTTTATGAACTGGGAAGACCTCGACACCGTTCCCCAGATAAAAGAGATACACCGGCACTGGCAAAAATTGGGGCAATTCAGAAGAGACCACCCCGCAGTGGGTGCGGGCAAGCACAAGCGATTGGCCTCAAAACCCTATGTGTTCGCACGAACGTATATGAGTGGCGACTTCAAGGATAAGATCGTCATCGGGCTTGATCTTCCCAAAGGCAAAAAATCATTATGGGTCAAAGGGTTCTTTGGGGATGGAACAAGGCTCCGCGACACCTATTCAGACACAGAAGTCGTCGTAAAAAATGGGAAGGTCATCCTAGAAAACGAATATGATACCGCTCTTTTGGAGTTGGTGGAACAATAAACTAAACAAGCATGGCTATTAAACGTATTTTTCTGCACCTACTACTGTTATTGGTCTTTGTCATTTCATGCCAAGACAAGAAGAAGGAAAACACAGAAGAAAGTACAACCGACACTGAACTCGTCGCAAGAGTTGAGTATCAGTGCCCGATGGACTGTGAAGACGGCAAAACCTATCACAAAGAAGGTAGCTGCCCGGTCTGCAAGATGGCGCTCAAACCTTTAGAGCATAGTGCAAATTGCAAGTGTACGGATGCTGGCGAATGCAAGTGCGAAAAAGGTGCTTGTTCTTGCAAAGACTGTCAAGAACATGGTAAAAAAATTACTTGCAACCTGCACGAAGAAGGAAATTGCGATTGCGATGAAGGGGCCTGCAACTGTGACAGCTGTCCCGTTCACAGCTAAGCATTATTCTCTAGAGTGCAGCGCGATACGGTTGTCTTCCGAATCATGAAAAAGTCCCATATACCCAATCTCATCGCTGATTTTGGTCTTGGGCTTTAGAATTCGCCCCCCAGCGGCTACTACCCTACTGAGTTCGTTTTCAACATCTTCGCTCGAAAAATATATCAGTACTCCTTCTTTTCTGTTGGGTATGTACCATTCGGGCTGTAAGATCAAGGATCCTGAACAGCCGGGCTTGCCCTCTGCCCACGGAAACCAGCCCATCAACGTACCAGAGAAATCCTGTACCTGAATTTCGATCTGAAATACCTCTTCATAAAATTTTTTGGCCCGGTCCATGTCCACCACGGGAATCTCGAACCAGCCTACCATGTTGTGTTCCATATTTCTCTAAATAATCTGTCATTCACATGAATACTGGGATCCATAAGATCATTGGATTCCTGCTTTCGCATAAATGACAGTAAATAAATTGATTACCCCTCCAATTTTGCCTTGAGATTGGCCAATCCTTCTTCAAAATCCTTTCCTATCATTTTATCCATGCTCATAAAAAGCATCATGATGCTCATAGGAAACTTATTGTTGCCCGAAAAACCCCATGTGACCCGGGTACTTCCGTTGCCAGCATCTTCGGTGACCATATAAGCATCTGAAGTCGATTTCCAAGGTTTTAAAAAGCGAAGCTCTGATTCTACACGTTCCCCTTCAACAATCTTTGTGATTTCTTGTTCGCCCTCGCCAACATCTTTGTTGCCGTTCCAATAGCTCACGGCACCTACCTCACCGTCAGTGCCCCGAAACTCTTTTTGCATATCGGGGTCTTTTTTGTTCCACGGTGACCACTCGTCCTGCTTTTTCAAGAATCGTAGATACTCAAAAACTTCGCTCTTAGGTTTGTTGATCACAATCGAGCGTGAAACGTCGTAGGTCTTTGGGGCGACCAAAGCCAGCAAAATCAACAGCAGAACGATACCTCCTAAAATGTAGAGTAATGTTGTCATTTGTCGTATGAATTGGTTAGGTCTACAATGTACAAAAAAAGCGCTGTGTTTTGTGGGGCGCCCACATACAAGTACCCTATTTAGGGCCGGGCGCAAACCTTTCGATGATCTTCTCAACGTTCTTGATCGACTTTTTTGTCCAATCCAACCGTTTCTGCAATATCTCATCTGCTGTCAGTTGCCATCGTAGGTCGCTCTTTCTGAGTCTATGGGTGAGTTCTTGCAGTACAATGGCCGCTGACACAGAGATGTTCAGGCTTTCAGAAAACCCCACCATTGGAATCTTTAAATGGGCATCTGCCTGTTCTATGACCGTTTCGCTGAGCCCTTCCTTTTCAGTTCCAAAAAAAAGGGCGGTCTTTTTATCCAACGAAAAATCTTCCAAGAGACAAGAATCTGTATGTGGTGTAGTGGCAACGATCTGGTAGCCCTCATTGCGCAACCGGGCCATGCATTCGGCACTCGAAGGGTATCTACTGACATCGACCCATTGCTCGGCGCCCACGGCAATGTTCTTGTCCAATCGCTGGCCAAAACGGTCTTCCACCACATGAAGGGTCTGTACCCCAAAGGCATCACAGCTACGGAGCACCGCACTGGTATTGTGCAGTTGGTACACATCTTCAATGGCCACGGTCAGAAACTTCGTTCTGTGCTGTAGCACTTCCTCAAAACGTTGTCGGCGTTGTGCGGAGACAAATCCTTCTAAATACTTGAGCAAATCATGATCAAACATAGACACCAATATAAAAATTCTTGAAAATGGTATTTTTGGATTCCCGCCTACGCGGGAATGACAAAATAACAATAATGAGAAGAATAGTCGTGTTGACCGGTGCAGGCATGAGCGCAGAGAGCGGACTCAAGACCTTTCGCGATGCCGACGGACTGTGGGAGGGCCATGATGTGATGCAAGTGGCCTCGCCCCAAGGTTTCGCGACCGACCCAGAACTGGTACTTGAATTTTACAACCAGCGTAGAAGACAGCTTTTAGAAGTTGAACCCAACGCCGGCCACACCGCATTGGTAAAATTGGAGGAAAAATTTGATGTGCAAATCATTACCCAGAACATTGACAACCTTCATGAAAAAGCGGGAAGCACCAACGTGTTGCACCTACATGGCGAATTATTGAAAGTGCGAAGCACGGTCAACCATGATTTGGTGATGGACTGGACAAAAGACCTCCATTTAGGTGATGTGGGCGATGATGGGCACCAACTGCGCCCGCACATTGTTTGGTTCGGCGAAATGGTACCTATGCTTGAACCTGCCATTGAGATTACCCAAACTGCCGATATTTTGATAATCATCGGAACCTCTATGCAGGTCTACCCAGCGGCAAGCCTAATCAATTACGCCGCAAACTCGGTGCCCATCTACTTTATCGACCCCAGGCCAACTATTGGTCGCTCAGATTATAGCAATCTGACCGTTATGGCCGATACGGCGGCCAAAGGGGTGCCAAAATTGGTTAATCGGCTGATTGATAGCGCGCCCTAGCGGCCTGGGCCCAAGTGGTGATCATCTCACGCTGCTCTTTCGTGAGGCGCGCCTCACTGTGGGTCCAAGTATATTCCTTAAGCGGCATTTCGCCTTCTTTCACCTCTTCGACGATTTCCTCGAGTTTGTGGTCTTTCTTTTCGGCATCGTAGTTCTGCCAATCTGAAAAATCGAGATGGCCCTTGCCATGGTCTATGTGGTCTGCCAACCAGTACGATACCGGGGCAATGTTATTGTACCAAGGGTACTCAGTGTGATCACTGTGGCAATCATAACAGCTTTGCTTCAAAATTTTCTTCACTTCTTCTGAAGGGCTGGTCTCGGCTTCAAAAACGGCCACATAATCGGGGTTGTCGGTCTGGTTCTTGTCGGGCCTGATAAATTGCATGACCACCAGAACCACCAACAAGGCTACCGCTATTTTTTTTGCTATTTTCATCGAATGGTTTGTTTCGGCAAAAATAAGATTTTGTGACCAAAGAGCAACTTATCACAGAACTTAGCACACGGCGGATTTCAAAAAACGAGGTCGACCGATTGGCATCCTCGATCGTGAACGACCCTTCTTTGGTGCCAACCGTTTTGAAGCGGGTTTTTGAAGAAGATGGCACCGATTATTTCAATGCCGCCTGGGTTTTTGACAATGCCATGCGAAGAAATCTTCGGCTGTTGCTTCCCCATGTCGATATGTTTATCAGTGGTCTGCCAAGTCTAAGGTCCGAGTCTACCATACGACCCATGGCCCATGTTTGCGAGTTGTTGACCGTTGCCTATTTCAAAAAGAAGGATGCACTTTTTAAAAAAAGCCTATCCGACAAAGACCTGGAACAACTGGTAACCGTCTGTTTTGACTGGCTGATCGGCAAGCACAAGGTAGCAGCCAAGGTTTTTGCCATGACCAGTCTCTTTTATCTGGGGGAAAAATTTGATTGGGTACATGCCGAACTCAAATTGGTTTTAGAACAGACGATGGCCAACGGAACCACCGGATACAAGAATCGTGCCCAAAAAACATTGCATAAGCTAAGGGCACTGGAAAATTAAACCAAGTGGTTTAAGTATCTTTGCCCTTTCAAAATCTTATAAGATGTCATTGAGTCCGCTGAACGCTATTTCTCCTATTGATGGCCGTTACCGAAACAAAACACGATCGCTTGCCGACTACTTCTCAGAAGAAGCATTGATCAAATACCGAATACAGGTCGAGATTGAATATTTTATAGCCCTTTGTGAGCTGCCACTACCACAGTTGAAGGACTTTGACACCGCAAAATTAGGGGCATTGCAAAAAATCTATACGGATTTTTCTTCGGAAGATGCCCTTGCCGTCAAAGACATAGAAAAGGTCACCAACCACGACGTGAAGGCCGTTGAATACTTTATCAAGAGAAAGTTTGATGCACTCGGGCTTGAAAAGTACAAAGAGTTCATCCACTTTGGATTGACCTCACAGGATATCAACAATACGGCCATTCCCCTTTCGATTAAAGCGGCGATGAACGATGTGTACGTACCCTTGTATTTCGAGGTATTTGAAAAATTGAAGGAATTGGCCGCGGAATGGCAAGGCGTGCCCATGTTGGCCCGCACCCATGGCCAGCCGGCCTCCCCTACCCGTTTGGGAAAAGAAATAGCGGTGTTCGTAGAGCGGCTTAAACAACAGTTCGATTTACTGAACGATATTCCTTCTGCGGCCAAATTCGGCGGGGCTACGGGAAATTATAATGCCCACAAAGTGGCCTATCCCGATATCGACTGGAAGGCCTTCGGAAAACAATTTGTACAAGAAAAATTGGGGCTGCACCATTCATTTCCGACCACGCAGATCGAGCATTACGACCATATGGCGGCTCTTTTTGATTGCCTGAAGCGCATCAACACCATTCTCATCGACTTTGACCGCGATGTTTGGGCTTACATTTCAATGGATTATTTCAAACAAAAAATCAAGAAAGGTGAAGTAGGGTCATCTGCCATGCCACACAAGGTGAACCCCATTGATTTCGAAAATTCAGAGGGCAACCTTGGCATCGCCAATGCCCTTTTTGAACATCTGTCGGCAAAACTGCCCATTTCAAGGCTACAGCGCGATCTTACCGACAGCACGGCACTAAGAAATGTGGGCGTGCCGTTTGCCCATACAATAATTGCCTTTCAGGCCACCCTAAAGGGACTCGGCAAGTTGGTGCTGAACAAAGAAAGGTTTGAACAAGACCTTGAAGACAACTGGGCCGTGGTTGCAGAGGCCATACAGACCATTTTGAGACGCGAGGGCTACGCGAACCCCTATGAAGCGCTGAAAGGCCTGACACGTACCAATGAAAAAATAACCCGGCAATCAATAGCCGACTTTATTGAGACCTTGGATGTTTCTTCAAATATCAGGGAAGAACTCAAAAAAATAACCCCGGCCAATTATACCGGGGTTTAAATAGGTTTCAAATTCAAAATCATGCCCCTTTTTAGATGGGGTTCAACATATTGCAATTAGGCATCTTTGTGGATCTCGACACTGTGCGGGTAGGGTATTTCGATTCCTGCCATATCCAAAGCAATCTTTGAATTTTCATAGGTGGCGAAATACACATCCCAATAATCCTCAGGTTTACAGAAAGGCCGTACGGCAAAGTTTACCGAACTGTCTGCCAATTCCATGACATTTACAGAGGGTGCGGGGTCTTTCAATACCTTTGGGTTCGAGGTCAAGACTTCCATCAAAACCTCTTTCGTTTTTTTGATGTCTTCATCATAACCGACCCCGACAACGGTGTCTACCCGTATCTTTCCTTCCTCTGTATAATTGATAATGTTGCCATTTGCCATGGCTCCGTTTGGCACGATGGCCAATTTGTTTTCAGGTGTTACCATTTTCGTTGTGAAAATCTCGATTTCTTTCACGACGCCCAACACCCCTTGCGCCTCGATCAAATCGCCAATACGGTATGGTTTAAAAATCATGATGAGTACACCCCCGGCAAAGTTTGAGAGCGACCCCTGAAGGGCAAGGCCAACGGCCAGACCGGCTGCGGCGATAACGGCGGCAAAAGTAGTGACATCGACACCAAGGGTTGAGACTACGACCAGCACAAGAATTACTTTCAGTGCCCAAGAAATCAAATTCAGTAAAAAACGTTGCAGTGATTCGTCGTACTTACTTTTTGACATCCCCTTTCGCAGAACCCCCATTATTTTTTTGATGACCCAAGAGCCGATAAGGAGTATTAGAACTGCCCCCAGTACCTTGGGGCCGTATTCTACAATAAATTCAATAGTCTTGTCTATCCAGACCTGCGCGTTTTCCATAATTTGTTGGTTTTCGTTAGTGTTCTTTTATAGTGAGACACCACGATAAGAAGAAAGGTCACATGTAATTGGGAGCCATGGGGTTAAAAACAAAAAAATCCCGGACGTTTCCATCGTCCGGGATTCTTGAGGTCAGTTGGTCTGCTGGCTATCCTTTTAAGAATTTTCCAATATCACCAAGCCCTTCTCCCTTGTATTCAGACTTTTGGATGGCCTGCATCAGTTGCACGATATGGGCGGGGTTCATATCATCGCCCAACACCCTGATAAGGGCAAAGCCCTTGTCTTCGCTATCGCCATAGATAATGACCTCATCAATGGCATCCTCATCGCCCAGATACTTGATGACACCCTTTCCGTATTCAGAATTGATCTTCATCAATTCAACAAACTCATCGTCTTTCAGGATTTCTTTTACCTTGGCTTTTTCAACTTTGTACGCTGCGGTGTTATCTGCCGTCTTCTTAAAGGCCAATAGGTTGAATTTTTTAAGGGACTCCACGGCTTCACGCTGCACTTCGGTCAGTTCAACCTCGTCCATCTTCAAGATACTCGCAGGAATGTCCAACGAAATAAAATTCGGGTTCTCTTTGTTATCGACATAGTATTCTTGCAAACTCTGCTGTGAAGAACAGGAGGCCAAAACAACAGCGACAGCCAATATCAATGGTTTAATTATAGTTTTCATGCTTGTACTTTTAAATTATTGTGAACGTTTCAGTGGGAAGTGTCATTACCGACCGCTGCCCACTGTCACTTCAATGTTATTCACCCTTCTTGCCAGCCTTGTTCAGCTCTTCTGGCAAGTTCATCTTTTTGGTCAGCGAATTGATCTTGTTCAGGTCAATATCACCGGTAAGCGAAAGTAGTACCGTTTCGTACTTTTTGCCATTCGCCTCTACGTTCTTCATTCCTGTCACCAACATCAATAGCTCGCTGACATGGTCGCTATCTTTGCCCTCTTTGATGTAGAACTTCACGTTGGCATCTTTATCCTTGACCCGCATCAACTCGGTCAAGCGGGCTGACTTCAGATATTTATCCACTGACGATTTCATGTCTTCCCCGATTGATTTATCATCGGTGGTAAAGACCTTTAGGCTTTTGATACTCTTGGCGATGTCCATAAACTCTTGGGCCTCGGGATCGTCGGTCTCGACATCTATCTTGGCCAACAGGTTGAACATGCTTTGGTTGACAATGACCGAGGTCACCTCATCCAACTCTTCATATTTATCAAAAAGTGACTGTGAAATACCTGTTACGGGCAACAGGCCCACTAAAAGAATCAACATATACTTTTTCATCGTTTTCTGTTTTTAATTTTCGTTATAAATCTTTTGTTTCGCGGCTTCGAACTCTTGCAGATAGGCCACTTTTTCGGTGCCCTTGCCAAAATTCTCTGCCAACAGGTTCAATGCCTTCTTGGTTTCTTGATATGCATATTCTGCCTGTTTTCTTTCTTGGTAATCTTGATATTGCTCATTACCAAAATAGATGCCAAAAGCCAAAACTGCCACCGCTGCAACGGAAATCCATCTGTAATTGATTTTCTTTCTAGGGGTTAATGGAACCTGCTTGGTGTACCGTTCTTTTTTGGCGTTGGAAAAGTAGTTGAACATTGGGCGGTATTGTTCGAGATGGGGGGCTACCCCTTCTTCGGCAAAATAGGCCCTTAAGGTCTCTTCTTCGGCAACCGTGGTGGTGGCCTCGAAATACTTTTCCAATAATTTTTCTATGTTCTTATCCAATTCCATAGCTATGTTTTTCCAATAATTTTTCTCTAACTGTTTTTCTGGCCCTTGAGAGCGCGACCCTTACGGCCGTTGGTTTCATGTCCATCATCTCACATATCTCCTCAAAATCGTACTCCTCGACATCTCTCAACTGTAGCACCATTTTTTGCTGTTCAGGCAACTCTTCCATGATTCGCTCGACCCAGCTGACACTGTCTTGTGCCTCCAATTGTTTTTGCAACGAGGTCTTTTCGTCCCTGTAGTTGCTATGTACCAACTTTAGGTTGGTTGCCTGTTTCGACTTTAACCGGTCTAGACAGAAATTTTTGGTCATGGTCATGGCAAAGGCCTCCACACTTCGCATCTGCCCCATTTCGTCTTGCTTGGCCCAGAGTTTCATCAAAATCTCTTGCGTGGCATCTTCGGCTTCCTCCCTAGAGACCAGCAAACGCTTTGCCAATCTGTAGAGCTTGTCCTTAAAGGGCATGACCACATTAATAAATTCAGTCTGTCTCATCGGTTGTTTAGTCGTTGTAAGCCTTTTTATGTTTGCTTACACCTTGATGACGAAGTATATCGAAAATTGTTACAAAAAATTTTTATTTCTTTTCAATGTAAGTATTTTAGGGTTTTGTCAACTTAAATTGTTGTAGTAAAAGAAATCGTTTCTTTTTTGGTACGTCTTTTGCTATTTATTCTGAAAATTTTGCTATGAAAAAATATCTTTCCCTGTTATTTTTTGTTTCTATACTTTTTGTTGCCTGTAACAAAGATGATGACGAAATTGAGGTGCCGGTCGATATCGTTGTTCAGAATTTCATGTGGAAAGCCATGAACCTCTGGTATTTTTGGCAGGCTGAGGTGCTTGATCTGGCCGATGACCGCTTTTCTACCCAAGACGAATACGAGTCATATTTGGCAGCCACCGCCGACCCAGAGGATTTTTACGAGCAAATACAGTTTAGTGAAGATCGTTTCAGTTTTTTGAACAGTGACTACAAAGAATTGGTCAATAACCTTTCGGGCATTTCAAAGAGCAATGGAATGGAGTTTGGGTTGGTGCGGTTCGCAGACAGTGAGGATATTTTTGGCTATGTACGCTACATCATTCCTGGTTCAGACGCAGCTACTAAAGACATTCAACGTGGCGATTTGTTTACTGGTGTGGATGGCCAAACCCTAAACCTTGACAATTATGTCGAATTGCTGTTTGGAGACAACGATACCTATACCCTGAACATGGCCACCGCCAACGGCAACACTATTGAACCCAATGGTGAAGAGGTAACCCTCACTAAAATGGAAGGATTGGTCGAAAACCCAATCCATGTTGCCACTACTTTGGATATCAACGGACAAAAAATCGGCTACTTGATGTACAACGGGTTTACCCGTGATTTCGATAATGAGCTGAACCAAGTATTTGGACAGTTTCTGGCCGATGGGGTTACCGATTTGGTTTTAGACCTGCGTTATAACCCAGGGGGATCGGTGAATTCTTCACGCCTTTTGGCCAGCATGATCTACGGCACCAATACCAACGACCTATATATCAGGCAACGTTGGAACGATAAAATTCAATCTCAATTGAGTTCGGAACAACTCGAAGATTACTTTGCCAGCCAAGTTAATGGAAACCCTTTGAACACCTTAAACTTAAATCGTGTGTTCGTTTTGGCCACAGGTAGTTCGGCCTCTGCCAGCGAATTGGTCATGAACGGTTTGGACCCCTATTTGGATGTCATCCACATTGGGGAAACCACAAGGGGCAAAAATGAGTTCTCTATTACCATGGTCGATGACCCCGGTAACGACTACATATACAGTTCATCACGTGAAAACCGTATCAACCCAGAAAATAGCTGGGCCATTCAACCACTGGTAGGTAGAAACGAGAATGCCAACGGTTTTTCTGACTACACCGATGGGTTGGCTCCAGATATCGTTTTCGAAGAAGATCTTACCAATTTGGGAGTCTTGGGCGATGAGAATGAACCTATGCTAGCGAGGGCTTTGCAAGAAATTACCGGGGCTTCTAGCAAGCAACGTTTTGATGTGGTGCTACCGGCCAAGGCCATCACCAACTCCAAAATGTTTACCCCGCTAAAGGACAATATGTACATTGACAAGCCCATGGGCTTTCAATAAAAAACGCCTCACTTCGACTACGCCCGGTGACCAAGCCGCTTTTTTTATAGGGTCAAATTCATACCAACCTTAATATTTCTTCCCCTTGTTGAAAAGCCGATGACCTCAACATAGTCTTCATTGAATATATTCGAGATGTTTAGAAATACCTTCAGCTTATTGGCCATTACATCATGGGAAAAATAGGCATCCAGTAACGAAAAGGGTTCTAGTTCCACATCTGAAAAAGTGGCAAAATCGGTATCAATGCGCTGCCCCGTGTACCGATAGTTCAAAGAGGTAAAGGTTCGTTCGTTCCATCGATATCCCAAAAGTGCATTTATTTTGTGCTTGGGTATACGAATTGCATTGTCGCCCTTTCTTTCAGCAAAGGTATAATTTATGTCTAGGGAAAGGTCGCGCAACAAACGCCAATGCAGTTCTGCCTCTGCCCCTTGAGCTTCAATTTCAGTGCCTGCGTTAAAATATTGAAAAGCAACATTGTCAAAGATGACCGCGTTCTTTTCATTCCTGTTAAAATAGAGCAGGTTGGCCCTCAACGTACTGCCAAGGGCATACTCTACCCCGGTTTCAACGGTTCGGTTGTCCTCAGCTTCCAAATCGGCATTGGCACCAAAAGCACCGAAAAGTTGGGTCAACGAGGGGGTAATATACGAAGTGGCATACGAGGCCATGACCTTAAGATATGCCTTTTTCGAGGTTCTTATTCGGTACGACGGGTTCACGTTGTACACAAACTTGCTGCCATATTCAGAATGGATGTTCAAACGAACACCTGTATTCAGATTGAATCCCGAATCTGAGATATACACCACGTTGGCATAGGGATCTATGATCCTAAAGCTTCGATTTTCTTCCAATTGGGCCTCATCTTTTATGTAATTAAGGCCGACGATGGTATGGAGCTTCATGCCAAAGGTGTAGCGATTGTAGAGGTCCACCGTCCAATTCTGCCCCACGAAGGTACTCGGAAATGCGCTGATGTTCTCAGAATCGTAGCTGGCAAAGGCCCCGTTCAAATGGAGCGAACCTTGGCCGTACTCAAAACTGGACGTGACCCCTGTGCGCTTTTGTTCACTGATGAAACGATAAGGGGCATCGACCAACCCGAACGATTCATCATAATCGGTCTTTAGGTTGGTGTTGTTGGCAAATATTATAAAGTCCAGCTTTTTTATCGGGCGATAGCCTACTTTTACATCTAGCGTGGTTCGTGATGTCACATCTTCCTCCTCGGTACCGATCAACGATGACATATTGCTGGCATGGCTATTGGCAAAACCCACCAGATACGTCACATCGCCCAAGGTGCCGTTGATGTTCACACTATTTGAAAAATCGCCCAAGGCATCATACGCTTGGTTTCTTTGATTTTGGTTAGTGCCCAGGCTAGACTGAAAATTACCAGTTATTTTTTGGCCGCTTGCCTTTTTTGTGGTGATGTTGATGACTGCAGTCGCTGCATTGGGCCCGTACAGCGTACTGGCGGCCCCTTTGGTTATTTCGATGGATTCGATGTTGGCAGCCGACAAAAGTCGTAAATCATACTCTTGTGAAAAGGATGATGGATCGGTAACCCGCACCCCATCGATAATGATAAGCACCTGACGGCCCCTTCCACCACGGGCAAAGACTCCCAAGACCTCTCCTTGGCGACCGCGGCTACCGGTAATCTCCATTCCACTTTTTGAGTTAATGATCTCAGCTACCGTTTTACCTTGGTTGCGCTGCAATTCTTCTTGGGTAATCTTGATAACCGTTTTACCCGAATTTTCACGCTTTAGTTCAAAGCGTGAATCACTGACAATCACCTCATCCAACTGCTGTACTTGGGGAGGGTTTGGTTGCACTTGCTGTGCACAAAGGCCTGTACATGCCACAAAGGCTGCCAGAGGCCCAAAGCATTTTTTGTTCATTTTGGTTTAGTTGCTCGGTAAAGCCATATGCATCGCACATGTAAACTTTTGTCCCGAAAGTTTAACATTCAGTGTTTGTCCGCCAAAGGCGGATGAAAATTTTGGCAGGTCTCCTGGCTCACGTCTTGCAAACCACCTTCCCGTCCCATAGTGAAGAACAGTGGTCTTGAAGTTGTTGCAAGCATCCGCCAAAGGCGGACAAAGTTTACAGTTGCGGGAACAGCTCCGGAATTATTGAGGTACGATTTTAGAGGTACAAAATACGAGTCGCAACAATTTTACAATTCGTAATTCTAAATTCGTAATGGGTACTTCAACTCACCGGATTCCCTTTTCATTCCATGGCGCAAAATCCATGAAAACCAAAATTCGCAGCGAATGTAACCAATTTATATTTATGGGCTACTTTTGAACCCATGAAAAAAGTCCGATCAAATCCTTTTGCCATCCTATTGTTCTGTTGTCTTGCCATCGGGTGCCGCAGGCAACAAAAACCATCTGATGCCCTAAAGAGCCCAGCGGAAACAGGGGAAATGGTCACTGTAAGATATGCCCAGGGATTTTCGTTGGAACAAAACACCGATTACACCCTTTTAAAGGTCATGGCCCCGTGGCCCGGAGCGGACAAAGAGTTCAAATATGCGCTGGTTCCAAGGGCGAAATTACCTTCCCTTACCCTGCCCAAAGGGGTCTATGATGCCATTGTACCGGTGCCGGTGCAGACAGTGGTCGTAACCTCGACCACCCATATTCCAGCTTTGGAGTCTTTGGGCGTATTGGACAAGCTGATAGGTTTTCCCGACACCCAATATGTCTCTTCCCCAGCAGCACGGAAATTGATTTCCGAAGAAAAAATCCAAGAACTGGGAAGCAATGAGAGCATCAACACAGAAATGGCCCTGGCGCTCAGACCCGAAGTGCTGGTGGGGTTTGCCATCAACAATCAAAATACGGCCTACCATACCATCGAGAATGCCGGCATACTAGTATTGTACAATGGTGACTGGACCGAGCAATCGCCTTTGGGCAAAGCTGAATGGATAAAGTTTTTTGGCGCCCTGTTCGACAAACAAACCACAGCAGACCGTATTTTCAACGAGATTGAGGCATCGTACCAAAAAGTCAAGTCAATGGCCGCCAAGGCCCATGAGTCGCCCACTGTTTTGAGCGGGGCCCTTTATAAAGACGTGTGGTATATGCCCGGAGGGCAAAGTTGGGCCGCAAGGTTCATCGCCGATGCCAATGCCACGTATCTTTGGAAAGACAGTAAGGGCACGGGAAGCCTTGCCCTGAGCCTCGAAACGGTGCTGGAAAAGGGGCAACAGGCCGATTATTGGATATCGCCTTCCCAATTCACCACATATGAACAGCTGCAATCTGCCAACGACCATTACAAGCGCTTCAAGGCCTTTAAGGAGCGAAACGTTTATACGTTTGCAGCGACCAAGGGCGAAACCGGCGGACTGTTATACTACGAGCTGGCCCCCCAACGACCTGATTTGGTGTTGAAAGATTTGGTACATATCTTTCATCCCATGTTATTGCCCGACCACGAACTGTTCTTTTTCAAACCCATGCAATAAATGTCGGATCAAAAGACCTATAAGGCTCCCTTTCTTTTTCTCTTCTTGGCCTTTTTGGTGGCAGGCCTGCTCAATATAGGATTGGGGTCGGTTTCAATTCCCCTTGGGGCCATGCTAAAAAGCCTCGTAGGACTCCATATCGAAAATGAATCATGGCATTATATTATACACTCCTATCGCTTGCCGAAGGCCGTGACAGCCATTATGGTGGGGGGCGGACTAGCAGTAAGCGGACTGCTCATGCAGACCCTTTTCCGCAATCCCGTGGCCGGCCCTTTTGTGCTGGGCATCAGTTCAGGAGCAAGTTTGGGTGCCGCATTATTGTTGATGGGGGCATCGCTGCTCAGCGGCTATGTTTCCTTTTCAATGGCGAACGATGTTTCATTGGCCGTTGCGGCCAGCGTGGGCAGTTTTTTGGTGCTTCTGGTCATTATGTTGGTGGCCAATAGGGTTCGTGATACCATGGCGCTGCTCATCATCGGGCTTATGTTCGGAAGCATCAGTGCCGCCATCGTAAGCGTTCTGGCTTACTTCTCGCCTGCTGAAAATCTTCAGCGCTTCATTTTTTGGTCTTACGGCAGTGTTGGCAATCTTTCTTGGTCGCAAGTGGGGATACTTTCGTTGGTTGTTTTTTTCGGATTGGTACTGAGCATTTTTTCCATCAAGGGATTGAACGCCTTTCTTCTAGGGGAAAACTATGCCAAAAGCTTGGGGATATCGTTGAAAAAAGCGCGTTACGTCATTATAATCGCCACGGGATTACTGGCCGGAAGCGTTACGGCCTTTGCGGGCCCCATCGCCTTTGTGGGGCTGGCCGTGCCCCATTTGACGCGACAGATCTTCAGCACCATGGAACATAGAATATTACTGCCCGCCGTGTTTCTTTATGGTGCCATATTGATGCTGCTCTGTGACACGCTGGCGCAATTGCCCAGTTCGGCCAATGTGTTGCCCATCAATGCCATAACCTCCATAGTTGGGGCCCCGGTGGTGATTTGGCTGTTGACCAAAAAACGAAAAATGATATTCTGATGGCGGAGAAAAAAAACAGTATATCGGTAGAGGGCCTTTCAATCGGGTTCGGTTCACAGCCCTTGGTCAACAGGCTCCGTTTTCAACTGAACGCTGGAGAGCTTTGCGCCATTGTCGGGGCAAACGGCATTGGCAAGTCGACGCTTTTGAGAACATTGGCCAAGCTTCAGCCCAAGTTGGCGGGTGAAATTTATCTTCATGAAAAAAAAATGCATTCACTAACGCCCAACGACCTGGCCAAAACGTTGAGCGTGGTGCTTACCGAGCCCATCGCCTCAAAAAACCTCACTGTTCAAGAACTCATAGCCCTGGGCAGGCAACCCTATACCAATTGGCTGGGCAATATTTCAAGGAACGACAAAGATGTAATCTTGCAAAGTCTGCATACGTTTGAACTTCATGACATACGCCATAAAAAATGCCACGAACTAAGCGACGGCCAGTTGCAACGGGTGCTCATCGCAAGGGCCATGGCCCAAGACACCTCGATTATTTTATTGGACGAGCCCACCACACACCTAGACCTGCACCATAAGGTGTACATCTTAAAACTGTTGCAACAACTCGCCCATGAATACCAAAAGACCATTCTCTTTACCACTCATGAAATCGGGCTGGCCATTCAACTCTGCGATAAGATGTTGGTGCTTGATGGAAAGGAAAACCCCTTCAACGATCCCTGCCAACTAATCGAAGAGGGGCATTTTGAACGATTGTTTCCCAAAGAAATGGTACAATTTGATCCCAAAACGGGGGGGTTCAAAATAAATAAATGATGCTTTTTCATTTCAGACTGACCGTGAAGGGATCTCTTAACATCTCTTTTTAGATTCCCCCGCGCTTGGTTCTGTTAGAATCACATTAATAGTATCTTTACCTAAAGAATTGACACTATGGATTCAGAACTGCTTTTGATACTCGTGGTATTGGTTTCAGTGGCCATTGGGGCTTTTTTGGGAATGTATGTCCAAAAATTGAAGACCAAGTCGAACGAGGGCGTTTGGCGCGAACGCGAACAGCAACTGAACAATGCCCTCAACAACCTCAATGATAAAATATTGGCCGAGAACGAGGAAAAAAGACAGCTACAATCTGAAAAAGAGCAGTTGGGCAATCAAATTGTCCGTTATCAGGCAGACCTGGAGAACCTGCAGCGGATCAATACCGAACAAAAAGAAGAGGTTGAAAAGCTTCAGGAAAAATTCACCAAGGAGTTTGAAAACCTCGCCAACAAGATTTTGGACGAAAAGTCAAAAAAATTCACCGAGAAGAACGAAGAAAACATCAAGGGCATCCTTACCCCGTTGGAAAAGAAAATAAAAGAGTTCGAAGAAAAGGTAGAGAAATCACAAAAAGAAAATATCAGCATCCACTCTGCCCTGAGAGAGCAACTGCTCAACCTGCAGAGCCAGAACCTAAAGATCACGCAAGAAGCCGAGAACCTCACCAAAGCCCTGAAAGGCGATAGCAAGATGCAGGGCAACTGGGGCGAACTGGTGTTGGAGCGGGTACTTGAGAAGTCCGGACTTGAAAAAGACCGTGAATATAGCGTTCAACAAAGCTTTAAACGTGAAGATGGCAGCCGTGTGATGCCCGATGTGATCATTAATCTACCAGATGGCAAAAAGATGGTGGTCGACTCAAAGGTATCGCTCACCGATTATGAACGCTATGTCAATGCCGATGAAGATGACAAGCCCCGCTTTTTGAAAGACCACCTCACCTCAATCCGCAAACACATCGAACAGCTATCGGCCAAAAAGTATGAGGATCTCTATGAAATGGAGAGTCCTGATTTTGTGTTGATGTTCGTTCCCATAGAACCGGCATTCGCCATCGCCATAAACGAAGATAACTCACTGTATAACAAGGCATTTGAACAAAACATCGTAATCGTTACTCCAGCTACGCTGCTGGCCACATTGCGAACCATCGACACCATGTGGAGCAACGAAAAGCAGCAGCGCAACGCCATTGAGATAGCCCGCCAGGCAGGGGCACTCTATGACAAGTTTGAGGGCTTTGTGACCGACCTCACAAAAGTGGGCAAAAAGATGGATGAGGCCAAGAACGAATACCGCGGGGCCATGAACAAACTGGTCGAAGGCCGTGGCAATATTATCACCAGTATCGAAAAACTGAAGAAGATGGGCGCCAAGGCCAAAAAATCGATTCCCGAACCCATTTTAAATCGTGCTCAGGAAGATGACTTCGAACAATCCAAATTAGAGATGTAGATTTCTCCTTTACCTTAGTTTAAGTTTTGAGCAGCGGCTTCATCCAAAAACCAGTACAACTTTCCTGACTTTGGGTTTACCAACGACGCCGGATATTTTTCATGACCTTCCTCTTTGTTCAAGATTTCACCCACCTTTTCGGCCTTACCGGGCCCTGTGACCAAAAAAACCACCTCTTTGGCCGTGTTGATAACCTTTCCGTTGATCGAAACCCGTTTTTGGCCCGATATGGGGTGGGTGGCCACCACACAATGGTCATTGGCATTCCACAGTTCGATTTCATGCGGAAAGATACTGGCCGTATGCCCGTCATCACCCATGCCCAAGATCACAAGGTCAAATTGGGGAATGTCAGCTACCCTATCAAGATTGATTTCAAGTAAATTTGCATAGCGCATGGCTTCCCTTTTTGGTTCGCTTTCGCCCAAGATTCTATGTATGTTCTCTTTGGGCACCTCAATTTTGGAAAAAAGGTGTTCAAACGTCATTTTGAAATTGCTTTCATCATCGGTGGGCGGTACGCAGCGCTCATCTCCCCAATAAAACTGGATTTTAGACCAATCGATTTGATCTCCATATTCCTTTGCGAGCACATTAAAAACAGTTTTGGGGGTACTGCCCCCCGAAAGGGCCACGTGAAAACTATCCTTACCCTTTACCAAATTGGCAAAGTATTCTGCGAACGCCTTGGCGACCTCCTGTTTGTCCTTATAGATTTTGGTTTCCATAGCCACTAATTGTGAACGTAACGAAGCAATTGCTTCAAAATTAAGACATCTACCAATAACATCGTTTTTGTAATTCATAGACCCGCCCCGACCTAGGCGCTAGAATTGGTTCGACCAAACATTTTATCTGCTCTACCTATGGCAGATTGATGAAGTGAGTCTCACTAACAAATAACGCAATACCCCGGGTCATCGGCCAAATTCTCCCCTGGATTTCGCCAATTACCAGGTCCCTCGATAAGGTCATCGGCATTCTCTGGCCCCCAAACCCCCGCGGCATAGCCGTACATACGAACATTTTTTCCGTTTTGCCAGTAGTCGAGAATGGGGTCTACAAACTCCCAGGCAGCCTCTACCTCATCGGCTCGGGCATAGAGCGTGGCATCACCCTGCATGGCATCGAGCAACAGGCGTTCATAGGCCTGCATCACCCTGGTCTCGGCCAAACAGGAATAATAAAAATCTAGATTGGCCCGCTCAACTTTAAAGCCCTGACCGGGTACCTTGACCCCAAATTTTATCAATATACCCTCATCGGGCTGTATTCTAATGATCAATTTATTGTCTTTACCGCGAATACCTGAGTCTTTGAAAATCTGGTGAGGGGGTGTGTTAAAATGGATGACCACCTCGGTCACCTTGGTGGGCATACGTTTGGCGGTACGCACATAAAACGGTACCCCGTGCCAACGCCAATTATCGACAAAGAACTTAACGGCGGCATAGGTTTCAGTGGTCGAATTTGGAGCTACCCCCTCTTCTTCCCGATATCCCTTTATTTTCTTTCCATCTATTTCAGAAGCCACATATTGGGCACGTATGGTGTTGTTTTTTAAAGTTTCCTCATCCCGCATAATACGCAACGACTTGAGGGCCTTGACCTTTTCATTCCGTATTTCTTCAGGGGCATCGCCAATGGGCGGCTCCATGACCACCAACGAAACAATTTGCAGCAAATGGTTTTGGAACATATCGCGTAGTGCCCCCGATTTATCATAGTACCCGCCGCGCTTTTCAACACCAACACTTTCGGCATTGGTAATTTCAATATGGTGAATATAGATTCGGTTCCATAAAGGTTCAAAAATACTGTTGGCAAAGCGGGTCACCAATAGGTTTTGTACCGTCTCTTTGCCCAAGTAATGGTCAATACGGTATATCTGCGATTCATCGAAAAACCTTTGTAGGCCCCTGTTCAGCTCTTTGGCGGTTTTAAGACTATAGCCGAAGGGTTTCTCCACAATAATATGTTTCCAACCATTGTTTTGTGTATTTAGGTCGGCATTGGCCAAATTTTTAACGATGGTTTCGTACAAAGTGGGCGGGGTAGAGAGATAATAGATGATATTACCCCCGGTATTGAACATATCGTTCAAATCTTCGATACGGTTTCTCAGTTGTTGGTAATCCGAATCATAAGAGCTGCCCACATCCTCATAAAAAAACCTTTTTGCAAACCCCTTGATCTGTTCATCAGATGCACCGTTGTCATTTTCATCGCTCAAATGGGGGCTGTCCAACACCACTCGTTTTCGAAAGGCCCCGTCTGTCAAATCGCTTCTGCTGACCCCCAATACCACAAAATTTTGGGGAAGCTCGCCAGCACGGTACAACTTAAAAAGTGCCGGCACCAATTTACGGGCGGTCAGGTCGCCTGACGCACCAAAAATTACCAGCATCTGGTCAGCGGTGGTTTTCATACGAAAAAAACGATTGAGATGTGAACCCCATTAAATTTTGAGGTTCACGAATATAAGGTTTATTTTAGGTTTGCCTTAGCCCGTTGGGCATGCAAAAGGAGGATTAACTTGTAGAAAAAAATAAGAATGGCAGTAGCGAACTATGATTTCGGATTGGTAGGATTGGGTGTTATGGGAAGAAATTTCATCCTCAACGTGGCCGACAATGGCTTTACGGCCTTTGGCAATGATTTGGATGCCAAAAAGGTGAAGGCATTGATCAAAGAAGGCGGCAATACTGAAAAAGTGAACGCCTCTACCGATGCAAAAACCTTTGTCGATTCGCTAAAGCTGCCCAGAAAGATCATGCTCTTGGTGCCCGCGGGAAAAATTGTGGATACCGTGATCGAAAACCTATTGCCCTTGTTGAAAGAGGGCGATATCATTATCGATGGGGGAAATTCCTTTTTTACCGATACAGATCGCCGGGAGGCCTATTTGAAAAAGAAGGGCATCCACTTTTTTGGGGCGGGCATTTCAGGCGGGGCCAAAGGTGCCCGGTTGGGCCCCAGTATCATGCCCGGTGGCTCTCGGGAAGCCTACCAACATGTAAAACCTATTTTCGAGGCTGTGGCCGCCAAATACAAGGGAGAGCCGTGTGTGGCTTATCTCGGTCCCAAATCAGCAGGAAATTATGTAAAAATGGTGCACAACGGCATTGAGTACGGCCTCATGCAATTGACATTGGAGATTTACGATTTTTTGAAAAAAGCGGCCAAACTCTCCAATGCAGAACTGCACCAGACCTTTAAAAAGTGGAATGAAGGTCGCCTGCAGTCGTTTCTGGTCGAGATCACATCAAAGATCTTGGCACAAAAGGATGACTTGACCGACAACCATCTGGTCGATATGATTCTGGACAAGGCCAAACAAAAGGGCACCGGCAAATGGACCTCGCAGAACGCCATGGACTTGGGGATACCCGTGCCCACTATAGATATAGCCGTGAGCATGCGTGAGATCTCGGCCCTCAAGGCCGAGCGCACCAAAGCCGATGAATTGTACGATAGGCCTATGGTAAAGCCGTTGGACAAGAAAGATGCCATTGAAAAAGCCGAGAAGGCCCTCTATTTTGCCTTTATCATGGCCTATGCCCAGGGCATGCACCAATTGGCCGATGCCTCAGAAGAATACGGCTATGAATTGGATCTGGGCGAAATCGCCAAAATTTGGCGCGCAGGTTGCATTATCCGCGCGGCCTTGTTGGCAGATATTACCGAAGCGTACCGGTCTGAACCACGACTGCAGAACCTATTGCTCTCTAAATCGTTTGCCGAAAAGATACGGTCCACGGTCGATGCCGCCCGCGAATTGGTTTCTTATGGGGCCACCAATGGCATACCGCTGCCCGGACTCTCCAATTCTTTGACCTATTTTGATGCCTATACCTCTGAACGTTTGCCGCTGAATTTGATACAGGCACAGCGCGATTACTTTGGTTCGCATACCTATGAGCGTGTTGATAGGGAAGGTATTTTTCATACAAACTGGCACGACAATGTTTAGGCTTTATACTTTTGAACAAAAAGTAAAGACGCATGTTTAAGTTTCCAAAATAGTGCAATTAAGATAATAAAGGCCTGCTTAGAGATAAGATTACGTCGAACTGTGCACGAACTATTCCATGAGTCAACAAGAATTTATCGGCCGCCCATCTTCGCGGCATACCACATAATAGTCACAATACCTTCGAAAAAACTTATTGGATTTTTAACTATATTTCCATTAACATCGAGCTTAATGAACCAATTCGTACATTGTTGGCACAGATTTGGCTCAAAGCGCCGCGGTTGAAACAATTAAACCCATCGATTATGAAAGTTACCGCCGAAAAAAATGAAAAGGTTGCCAATATGATTTTTGCATCTATTTATCCCCTTTACCTTAATAGATTGGAAAAAAATGGAAGAACAAAAGAAGAGCTAGATCAGGTAATCAAATGGTTCACTGGTTTCGATCAAGATGCATTGCAAGCGCTTATTGATGAGAAAGCGACTGTAAGAACATTTTTTCAAAAAGCCAACATAAATCCCAATGCACACTTGATCAAAGGAGTCGTTTGCGGTTATCGAATTGAAGAAATTGAGGATGAATTTGAATTGTATAAACAATGTCGGCGTTTGGAAAAGCTGATTGATGAATTGGCAAAAGGTCGAAAAATTGAAAAAATTTTTCGAAAAGAATAGAAATTAAACTGGCGTCAACTCGGTATTCTATGAAAAGTTTGGCATTCCCAACCTAAAAGCAAAATAAGGGCAACATAAATATCCATTCTGCTGCTAGCAACATAATTGAAAAGCAACGATTCTTTCGGCCATCTTAAAAAGCAAGTTTTTTCCAAAGAACAATTATGAAATGTTGCGGGTAATGATCAAAGACGTCGGTTCATTGCTAGATCACACTAGTTTCAATTTTGAACGGTTGGAATTTCTACAAAATACATTTCTTGGGTTGGTGGACATGGAACAAAACCGTATCATCAAAATTTTTACAGTGGTCACCATTGTCTTTTATGCCCCCAACACTGATTGCCAGCATATATGGCATGAACTTTCATTTTATGCCTGAATTGGATAAACAATGGGGCTACCCATTTGCCATTCTCTTGATGATCATGTCCTCACTGCTTACCTTACTTTTCTTCAAACGAAAAAATTGGCTGTAAGGCAAGAATAGGATGTAACCTATCACACAATTTTATTTAATGAAGGATTTGAAACAAATGCCACGACCATACTCGTTAGATGTACAAAATAAAGGGGGGCGGATTTCAAAAACTTTTTTCGAAAGGATTACCGACGCTTCAGTACAACTTCCCTAAACCGGGGAATGTTGCCGTAGTATAGTTCTTGATGAATTTAGTATGAAGTATTGTTTGCCAAGTCTCTACTTCGACAAATACATCTTTCTTCTTGAGTACAAGTTGTAGAAATCGTCGTCCTTTAAACTATCAATAAAAAGAATGCTCTCGCCGGTACTCTTCATCTCAGGACCCAGGTTTTTATTCACATTTGGGAACTTATTAAAAGAGAATACCGGCTGCTTGATGGCATAGCCCTCCAGTTTAGGGTTGAAATTGAAATCTTTGATTTTCTTTTTGCCCAACATCACCTTGGTCGCATAATTAACATACGGTTCACCATAGGCCTTTGCAATAAACGGCACGGTTCGCGAAGCACGTGGATTGGCCTCAATAACATAAACCGTATCATCTTTTATGGCGAACTGTATATTGATCAGCCCAACAGTGTTCAATGCCAAAGCAATTTTTCTGGTATGGTCTTTAATCTGCTGTATGACAAATTCACCCAAATTGAACGGTGGCAGGGTAGCGTTAGAGTCGCCCGAGTGGATGCCGCATGGCTCAATATGCTCCATGATGCCGATGATATAAACTTCCTCCCCATCGCAAATAGCATCGGCCTCGGCTTCAATGGCACCATCTAAATAATGGTCGAGCAGCAATTTGTTGTTCGGAATCTTACGCAGCAAATCCACTACATGGGCCTCGAGGTCTTGTTTATTGATAACAATTTTCATTCCCTGACCACCCAATACGTACGAAGGTCGCACCAACAGTGGAAATCCGAGCTCATCGGCCAGCTCCAATGCTTCCTCGGCACTTTCGGCGGTTCCAAAACGCGGATAGGGAATGTTGTTTTCTTTAAGCAATGTTGAAAAGCTTCCCCGGTCTTCGGCCAAATCCAACGACTGAAAACTGGTTCCGATGATCTTAATACCGTATTTGTCAAGCTTCTCGGCCAATTTCAAGGCTGTCTGTCCGCCCAACTGCACAATCACCCCCTCAGGCTTTTCATGAAGGATTATATCGTAAATATGCTCCCAAAAAACAGGTTCGAAGTATAGTTTATCGGCCGTATCAAAATCGGTAGAAACAGTTTCAGGGTTGCAGTTGATCATAATGGTCTCATACCCACATTCGGCCGCCGCCAATACGCCGTGCACGCAGCAATAATCAAATTCGATACCCTGCCCGATACGGTTGGGGCCCGAGCCCAAGACCACTATTTTCTTTCTGTCTGAGGCCTCACTGTCGTTGGCAACATACCGCTTGCCATCGGGAGTTTCGATTTCTTCCTCAAAGGTCGAGTAATAATACGGGGTCAGTGCCTTGAACTCGGCGGCACAGGTATCGACCAGCTTATAGACCCGCTTGATGTTCAGATCCATCCGCTTTTTGTGTACCTCACTCTCCCAACAATCGAGCATATGGGCAATCTGGCGATCGGCAAATCCTTTTTGCTTTGCTTCGAGCAAAAGGGCCTTTGGCAGGGTGGCGATGGTATATTTTGAAATCTCCTGCTCCAACAAATGCAGTTCTTCATATTGCTTCAAGAACCACATATCGATTTTTGTTATTTCATGGATGCGTTTCAGGGGAATTCCCAATTGAATCGCATCATAGATGACAAAAACCCTGTCCCAACTGGGTACGGTCAATTTTTGGATGATGGTCTCGTAATCTTTATATCCCTTGCCATCGGCCCCCAGGCCGTTGCGTTTGATCTCAAGTGATTGGGTGGCCTTGTGCAGGGCCTCTTGAAAAGAACGGCCAATGCCCATCACCTCGCCCACCGATTTCATCTGCAGGCCAAGGGTTCTGTCTGAGCCATCGAATTTGTCAAAGTTCCAACGTGGGATCTTCACGATCACATAATCCAATGTCGGTTCAAACAGGGCCGAGGTTGATTTGGTAATCTGGTTATCAAGCTCATCCAACGTATAGCCAATGGCCAATTTGGCAGCAATTTTCGCAATCGGATACCCCGTGGCCTTTGATGCAAGGGCAGAAGAGCGCGATACCCTTGGGTTGATTTCAATGGCGATAATGTCTTCTTTCTCATCAGGACTAACAGCAAACTGTACGTTACAGCCCCCGGCAAAATCACCGATGCTCCGCATCATATGGATGGCCATGTCGCGCATGCGCTGAAAGGTTCGGTCAGATAGGGTCATGGCCGGGGCCACGGTGATCGAATCACCGGTATGGATGCCCATGGGATCCATGTTTTCGATGGTACAGATAATGACCACGTTGTCGTTCTTGTCGCGCAACAGCTCCAACTCATATTCTTTCCAGCCCATGAGCGCCTTGTCGATCATTACCTCGTGAATGGGCGATACCTCCAACGCGTGGCTCAATTGGTTGTCGAATTTTTCAGGGTCGTATACAATTGATGCCCCTGCCCCACCTAGGGTAAAAGAAGCACGGATCACCAAGGGGAAGCCAAATTCTTGTGCGATCTCCTTTCCCTTCAAAAAGGAAGTGGCCGAGGCCTGGGGGGGCATGCCCACCCCGATTTTGAGCATCAATTCTCGAAACTTCTCCCGGTCTTCGGTAATGTTTATGGCATCGATATCGACCCCTATGATCTCTACCCCAAAATCTTCCCAAATACCCTTTTCATCAGCCTCGATACAAAGATTCAGTGCCGTTTGCCCGCCCATGGTCGGCAACACCGCATCGATATTCGGATGTTTCTTAAGAATCTCAATGATCGATTTGGTGTTCAGCGGCTTCAGGTACACATGATCGGCCATTTTGGGGTCGGTCATGATCGTGGCCGGATTACTGTTGATCAAGACGGTTTCGATGCCATCTTCACGCAATGAGCGCAAAGCCTGAGACCCAGAATAGTCAAATTCACAAGCTTGGCCGATAATGATCGGACCTGAACCGATAATCAAAATTGATTTGAGATCTTCTCTTTTGGGCATTTTTGTAAGGGTATTTATTCGTTATAGTACAAAAAAAAGGTGCTACCGTTGAAAGTAACACCTTTTTTCAATTCTGTTGCAATGTCATTATTTCTTATGTCTTGGCTCAGATGAAACAGACAATTTCTTTCTTCCTTTGGCCCTTCTTCGGGCAAGAACCTTTCGGCCATTGGCAGTTGCCATTCGCTCTCTAAAGCCATGCTTGTTTCTTCTCTTTCGCTTCGATGGCTGATACGTTCTTTTCATGCGTGAAATTTTTTATGGATTCAGGATAGTTTTGTTTCGACTACCCAAAAAATTCTGGGCGCAAATATACAAAGAGTTTTTACTTCAACAAGCGAGTTGAAAAAAATTATTCAACAAGTTTTGTTACTTTTGTGGGCCCAAAAATGTCTGGCATGGGCCAAGAATTCATCATAAAACAAACATTTAAATGTTCCATAAAAACATAAAAATAGTGATTGCCGCCCTTATTGTGGGGTATGCAGGATATCAGTTCGTGGAAGGTGAAATCGGCAACGGTATTTTTTTGATCCTGCTTTCGCTGGTCTTCATATTTCTGTACTTCAGGAACGAATTTATTCTGATGGCTTTCTTGAGGATGCGCAAACAAGATCTGGAGGGCACCCAAAAATGGCTTTCAAAAATCAAGAATCCTGAAGCGGCCTTGGTAAAGAAACAACAGGGGTACTACAACTACTTGCATGGTATCATCTACTCGCAAAAGAACCTGACCCAAGCAGAAAAATACTTCCGAAAAGCACTGAAACTTGGCCTTAACATGGATTATGATGTGGCCATGGCGAAATTGAGCCTTGCGGGCATAGCCATGCAGAAACGGAGAAAGCGTGAGGCCACTACCCTACTTCAAGAAGCCAAAAAGCTCGATAAGAACAATATGCTCACCGAGCAGATAAAGATGATGCAACAACAAATGAAGCGAATTTAGCTCTACTAAATTCGCTTCGTTTGTAAAAAATCAAATTCCAATAAAAACAGTATCAAAAAAATGGAATTTGGAATTTGGAAATTACCGTGTTTCACGGTAATACCCCTTGTTCGGTATCTCAATCACATATTTCTTGCCTGAGGCATTGTTCAGATGCGGCTCGCGAAGCCAGGGGTTGTGTCGCTTCAACACTTTATAGTTGATTTCGTACAGCTGTGCGAAATCGGCCCAACTGGCTACCGTCGTGTCAACCTCCACCGAAAATGTGGGCACTGCCTCGTATAAATCGTCTTCCTCTAGCTCAAAGCCATATTTTTCAGGGTGCGAAAGAATTTCCTTTATGGCCATGATCCGAAAAACGTAACGGCCCGTTTCTTCACCCAAGAGCAAATCGTAGTAGTCATCTGCCTTTTGGATCTTCATGTATTTTTGGATGCCCGCAGGGCCGGCATTGTACGCCGCAGCGGTCAGCGTCCAAGTGCCAAAGCGCTCTTTCCATTTCTTTAGGTACTCACAGGCCACCTGGGTCGCCTTTTCAACATGGTAGCGCTCATCTACATTGCTGTTGACCTCGAGACCATATTCACGGCCGGTTGTCTTCATGATCTGCCAGAAACCTGTAGCACCTGCAGGTGAGACCACATTTTGCAATCCGCTCTCTGCCACCGCCAAATACTTGAAATCATCCGGAATTCCGTTTTTGGCCAAAATGGGTTCTATGATCGGAAAGTACTTATTGGCCCGTTTCATTAACAAAAGCGCATTGGACTGCCAATAGGTGTTGACCAAGAATTCACGGTCTACGCGCTCCATGATCTCAGGGTCGTCAAGCGGTACGGGCTCTCCCGCAAAATTCAAATCTTCAGGAATATCAATGGCGCTGATCTTATAGCCATCACTGACATTCTTGTCTTCTTCCTTTATCTGGACTGCTTCGCCCTTCTCTGTTTCCGTGCTCGATTGAACGGCATATACCAAACTGCCCAACACAAAAAGGGCACCGATAGCGGCCAATATATTCTTGAGGTACTTCATGTTGCTATACTGTTATTTGTTTGCAAGTTACTATTTACAACTCTACGATTTCAAAATAATTGTGGGCAGGTGCTCATTGAACCACTTGGCACGGTGTATGATCATGGTGTGGGTGCCATTTTTTACTACGATGCAATGCTTGATCTTTGACATGGGAAAAACAGCATCCTTTTCACCATGAATATGCACCAAATTCTTGGGCGGTACGGTTTGGTTCCAATTTACGCACTGGTCAATCGACCAATCAATGTAATATTTATCGCGTACCCCCAAGTACTGTTCGTACAAATGCAACCGTTTGGTAACCGTTTCACCAAAGGCATACTTGGCCAACAGTTCAACATTGTTGACCATGCCCGTGGGCAATAGCTTGTGAACCTTGGTGTATTTGGCAAAGAGCATACGCTTGGGCAGCTCATTCTTGCTTTTTACTGATGAGATGATGATGATTTTTTTGGTTGGGATGTACTTGGCCATTTCTTGCACCAACATGCCCCCAAACGAAACGCCAACCAAAACACTGTTGTCGTGGGCGATCTGTTTGCACATTTGACGGGCGTACTGCTCAAACGACATTCCCTTTTCAGGAATGAACCATGCCAATCGGTGCACCTCAAAAGAATTCTCGGGCAATTTTATACCGTCAAAAATGGTCGGGCTCGCCGCCATGCCCGGCATCAGGTACACGGCAATTTTATTGGTCTGCTTATCTTGCCTATGGTCGATCAAAATAGGATATTCGGTATATTTTAACTACTTTTGTATCAGATTTGTAACGGGAAATTCCCTTTTTGCAAATTTTTCTATCATTTAAATTCCAAAAAATTACGTGTCTAGAACACCGTAATTTTTTTGTCTGGTGCCAAAATTAAACTAAACTATATGATTGAAATGGAAATCAAGGACAATAGTTTCTTGCGTCAATTTGAAACTAGGGTCGATGGGCATCTTGCCAAAATCGAGTACTCTTCACAGGACCGCAAGATTTTTTTGACCAAACTGGTGATACCAGAAGAAGTTTCTAAAGAAGGTTTTAAAGAAGACTTCATCAAAGCAGTGCTCAACCACATTCAAGAACAAAATCTGAGAGTGGTACCCACAAGCCCCCATATTGCAGGCTTTTTGAGAAAAAATCGACAGTACAAAGAAATGCTCCCTGTAGGCATACGGATCTGAAAAAAAATCATCCCGCCATCGAGCGGGATTTTTTATGCCAGCATTTTTTCCTCTACAAATTCAAACCGAACCAACCCATCCTCATCGATTGAGGTCAGCTCCACTTCATGTAGCGTGTTTACCAATTCAGGGTTCCAAGGTGCCTTGACCTTTACGTAGTTTTCGGTAAACCCGTGAACATACCCCTCTTTGTTCTCCCCTTCGAACAAAACAGTTCTAACAGTGCCCAACTGGCTTTCGTAAAAGGCACGGCGTTTTTTGGCCGATAGCCCTCGCAACATTTTGCTACGCTTGCTGCGTACGCTCTTCGGAACGACCCCCTGCATTTCGGCGGCCAGCGTATTCTCGCGCTCAGAATAGGTGAATACGTGCAGGTACGAAATATCAAGCTCGTTCAGAAAATGATAGGCCTGTAAGAAATCCTCGTCCGTCTCCCCCGGAAAGCCCACAATCACATCGACCCCGATACAGGCATGGGGCATTACTTCTTTGATGCGTTTTACACGATCTACATATAGATTGGTCAAATAACGCCTTCGCATCAATTTCAAAATCTTATCGCTACCACTTTGCAACGGAATATGGAAATGGGGTACAAAACACTTGCTGTTGGCCACAAAATCGATGGTCTCGTTCTTTAAAAGATTTGGTTCGATTGATGAAATACGCAGTCGGTGAATGCCCTCCACCTCATCCAGTGCCTGCACCAGTTCAAAAAAGGTATGTTCGTGCTTCTTATTGCCGAATTCACCTTTACCATAGTCCCCGATGTTTACGCCCGTTAGCACGATTTCTTTAATGCCTTTGGACGAAATCTCCTTAGCATTCCGCAAAACATTTTCAAGGGTATCGCTGCGCGAAATGCCCCGCGCCAAGGGTATGGTACAGTAGGTACATTTGTAATCACAGCCATCCTGCACCTTTAAAAAGGCTCGGGTACGGTCGCCAATGGCGTAACTGCCCACATAAAAATCGGCCTCCTCTATTTCGCAAGAATGTACCTCGCCCCTTTCGTTTTTGGTAAGGTCGTTCAGGTAATCGGTAATCTTAAACTTCTCGGTGGCCCCCAAGACAAGGTCTACCCCATCCACCGCAGCAAGCTCCTCAGGTTTCAGTTGGGCATAACAACCTATGGCAATGACAAACGCTTCTGGATTGGCTTTCTGCGCTTGTCTTACGATTATCTTGAAACGTTTGTCGGCGTTTTCAGTGACCGAACAGGTGTTGATGACATAGATATCGGCCGCCTCAGAAAAATCAACACGTTGAAAGCCCTCGCTCTCAAAGCCCCGTGCAATGGTCGAGGTCTCTGAAAAGTTAAGCTTGCAACCCAGCGTGTAAAAAGCGACTTTTTTCATTCTACAGAGGCCTTTTTTATGTGAGGCAAAGATAATCAATTGACTACAGTCATCGCTAGGTTAAAAATGTTTTGAAATCTCTTGTTATCAATTAAATTCCACCAGCATCTGAAATTGTAATAATTTCCTCTTATGCTCGTTATCTTCATTACAAGCATTAAACTGAGTTTGTCTTATACAATCAGTCAGATTCAAAAGACTTCAAAGATAGCTTTCGAAAAATATTGGATATGATTAACCAGTTTTGATTCAACTAACCTGAAAATGAGTGATTTAAATATTTCAAAAATGAAAAAGTGGATTAAAGGAGCCCTGTTATTTGCTATATTAGGGACTATTTTACTTGGCTGTAAAAAAGACGATGGTGTGGACGGAGGAACTCTTGGTGGCTCCTTTACATTGGATGGAACGACCTATATTTTGGATAAGGGATTCATTATAGATAAAGGAGGAGAGTATTATATTATTCTTACCTCAACTGGCATATCAGCGACCCCCGGAGGTGGAGACGCATTTGTAGGAAAAGGAGATCTTGTTTCTTTGGCTTTGATTTCTTCCTCGCCTAATTCTTTTGAACCAGGAACTTTTACCTATGATAGTACTAAAAGTAAAATCCCTGGTACAATAGAAAATGTTGGCGCAGCTTTCGATACCGTCTTTGATACAGAAACAGATATAGATGATTTTAATTTGGAGGTTACTGAAGGAACTGCTTCAGTTTCATTGTCGGAAGATATCTATACCGTAACTTTCAACATTACTGTATCAACAAGTTCATATGAAGGTTCTTTCTCAGGAATGTTGACAGAGTTAATAGATTAGAGGGTGTTTTTATTACCACATAGCACATAATTTTACGTGATTATAGAGCTATTGGGTAAAAAAATAGATGCTCAATTCAGTTCGATAATCTCTATTTTAGTGTAAAGAAAAACATAGCAAAAGAATAACTGCAATTGACACAGAACTAATCCCATCCAAAACCAATCAGATAAGCTAACGTCTTCTTAACCAAAAATTGGAAACTTAAAACAATAGGTGAAGAGGATATTGACTCAATAAAAAAATCCTAAAAATTCCGCCATTTTTCTGTTATCTCGAATACATGTTCTAAAATGGCCTGCTCTTTTTCGTCAAACTCACGGCCACGCCTTGCCATCATCACTTTTGCCGTATCGAAAGCAGCTTTTAGGTTATAGGTGCGAAAGCCCGAAGCCCCGCCCCAACTGAAACTGGGTATGAAATTTCTGGGGAAGCCAGGCACATAGATGTTGCTGTTGACCCCAATCACCGTACCCGTGTTGAACATGGTATTGATGGCCGTTTTGCTGTGGTCGCCCATCATAAGTCCGCAAAACTGTAACCCCGTTTGGTCAAAGGTTTCGGTGGCATAGTTCCACAAACGCACCTTGGCGTAGTTGTTCTTGAGGTTCGAATTGTTCGAATCGGCCCCAATGTTGCACCATTCGCCCAAGACAGAATTGCCCAAGTAGCCTTCGTGCCCTTTGCTCGAATAGCCAAAAATCACTGAATTGTTGATCTCGCCACACACCTTGCCATGGGGGCCCACAGTGGTTGGGCCGTAGATTTTGGCGCCCATCTTGACCACCGCCCTTTCACAAAGGGCAAAACCACCACGAATCAGGCTTCCCTCCCACACTTCGGCGTCTTTTCCGATATAGATGGGGCCGTTCGAGGCATTTAAAATACTGTACTCGACCTGTGCGCCTTCCTCCAAAAAAATATTTTCAGGACTTACCAAGCGGTTTGTATCTGAAATGGGGGCACTTTTTCTTCCTTTTGTGATCAAGTCAAAATCGGCCTGTAGTGCTTGGCCATTCCTTGAAAAAATATCCCAAGTGTTTTTAATGATGAACAGCGCTCCCTCAAAGTCAATCGTTTCATAGTCTTCTGGGGCAAAAGCCTTTTCGGGGTCTGCCGTGGCATACGCGATCACCAAGCTGCCCTGTAGCAAGGCTTGGCCCTGTTTGAGCGACGTCACAGCCTTCACCAATGCTGCGTCGGGCAAGACAGCACCGTTGACCACCACATTCTCTGTCTCCTTTTTGAGCGGGTATTTTTCAGATAGATATGTTTCGGTTAAAAAACTTGTGGTTGCCTGCAGTTGTTTTTCCCACTTTTCACGAATGGTAAAAATACCGATCCGGATCTCGGCCACCGGCCGGGTAAAGGTAAATGGAAGCAGTGCTTTTCTGAAAGGGCCGTCTGATAAGATATAGTTCATCTAGCAACAATTAGGTGACAAAAATAAAAAACGCCCACGAGCAACTTCGAGGGCGTTCCATATATTTTGAAAAAAATCCGTTATTCTGCCGCTTTCTCTTTCTTGGCAGGTTTCTCGAATTTCTTGTACTTGTTCTTGAACTTGTCAATTCGACCGGCAGTATCGACCAATTTGGTCTTGCCAGTGTAGTAAGGGTGTGAAGTTCTTGAGATTTCAAGTTTTACCAAGGGGTATTCAACACCGTCAACGGTGATGGTCTCCTTTGACTCTGCGGTTGATTTTGTAATGAACACGTCATCGTTCGACATGTCTTTGAACGCCACCAATCTATAATTTTCGGGATGTATGCCTTTCTTCATCTTCTGATTAACTTAAAGTCGAGATTTTCAGGCTGCAAATTTAGGTAATTTTTAATTTCTGGCAACCATAATTCTTTAAAATCCAAAAAAGCGTACCTTTAGATGTAACATTTTTTCTAAAATGTCCACCAATAATCGTAATCAACTTTAAAAATTTAAAAATGGAAGAACAACCACAAGTAAAACCAACAAAGTATATACTGAACTATGGGCTGCTATTGGGCCTTGTTTCGGTTGTGTTCAGTTTAATGCTCTATTTTCAAGGACTTCACTACGAGCAAACTGCGACTATCAACGTCATTGGCTTTGTTATTCTCTTTGCCATGGTCTTGGTGACCCTTTTTCAATTCAGGAAAGCCAATGGCGGATTTCTTAGCCTTGGCCAGGCCATAAAAATTGGTACGGGTGTGGCCGTGGTAGGCGGGATTATCGGGATTATTTATTTTTTGTTGCTCTCAAACGTAATCGAACCCGATTATATGGACAAGGTGAACGAAATTGCCAAAGCCAAGGCTTTTGAGAGCAATCCGAACCTGACCCAAGAACAATGGGACCAAGGCATGGCCATGCAAGAAAAGTTCCGTTGGATCTTTTATCCGGTCATTATCATCATCCAAGCGATATTGGGTCTGATTTCTGGACTTATCGGAGGGCTTATCTTTAAAAAGGCCAAACCCGCTTACTAAGCAAAAAATGCTACTTTTGAAAGGAATTCGAGAATCGAACAATGCAGCTATCTGTTGTAATTCCTTTACTTAACGAGCAAGAATCGCTGATAGAACTACATGATTGGATTGCAGATGTTATGCAATCCAATCATTTTTCGTATGAAATCATCTTTATCGATGATGGCAGTGATGATGGCTCATGGCAGACCATACAATCATTAGCCTCTAAAAACCCCAGTGTTCGGGGGCTTCGTTTTTTAAAAAACTTTGGAAAATCACAGGCCCTGCATGCTGGTTTCAAAGAGGCCAAGGGCGATATCGTCATTACCATGGATGCCGATCTGCAAGACAGTCCAGAAGAAATTCCGGAACTGGTCCGCTTGGTACGTGAAGAAGGTTACGACATTGTCTCAGGATGGAAAAAGAAGCGATACGATTCCCTCATCACCAAGAACCTGCCCTCAAAGCTTTTTAATTGGGCGGCCCGAAAAACCTCGGGCGTGCGACTGCACGATTTCAACTGTGGCCTAAAAGCCTTTAGAAAAGAAGTAATCAAAAATATTGAGGTCTCTGGCGAAATGCACCGATACATTCCGGTGCTGGCCAAAAATGCGGGTTATGCCAACATTGGCGAAAAAGTGGTAGTTCACCAAGCAAGGAAATATGGTAAAACAAAATTTGGCGCCGAACGCTTTATCAATGGCTTTCTGGACCTTATCACGATTTGGTTCGTCTCAAAATTTGGAAAACAGCCCATGCACCTATTTGGGGCATTGGGGGTACTGATGTTTTTGGTAGGCTTTGGCTTTGCCCTCTATTTGGGTATCGATAAATTGTTTTTGAATCCCTTGGGAAGGTTGATCACACAACGGCCCCAGTTTTACATAGCCCTAACCTCAATGATCATCGGTACGCAACTTTTTTTGGCAGGATTTATCGGGGAACTCATCACCCGCTCAAAAAAACCGGGCAACAACTACGCTATCAGTGAAACCGTGAACCTTTAACGCTTAAGCGTGAAATGCCCTGTAACCACACGACCCTCGGCCAATCGCAGGCGATACCAGTAGTCATCTGAGGGCATCTCCCGTCTATTAAAGGTGCCATCCCAACCTGGTCCATCATTTCGAATAATTGACAAAAGTTTCCCATACCTGTCAAAAATGGAAATTTCGGCTCCAGGAAAAAACTCTGGATTGGCCAAAGCCCATCTATCATTGATACCATCATTATTGGGGGTAAAAAATGATGTGACCCCACCGACCAATATCGTTTTCTTGATTTCGGTGCAACCATCGCTGACCACCAAATCATATACACCAGGTAAAAGTCTGGAAAAGGTATTCGATTCTTGAAAGCTTAGTCCTCCGTCCATAGAAAACCGAACGCCATCCATATTATCTGGTAGTTCTGTCTCAATAATTACTTCGTTGCTTGGCCTAAAATCATTTATGATAATCTTGGAAATGGTAAAAGGGGCTTCATCAATAACGGAAAAAGTTTGTAAATACGAACAACTGTCGTTGCCAAAGATCAAATCAACATTTCCGGTGCCCTGTACGCTATAAACCTGTTGTGTTGAACCATCGGGCCACAGATAGTTCTCAAAGCCATCCATACCGCGCAATACCGCTTCACCATTGCAGGCTATGACTTCTACCAATTCATCAAATACTGGCTTTTCATGAACATTTAATGTGACATGGCCGATAAAGGCACAATCATTTCCTTGTTCAACCCTAAAGTACACCAAAAGTGGGTCAAACGGACCAAAAGTTCTTTCTTCCAAAGGTAGCTTTTCGACTTCCAAAAGCGCATTGTCTTCCGTTAAATACAGTCCGATATCATCTTGCGCAAAATCGATATAAAGTTGGTCATGAACCTCTTGCATATTTACAATAGTTGCCAAAATGCCAACTGTACCATCACATAGGTCGATATCTTTATAAAATTCTAAGTCTGTAAGCGGCTGTGCGGACAGTTCGACTTCCACAATTTCAAAACATTCCGAATTTTCAAACGCCCTAGCAAATACCACTTCACCGTCAACGGAATTTTGGTACCCAATGGGTGCAAGTATGTTTTCATTGTTGAGTGCATCTTGCAAGGTGCCAAAAAAATTGGCCGTTATATCAGCATTGCCATTGTTGAACAAGGGTATCGCTTCATTAAGGTTAAATAGGGAGATGCCATCTTCATTTCCATCAATATCGCACTGCACCAATTGCACATTTTGAATTACATCAGGCACCTCAGCTATTTCAACATACTCCAAAAAGGCACGCGTATTTCCATTCGTATATTCGACCGTAATGGTGACCGTATATACCCCGAAACCTGAAAAGACATGGGTGGGGTTCAAGTCGTTGGAATAATTGGAAGCTCCTGATAGGGGGTCGCCAAAATCCCAAGAAATCGAAGCAATCGTGCCATTGGATTCTGTTGTGAACTGGGTGGTATCACCCTCGCAAAAGTTTTCTATGGTGACGATGGTCTCAAAAAAAGACTGTATAAAAGGTGGTAAGCCATAAGTGGCCCCGCGGCCACCCATGTCAATGTAAAATTGTCTGAAATCACTGTCCAGTCCCTTTAAATTTGGTGTTCTGATTACAGATAAACGGTCACCCGGAATGGCATGGTATATTTTTTTGTCGATGCCTATTTGTAGTGCTCCTGCCACAAAACTGTTTATCGCCTTATTAAAACGAAACACCAAATATTCGGAGGCGGCAATATTAGGTGCATCCAAATCATATTGAACTATCTCAACCTTATCAACTACTTTTTCACCATCAAGCGAAGTGATTCCCATGCCACTAGCATACAGTTTTGATGAATTTGAAGAAAACTCTACGCCATAGTACAACCGTTCGCTACTGATCAATTGTGCATTGCTTACAACACCCGTATCCACTTCAAAGTCAAATAGATAAAAGCTTCCGGTGTATTCTGGCTCTACAATAGTATGGGCCACGGCGAGTTTAGTACCGTCTGGTGAAATTTTAAGGCTTCCGCGTATATTCTCAAAATCGCCTATCCAAGGGCCCGTTGTCGAAACTACAGGATTTTCAGAAACTCCCGAACCATCAACCCTATAAGCATAGAATTGATTTCTGAAATGGGTAACCACCCAATAATAATCCCCTGAAGCATTACGAACAGCAGATACTTTTTCTGAACATTGTGCCAACAAAGTAATATTCTTGTCAATTACATCTCCCCGACCATTGTCCTTGGCCATATCAACAACTGAATAATTGAAACCATTGGTGGTTTGCCCAAAGTTTTTGGAAAGGGCATCATCTGGGGTAAAAACATAATAGATGTTCTTGTCAATCGGATTGGGAACGACCAAAGCAGATTGGGTGGTTGAAAAACTACCGCCCAATTCGGTGCCACTGGGCATTACTTGGTGCGAGCGGTTCCAAACGGTTTTGCCATCGGTATAGAATAATAAATTTCCGTTTGAATCGGAAAAGGCTTCGCACCCTTCCACTGTGTTTATCTGGCCATCCAAAAGTGGCACTGGAGTGCCAGAATTGAAATCAAGTCCGGCATTTTGGCCGAAATACCAATTGGCAGCCTCTCTTTGAGCACTCAAATTTGCCGAAACCAGAATAATAATAATGGTGGTTATAAGTATTCGCATTGCCAGACAACTTACTAAAAATTAAATGAATTCCTCAAAGTAATAGGTGCATGGATTCCTTTTTTGGGAAAAGTGCAATATTCTTTTCTGTTTATAAGTTATTACGTGAAACTACCTTAATTTTGGAAAAGCAATAAAAATTTGTGTTATATGCAAGACATCCTAAAGACTGCACAATCTTGGCTGTCCGATTTTTTCGAGCCAAAAGTGAAGCAAGAGGTACAGCATTTAATCGATAACGACCAAGAAGAACTCAAAGAGCGTTTCTATAAAAATTTGGAATTCGGCACCGGTGGTATGCGCGGTATTATGGGCGTTGGCACCAACCGGATCAATAAATATACCTTGGGCAAAAACACCCAAGGACTCAGCAATTATCTGAAAAAACAATATCCCAACGAAGAATTAAAGGTCGTCATTGCCTATGATTGCCGGCATAATAGCGATACGCTGGCCAGAACCGTGGCCGAAGTATTCTCCGCAAATGGCATCAAAGTCTTTTTGTTTTCTGAACTGCGCACCACGCCAGAGCTTTCATTTTCAGTACGCTACCTTGGCTGCCATGCCGGTATTGTGCTCACGGCATCGCACAATCCGCCCGAGTACAACGGGTATAAGGTGTATTGGACCGATGGTGGACAAATAGTGCCCCCACAAGATGGGGAAATCATCGATGAAATAAATGCCATCAATTTTGAGGATGTCAATTTTAAGGCGAACAACGAGCTAATCGAGCTGATCGATAAGGAAGTCGACGAGGCCTTTTTTGAGGCCTCTGTGAAAAACGGAAGCTTTGGTGCAGAGGGAAAAGATGATTTTAAAATAGTTTTCACCTCCATTCACGGCACCTCTATCACCGCCATTCCCGAGGTTTTAAAGCGTGCCGGCTATAAAAACGTGACCATTATTGAAGAACAGGCAACGCCCGACGGTAATTTTCCAACAGTTGAATCACCCAACCCTGAAGAGCCCGAGGCGTTGCAAATGGCCCTTGAAAGAGCTGAGGAGATAGGTGCGGACATGGTAGTGGGCACCGATCCCGATAGTGACCGCCTGGGCATTGCCGTGCGCAACCTAGAGGGGGCACTCGAATTGCTCAATGGCAACCAGACCATGGTGCTGATGACCAAGTTTTTACTTGACCAATACCAAAAGAAGGGCTTTAAGGGCAACGAATTTGTGGCCACCACCATTGTTTCAACCCCTATGGTCAAAAAAGTGGCCGAAGGGTACGCAGTTGAATGTAAAACCTCGCTAACCGGTTTCAAATGGATTGGAAAGATGATCAAAGACTTTCCGGATTCGCACTTTATCGGAGGTGGGGAAGAGAGTTTTGGCTATATGGTAGGCGACTTTGTCAGAGACAAAGATGCCGTGACCTCTACCCTATTGGCCTGTGAAATTGCCAGTCAGGCCAAGGCCAACGGCAGTTCTTTCTTCAAAGAATTGATCAATTGCTATGTACAGTTCGGGTTTTATAAAGAAAAGCTTATATCGCTCACCAAAAAGGGCATAAGCGGGGCGGAAGAAATCAAGCAAATGCTGAAAGAGTTCAAAGAAAACCCCGTGCAATCGGTGCAGGGTTCGCCCGTAGTGTGGGTCGAAGACTACAACACTTCCATCGCCAAAAATGTTCAAACCGGTGAGGAAAAAGTGCTGCACCTGCCCAAATCGAACGTGCTCATATACGAGACCGCCGATGGCACCCGTGTGGCCGCCAGACCCAGTGGCACCGAACCAAAAGTTAAGTTTTACATCACCACCAACGCCAAATTGGAGAAGGCCGCGGATTATAAAATGGTAAATTCGCAACTGGATGCCAAAATAGCTGGCATTATTGCCGAACTGAATCTGGGCCAATGAACTATTTCAAGAAAATTCTCCGTTTCGCGGGCCCGTACCGCAAATACGGTTTTCTGAACATCTTTTTCAATATTCTGTATGCGCTGTTCAGTGCCCTGTCGTTCGCAGCCCTCATGCCCATGCTCAATGTCCTTTTTGGCAAAACGGAAAAACTGATGCAGCCACCTGTTTACCAAGGCCTAGGTAAGCTTGAGGAATATTTCACCGATTACATGAACTATCAAATCACCCAATATGGGGGCGACAACCCCATGAACGGCCTCGTGATCGCTGTGGTTCTTGTGCTGGTCCTTTTCTTTCTTAAGAATGTCTTTAACTATCTGGCAATGTACTTTATCACCTTTTTGCGCAACGGGGTGCTAAAAGACATTCGAAACAAGATGTACGAAAAAATCGTGAACCTGCCCGTTTCGTACTTCACCGAAAAAAGAAAGGGCGATGTGATTGCCCGCATCACTTCAGATGTTCTTGAAATCCAACACTCTTTCCTTTCGGTTTTGGAACTTATCGTAAGAGAGCCCCTCACCATCTTGTTCACCATTGTCGTCATGTTTTTGCTAAGTGCAAAACTGACCCTCTTCGTATTCATTTTTATGCCCATAGCGGGAATGATCATTTCGCGTATCGGAAAATCGCTGAAAAGAAAATCAGACCGTGTGCAGAAAGAACAGGGCGAGTTCTTATCGATTGTAGAAGAGACTTTGGGCGGACTGCGTGTAATAAAGGCCTTCAATGCCGAATCCCGATTCATAAAAACCTTCAAAAATTCCACAGATCGGTTCTTTAGATTTTCGAACACGCTGCTGAACCGGCAGAATCTGGCTTCACCCACTGGTGAATTTCTGGGTATCTTGGTCATAGGCGTTCTGCTCTGGTTCGGGGGGCGCATGGTACTGATAGAGCAAACGCTCGATGCCGCTGCCTTTATCACCTACATGGGCCTCGCGTACAACATTTTGACACCTGCCAAGGCCATCAGCAAGGCTTCCTATGGTGTGCGCAAGGGCAATGCAGCCGCAGAAAGGGTCTTGTCGATATTGGAAAGTGAAAACCCCATAAAAGATAGAAAAGATGCTGTATCGCTTTCTGAATTCAATCATCAAATTGAGTTGAAGGATGTCGGTTTTAAGTATGAGGACGAGTACGTGCTCAAGAACTTTAACCTGACCGTACCCAAAGGGCACACGGTGGCACTGGTTGGCCAATCAGGAAGCGGAAAAAGTACCATCGCCAATCTTGTTGCCCGATTCTACGATGTCAACGAGGGGGCCATTTTGTTTGACGGACATGACATAAGGGGTGTGACAAAAAAATCGCTCCGCAATCTCATCGGTCTGGTCACACAAGATTCCATACTCTTCAACGACACCGTACGCAACAATATTTCCCTTGGAAAAGAGGATGCGTCGCAAGAAGAGATCATAGAGGCCGCAAAAGTGGCCAACGCCCACGATTTTATCATGCAACTGCCCAACGGCTACGATACCAATATCGGCGATGGTGGCAACAAACTCAGTGGCGGACAGAAACAACGCCTGTCCATTGCCCGTGCGGTACTAAAAAACCCGCCCATCATGATCTTGGACGAGGCCACATCGGCCCTTGATACCGAGAGCGAGCGTTTGGTGCAAGATGCGCTTGAGAAAATGATGGAAAATAGAACCTCTTTGGTCATAGCCCACCGCTTGTCTACCATACAAAACGCCAATTCGATTGTAGTGCTGAAAAGGGGCAAGATCGTTGAACAGGGCACCCACGAAGAGTTGATGAAATCAAAGAAAGGCTACAAAAAACTGGTGGAGATGCAAACGTTGGGCTAGTCTAATTCATTGTTGCATCTCAAAAAAAAACGTTTACTTTTCTTCTAAACCTCGTTTGCCGGTTATATAAAGCCGTTTGAACAATCATATTAAACCTTTCCGCGTTATCTTAGTCATAATTGCAAACGCAGCCCCTTTTGATTGCCGAAGAAACCTTGTTAGCACAGCTCAAAGACGAAGACCGTCGATCTAAGGCCTTTGAGGTATTGGTCAACACCTACAAAGAAAGGCTGTATTGGCACATTCGCCGTATTGTGCTCAACCACGACGACACCGACGATGTGCTGCAGAACACGTTTATAAAGATTTACAGGAATATTGATGGATTTAAGGGAGAGAGCAAGCTGTACTCTTGGATGTACCGCATCGCCACCAATGAAAGCCTTACCTTTTTAAAGCAAAAATCAAAAAAATCAGGTATCACCAATGAAGCGTTGCAAGAGTCGTTGGTCGAAAACCTACAATCCGATGTGTATTTTGAGGGAGATGAGATACAGTTAAAACTGCAAAAGGCCTTGGCCACCCTTCCCGAAAAGCAGAAGCTGATCTTCAACATGAAATATTTTCAAGAAATGAAATACGAAGAAATATCAGAGATATTGGAGACCTCGGTCGGCGGTCTAAAGGCTTCATACCATTTGGCAGTAAAAAAAATAGAGGCGTATCTTAGGGAAGATTAAACCTTTTACTGATTTTGTAGTCATAACAGAGCAATGAAAGAGAAACCAAAACGTACATTCAAAACCCCGGAGGGCTACTTTGAAAACTTCAATGAGCGATTGCTTGACCGAATGGCCAAGGAAGAATCGATTATTCCCAAGGAAGATGGTTTTACTGTGCCCGAAGGGTATTTTGAAAAGCTTCCCGAAAAAATCAATGCTAGGCTCAGTGACGATGACAATAAAGTGGTACGGTTAAACCCTTCGAACAGCCATCCGAACAAAAAATTCTATTACATCGCCGCCGCTATTGCAGCCATAGTGGTATTGGCCCTCACACTTAAACCAGAGCAAGGACAAGAAATCGATTTCAACGATTTGGCCAGCAACGACATTATCGAATATCTTGAAAACAACGACCTCGGGCTATCGACCTACGAAATCGCAGAAGCGCTACCCATTGACAATATGGCTATAACCGATGGCACCGAAATGCCCTTGGAAGAAGAAAATATTTTGCAATACCTCGATGAGAACATAGATATGGAAGATGTCGAAGAACTAAACCTAGATTACGATGATTTTGAATAAAAAGTTTATTTGGATACCGATATTGCTCATGGCCGTTTTCGTGCAGGCACAAGACAATGCCAGAGATAAGGTGAAGACATATAAAGTGGCTTTTTTGACCGAACGCTTAGATTTGAGCAGCCAAGAGGCCCAGTTGTTCTGGCCCATCTATAACGAGCATGAAGAACGTATGGAGGCGTTTCGCCAGAAAGAACGCCGCCAAATGGCCAGCCGTTGGATGGATGCCTCTGAACTCTCTGCACAAGAGGCCGATAAGTTGCTGGATGAACTGATGGCTCTTCAAACAGAAAAGTTGGAAGCAAACAAGCAATACCTCAACAAGGTACGAAAGGTACTTTCGGCCAAGAAGACCCTGCTGCTGATAAAGGCAGAAGAAGACTTTAAAAAACGTTTGCTGCAGCAGTTTCGAAAAAGACGGGGCGGGCGTTAATTTCACAATTCGACCAAAAGCATAAAAAAGGGTCAAAACGGCCCTTTTTTCATTAAACCTTGCCCATTTTTCATTGTCAAACACATAGAAACCCAAAATACCAAGATTATGAAATCGATAAAAATCATGTTATTGGCGCTTGCATTTTTAGGAACATTGGTTACCGTAGAAGCACAAAGAACAGTGGTTCGTGTGTACCCGAAATACGGCACTGTGGTGACCACCATTAAAAAACCAAGGGTGGTCGTACACAATAAAACAAACTTTTATTTTGCAGATGGGGTATGGTACAAACCCAAAGGCAATAAGTTTGTGGTATGTGCCGCCCCAGTGGGTATCAAAGTACGGCACTTACCGAGGGGCCGTAAAGTTGTACGCATCAATGGTAGAAAATTTTATAAGTATAAAGGTGTATGGTATAAGAAATCAGGTCGACACTACGTAGTGGTCACCGTATGAACTTTAGTTTGTTTGGATAGTTGTTAGTCATTAAAGGGCGGCGTTTGCCGCCTTTTTTAATGCCGAGGTCAATAACAAGAACCTATAAACTGCTCGCCCTTGTCAAAAGGGGCTCGATTGGTTTCAGGTGGAGGGTACTCGGTTTTTATAATACCCTTACCTAAAGACCAACCTCGCAATTTTATTCTTGCCTGCGGCATAGGCGATGGAATCGTTCAGAAAACGAAGCGTGTAAAATGATTCATCGGATAGATGCTCCCATGTATGTCCTGCGTCATTGGAGCATGAAATACCCGTAAAACCCACGGCAACCAAATGCTTTCCGGCCAAATTCGGAGCAAACTGTACGCAGCTTTTATAGCCGGGCGGTTTTCCATTTGCGGTCAACTCCCATGTTTTGCCCCCATCACGGGTTATGGCTTTATTGGCGGCATTGGCATCAGATTGGGTATAATCCCCGCCAATCACAAAACCCAATTTTTCATTATAAAAATCAATTGAATAAATGCCTTTGGCCGGCTCGCCTTGAATGATGGGTGTTTCAAAGACCTCCCATGTTTTGCCTTTGTCAGGTGAAAAAAGAACGCGCCCCAAAGTGGTGGCCACCCAAGTGTTCTCCCCAATGGTTTCAATATTCGTATTGCTGGCTGCGAACGCACCTTCACCCGAAGGGGATTCCGGCAGCACAGAGCATGATAACTTCGCCCATTTCTTTCCGCCATCGCGGGTAATAATGATAGAGAGGCAACCATCAATGCTGTCCCCAATGGCAATTCCCTCTTGGTCGTTCCAAAAGGTCATCGAATCGTAAAAAACACCAACGCCCTCTTCAGTATACACCAATTCCATTTGCCCGCTGTCACCAGTTTTATAGAGCAATGCCGGACTCGCCACCGAGAGCATAAAAAAGTCTGTGGAAGTGTTCGCCACAGCCCTAAACTCTGGCAAAATACTATCATACCGTTGCACACTGCTCCGCACCGCGTTCGTCTTGGTGTCGACCGTACCGAATATTCCATTGCTTCCGGCAAAGGCCAAGGTGTTGGTGTCTAAAAATTCAATGGCCCGAATGCTTACCGAATCTTCAAAAACGGTTTCGATTGCTACGGATGTGAAGCTGACTGGTTTTTTCTTGGGATGGCATCCAACGGTTAGAACAACCAGCAGTAAAACGAATGAAGTTTTTTTCATGTAACATGTTTGCCCAAAAGTAACAATTCACATTTTGTCATTTTGAGCTGCCATGTCGAGCCAAGCCGAGACAAAAGCGAAAAATGCAAAGACTGTCCAATTTTTAAATCCCTTTCAATAGGATTCTTCCTCCCCTTCTAAAACAGAATGACAAAGGAAAGTTTACCTTTGCCTCCTTAAATTATTCTATGCGCCTACACCGAAACCTCGTCTTTGCTGTCATCGATGCCCTCAACATGATTTTCAACGAGGGCGAATATGCCGATAAGGTCATTGAAAAAGTGTTGAAACATGACAAACGCTGGGGTTCCCGAGACCGCGGTTTTATTGCTGAAACCACCTATGACATAGTTCGCTGGAGAAGACTCTATGACGAGATTGCCGAAGTGCATGCCCCCTACTCCCGACAGAACCTATTTCGCTTGTTTGCGGTCTGGGCCATTCTGAGGGGAATCAAGCTACCGGATTGGAAACAATTGGAAAACACCCCTGAGCGCCGAATAAAGGGCCGTTTTGATGAACTTTCAAAAATCAGGAAGTACCGTGAGTCCATTCCCGATTGGATGGATGAACTGGGCGTGAAGGCATTGGGTGAAAAGCGTTGGACGAAAGAAATGGAGGCGCTGAACCAGCAGGCCGATGTTGTTTTGCGAACCAACACCCTGAAAACAACCAAAGAGGCCCTTAAAGCAACCTTGGCAGATGAGGGGGTTGAAAGCCATGCACTCAAAGGATATGCTGCTGCCCTCAAACTACTTGAGCGAAAAAATGTGTTCAATACGCAAGCCTTTAAAGATGGGCTCTTTGAAGTACAGGATGCGTCTTCACAGGTGGTGGCGCCTTTTTTAGAGGTTGAGCCCGGCCAACGGGTGGTCGATGCCTGCGCCGGTGCCGGTGGTAAAACCCTGCACTTGGCCGCGCTGATGAAAAACAAGGGCCAGCTTATCGCCATGGATGTTTATGACAACAAGTTAAGGGTATTGAAAAAGCGTGCCCGCAGAAATGGTGCGCACAATATTGAGACACGCCTTATAGACTCGACAAAGGCCATCAAAAAATTGCACAACAGTGCCGATAGGCTGTTGTTGGACGCACCCTGTACAGGCTTGGGTGTACTCCGCCGCAACCCTGATGCGAAATGGAAACTGGAACCTGAATTTCTTGAACGAATAAAAGGTGTTCAGCAAGATATTTTGCAGCAGTACAGTAAAATGGTCAAATCAGGCGGCAAAATGGTCTATGCCACCTGTTCGATTCTTCCCGAAGAAAATAACGAACAGGTAAAAAGTTTTTTGGCATCTGGGGCGGGTCAAGATTTTAGATTGATCAAAGAGCAGCATATCTACCCCTCAGAAAGCGGTTTTGATGGATTTTATATGGCGTTGATGGAAAAAGCATAGGAATTGGTTATTCTGAAAAGATTTTTCTATTTCGCCCAAAACAAGCTGGGCGATGAGGAATCTCGAGATTTCTCACTCCCGATAGCTATCGGGACGTTCGAAATGACAGTGGCACACGTTTTGTCATTTCGAAGGATTGCAACTACTGAGAAATCTCACTACACCAAACACCAAACACCACGCATCGAGCATCCCCCTCCTTCACCCCTAATCCCCAGCTCGCGCTCGTCTTTGACGAGTGATCAATATTTCATCAACACCCTCGGTTAACAACTCCCACACCCGCTACTTTTAAATCCCTCTAAAAACTGTAAATTTGCACTTTCCAAAAACCGCTTAACACCCAGTGACTATGATTCACTTTTTTGGGGATGTGGCCAACAAGGTATTTGCCCTCCAAACCAAACAAGAACCCACCTCTGAAGACATTCAAAAACTAGTATGGTTGTTCGGCAACCAACCCAAGATCAACGCGGCGTCCATTGACGCCTTTTTTGTTGGGCCACGGGCGGCCATGGTCACCCCATGGAGCACCAATGCTACCGAGATTACCCAGAACATGGGAATCAATGGGATTATCAGGATTGAGGAATTCAAAGCGGTTTCTGAAGATTATACCGACTACGACGCCATGCTCTTTCAGAAATACAACGGTTTGGGGCAAGACGTTTTCACTATTGACATCGCCCCAGAACCCGTACAGGAAATCAGCGACATTGCTGCCTACAACCAACAAGAAGGCTTGGCGCTCAACGATGAGGAAATCGAATACCTTGAACAGCTTTCTGAACGCCTTGGCCGAAAACTTACCGACTCTGAAGTGTTTGGCTTCAGTCAGGTGAATTCTGAGCACTGCCGACATAAAATATTCAATGGTACCTTTGTCATAGACGGGAAAGAGATGCCCCACTCACTGTTTAAGCTCATCAAAAAAACTTCTGAGACCCATCCCAACGATATCGTTTCGGCCTATAAAGACAATGTAGCCTTCGTCAAAGGCCCAAAAGTGGTTCAGTTTGCACCGCAACGGGCCGATGTACCCGATTTTTATAGGGAAGAAGAATTTGAGTCCGTACTATCGTTAAAGGCTGAAACCCATAATTTTCCTACCACGGTGGAACCTTTCAATGGGGCTGCAACGGGTTCTGGGGGCGAAATTCGTGACCGTTTGGCCGGTGGCAAGGGTGCCCTGCCCCTAGCAGGTACAGCAGTGTACATGACCTCCTATTCAAGACTTGAAGAAAATCGGCCATGGGAAAAGGCCTTTCCTGAGCGTGATTGGTTATACCAAACCCCGATGGACATTCTCATAAAGGCCTCGAACGGTGCCTCTGACTTCGGCAACAAGTTCGGTCAACCCTTGATAGCAGGATCTGTTTTGACGTTCGAACACAAAGAGGATGTCAGGTCGAGCGCAGTCGAGACCTCATTGGAAAACCGGACGTCTTACCTATCAAAAGCACCCCAGGTGACATCGCGGCAGCTCGGCTATGATAAGGTAATTATGCTGGCCGGTGGTATTGGCTACGGCAAGGCTGAACAGGCTTTGAAGGACACGCCGAAAAAAGGTGACAAAATCGTGATACTGGGCGGTGACAACTATCGCATCGGCATGGGCGGGGCGGCCGTATCAAGTGCCGATACGGGCGAGTTTGAAAGCGCCATCGAATTGAACGCTGTACAGCGAAGCAATCCCGAGATGCAGAAACGCGCGGCAAATGCCATCCGTGGACTTGTGGAGAGCCATGAAAATCCGATTGTTTCCATCCACGACCATGGTGCAGGTGGGCATTTGAACTGCCTTTCTGAACTGGTAGAGGAAACCGGCGGTAAAATAGATTTGGACAAACTGCCCATTGGCGATCCTACCCTGTCAGCAAAGGAAATTATCGGCAATGAGAGCCAAGAGCGCATGGGGCTCGTAATCGGCGACAAAGACATCGATTTACTGCAACGCGTGGCAGAACGCGAGCGTTCGCCTATGTACGAAGTCGGCGATGTGACCGGCGACCAACGTTTCACTTTTGAATCCTCAAAAACCCATGAAAAACCCATGGACTTGGAACTTTCTGCCCTGTTCGGCAGTTCGCCCAAGACCATCATGGAAGATTCGAAGCTCGAAACCAATTATGCCCAAGCGGAGTATTCTTTGGAACATTTTCACGACTATCTAGAACAGGTATTGCAACTCGAGGCCGTGGCTTGCAAAGATTGGCTGACCAATAAAGTAGACCGTTGCGTGGGCGGGCGCGTTGCGAAACAACAGTGTGCGGGACCACTGCAATTGCCTTTGAACAATGTAGGTGTGATGGCCTTGGATTATAAAGGTAGGGAAGGCTTGGCAACCAGCATTGGCCACTCTCCCATCTCAGGACTCATAGACCCTGTGGCCGGTAGCCGTAACAGTATCGCCGAGGCCTTGACAAACATTGTCTGGGCTCCGCTGAAAGAAGGTTTAAAGTCCGTTTCCCTTTCTGCCAACTGGATGTGGCCCTGCCGCAATCCCGGTGAGGATGCCCGTTTGTACGAGGCGGTCCAAGCCTGCTCTGATTTTGCCATAGCATTGGGCATCAATATCCCCACGGGTAAAGACTCACTTAGCATGAAGCAGAAATATAAAGACCAGGAGGTCATTGCCCCAGGCACGGTCATCATTTCTGCAGCTGGCAACTGCAACGACATCACCAAAGTGGTCGAACCGGTTCTGCAAAAAGACGGAGGGGATATCTACTACGTAAATCTCTCAAAAGACGATTTTAAACTGGGTGGTTCGTCGTTCAATCAGATACTGAATTCTGTGGGTGCCGAAGCCCCGACGGTGAGCAATGCGCTATACTTCAAAAAAACATTTGATTCAATTCAAACTTTAATAAAAGAAGGGCAAATTATTGCAGGTCATGATATTGCGTCAGGTGGATTGATTACCACATTGCTTGAAATGTGCTTTACCGACAATGGGTTGGGCGCCGAAATCGATTTGTCCGCTCTGGGCGAGATCGATACCATCAAATTGCTTTTTTCTGAGAATGTGGGCATCGTTTTTCAAGCAGATGCATTGGCAAATGAGCAATTGAGATCAGAGGGTATCAACGCCATAAAAATTGGCTCACCCATTACAGAAGGCACCCTGAAAATCAAAAACCACGGTATTGAAATTGGTCTGAACATCGCTTCGTTACGCGATACATGGTACAGGACCTCCTATCTGTTGGATCACAAACAGACTGCCAACGGGCTGGCGAAGGCGCGGTACGAAAATTACAAAAAGCAGCCTCTTCAATATGAATTCCCTTTGGTCGTCACTTCGAGTGATTCCGCTGTGCGGAATCGTATCGAGAAGCCAAAAGCCGCCATCCTCCGAGAAAAGGGTAGCAACTCTGAACGTGAGATGGCCAATGCCATGTACCTGGCCGGTTTTGATGTGAAAGACGTGCATATGACCGACCTGATTTCAGGGCGCGAAACCTTGGAAGATATTCAGTTTATAGGGGCCGTTGGCGGATTTTCAAACTCAGACGTTCTGGGCAGTGCCAAAGGTTGGGCGGGCGCCTTTAAGTACAACGAAAAGGCCAACAAGGCATTGAAAGACTTTTTTGCACGGCCAGATACCCTTTCAATAGGTATATGCAACGGCTGCCAGTTGTTTATGGAGTTGGATTTGGTCAATCCTGAACACGGCGGCCAACACGGCAAAATGACCTATAATGATTCCGGTAAGCATGAGAGCAGTTTTACATCGGTTAAAATCCAAGAGAACAATTCGGTAATGTTGTCTTCATTCGCCGGAAGCACCTTGGGGGTATGGATCTCGCACGGCGAGGGCAAGTTCAGTCTACCCCTATCCGAAGAAAACTATTATATTGTGGCAAAATATGGGTACGAGGGGTATCCTGCAAATCCGAACGGTAGCGATTACAACGTGGCCATGCTCTGTGACAAGACAGGCCGCCATTTGGTGACCATGCCACATATAGAGCGTAGCATCTTTTCTTGGAACTGGGCCCACTATCCGAAAGATAGAAACGATTCGGTGTCTCCATGGTTGGAGGCGTTTGTGAACGCAAGAAAGTGGATTGATAAGAACAACCAAAAATGATGCGTTTAGGTGCTGGGCTAGAATCTTTTAAGCCGAAGTATTCAATTTTGGCCCGAACCCCTTGGTCTGCATGCCAGATTCTATAGCTAGCATTTTATCAACTAAATTCCCTATTTTGCAATTTCTATAGAGAAACTTGCTATGCATTCGGTTACCAGACTATTTGACTTTCCGTATTACCAAAAAGAAAAGTACGACCTAGAAAAGGCCTTTGCCACCAAATATCAAGGCAAGTGGGAAACCATTTCAACACAAGAGTATATCGATAAGGCAAACGCCATTAGCCGCGGCCTGCTTCGTATGGGGGTCAAGCCCAACGATAAGATTGCGGTCATCTCTATGACCAACCGCACTGAATGGAACATCATGGATATCGGGGTGTTACAGATCGGCGCACAGAACGTACCCATTTATCCCACCATTTCAGAGGAAGATTATGAGTACGTACTGAACCACTCCGAAGCCAAATTCTGCTTTGTGTCGTGCGATGAGGTGCTACAGAAAGTATTGTCGATCAGCGGCAAGTTGAAAAAACTTGAGGATGTCTTTTCATTTGATCGGTTGCAGAATTGCAAACATTGGTCAGAAGTCTTGAAGAAAGGCAAGGATGCCTCGAACCAAAAGGAAGTCGAAGAACGAATGGCGGCCGTCAAACCTGAAGACCTGGCAACCTTGATCTATACTTCGGGCACTACGGGAAAGCCCAAGGGTGTCATGCTCACACACGACAACATCGTCTCAAATGTTATTTCAAGTGAAAAAAGGGTTCCGTTCGATAGAGGGGCCACCGCGCTGAGCTTCTTACCGGTCTGCCACATTTTTGAACGAATGATCCTCTATCTCTATCAATATTGTGGTATCCAGGTCTATTTTGCAGAGGGATTGGACAAGATCAGTGACAATGTAAAAGAGGTCAAGCCCAACGTAATGACCGTGGTGCCGCGCTTGCTCGAAAAAGTATACGATGCCATCATCGCCAAGGGAACAGAGCTTTCGGGCATTAAAAAAAGCCTCTTTTATTGGGCCGTTAAATTGGGGCTCCGTTACGAACCCTACGGTGCCAACGGCTGGTGGTACGAAAAACAACTGGGCCTTGCCCGAAAATTGATATTCAGTAAATGGCAAGAGGCCCTAGGCGGCAACCTTGAGACCATGGTCTCTGGTAGCGCAGCGCTTCAACCACGATTGGCAAGGGTATTTGCCGCGGCCGGCATGCCCGTCATGGAGGGCTATGGCCTTACCGAGACCTCACCGGTAATTTCAGTGAACGATCAACGAAACAAAGGTTGGAAAATCGGAACGGTAGGCCGTGTCATTGAGGGTGTTGAAGTAAAGATTGCCGAAGACGGTGAAATACTTTGCAAGGGGCCCAATGTGATGGTGGGCTACTATAAAGACCCAGAAAAAACAGCCGAGGTCATCAAAAATGGCTATTTCCATACCGGCGATATCGGCGAAATTGACTCCGATGGATTTTTAAAGATCACCGATCGTAAAAAAGAAATGTTCAAGACCTCGGGCGGCAAGTATGTAGCCCCGCAATTGTTGGAGAACCGCTTGAAACAATCGCGCTTTATAGAGCAGGTCATGGTAGTCGGCGAAGGTGAAAAAATGCCCGCAGCCCTGATACAGCCCAATTTCGAGTTTTTGGAAGAATGGGCAAAAAGGCACAACATTACCATACCCGCCAACTCAGATATTATCCACAACGAAAAGATATTGGCGCGAATTCAAGAAGAAGTGGATCTGGCTAATCAAGAATTTGCCAAATGGGAAAAGGTGAAACAATTTCGCTTGACCCCAGACGTATGGACTGTAGAAGATGGCCACCTAACTCCAACTATGAAGCTACGCCGTAAAATCATCAAAGAAAAGTATATCGACCTGTATAACAGTATTTATGGGCATTGAGACGTGTAGTGCGTTTTAGAAACCTTATTGGTCTCAGCACTCAAACCGTCTGTCCAACGCGCAGCATAGGGTCAAAAGCAAAAGCAACCATCATGGCCTTTGAAAAATATTCGACAGAAAAGCTGAAAAAGCTAAATAAAATACTTCTAGCCGTGAGCATCGTCGGGCTCTTCGCCATGTGTTTTGCCTTGGGCATGGGGCTATACCATATTTCACACCAGCACGAGTCGTCACTGGTATATCTTGTACCTACAGTTTTTGGCCCCATAACATTTATTCCCATCATTTTTTCAGCTCTTATTTCTTCGGAAATCAAAAAAAGAAAGCAACAATCACAATAAGCCAATAGGGTTCTACGTGCACAAAAGCTGATGCAACAAAACCTCACAGGTTTGGTACAATTTATTATGCATGCATAATAAATTTTTATATATTTGATGTCGAATCAATCCACATGAAAGAACTGACCATTGATTATGCTTTGCGTGCCACTTGGCAGGCGGTTGCTCGAATGTACAACGAAGAGGCAAAAAACTACGGCCTCACTATGGCCATTGGTTTTACCCTGCTCAGCATCGATCCAAAAAAAGGTACGCCCAGCACGGCCTTGGGACCTAAAATGGGGATGGAAAGCACCAGTCTCTCAAGAATTTTGAAGAGCATTGAAGAACGTGGCTATATTGAGCGAAAACCGAACCCGAACGACGGCCGGGGCGTATTGATCCATTTGACCGCCCTTGGGCTTGAGAAGAGAAAAGATTCCAAAGATGTGGTCTTGCGGTTCAATGAGGTGGTCAAACAACATGTCGGCGATGATGATCTGAAGGGATTTTTCAACACCGTGGACATCATCAATAAATTGATTCTTGACAAGAAGGTATATAATAAAAAAACAACAAACTAATACAGTAACTATAAATGAGAAGGCATATCAACAAAGTTGCCGTTATAGGTTCAGGTATCATGGGCAGTGGCATTGCCTGCCACTTTGCCAATATCGGTGTCGAAGTACTATTGCTCGATATCGTTCCTAGAGAATTGAACGACAAAGAAAAGGCAAAGGGGCTGACCCTTGAAGACAAGATCGTACGTAACAGATTGGTGAACGAATCGTTAAAAAAGGCGCTCAGGTCCAAACCCTCGCCCATCTACCATAAAAAATTTGCCGATAGGATTGTTACCGGAAATTTAGAAGACGACATAGCAAAGGTGAAAGACGTCGATTGGATCATAGAAGTGGTGGTCGAGCGATTGGATATCAAAAAGCAGGTCTTTGAAAACTTGGAAAAGTATCGCACCCCGGGCACGCTGATAACCTCTAACACCTCGGGCATACCCATCAAATTTATGAGCGAGGGGCGCAGTGAAGACTTTCAAAAGCATTTTTGCGGCACCCACTTTTTCAACCCTGCCAGGTACCTAAAACTTTTCGAAATCATTCCGGGGCCCAAGACGTCACAAGAGGTATTGGAATTTCTCAACGAATATGGCGAGAAGTTTTTGGGCAAGACCTCGGTGGTGGCAAAAGACACCCCAGCCTTTATCGGAAACCGTATAGGCATATTCAGCATTATGAGTCTATTCCATACCGTAAAAGAAATGGGTATGACCGTTGAGGAAATCGACAAGCTCACGGGGCCGGTGATCGGGCGCCCGAAATCGGCCACCTTTAGAACGGTCGATGTGGTGGGCCTTGACACCTTGGTACATGTGGCCAACGGTATCTATGACAACTGCCCCGATGATGAACGCCATGACCTGTTCAAACTACCCGATTTCATACAGACCATGGTAGACAACAAATGGTTGGGCAGCAAAACCGGGCAAGGATTCTACAAAAAAGTAAAAGGCGACAAGGGTAAGAGCGAAATACTTACTTTGGATCTGGATACCATGGAGTATCGGCAAAAGAAAAGTGCCAAGTTTGCCACCCTTGAACTCACCAAATCCATCGACAAGGTAATTGAACGGTTTCCCGTTCTAGTAGGTGGAAAAGATAAGGCAGCAGCGTTCTACCGTAAGAGCTTTGGGCAGTTGTTCGCCTATGTCTCGCATCGAATTCCGGAAATCACAGATCAGCTATACAAAATAGATGATGCCATGAAGGCCGGTTTCGGCTGGGAACACGGTCCGTTCCAGATTTGGGATGCCGTGGGATTGGAAACAGGATTGGAATTCATCAAGGCCGAGGGCCAAGAAGCAGCGGCTTGGGTGGCCGAGATGAAAGCTGCGGGCATCAACTCGTTCTATTCTGTAAAAGATGGCGCTACCTATTTCTATGACATTTCATCCAAAGAAATGAAAAAGGTGCCCGGCCAGGATGCCTTCATCATTCTTGATAATATCAGAAAGACCAACGAGGTATTCAAAAATGCTGGGGTTGTCATCGAAGATTTGGGCGATGGTATCTTGAATGTCGAGTTCCAGTCAAAAATGAACACTATCGGTGCCGATGTCTTGTCAGGACTCAACAAGGCCATTGATCTGGCAGAAAAAGACTTTCAGGGCCTAGTGGTAGGCAACCAAGCAGCCAATTTTTCGGTAGGTGCGAATATCGGTATGATCTTTATGATGGCCGTAGAACAAGAATATGATGAATTGGCATGGTCTGTAAAAATGTTTCAAGATACCATGATGCGCATGCGCTATTCATCAATTCCTACGGTTGCGGCGCCACATGGCATGACATTGGGAGGTGGCTGCGAATTGTCGATGCATGCTGACAAGGTGGTGGCTGCGGCCGAAACCTATATCGGGCTTGTCGAGTTTGGTGTCGGGGTGATCCCCGGTGGGGGCGGATCAAAGGAAATGACTCTGCGGGCCTCAGATACCTTTAGAAAGAACGACGTTGAGTTGAACGTGCTGCAAGAATACTTTTTGACCATTGGCATGGCCAAGGTATCGACTTCTGCCTACGAAGCCTATGACCTGGGCATCTTACAAAAAGGAAAAGACATTGTGGTGGTCAACAAAGACCGGCAAATAGCAACGGCCAAGGCCTATGCCAAACTGCTGGCCGAACAGGGCTACACCAAACCTATTCCACGAAAAGACATCAAGGTTCTGGGCAAGCAGGCGCTGGGTATGTTCTTGGTGGGAACAGACTCTATGGAAGCAGGGCATTACATCTCAGAACATGATAAAAAAATCGCCAATAAACTGGCCTATGTGATGGCAGGGGGCGATTTGTCTGAAGCAAGCTACGTCTCAGAACAATACCTCTTGGATTTGGAAAGGGAGGCTTTTTTGTCGCTCTGTACCGAACGAAAGACCCTTGAACGTATCCAACATATGTTGAAAACTGGGAAACCGTTAAGAAATTAAAAGAAGAAGGAACTACATCCAGTTCCTAAAATCTAACATCTAGAATATGAAAACCGCATATATCGTAAAAGCATACCGAACAGCCGTGGGCAAGGCCCCACGGGGACTGTTTCGATTTAAACGTCCCGATGAACTGGCCGCCGAGACCATTCAGCACATGATAAAAGAATTGCCCGGCCTTGACAAAAAGAGGATAGACGACGTAATTGTCGGCAATGCCATGCCAGAGGCCGAACAGGGCTTGAACATGGGACGCCTGATATCACTGATGGGATTGGAAATCGAGGATGTTCCAGGGGTAACGGTGAATCGCTATTGCGCCTCAGGACTCGAGACCATTGGTATTGCCACGGCTAAAATCCAAACCGGAATGGCCGATTGTATCATCGCCGGTGGTGCCGAGAGCATGAGCTATATACCCATGGGTGGTTACAAACCGGTGCCCGATTACACCGTCGCCAAAGAAGGGCATGAAGACTACTATTGGGGCATGGGCCTCACGGCTGAGGCCGTGGCCAAAGAATTCAACGTATCTCGTGAAGACCAAGACGAATTTGCATACAACTCGCATATGAAGGCCCTAAAGGCCCAGAAAGAAAACCGGTTTCAAGACCAGATTGTGCCCATAGAGGTAGAGCACACATTTGTCAACGACCAAGGCAAGAAAGAGACCAAGACCTACACGGTGAGCAAAGATGAGGGGCCGCGAGCCGATACCTCGCTCGAGGTTCTTGCCAAGCTCAAACCCGTTTTTGCGGCAGACGGAAGTGTCACCGCAGGCAACTCGTCGCAAATGAGTGATGGGGCGGCATTCGTACTTGTAATGAGCGAAGAGATGGTCAAAGAGCTGAATTTAGAGCCCATTGCGCGGTTGGTCAGTTATGCCGCTGCAGGTGTCGAACCCCGTATCATGGGAATCGGCCCGGTCAAGGCCATTCCAAAAGCGCTTAAGCTCGCCGGATTGAAACAAGATGAGGTAGGGCTTATCGAACTAAATGAAGCATTTGCGTCGCAGTCTCTTGCTGTGATCAGAGAATTGGGACTCAACAAAGATATTGTGAACGTAAACGGAGGGGCCATTGCCCTCGGACACCCCTTGGGCTGCACAGGAGCCAAGTTATCGGTACAATTGTTTGATGAGATGCGAAAGCGCGAAATGAAAGGAAAATATGGTATGGTGACCATGTGCGTGGGAACAGGCCAAGGCGCTGCGGGTATTTATGAATTTTTGAATTAAAGATATTGCTATGAGCACAGAAACTAAAAACAAAGACATTCTTCGAGGCGGCCAATTCATCGTCAAAGAAACCAACTGTGATGATATTTTTACTCTTGAAGACCTTTCTGAAGAGCAAAAGATGATGCGCGAAAGCACCAAAGAGTTTGTTGACCGGGAGCTTTGGGCGCATTGGGAACGTTTCGAGCAAAAAGACTATGCCTATACTGAAGAGTGCATGCGAAAGGCAGGTGAACTGGGTCTTTTAAGTGTGGCCGTGCCAGAAGCCTATGGCGGCATGGGCATGGGCTTTGTATCGACCATGCTGGTCTGCGATTATATATCGGGTGCCACCGGGTCTTTCAGTACCGCTTTTGGTGCCCATACCGGTATCGGTACCATGCCCATTACCCTTTACGGAACCGAGGAACAGAAAAAGAAATATGTGCCGAAATTGGCCACTGGGGAATGGTTTGGGGCCTATTGTTTGACCGAACCTGGCGCAGGCTCCGATGCCAACTCGGGCAAAACGAAGGCCATACTTTCAGAAGATGGAAAGTACTATAGTATTACAGGGCAAAAAATGTGGATTTCAAACGCAGGCTTCTGCAATCTCTTCATCGTTTTTGCAAGAATTGAAGATGACAAGAATATTACCGGCTTTATTGTAGAAAACGACCCCAACAATGGCATATCAATGGGCGATGAAGAGAAAAAATTGGGAATTCATTCCTCTTCTACTCGCCAAGTATTCTTCAACGAAACTAAAGTACCGGTTGAAAATATGCTCTCTGAGCGTGGCAATGGCTTCAAAATCGCCATGAACGCCTTGAACGTGGGGCGAATAAAATTGGCTGCCGCCTGTTTGGAGGCACAGCGCAGGGTTGTCAACGAGGCAGTAAAATATGCTAATGAACGCGTCCAGTTCAAGACCCCCATTATTAACTTTGGTGCCATAAAGGCCAAGATTGCCGATATGGCCACCAATGCCTATGTAGATGAGTCAGCATGCTATCGGGCCGCCAAAAACATAGAGGACCGCATTGCCATTCGAATAGCCGATGGTAATGACCACCAAGAGGCCGAACTCAAGGGAGTGGAAGAATATGCCATTGAATGTTCCTTGTTAAAAGTGGCAGTTTCAGAACACGTACAGCATACCACAGACGAGGGTATCCAAATCTTTGGTGGGATGGGCTTCAGCGCCGATGCGCCAATGGAGAAAGCTTGGCGTGATGCCCGTATCGCACGAATCTATGAAGGTACCAACGAGATAAACCGTATGCTCTCTGTGGGCATGTTGGTCAAAAAGGCCATGCGGGGCCATGTTGACCTTTTAGGTCCGGCAACAGCCGTCGGCGAAGAATTGATGGGTATTCCCTCGTTTGACACACCTGACTTTTCCGAGCTTTTTGCAGAAGAAAAAGACTTGATAAAAAGGCTAAAGAAAGTGTTCTTGATGGTGGCCGGCAGCGCTGTTCAAAAACTTGGAACCGAGCTCGAAAAGCACCAGCAGTTGTTGATGGCCGCTTCAGATATTTTGATACAGGTGTATTTGGCAGAGTCGGCCATATTGCGGGCCGAGAAAAATGCCAGGCGTTTCGGCGAAGAGGCCCAGGCTACCCAAATAGCCATGGCAAAACTGTATCTATACCGTGCCACGGACATCGTTATCCAGAAAGGCAAGGAAGGTATTGTCTCATTTGCCGAGGGAGATGAACAACGAATGATGCTAATGGGCCTTAAGCGCTTTACAAAATACCATAACCAGCCCAATGTAGTGGCCCTTCGCAACCAGATTGCCGAAAAGGTCGCCGCAGACAACGGCTATACTTTTGACTAATTCAGATAATTACCTTTGGTAATGACCGCCTTGGTGTAAATGCCAAGGCGGTTTTTTTATGGTGGTGGTTGCCTTTAGCACTAATTGCGGTTACCTTTATTGAATGAAAAACCATTTGCTTGAAGAAATTTATAATCCCCAACATTTCACTGAAATAGGGCATCGGTTGATAACCACCTTGGGGAGCTACCTTACCAATACAACACAGGAAAAGAACAGACAAACCATCAACTGGAATGTTCCGGAAAAGGAATTTCGCTTTTGGAAGGATTTTCTTGAGAGCGGACAAAAGGAAGATTTTTTTGATGAAGTATTAAAGCGCACTACCCACACCCATCACCCAAAATACGTGGGGCACCAAGTTGCCGCCCCAGCCCCTATCACGGCTCTCACAGGAATGGTCTCTTCTTTATTGAACAATGGCATGGCCATTTATGAAATGGGCATGGCACCCTCGGCCATCGAACGTGTGGTCACTGATATGTTGTGTGAACAAATCGGCTATGGTGAACATGCAGCCGGATTTTTGACTTCGGGGGGCACGTTGGCCAATCTTACCGCCCTACTTTCTGCCAGAAAAGCGAGGGTCGAACATGATGTGTGGAACAAAGGCTACTCACAATCTTTGGGCATTATGGTCTGTGAAGAAGCGCATTATTGCATCGATAGGGCAGCAAAAATTATGGGATTGGGCCAAAAAGGAATTATCAAAATTCCTGCCGGGGATGATTTTTCGATGGATATTTCAAAGCTGAATGAATATTTCGAAAGAGAAACGGCAAAGGGCATCCACATATTTGCCATTGTGGGTTCTGCACCATCCACCGCAACGGGAGCCCATGACTATCTGGATGCAATTGCCCAATTTGCCGCCCAAAAAAACCTTTGGTTTCATGTAGATGGTGCCCATGGGGGCGCAGCCGTTTATTCCAAAAAATACCGACACCTCTTGAATGGAATAGAACTAGCGGATTCTGTAGTTATAGACGGCCATAAGATGATGCTGATGCCAACTATTACCACAGCGCTGCTTTTCAAAAACAGAAAACACGCCCAGCATACCTTTAGCCAAAAAGCTGATTATCTGCTCAACGATTCCGAAGAAGATGAATGGTTCAACAGTGGCAAAAAAACCTTCGAATGCACCAAAACCATGATGGCCCTGCACTGGTTCATCCTCTTAAAGTTCTATGGCGAACAGGTGTTCGACCGGTTTGTGACACGGCAATACAATCTGGCCAGAACATTTGCCCAACTTGTTCGGGAGCATCCAAATTTTGATTTGGCCATCGAACCGAGTTCCAATATTCTCTGCTTTCGGTATCGGCCTTCAGACACAAACGCATCCGAAGAGGAATTGAACGAATTGAACGCTGCAGTACGACAACGTCTCTTGGAAGATGGCGAATATTATCTGGTGCAGACAAGGTTAAGAGGTACCCACTATCTCAGAACAACCCTGATGAACCCTTTTACCCATAAGGAACACCTGGCCCTACTACTCGATAAAATTGTAAAAACAGCCAACGTTGTGGCCCGGGATATCAACTCATAGACTCCAAAATCTTCTCTTCGCTTTCTTTTCTGGAGAAGTTGATGGCGCACTCTATAAGTGCCAGATGGGAGTAGGCCTGTGGAAAATTACCCAGCAATCGCTTACTCTTGAAGTCTATATCTTCACTGAAAAGTCCCAAGTGGTTGGAGTACGACAACAATTTTTCGAAAAACTCTTTGGCTTTTTTCCGTTCCCCTATCTTGAACAGACTGTTCACAAACCAGAAAGAACATACCGTAAATGAAGAGGAAGGCAACCCAAAGTCATCTTTGTTCTTATAGCGGTACAATAGCCCGTCGTTGCTCAACTCTTTTTCGATGGCCTTGACCGTTCTTATAAAACGTTCATCTTTGGCATCGACACAGCCGTAGGCTTCCATCAAAAGAACAGAGGCATCCAGATGGTCTGAACCATACGACTGGGTATAAGCTCCTACCTTTTCGTTCCATGCATTTTTGTAAATATCATTCCATATTTCCTCTTCAAGGGGCTTCCATTTTTCAATCTTGTGCTTTTTGCCCAGTATCTGTGCCACTTTAATGGCCCGGTTAAGGGCTGTCCAGCACAAAACCTTTGAAAAGGTAAAATGGCGGTCTTCGGTGCGAAATTCCCAAATGCCCTTATCGGGTTCACGCCAGGTCTGGCTCACTATCCAAACAATACCCTTGGTGATGGTCCATAATTCTTCGCCATTTTCAATGTCGGTGCTGAACCTTTCAAGTTGTTGGTAGATGACATCCATCAAAATACCATAGATATCGTTCTGTTTCTGCAAATAGGCAGCATTTCCGATACGTACGGGCTTAGAGCCCTCGTACCCTTCAAGATGCTCCAAGGTCTTCTCCGTCAATTTCTTTTCGCCGTTGATACCATACATGATTTGCAGTTTCTCTGCCTTATGCGGTATGATATTGATAATAAACCTGAGGTAGCGCTTCGCCATATTGACATGGCCGAGTTCAGTGACCACCTTGATGACCATTGATGCGTCACGGATCCAGCAAAAACGATAATCCCAGTTGCGCACCTCTCCAATAGTCTCGGGCAACGAGGTAGTGGCAGCAGCCAAAACCGCCCCCGAACGGTCGTAGCTGAGCAGTTTCAGCGTAACCGCGCTTCGCGATATTTGTTTGTTGTATTTCTTGTAGTTGGGGGTCTTGCTCGACCAGTTCAACCAATAGACCTTGGTTCTCTCTAAATCAAGATAGCTACTGCGAACCGATGGTGGAAAAATTTTCTCATTATAGCTCAACAAAAAATATCCGTGGTCGTCTAAAGTGATCTCCTCACCATACAGCGCCCTTTCCTTATCAAACGAAGTGTATAGAAAAACGGTCTCAAACCTGCCGTTTTTGGTAAGGCTGGCTATAAAATCAGGTTTTATGTAATTCTCGGTCTTGTTTTGGGCATAGTCAAGCTTTGGCTCGTATTTTACCCGAAATCGGGGCTTGCCCGAAATATGCTTAAAATACCGTATCAGTTCTGGAGGGCTATGGTAGCCACCATTGTCTTTGTGATATCGGGGCATGAAATCGTGAACCTCGAACACATCGCCCCCTTTTGAGAAGGTCGTGATCAAAACAGCCGTATCGCGCTTGTATCTTTGGGTTATGGTATAATCATCGTTTACCAAAATCTCAAAACTGCCCCCAATATTTTTGTCGAGCAACTTGGCAAAAACAGATGGTGAGTCAAATTCAGGCAGACAGCACCAATCAATAGAGCCTGTTTTTGAGACCAAAGCCGCGCTTCTACAGTTTCCTACAATTCCGTAATCTAGGTTCTCCATACATTAAATATTCCCAAAAGAATTCCTGTGAATTGGTTTTACGCCGCAATTTGACGAAATTTAGAGAAATTAATGAGCAAATCAAGGTAAAGTCCCCATTTTATGGCCAAAACCATAATAATCTCAAATCGACTGCCCGTTCAACTACAGATTGGCAAGGGAACCATTAACGCCATACCCAGCGTCGGTGGCCTGGCCACAGGAATGAAATCGGTGCATAAAGGGGGAGAAAGTCTGTGGATCGGTTGGTCAGGGCTTACTGATGAGGACATTCACATAAGCCTAGCCCCAAAAATCGATGAAGCATTGGCAAAACATGGTTGTACCGCCGTAAACTTAAGTGAACAAGAGGTAGAGGGCTTTTACTACGGATTCAGCAACCGAACCATTTGGCCACTTTTCCACTACTTCATGGAATATGCAGAATTTGAATTGGATTTTTGGGAGACATACAAGTCAGTGAACCAAAAGTTTGCCGATGCCATTATTGCCCAATCCGACGACGATGATATAATATGGGTACACGACTATCAATTGATGTTGGTGCCACAAATGGTAAAAGAAAAAAAACCAAATGCCAGTATTGGTTTTTTCTTGCACATTCCCTTCCCTTCCTATGAAATTTTTAGGACCTTGCCTTGGCGTGAAGAGGTACTTAAGGGATTATTGGGTGCAGACCTTATTGGTTTTCATACCTATGATTACGAACGTCATTTTCTCAGTTCGGTAAGGCGTCTCTTGGGGTTAGAGGTCAGCTTCAATGAAATCTATTTACAAAATCGGGTCATAAAGGTCGATTCTTTCCCCATGGGCATCGATTACAATAAATTCAGCAATGCTGCCAAAAAAAAGATGGCCAATGCCCAAAGGTCAGATCTACAAGAGAAACTTGACAGCCATAAGGCTTCTGCCCCAGGCACTAAACTTGTACTGTCCATAGACCGGTTAGACTATAGCAAGGGCATTGCCAAACGCATCAATGCCTTTGAATATTTTTTGAACAAATACCCAGAGTACCAAGAAAAAATTCGACTCATCATATTGGCGGTACCCTCACGTTCGAACGTTCCACAATATCAATTGCTGAAGCGGGAAATCGATGAACTTGTGGGCCGCATCAATGGCGAGTTGGCCACCGTCAACTGGACCCCAATTTGGTATTTCTATCGTTCGTTGCCCTTTGACAGTCTTATAGACCTGTACACTTCTTGTGATATTGCATGGCTGACACCGCTGAGGGATGGCATGAACCTAGTGGCCAAAGAATACATAGCAACCCGTACCAAAGGCACGGGTGTGTTGATTTTGAGTGAAATGGCAGGCTCTGCCTACGAAATGAACGAAGCGCTGCTTATAAATCCCAATAATTTTGAAGAACAGGCCGATACCTTGAAGCAGGCCATAACCATGCCTGAGGAAGAACAGGCAAATCGAATCGAAATATTGCAAAAACGATTAAGCCGATATAACGTAGAGGTTTGGGCAAATTCGTTTATGGAAACCTTGATACAACAAAAGGAAGAAAGTCCTGCACGGGTAGCCAAGAAAATAACCCCGTCAGTACTGGAAACAATTAGCAAAAAATACAAAAAGGCGCAAAAACGCCTACTTTTCATTGACTATGACGGAACCTTGACAGGTTTTCACAAGGACCCCCAAAAAGCAATTCCGGACGAGGAAATGTATCAATTACTTGATGCCCTGCATAACCAAGAAGGAACCACCATGTTCTTGATCAGTGGCCGCGACCACGAAACCTTTGGAAGATGGTTTCTCCACAAAAAATACAACATGATCGTTGAACATGGGGTATGGATATCCAAAAATGGGGAAGCCTTTCAACTTTTGGAGCAAGTAAAGAATGATTGGATGCAAAAAATTCGGCCAGTTCTTGAATCTTTTGTTGATAGAACGCCAGGATCGTTTATTGAAGAAAAAAACTTTTCGTTGGCTTGGCACTACCGTAATACAGATCCTGATTTTGGCCAAAAAAGAGCTGCAGAGCTAAATGAGGTGCTTACCAGCCTTATTGGTAATGACGACATTAGCGTGTTATCTGGCAACAAGGTCATGGAAATAAAAAGCAGTAACGTTAATAAAGGGCGTGCAGCTGTGCGTATATTGAGCGAAGACACCTATGATTTTGTTTTCGCCATTGGTGACGACTGGACCGACGAATTCATGTTTCAAGAGTTGCCAAAAGAAGCCATTACCGTTAAAGTTGGATTAAATAAAACACAGGCAAAATATTTTGTTGAAGGAACCAAGCGTGTTCGTGAGCTACTTAAAAAATTTATAGCGTGACCTTGCTGAGAACCATTGCCCTTACATTGCTATGTGGCCTCTTTAGTGGCCATTCAATCTTTTCTCAGGCAGAAACCGAGGTTTACCTTTTTGACCTCGATTGGCAAGAGGGCCTTCCTACATTGACCAACCCAAAGAACATTTCAAATAATGGTGGATATGACAACCAGCCTTCATTCTATGATGATGATACGGTTTTGTTTGCATCAACGCGGGCGGGCCAGACAGACATCCGTAGGTTTGATATTGAAGAGGGCAGCATTTCATCATGGGTCACCGACACCCCCACAGGCAGCGAATACTCTCCCCTGAAAATTCCCGGCAAAGAGGCCGTTTCGGCCATCCGGTTGGATTTGGATGGTTTGCAACGCCTGTACCAATATGATATAAAGACTGGCACGTCAGAACCATTGCTAGACCTAAAGGTAGGCTATCATGTTTGGTTCAACGACCATATCATTGTCAGTTCTGTATTGGTCGGTGACCGTATGGACTTGGTAGTGAGCAATCTAAAAGATGGTTCAAACCGCACGTACCAGAAAAATGTAGGGCGGTCACTCCATAAAATTCCGGATACCGATTTGATCAGTTATATCAGCAAAGAGCATGATCGATGGCAAATTAAATCATTGGATCCAGTTTCTGGGGCCACCAAGAAAATAACCGATACTTACGACAATGCCGAAGACATGTGTTGGTTGAGTGATGGCACCATTTTAATGGGAGCTGGTAAATCCATCGTCAGGTACAACCCTAAAACAGACGTACAATGGGAACGACTGATCTATTTTCATCAAGAAGAAATCAACAACATTTCCCGCATGACCACTAATCCCGCCTCTAATCGATTGGCGTTTGTTGCCGAGACATCACCTCGACATATTGTGCAAAAACAATTGGATGCCTATAATGCCCGTGACATCGATGGTTTTTTGGCCACCTATTCCGAAGATATAGAACTATACGACTACCCCAACGAGCTTTTTATGCAGGGCAAAGAGCAGATGCGAAAAAGGTATGCGGCTTTTTTTGAAAAAACCCCTGACCTACATTGCGAAATCAAAAAAAGAATTGTAATCGGCAACAAGGTGATCGACGAAGAACATATAATGGCAAATGGTGCCAAGTTCAGCACTGTGGCCATTTACGAGGTCGAAAACGGCAAGATTGCCAAAGTCACTTTTTTACGGTAATTTTTTCGCTAGTGAAGTTTTTGCACAACATTGGCCGGATCGAAGCTTTTAGCGATGCCGTTTTTGCATTTGCGGCTACCTTGATGGTCGTGAACTTTGACCTTGATACCGATTTGACCCTTTCAAAAACAGATGCCACTGGTTTTTTGAGTTTCGCCGTCAGTTTTTTTGTGCTTGTGGCCCTTTGGTGGGCGCATTACAATTTCTTCAGGCGCACCAAATATATGGACAATGTACTGATAGCCCTGAATGCCCTGTTGCTTTTCGTGGTGCTTTACTATGTCTTTCCGTTGAAATCTCTAGTGCATTCTTGGATGGGTGAAGGTGTCAAGACCAAAGAAGACCTTTCGAACCTGTTTGTTATGTACGGCATCGGGTTCAGTCTTATATTTTTTTGCTTTTCCGGCATGTATTTCAGGGCCTATAAAAAATCAAAATCGAGCGAAAAATCATTGAATCTATATTTTTATGCCCGGCATTTCGCCATTTTTGTGTTGGTATCATTGATTTCGATTGTTCTTGCCCTTTTTGGTTTTGGCATCGAATTTGGTTTGCCCGGTTTTTTCTATGCACTGTTGGGTCCACTATGCTATTTACATTCAAAACAATTTTATAAACGATACGAATTGAACTGATTATGAAGAAACTCCTTTTCCTGTCACTGCTCATACCTCTTATTTCGCAATCACAGACCGATCCTCGCCTTTACCGGATTATCGATGCTGTTTCTGCAAAGCGTATTGAAAAAGACATCACCATACTTGCCAATTTTGGTACACGCCATACCTTGAGCGACACCGTTTCGAATACACGCGGCATTGGCGCGGCACGGCGCTGGATAAAAAGTGAATTTGAGAAGATTTCAGCTGATTGCGATAACTGTTTGGAGGTGTTCTATCAAAAAAACTTCATTAAAAAGGGCGAAGGGCGCCGTATTGTGAAAGATGTTTGGGTGGTCAACGTGGTCGCGATACAGAGGGGCACCAAATACCCCAACCGCTTCATTATTATGAGCGGGGATATAGACTCTCGTGTCAGCGACCCCAATGACTACACCTCTGATTCCCCCGGGGCAAACGATAATGCCAGCGGAATGGCCGGTACCATTGAAGTGGCACGTGTACTTTCAAAATATGAGTTTGAGAGCAGTATCATCTATGTTGGGCTTTCTGGGGAAGAACAAGGGTTATATGGCGGAAAAGGATTGGCAGAATATGCCAAGCAGCAAGGCTGGGATATTGTCGGTATACTGAACAACGATATGATAGGAAACATCAAAGGGGTGGATGGTGTGATCAGCAATCGTGATTTTAGAATATTCTCAGAACCCGTTCCGCCCACTGAAACAGAAGAACAAAGGGGGGCCAGACGGTTCTACGGCGGGGAGGTCGATGGTATTTCGCGCCAGTTGGCACGGTACGTGCACAAAACCACCAAAACCTATATGCCAGAAATGAACCCTATGATGATCTATCGATTGGACAGGTTTGGCCGGGGTGGCCACCATCGCCCGTTCAACGATGCAGGATTTGCGGGCATTCGCATTATGGAAGCGCACGAAAACTATACCCAACAACACCAAGACATACGGGTTGAAAACGGTATCGCCTATGGCGATGTGCTAGAGCATGTGAATTTTGACTACGCCAAAAAGCTCTCCGCAGTAAATGCCATCAACCTAGCTTCCATTGCATGGGCACCCCCAGCACCTGAAAAGGTCGAAATCGGCGGTATTGTCGAACCATCGGCCAGATTGAGGTGGACAAAGGTGGATGGGGCAAAGGGCTATAAAATCTATTGGCGTGACACCACTTCACCCACTTGGGACAATTATCGTTATGTGGGCGACGTTACAGAACATACACTCGATGGTATCGTAATAGACAATTATTTCTTCGGTGTGGCCGCAGTAGGTGAAAACGGACACGAAAGTTTGGTAGTATTTCCTTCAGGCGTTTTTAGATAAACAAAAAATATGATAAAAAGACTTTTTGCATTCTTTCTGGTATTAACCGTGACTGTTTCTTTTGCACAAGAAGAACCGAGCTACACCCGCGATGAATACCTGCGCGGAAGCATCACACCCGAGCGCGAGTGGTGGGACTTGACATTTTATCACCTAGATATTGAGGTGAAACCTGATGAAAAATATATTTCTGGCCACAACACCATTCAATACAAGGTGCTCAAAGAGCATGATGTTATGCAGATCGACCTGCAGCCACCCCTTGAAATCAAGAAGATAACACAAGGTGGAAAAGAACTCTCCTATAAAAAGGCCGGCACCAATGCCTATCACGTGTTGTTTGATAAGTCACAACAAAAAGGTACCATCAACGAAGTCACCATTACCTATGCAGGTAAGCCGCGCGAGGCCATGAACGCCCCTTGGGATGGCGGTTTTTCATGGAAAAAAGATCAGAACGGCAATCATTTTGTGGCCACCTCGTGCCAAGGCCTCGGTGCCAGTGCATGGTGGCCCAACAAAGACCATATGTACGATGAGGTCGATAGCATGGCCATTAGTGTTACCGTGCCCAAGAACTTAATGAACGTTTCGAACGGCCGACTCAGAAAGGTAGTGGACAATGACGACACCAAAACCTACCATTGGTTTGTAAACAACCCCATCAACAATTATGGGGTGAACGTGAATATCGGCGACTATGTCCATTTTGGCGAAACGTATCAAGGTGAAAAGGGTACACTTGACCTTGATTACTATGTTTTGCGCGATAATCTTGAAAAGGCCAAAGAGCAGTTCAAGCAAGTTCCGATGATGATGGAGGCATTTGAGCATTGGTTTGGCCCTTACCCTTTTTATGAAGACGGCTTTAAACTGGTAGAGGTGCCCTATTTGGGTATGGAGCACCAAAGCTCTGTCACCTATGGCAACCAATACCAAAACGGCTACTTGGGAAGAGATCTTTCAGGTACCGGCTGGGGGCTAAAATTCGATTTCATCATTATACACGAAGCGGGCCACGAATGGTTTGCCAACAATATTACCTACAAAGACATTGCCGATATGTGGGTGCACGAAGGGTTTACCGCCTACTCGGAAAACCTGTATTTGGACTATCATTTTGGTAAGGAAGCTGCCGCTGATTATGTTATCGGAACGCGGAAAAATATTCAAAATGATCGGCCGATCATCGGAAGGTATAATTTGAACAGAAGAGGCTCGAACGACATGTACTACAAAGGGGCCAATATATTGCACACCCTACGTCAACTGCTTGAGGATGATGAAAAATGGCGAAAGATCCTGAGAAAGATGAACCGTGTTTTTTATCACCAAACGGTTACCTCAAAACAAATCGAACAATTTTTGAGCAAAGAAACCGGTATTGACCTTACCCAGTTTTTTGATCAATATCTGAGAACAACCATGATTCCCACTTTGGTGTATAATATTGAGGGAAAATCACTTAAATATCGCTATATCAATATCGTGGAAGGATTTGACATGCCGGTAAAAGTCAAGGTTTATGATAAATGGGAATGGATATACCCCACTGCAACTTGGAAAACCTATGGTAAAGCTGTCTCCCCAGAGAAACGGGTAACTGTTGACCGAAATTTTTATGTGAACGTAACAAAACAATAAGGGAGCTTTTGCTCCCTTATTGTTTTATTTTAGTTGAAGGTTGCATTCACCAAGGCCACAGGTGCAGGGCCACGGTTTTCCCCTTCAGCGGGCTTGTACACGAAATATAGTTCATCTACCGTATCATTAACAGCATTGTCCAAATTTATCATGAGCATGCCACCTGGCTGGGGAACTGCTGGGGCCGTCATGGTGCCAGACCCTAGCAATGCCCCATCAGGACTATCTTTTCTGAGTTCAAATGTAATACTGGCTGTTGGTGGCGCTTGCCAACCCAGTGTGAGCATCACATTTTTTACCCCGGTCAGGTCTATATTTTCCAAGGCAAACCAACTTTCGTCTTCAGGCAGCACCAATAGGTCCATGCCTCCAAATTTCACATAGCTCATTCCGTCTGCTTTGGTATTCTTGCTAAAGCCAACGGTACTGCTTTGCAAATAGGCACTTGTCGTTCCTGTGAGTGGTGTAACACTGCCCTGCCCTTCATCTGTGTAACTGGCCGTCAACACCAGTACCTTAGATCCTTGGGTGGGTTGTGGTACAATTTTACCGAAGGGAGGCAGCGACTTTTTAGAAGCTTGATCTGCCACCAAAGACTGGATATATTGCGCTATCTGTCGCGTTTCATCTTGGGTGATATTCGGGTGTGCGGGCATCATCACCTCACCCCAAACACCAGAACCTCCTTCAGCGATTTTCTTTTGAAGGTAGGCCATGGCATCTTCTTGATCTTTATATTTTTCGGCAATCTCAAGGTAGTTGGGCCCTATGGAACCCTCACGCTCTTTATGGCAAGCCTTACAGTCCATCGATTGTGTCAGGGCTTTTCCGGTGACCGCCGCCGACACTTTTTGATGGCCCATCGACATGTTTACCTGATCCATTCCCTCTAGATAGTCGACCGAGACAAAAATATTTTCTGTGTTGATCTCGGTCCCGTCGGGATCTTCGACCCGCACCTCGTATTCGATCGGTGCGCCTGCTATGAAAAACGATGAATTGCCACCTTTCAGGTCAATGGACACCACGGGTCTTGAATTGCCTGCGGTAATACGTACCAGATTGCTCTTCTGTGAAGCGCCCTTGCTATCTTTCACCGCAACGGAGACCTTGTATTCGCCGGGTTCAGAATAGATATGTTGAATGCTGTTCTCCGATGTTTCCTTGGTTTCACCGTTACCAAAATCCCATACATAACTTATTGCATCCTTTTCCCTATCATGGGCCTGTACGGTCGCAGTAACCTCTAAGGGCAGCCTTCCAGATGTCTTGTCAACTATGAAACTATCGATGAGTGGTGGTCGGTTTCCCCCATTATATTCAATGTATGACAACCCAGAGTCTTCGTTTTGTGTGAACCAACCGCTACCATACTCGAGCAGGTAGATACGGCCGTCATCACTGATTTCCATATCAATCAGATTGTTGACCTTTACGTCTGGTGCAAAGGGTTCCATTTTGTTCAAGGTACCATCCTCAAAAAGCGTAACGGCCATCATCCAACCGCGCATCCATTCATAAATCATAACTTTTCCATCATAATAGTCAGGCAGTTTGTTCTCACCTTCATAAAAGTCTGAATAGTACACGGGGCCTGCCATGGCATTGCGGCCACCTGTGCCCACTTGTGGAAAATCTTGGGTAGGCGCATATGGGTAGAAGATCATGGCCGGTTGGGCAGGGGGCAACTCCCGCAAGCCAGTGTTGTTTCGCGAATCGTTTATGGGTTTTTCCGGATCAAAAGCGGCACCGCTTTCTCCCGTGGCATAATCGTAATCAAGGTACGCCTTATTGTCGGCTATGAACAGGGGCCAGCCATAATTACCGGCCTGGCGTGCTTGACCCACCTCATCATAGCCTCTGGGACCCCGATTGGCCAAGTCATCTTCACCGGCATCAGGACCAACATCGCCCCAATACAGATAGCCATTCTTTGGGTCTACGGATATACGGTATGGATTACGGTGGCCCATGGTGTAGATTTCAGGTCGCGTCTTTTCGGTTCCCTGTGGAAATAGATTGCCCTTTGGAATATCATACGAGCCATCTTCGTTGACTTTTATTCGAAGGATCTTTCCGCGCAGGTCGTTGGTATTGCCAGAAGAACGCCGGGCATCGTACTGTTCTTTCCCCGGTAGGTCATTCAATGGGGCATAGCCCTTGTTGACATAAGGTGCATTGGGCTCGTCAAAGGGGGTGGAATTATCCCCGGTGGACAGATACAGCAGTCCATCGCCCCCAAAAGCGATCGATCCGCCCGTATGGCAACATATTTCACGTTGGCTCTCTACCTCGAGAATCACCTGTTCAGAATCTAGGTCAAAGACCCCATCTTTATACTTAAACCGCGAAAGGCGATTTACCCATTTGTCGCCAGTGGGCGCATAATAGGCATAGATCCAATGATTGTTGGCATAGTCAGGGTCTTTTTGAAGGCCCATCAACCCCTCTTCTGCATTGACTCCCGGGGTGTTCAACGTTTTATGGTACACATCCAAAAAGGCAACTTGTTTCAATTCTTGCGTTTCATTCGAATACAGCATGATCTCGCCCCGGCGCTGTGCGATCAACACATCGTTATTGGGCAAAACAGCCATTTCGGTAGGCTCAAAAAATTCGCCTTCTACCAAGACCTTTTTGGTGAACCTGTCGGCATCTGGTGGAATCTGTGAAGTGGCCTTGCCATAATCAAGTTCTAGGTTCTTGCCAATGGCATATTGGATTCCACCCAGTACGTGTTTCAAGAACAGTTCTTCTGAAAAACTTTCATCGGTATGTCCTGCGGCCGTATAAAAAGACCGCCCACCATCAAACTCGTGGTACCAGCTCATAGGGTGAAAATCACCGTTTTCGCCGCCCTCGTAGGTCGATTCATCAACAGTGATCAGCACATTTACATCGGGATTCAACTTCTTGAAGTTGTACAGCTCATCAGTTCGGTGCCAAACGGTATCGGTAAAAAACTCGGTGGCGGGAAAGTTTTTATCCTTGATGATGAAATCAGCCTCTGGGGTACCATTCGGATGGCTCAAAAACTGGCCCCCGACCAATTTCGTGTACCAGCCCCAGTCGTATTCGGTGTCGGTTGCGGCATGGATGCCCACAAAACCCCCACCGGCCTGAATATAGCGCTCAAAGGCAGCCTCTTGCCTATGGTCAAGAACATTGCCCGTGGTACTTAAAAAGATAATGGCCGAATACTGTTTCAGTGTTTCATCGGTAAATGCTTCGGCGTTTCTGGTCGTATCGACCTCAAACCCGTTTTCGGTACCCAATTTTTGGATGGCAGCAATACCTGTGGGGATGGAAGCATGTTCAAAACCCATGGTTTTTGAAAAAACCAATACTCTTGGGTTGCCCTCCTTTTTTTTCTCACAACTGGCCAAAGACGATACAAGTAATACGGATAAAAGAAATGTGATTTTTTTCATAAGTCAAGTATAGCCTGCTTTTTGGCCAAAAACAAGTAATATTTTTTCAATTTCTTCAGCAATTATTTCATATTCGTTATTTTGAAGACATTTAACATCTTCTTGCAAATGGAAAAAATCAGGGAATACTATTTCAAAGAAACCAATGAATGGCGGCATTGGCTTGAAAAGAACCACGGTTCACCCAACGGCATCTACCTGATTTTTTATAAGGTGGGGCATGAGATGGAAAGCATGCGTTGGGAAGAAGCGGTTAAAGTGGCTCTTTGCTATGGATGGATCGACAGCACCGTAAAAAGTCTTGGCAATGGCAAACGCCGTCAATACTTTTGCCCAAGAAAACCCAAAAGTGTTTGGAGCAGGGTCAACAAAGAACACATAAAGGAGCTCTCAGCGGCAGGACTCATGCACGAGAGCGGACTGAGGGCCATCGAAATTGCCAAACAAAACGGTTCTTGGCATGCATTGGACGATGTGGAGAACGGTGTGGTGCCCAACGACCTGCAAAAGGCCTTCGACCAAAACAAGCGGGCATTCGAAAACTTTCAGAATTTTACCAAAGGGCAGCGCAAAAGCTATCTCTATTGGCTCAAACAGGCAAAGCGAAAAGAGACCCGTCAGAAAAGGATAGACCAAATCATCAACTCTTGTGAACAAGGTATCAAATACCTAAACGGCAGAAGTTGATGAACTATCCAGAATGGAAGCTTAATTCTTGTACATCCGATGATAGACCATCGCCGATACCCCACCGACAAAGGAAAAAACCGCAAGCATTACAAACACATGTTGGTGGCCAACTTCGCCTGGGTTGGCATCCAGAAGATAGCCATAGGCCGGACCCGCAAAAATATCAGGGGTATACCCAATTATAGAAATTAGCCCTACTGCAGTACCGGTCAATGCCAAGGGAATTCTACCCTGACGCATCACGGCAAAATACAGGGCCCTCGCGGCATATATGCCAGTGGCCACGATCATAACCGATAAAAAGAACAACAACCAGGTATTGGGGGCAATGATGCCCGAAGCGAACAGCAACGACCCGATAATGGCCATAAAAAAGCTTGCCATCAACCAAAAGGTAATTTTCGACCTATCGGCAATGATACCCACCAGCACTCCTACCACAGGCCTAATGAACAACAAAACGGTGCCCACTTGTGCCGACTGAACCTCATCGTACAACATCACCTCTTTGGCGTAGAGAGAAAACACGTCTGTAATCTTATAGCCCACATAGGCGCATAGAATAATGACCATCAATAGCCAGACCGAAGGCAGTTTCAGTACTTGGGCTATCTCTTCTTTTGATATTTTGGGCAGTAGTATTTCCTGTTCCTTGACACCTGATTTCATAAAGAACCAGACCAAAACGCCGATAATGCTTATAATGGTTGCCGATACGTAGATGACGTAGGTGAATGCTTCCTTTCGTTCAAAAAGTTCGGCCGTATGAATTTGTCCTGCAATGAAAAGCGAAAAAATCAGCACCCCTAATAGTCCGAACAAGGCGCCCGTAAGCCCTCTCCCCCCATCCAAGAAACCAAAGGCCTTCCCCTGTGAGGTGTCACCTCCCCAAACCCTGGTGGCCTTTATCATGGGTGCCCAAAAGAGAAAAATTGTCGTAAAGCCCCAGTAGCCATATAGTACTTGAAGTGTTCCAAACGTAGGGTACGCCGCAAACAACAATCCGCCCAGAGCGGTCATCCACAGAGCTACCGCCATCAATTTTCGTGGCGGATACTTATCGGCCAAAGGCCCACCGAAAAGGTATGAGACCAAGGCCACAATGCCGTAAACAGAAAAACAGAGCCCCAGTTCGGTGTTATCGACTCCAAACACGTCCAACACCGTGGGACGAAACACCCGCGGCAGCACAAAAGGCAGTATGAAGACCGCTTCGCCGGCCAAAATAAGTAAGAGCAAATAGTACCAAGGCGCTCGTGTTTCTTTTTTTGGGTCTATGTGGTCGGGCATGTATGCCAAATGTACATAAATCTAGATTGTCCCGTCTCATCGCGAACAGTGCCCTACAACTTTTCGCTATCTTTAAGTATTCTCTCAATTCAACCGCCATGAAAAATGTACGGTACATTCTAATTGCATTGTTGTTTGCGGCATGCCAAGCACAGGAAAAAATCAGCGAGACGGCCCTACTCATCTCCAATGTCAGCATTGTTGATGTGACAACAGGAGAAGTGCTTCAAAACCGGCAAGTGGTCATCGATTCTGGAAAAATTAAGTCCATCACTGAATCCCTTGAAAACACCAGTGCCTACACCCAAAAAATTGACGGCTCTGGCAAATACCTACTGCCCGGTCTTGCTGAGATGCATGCCCATATTCCGCAGCCCCCAACGCCCCAAGAACGGATAGACGATGTTCTTTTTCTATATCTCTCGAACGGTATCACCACCATTCGCGGTATGCTCGGACATCCTTCACATTTGGTGCTTAGCGACAAGGCCGAGAATGGTTACATAGTGAGTCCGCGTATATTTACCTCAAGCCCCTCGCTAAATGGAAATTCGGTCACCTCAAAAGAAGAGGCCAAAGCAAAAGTGACCGCTTACAAAGAAGATGGTTATGATTTCTTGAAAATCCACCCTGGTATCCAGTTGGAGGTTTTTGACCAGTTAGTAGAAACAGCTAACAACGTGGATATTGAATTTGCTGGCCACGTGCCTGTGGATGTTGGCATTCACCATGCACTGAATAGCGGCTATGCCTCCATTGACCATGTCGATGGCTTTTTGGAGGGATTGGTGCCCGGATCAGCCGATGTAGACCCTAACGAAAATGGATTCTTTGGCTATAACTTTACGCCTTTGGCCGACACCACCAAAATCGATGAATTGGTACAATTGGCAAAAGAAAATGAAGTATGGATCGTGCCCACGCAAAGCCTTTTCACCAAATGGTTTGCCCCTACCGATGTCGATTCACTGTTGGCCCTTCCTGAGATGAAGTACATGCCGACCGAGACCTTGGCCAATTGGCGACGTGTCAAAGAGCAGTTCATGGCCGACCCCAATTTTAAGGAAAACCAGTGGAGGCATTTTGATGCCATTCGCAGACAACTCATCAAAAAACTGAATGAAAACGGTCATGGCATGCTGTTGGGGTCTGATGCACCACAACTCTTCAACGTACCGGGTTTTTCGATACACCACGAGATGCGCAACATGGCCGATGCGGGCATGACGAATCTGGATATCATCCAATCGGGTACCATAAACCCCGCTATTTTCTTTGGAATGGAAGATGTTTTCGGACAAGTAAAGGAAGGCTTGGAGGCCGACCTGATTCTCTTGGAAGAAAATCCTTTGGAAGATTTAGATGCTTTCAAACAGTTATCAGGGGTCTTTCGGCAGGGCAACTGGTATTCGAAATCTGAGATTGACAATCGTTTGATGGATATCTCCAAAAATAACCAACAATGAAAAGAAATACCTTTTTACAACATTTGGGGCTACTGTCTATGGGTGGAACCCTACTGCCCCATAGCATGTTCGGACAATTGAACGCAGAGCCAAAACTATTGGAGGCCATTGGCATACAGCTTTTCTCACTACCCTTTCTTCTTGAAAAAGACTTCATACAAGCCATTGCAATGCTTTCGCGAATGGGCTACAAAGAAATAGAAATGTATGGCCCCTACCCTTTTAGTTCCGAGGCGGCTTACCAGCGATGGAATGCGGTAACCCCGCATTTGGGCTTTAGCGGCAGTGGTTATTTTGGCCTAAGCGAGAAAGAAGTAAAAGCGATTCTTGACGAACACGGTATAACCGTGCCTGCCATGCATACCGACTTGGTTACGCTCGAAAACCATGTGGTTGAACTTGATAAAGCAGCAAAAAGCATCGGATTTAAATATATTGGGCTTCCGGCAATCCCAGATGAACGCCGAAAAACGCTTGACGATTACAAAGAAATGGCAGATACCTTCAATTCCATCGGCGAGCAGGCACAACAAGAAGGGCTTATGTTTTATTATCACAATCACGGTTACGGGCTCAATGAAATAGAAGGTCAAATCCCCTTTGAGGTTTTGATTGACAATACCGACCCAGACCTTGTATTTTTAGAAATGGACCTCTTTTGGACCCTAGCCGGAAAGGCCAACCCTATTGACTATTTAAAAAAATATTCTGGTCGCTACCATTTGATGCACGTAAAGGATATGAAAGAGCAAATAAGCTTTTCGGGCGATGGCGGTAATTCAAGTCAATGGATTGAACTTTTTCCAAATATGACCACGGTCGGTAATGGAGTAGTTGATTTCAATACCATCATTCCGATAGCAAAAGAAAATGGTGTAAAGCACTTTTTTGTAGAGCAAGATATGGTTCAAAACCCTGAGATTGCACTTAAGAAAAGTTTTGATTACCTATCGTCGCTCTGAGGAAGATCAAATAATCGACTAACTAGCTACACAGTTTTTTTGAGTTTAAAAACCTTAACTATCGCCCTTGTTCCTTTATAAAAGATGAAGAAAAGTAAGGCCAAAATACTACCAAACAGTATGGGGATAATGGCCCCAAAAGTATAGGATGCGCCCAGCACCCATCCTAAGAGATACTCCGATTTGTATAGCGGAAAAATAAAGGCAAGTATAAAAATCAACCCCATAATATAGTCCGTGACCTCAATTCCATGTACAAAACAGATGGATATGGTGACCGCGAACAGGAATCCACCAAAAAAACGCCACACTGAGGTTTTGAGACTTTCTTTATTATGGGGCGTTTCAATGCGCTTATGAACAGGGTACAGTAAGAACCACGTAAATATTGGTAAAGCAATACCGCCCCACCAATTGGGTATTCCGGGCATATCCTTATCGTGCAAGAGATAATGTGTGGGAATGCCCCCATGAAAATGGTCCCATAGAATATGGCCCCAAACCAAAAGGGTCACGACAGTGGTAATACCTATTCGAAGGTTTCTAGAAAGTTTCATGTTGGTGGTTATTTGCGGTTTCTCAACTATGAGACGCCGTGCCGATTCATTTGTTACAAGGCTGCACCGATGTGGCATACCACTCTTAACAACCCTTTAAGAAATCGACATGGGGTTTTCGCTATCTTTAGGCAGCTAATTCCCAAAGAGAACAGACACTGGATTTTCGATGTTGTAAAAGGGCCCAAACTAAATTACCCTAGCCCCAAAAACACACCGCTGGTTTCTTGCCTCTATAGATAACTGACTGAACAATGAAAAAAGTACTTTCCCTGGTGGTGCTTATGGCATCACTTACCCTATTTGCACAAGAAAAAAAAGAAGAAAAAAAGTGGGATGTGGCAAATCCCGGCCATGATTTCAACTACCAAGACCACACCTTTACCACCGATGAGGGCACCTGGATGAACCTTGATGTGAGTCCGGACGGAAAAACAGTTGTCTTTGATCTGCTCGGCGATATCTATAAAATGCCCATAACCGGCGGAAAAGCCACACCTCTTCGTGCTGGAATTCCGTTTGAGATACAACCACGGTTTAGCCCTGATGGAACAAAAATTTCATTTACCAGCGATGCCGGTGGTGGCGACAATATTTGGGTGATGGATGCTGACGGCAACAATCCCGAACAAATCACCAATGAGGATTTCAGGTTATTGAACAACGCCTATTGGATGCCCGATGGACACTATTTAGTGGCCAGAAAACACTTCACGTCACAACGTTCTTTGGGTGCCGGCGAAATGTGGCAGTATCATATTACAGGGGGTAGCGGCCTGCAATTGACCAAGCGCAAAAATGACCAACAAGATGTGAACGAACCCTGTATCTCGCCCGATGGAAGATACCTTTACTATAGTGAAGATGTGTATCCCGGGGGCTTCTTTCAATACAACAAAGACCCCAACAAGCAGATTTACGTGATCAAACGATATGATTTCGAAACCGGAGAAACAGAGACCATCACCGGAGGACCGGGTGGTGCTGCCCGACCCCAAGTTTCAAGAGATGGTAAATTATTGGCCTTTGTGAAAAGGGTGCGCACCAAGACGGTTTTGTACCTGCATGATTTGGAAACCGGCGAAGAGTGGCCCCTATTTGATGACCTCAACAAAGACCAGCAAGAAGCTTGGGCCATTTTTGGGGTGTACCCAAATTTCAGTTGGATGCCCAACAACCGAGAAATCGTTTTTTGGAACAAGGGGAAAATCTACAAGGCCGACGTCCATTCATTGGCCGTGGGCAACATTCCCTTTACGGTCGATGCCAACATTAAGATTGCTGAAACCCTCCGGGTCGATTCTCCAGTGGCTCCCGACCAATTTACGGCCAAGGTAATTCGCCACGCCATTACCTCACCAGATCAGAAGACTTTGGTCTTCAACGCACTCGGAAAAATCTGGAGCAAGCGCCTGCCCAATGGCGTACCCAAACGGTTGACCAATGGTACCGATTTCGAATCGGAACCTGCCTTTTCACCTGACGGCAAAACCATTGTGTTCGTCACTTGGAACGATGAGCAATTAGGGGCAATCCATAAAATTTCGGCCAATGGGGGCACTTCTACCAAGCTGACCACCGAAAAAGGCATTTACCGCACCCCGGCCTTTAGTCCAGACGGGCAACTGATAACCTATCGCAAAGAACCCGGTAACAATGACCAAGGCAGGAGTTTTTCCAAAAAAACGGGGCTCTACACCATGGGTGCTGACGGTTCAGGGGTAAAGTGGGTTTTGGAAGAAGGAGAATATCCCCTCTTTTCGGCAGATGGAAAACGTATTTTCTATCAAACCGGGGGCACCTATTTCGGCAATCTCACCAAAACGCTTAAATCGGCAAACCTCAACGGAAAAGACCAAAAAAGCCACATAAAGTCAAAATATGCCAATCGCTTGATTCCCAGTCCCGACAACAATTGGATTGCCTTTACCATTTTGCACAAGGCCTATGTGGCCCCTTTGGTACTAACGGGCAAGGAAGTCGATCTTGACAATAAGAGTAAATACATACCAGTGGCACAAATTTCAAAAGATGCCGGCATCAACTTGCATTGGTCAAAAGACAGCCAAACAGTTTTCTGGACACTTGGGGATGAGTATTTTGCCAACGACATCAAAGACCGCTACACCTTCTTGCCCGGTTCGCCAAAAGAGCCTACCAAAATAGATAGTGTGGGCATGAAGGTGGGGCTCATCGCCAAAACCGACAAACCTTCGGGGCGCATTGCTTTTACCAATGCCCGTATCATTACCATGGAAGGTGACGAGGTTATCGAAAACGGCACCATTGTCATCAACGAAAACAAAATTGAATATCTGGGTACATCCGATGAGATCCATGTACCCTCCAATGCCAAGGTATATGATGTGTCGGGCAAAACCATTATGCCTGGCATCGTGGATGCCCACGCCCACGTGGGCGGCTTCCGTTATGGCCTTACCACCCAAAAACATTGGCAGTTATATGCGAACTTGGCTTTTGGGGTAACCACGGCCCATGATCCCTCTGCCAATACCGAATCGATTTTTGCCATATCTGAACTCGTTAAAAATGGCGGCATGGTAGGACCGCGATTGTATTCCACGGGCATCATTCTTTATGGGGCCGACGGCGACTTTAAGGCAGTGATCAACAGTTTGGACGATGCGCGTTCGGCCATTCGAAGAACAAAGGCCTTTGGCGCAACATCGGTCAAAAGCTATAACCAGCCCAGAAGAAACCAAAGCCAACAGGTAATGCAGGCTGCACGGGAACTGGGCATCAATGTAGTGCCCGAAGGTGGCTCTACCTTTTATCACAATATGACGATGATCATGGACGGGCACACGGGTGTGGAACACAACATTCCCGTGGCACCGGTCTATAAAGACGTTTTGGAACTTTGGAAGACCAGCAACTCGGGCTACACTCCTACCCTTATTGTAAACTATGGGGGAATGAACGGTGAGTACTGGTTCTATCAAAAAGATAATGTTTGGGAAAACGAGCGTCTGCTAAAATATACCCCCAGAGGTTTGATAGATGCACGTGCGCGCCACCGAACCATGGTGCCCGATGAGGAGTATGAGAACGGCCATATTCTTGTTTCGAAAACCGCTACCGATCTGGCCAATGCGGGCGTACGGGTTAATTTGGGTGCCCACGGCCAATTGCAGGGTCTTGGTGCCCATTGGGAGCTTTGGCTGTTGCACCAAGGCGGCATGACCAATTTACAGGCATTGAAATCGGCCACCATAGACCCTGCAACATATATCGGGGCCGGTAACGATATCGGCTCGTTAAAGGTTGGCAAGTTGGCCGATTTGATTGTTCTTGATAAAAATCCTTTGGAAAATATCCGCAATACTGAAACAGTCAAATACACCATGGTCAACGGAAGGCTCTATGATGCCGAAACCATGAACGAAATTGGAAACACCACCAAAGAACGTGGTATGTTCTGGTGGGAAAACAATAAATACAACGCGGCTTTCCCATGGCACGAAGAGGCACAAAGTTTTTCGAGGCCAGGCTGCGGGTGCCATATAGGGCACAACTAATTTTTACTCATTAAATTTATACGCTAATTCAACTGATCTAAATGATGAAGAAATTACTGTTCCTCGTGGTACTCTTGACGACCACCCCTTTCTTTGCGCAAGAATTTTCAATGGATTTGGTCCAAGACCTAAAACCCCGAAACATAGGCCCAGCGGGCATGAGCGGCCGTGTTACGGCCATAGATGTGGTAACCTCGAATCCTGATGTCATGTATGTAGGCACGGCTTCGGGCGGCCTTTGGAAATCAACCTCGGGCGGCATCAAATGGGATCCCATTTTCGATAAGGAAGCAACAGCCTCAATCGGGGCAGTGGCCATACAGCAATCGAACCCTTCCGTGATATGGGTGGGCACTGGGGAGGGCAATCCCCGTAACAGCCTGAACGGCGGCTATGGCATCTATAAATCCCTTGATGGGGGCAAAAGTTGGAAAAGCATGGGGTTGGAAAAAACCCGGCACATCCATCGGGTCATCATCGACCCAATGAATCCCAATACCGTGTATGTGGGCGCTATTGGTTCTCCATGGGGCGAGCACCCAGAGCGCGGAGTGTTCAAAACAACCGATGGGGGTGAAACATGGGAGAAAATATTATTTGTCAACAACAAGACCGGGGTGGCCGATTTGGTCATGGACCCCGCAAACCCCAACAAACTGTTCGCCGCCATGTGGGAACACAAAAGAGACCCTTGGTTCTTTAAATCGGGTGGTGAGGGTAGCGGACTCTACATGACCCACGATGGTGGAAAAAATTGGAAGAAATTGACGGATGAAGATGGCCTACCAAAAGGCGAGCTGGGGCGTATTGGCATTGCAGTGGCCAAAAACAAGCCCAATATTGTCTATGCTTTGGTCGAGGCCAAAAAGAATGCCCTATATAAATCTGTCGATGGCGGCTTTAAATGGAAAAAAATCAACGACAAAAACGATATCGGCAACCGGCCCTTCTATTATTCAGAGATTTACGTGGACCCTGAAAACGAAAACCGTGTGTTCTCGATCTTTACCTATGTGAACGTTTCAGAGGATGGCGGCAAAAACTTTACACAATTGATGCCGGCCTATGGGGTTAGCAATGGGGTACACCCCGACCACCACGCTTGGTGGATCCACCCCGACAACGGGCAATTTATGATGGATGGCAACGATGGCGGACTCAACATTACCAAAGATGGAGGCAAAACTTGGCGCTTTATCGGCAACCTGCCAGTGGCCCAGTTTTACCACATTAGCACAGACAATGAATTTCCGTACAACGTGTACGGTGGCATGCAAGACAACGGATCGTGGCGTGGCCCAGCCTATGTTTGGCGGGCACAGGGAATCCGGAACAGCTATTGGCAAGAAATCGCCTTTGGCGATGGGTTCGATGTGGTGCCAGACCTAGACAACAGCCAGTTTGGCTATGCCATGAGCCAACAAGGTTTCGTTTCACGGTATGATTGGAAAACAGGGAACAACTATATCGTTAGGCCCACCCCACCAGATCCAGAGACCAAGCTTCGCTTTAACTGGAATGCGGGCATTGGCCAAGACCCCTTCGAAAATGGCACAGTCTATTTTGGAAGCCAGTTCGTGCACAAATCAACGGACAAGGGCCAAACGTGGGAGGTCATCTCGCCCGACCTCACGACCAACGACCCTGAAAAGCAAAAACAGGACGAAAGTGGTGGCCTAACCATGGATGCCACAGGGGCCGAAAACCACTGTACCATTTTGGTCATAGAACCTTCACCCGTTGAAAAAGACATGCTTTGGGTAGGCACCGATGACGGTCGAGTACACTATACCCAAAATGGTGGTGAAACATGGGTTGAGGTGTCGCAAAACATCAAGGGATTGCCCAAAGGCAGTTGGATTCCCCAGATAAAGGCATCAAAAAACAATAAGGGCGAGGCCTTGCTGATCGCCAACGATTATCGCAGGTTCAATTACACTCCATACGCCTACCGTACCAAAGACTATGGCAAGACTTGGACGCGCATCGTCGATGAAAATGATGTGGAAAGTTACACGCTCTCGATTGTCGAGGATGCTGAAAATCCGAACCTGATGTTTTTGGGCACCGATGACGGACTGTACGTCTCGTTCGATGCAGGCAACAAATGGCAAAAATGGACGGAAGGGTATCCAACGGTTTCCACAAAAGATTTGGTGATCCATCCACGGGAACAAGATTTGGTCATTGGTACTTTTGGCCGTGCCGCCTGGGTGTTGGATGATATCCGTCCCCTTCGGGAAATAGCAAAAGATATGTCCGTCTTGAACAAAGAGGTGGCCCTTTTCGATACCCCGACCGCCTACCAAGCAGCCTACCAACAGGCCACCGGCAGCCGTTTTGGTGGTGATGCCCTATACAATGGAGACAACCGCAAGCGGGGCGCCATGATCACTTATTACCTGAAAGAAGGTAAAAAAGACATGAAAAAAGCACCAAAAACGGAGAAACCAAAAGAGAAAGAAGAAGACGCGGAAACCTCAGACCAAGAAAAGAAAGAGTTGACGGGGGTTCAGAAAAAAGATTCCGTACAATTTGATTTTTACGATGGTGATAGGCTGATACGTACCTTGAAATATAAGACTCCTGAAAAGGCGGGCTTCCATAGAATTTATTGGGGTATGGATGAAAAGGGGCCGGATAGGCCTTCCCGTAAAATCAGCAAACAAAATAGGGAACGCGGGGGCATTGATGTCAAACCCGGCACTTATAACGTAGTTGTCAGTTTTGGCGAAATGAAAGACACTACCAGTGTTACCGTTAAACCCGACCCAAGACTGGATGTTTCCATGGCCGCTGTGAACGAGGTATACGAAACGGGCAAAAAACTTGAGGACCATATGCAGACGGCTGCCGATGCGGTCAAGCAACTGGTCGAAAGTAAAGATCTGGCCAAAAAATTCGAAAAAGAGATGAAAGATTTGGATAAGGACAAATTCAAGGACCAGATTAAGGCATCCAAAGAAATTGTAAAGCAAATCGACTCGGTCATTGCACTGTATCTGGGCAAGGAAGATAAGCGTCAGGGCATTACCCGAAATCCTGAAATCACCGTAATGCAGCGTTTGAACACAGCCCGTTTCTACGTGGGTACCCGAAAAAATGGCATTACAGAGACAGAGAGAAGACTTATCCGCTTTGCTGAGGCAGATTTGAAAGAGGCACTGCAAAAGACCAACACCTTTTTCACCGACCAATGGAAAGCCTACCGAGAGTCGATTGAAAGTGTTGACCTATCACCATTCAAAGAAACCAAAACGTTTAGTTTGAATTAATGGGAAAGATTTTCATTCCAATTTTTCTGGCTTTGTTGAACGTTTCAATGGGCCAAGAATCCGCGCCCGAATACAGGGGCGAAGATAAAACCGGCATCTGGTATATGTATTTTGGTATGAACCGCGTAGCTGAAAGATGGAGCGTGCATACCGAAGCACAGTTCAGGTATTATGAGACCAGCGGCAATTTTAACCAGACCCTTTTGAGAACGGGCGCCAATTACCATATCAATGACAATGCGATTGCCACTTTGGGCTATGCGTTCATTGACACCGACCCTTCCTTTTTGGAATCTCCTTTGGCAGACATGGCATTTTCAGGAAATGAAATTTTAGAAAACCGAATTTTTCAACAATTCATTCTGAAAAATAAGGTCTGGGAATTTTTATTTGAACACCGGTATCGCCTCGAACAGCGGTTTCTAGAAAATCGTGGATTGGGCCTAGAAAAAGAGACCCAGCACCGGGCGCGCTATCGTTTACAAGTGACGCTTCCCCTGACCGATACCTTCTTTCTAAATTTTTACGATGAACTCTTCATAAATCTGCAAGACAATTTGTTTGGCCAAAATCGTTTGTACGGAGCGGTTGGTGTACATATTACCGAAAATAGCAGTTTGCAGTTAGGCTGGCTTCGCAATCAATTTTCAAACGCGGTTTACGACAGATTTCAGATAGGGTTCTTCTACAATCCCGACTTAAGGGGTATCTTTAAAAAGAAACCGGATTAAGTTATCAGTTTGAGCGCAGTAGAGAACTGGCCCCCACTTTGTAAAAAGGCCCCTCTTCTGCGCTAAAGGTGACATTCCAGCAAAATTTCGAAATGAACACTACAAAAGTCACCTTCAAGAACACAGAGGGGCAACAGTTGGTCGGCAGATTGGAGTTGCCTGTTGACCGTTACCCACATAATTTCGCGCTCTTTGCCCATTGTTTCACCTGCAACAAAAACCTGATCGCGGTCAAGAACATAAGCCGTGCCCTTACCTCAAACGGATTTGGTGTGCTCCGCTTTGATTTTACCGGTTTGGGTGAGAGCGAGGGCGATTTTGCCGATACCAACTTTTCGGGCAACGTACAAGACCTTATCGCAGCAGCAGATTTTCTAAAGGAAGAATACCAAGCCCCTACCCTACTTATCGGCCATTCACTGGGCGGTGCCGCCATCATTTTTGCGGCTGTTGAAATCGAATCCGTTAAAGCCTTGGCCACCATTGGAGCACCCTCCAATCCCACACACGTCAAACATTTATTGAAGAGCGGTATTGAAGATATCAAAGAAACCGGAAAGGCCACCATAAACCTAAGCGGACGTGATTTTACGATCAAAAAGCAGTTTTTGGAGGATTTGGAAACCAAATCCCTGCCCGAAACTGTCAAGAACCTACGAAAACCCTTATTGATCATGCACGCTCCGCAAGACACTACCGTGGGCATCAAAAATGCCGAAGAAATCTACCATGCCGCACACCACCCCAAAAGTTTTATTTCGTTGGATGGTGCCGACCATTTGCTTTTCAAAAAGGAAGATTCCCTATACGTAGGAGGGGTAATTTCGGGATGGGCCAAGAGATATTTGGATGTTCAGGATATCATAGACCCTGATTTGAAAACAAAGTACCAAGTGGTTGCCCGATTGGGTGCCGATGAAGGTTTTACCACCCAAATGAAGGTTGGAAAACACCATATGCTTGCCGATGAACCGGAAGACGTGGGCGGCAACAATTTTGGCCCAAACCCATATGAATTGGTGGCTGCAGGCCTGTCGGCCTGTACCGCGATGACCATCCAAATGTATGCCAAACGAAAAGGCTGGCCGGTAGATACGGTCGAAGTGCACACATCGTATGGCAAAGATTATGCTAAAGACTGCGGTAATTGCGAAACCGACGGTGCCAAAATTGACACCTTTGAGCGTTTGATAACACTAACGGGGGAACTCGATGACAAACAACGGCAACGAATTAAGGAAATCGCCGATAAATGCCCTGTTCACAGAACACTTCATAGCGAAACCCAGGTAATTACACAGCTTTTGGTAGGATAAAGAGATATTCGTGGCCCAACCTCAACTGCCTGCAAAGGGGGATCCAAAGATGCCCACGCCCAGTTCGGCCCAGACCAGCAAGAATACTAGTAAGACAACGATGCAAAGGGCCACCCGGTGCTGCTTTTTTACAACCCGCCTAAGGATAAGCTCTATTATGAAAATGGCCGCTGCCAAAAGTACTCCCATGACCAAAAAATCAGATGGGGACCAATCGACTTCATCGGTGAACTGCATCACCACCAATGGCAATAGCAAAAGTGCCAAACCGGATAAGGTCAATGTGATCAATCTTTTGTTAGGTGCCATAACATCAGGTTAAAAGTACTTTGAAATACAAAGTAAATAAAAAAATCCAAACCTACCCTATTTTCAATACAAAAGTTGTGTATTTTACCGATTGCAGGTGCTATTTTTTCAATTACAGCTCTATGGAAAGTAAAGTTTTCGAAGTCACCATACAAGGTATGCACAGTATTGTTGTACCTGATAAGGTAGCCGAGCCCTTTATCAAGGGCGGACATAAGCGGGTAAAGGTGCGTGCCTCTTTTGAAGACAAGTCGCTCGAGCTACATGCCGCGCTGAACCGATACCGGGGCCAATACACCATTATGTTCAGCAAAAGCAACCAAAAAGAATTGGGCATTTTTCCCAATGACTATTTTCAGTTGCAACTCTTCGAAGACACTTCAAAATACGGGGTCGAGGTACCCGAAGAACTAGAGGCGGTGCTGCAGAGCGATTACGACGCGTACCAGATATTTGAATCGTTCACCAAAGGAAAACAGCGCGGTATCATCTACGCCATAGCCCGTTATAAAAACCCACAGACCCGTATAGACAAATCGTTAATGCTCTGCGAAAACCTAAAACGGGGTATCCGCGACAACAAAGAACTGTTAAAATCCTAAAAAAATTCCTACATATTTTAAAAGTGTTTTCGGTTTAATTTATATTTAGTTAATAAACCTTTTAAACACTTATGAGAAAAAATTTTGTTACACTAACCGTTATGCTCCTTTTTATAGGAGTAGCATTTGGTCAGTTAGATGCTGGCCTTCCAGAGGGAAAACCTATTCTTGAAGAGGATATCCCCATTGATCCAAACGTCAAGATCGGCACACTAGAAAATGGTCTTACCTATTACATTCGCAACAATGGCAAGCCCGAAGACAAAGTTGAGCTTCGATTGGTCGTCAATGCCGGTTCCATTATGGAAACCGATCGGCAATTGGGACTGGCCCACTTTATGGAGCACATGAACTTCAATGGCACCAAGAACTTTAAAAAAAATGACCTGGTCGACTACCTGCAGAGTATTGGCGTCAAATTCGGGGCCGACCTGAATGCCTATACCAGTTTTGACGAAACGGTCTATATCTTGCCCATACCAAGCGATGACCCTGAAAAACTCGAAAAGGGATTTCAAATAATTGAAGATTGGGCGCACAACACCACCTTGTCAGAAGAGGCCATCGATGGCGAACGGGGGGTTGTGCTAGAAGAACTGCGCCTTCGATTGGGGGCAGAAGAACGGATGCAGCGGGTCACCCTACCCAAAATCATGTATGGGTCCAAATATGCTGAACGGCTTCCAATTGGCACCAAAGAAAATCTTGAAAACTTCAAGTACAGCGATGTGCGTGATTATTACAATACGTGGTATCGCCCCGACCTTATGGCGGTTATTGCCGTCGGCGACTTAGATGTCAAGACCATGGAAGAAAAAATAATAAGTCATTTCTCCTCCATAGCGAAGCCAAAAAATCCTGCCAAACGTGAAGCATATCAATTGCCCAACCATGAAGAGACGTTGATTGCCATAGCTTCAGACAAAGAAGCCCCTTTCACCAGGGTACAGGTCATGTACAAAGATCGTTTCGAGGCCCCTAAAGTGACCACTGTCAATGATTTTAGGCAGCGACTGGTGCGTAACCTGTTTTCCACATTGATCAATAACCGTCTCGACGAGCTTCGCAACAGTGCGAATCCGCCTTTTGTGTTCGCCTTTTCATATTATGGTCGCACCTTCGCCCGAACAAAGAATGCCTACCAATCAATCGCCTCCACGAGTCCTGAAGGACAACTTCAAGGACTTCGGGCCATTTTAGAAGAAAATGAACGGGTCAAACGCTTTGGTTTTCAAGAAGGTGAATTTGAACGGGCCAAAAAAACCTTATTTGCCAGGCTAGAAAAAGAGTACAACGATCGAGACAAACTTGAGAGCAATCGACTTGTTGGGCCTTATATCAGACATTATCTTGAGCAAAGCCCCATACCGGGAATCGAATGGGAATACGAAATGACCAAACGTCTATTGCCCGAGATTGAGTTGAAAGAGGTCAGCGGCCTCATTAAAGAATTCTTGCATGACGATAACAGGGTAATCGTACTGACAGGACCCGAAAAAGAGGGGCTGAAACAACCTACAGAAGCTGAGGTCAAGGCATTGCTTAAAGAGGTAGAATCGGCCAACTTGCAACCATATGCCGATACGGCCACAAGAAACGAACTCATAGAAAAGCTGCCAGAGCCGGGCACTATTGTCGAAACGGTCAAAAATGAAGATTTGGGCACTACCACGCTGGTCTTGGGCAATGGGGCCAAATTGACTTACAAAAAGACCGATTTCAAAAACGATGAAATACTGTTCAAAGCTTTCAGCCATGGTGGCAGCAGTCTTTATTCCGATGAAGAGTTAAAAGCTACTGCCTTTGCCAACAGCGGACTTGCCGAAGCGGGCATTGGAGGACTTTCAAAAACCGATTTGAACAAATATTTAAGTGGTAAAATTGTGAGGGTGACCCCGAGGATAAGCCTTTTCAGCGAAGAGTTTCAAGGCTCTGCTGCACCTAAAGACCTCGAGACCCTTTTTCAAATGGTACACCTGTATTTCACCTCACTTAACAAAGATAAAGAGGCCTTCAACTCTTTTATAACTAATCAGAAAGGCTTTTTGGGCAACCTAATGGCAAATCCGCAATTCTATTTTCAAGATCGGTTGAACACTATCAAAAATGAGGGCAACCCGCGTTATACGGGCTTCCCCACTATCGAGAAATTGGATGCCGCCGATTACGACCTTGCCTACCAAAAGTATCAAGAGCGTTTTGCAGACGCCGGTGATTTTCATTACTACTTAGTGGGCAATATCGATGAAGAACAAGTGGCTGCGTATGCTAAGAAGTATTTGGCCTCGCTACCCGGACTTCAAAGCAATGAAACCTATGTTCCGACCAAATTCAGAAGAAAGGATACATACCAAAAACACATTATCAAAAAGGGTACCGACCCAAAGAGCAACGTGCGCATTACCTGGGAAGAAGAAATTCCGTACGATGAAAAGACCGAAATGGCCATCAAGGCCCTTGGTGAAGTGTTGACCATTAAGCTGATTGAAAAACTTCGCGAGGAAGAAGGAGGCGTCTACGGTGTGGGCGCCCGTGGAAGTCTGAGCAAGATTTCATTTTCAAACCTTATGTTCAACATATCATTCCCTTGCGGTCCTGAAAACGTGGATAAATTGATCGCCGCCACCTTTGAAGAAATCGAAAAAATCAAAAAAGAAGGTGTGACCGATGAAGACATGGAAAAGGTGAAACAGACCTATTTGGTCAAAAGAAAAGAAGACCTAAAGACCAATCGATTTTGGATTGACACGCTTCTAAGCATCGACCAAGAGGACAGAAACCATGAAAATATACTAAGTTACGAAGAGCGCGTCAAATCATTGACCTCAAAAGATTTACAAGAAGTGGCGCAAAAATATTTGGACGGCAATTATTTCTTGGGCATCCTAATGCCCGAAGACAACTAAAATCTGTCTCCAGTATTTGCAGGTTGACAAAGGTTTAAATTATGAGTATTTTTAACGGAACCTAAAAACCCCTTACAATGAAAAGATTACTAGTATTGCCCTTAGGCCTACTACTGATAACCGCTTTTAGCTGCAAACAGGCAAAAAAGGAGGCCGATGAGGCCACCGAAGAAGTTGAAAAGACCGTTGAAAAGGTGGTCGAAGAAGTAACGGTAGAATCGTTGAAATTTGCCATGGAGCCCAAAAGCGACAGCGATGTCAAAGGTGAAGTAACCTTTACCGAAGAAGATGGTATGGTCACCATGGTGGCGACTTTCTCAGGACTAACCCCCGGGGAACACGCCATACATATCCATGAGAAGGCCGACTGTTCTTCCCCAGATGGAACATCGACCGGTGGCCATTGGAATCCCACTTTTCAACCCCACGGAAAATGGGGTGCCGAAGAGGGCTACCACAAAGGCGACATAGGTAATTTTGAGGCAGATGCCGACGGCAATGGCAGCATCGAATTTTCAACTGACCAATGGTGCATCGGCTGCGACGACGAGACCAAGAACATTGTCGGTAAGGCCGTAATCGTGCACCAAGGTGTCGATGACTTTACATCTCAGCCAAGTGGCGCGGCAGGGGCCCGTATCTCATGCACCGGAATCATTCAATAAAAGCACATCACACGTTTCAGAAGCCGCCTTTTTAGGCGGCTTTTATTTTTATGTATTATTTTTAGGGTCTTGAGCTTACTAACCGACTAAAATGATGACTATGGACAAGAAAATTTTTCTATTGGGCTTGGCCTGCACAATGCTTATGTTCGCTTGTGAAAAGAACATTTCCACTGCCAGTGTCTCCTCCCCCAACGGTACAAATGAAATCAGTTTTCACCTTACCGAAGATGGCACCCCGTTTTATCTGGTAAAACACAACAATAATGTGGTCATCGATAGCTCATCCATGGGCTTTGAGTTTAAAGAACAAGCGGCCCTTAAGAGCGGCCTAAAAATAACGGGCACCCAATCGAACACATTCGATGAGACCTGGGAAATGCCCTGGGGCGAGCAAAGAAAGGTGCGAAACCACTACAATGAATTGATTGTAAGCCTCGAGGAAACAACTGCTCCCAACCGAAAAATAAATGTCCATTTCAAGGCGTATGATGATGGTATCGGATTCAGGTATGAGTTTCTTGAGCAAGAGGGGGTCGACAGCCTCGTTATTATGGATGAGCATACAGAGTTTCAATTGACGGGCGACCATACCGCATGGTGGATTCCCGGTGATTGGGACATCTATGAACACCTTTACAGCACTACCAAGGTATCGGAAATCGATGCCCTTTCAAAAAGGGACCACCCAGACCTTGCCGCAACCTATATTCCTGAGAATGCCGTCAACACGCCGGTCACCATGCGCACCGATGATGGGCTTCATCTGAGCTTTCATGAAGCCGATCTGACAGATTATGCAGGCATGACGCTGAAAGTGGACCCCGAAAACCTGCGTTTGACCAGCGAGTTGGTAGGCTCTGACCGTTTGGGGCACAAGGTCAAAAGGGCACTGCCCTTTACAACCCCCTGGCGTACCATTCAGATTGCTGAAAGGGCGGGTGATTTGATCGAGTCGCGGTTGATTGAAAATTTGAACGAACCCAATAAATTGGGCGATGTCTCTTGGTTCACGCCCATGAAATATGTGGGTATTTGGTGGGAAATGCATTTGGGCCTCTCCACATGGGATATGGAGGCCACACAAGACATGAACACCTTTGCCACCTTGGGCAAAGAGCAGACCAGCAAAAAACACGGGGCCACCACCGAGAATACCAAAAGATACATCGATTTTGCAGCCGCCAATGGCTTTGGGGGCGTTTTGGTAGAAGGATGGAATACGGGCTGGGACCGCTGGATAGGTTTTGAAGACCGTGAAGGGGTCTTTGATTTCGTAACCCCCTACGCAGATTATGATTTGGATGAAGTGGCCGACTACGCCAGATCAAAAGGGGTCCAGATTATTATGCACCACGAGACCAGTGCAGCGCCCCGCACCTACGAACAGCAAATGAAAGCTGCCTACGAGTTGATGCAAAAGCACGGTATGCACTCGGTAAAAACGGGGTACGTGGGCAAGATCATTCCAAAAGGGGAATACCACCATGGCCAATGGATGGTGAACCACTATCGAAAAGTACTCGAAACCGCAGCTGACTACCAAGTCGCCATCAATGCCCATGAGCCCATAAAGGCGACAGGGCTCAGACGTACCTATCCCAATGCCATTTCACGGGAAGGACTTCGGGGCCAAGAATTCAACGCCTGGGCCACCGATGGCGGCAATCCGCCCGAACATCTGCCAATCGTCGCCTTTACCCGAATGCTCTCGGGACCCATAGATTTTACCCCTGGCGTATTCGAGATTGCGTTGCCTACCAAACCTAACAATCAAGTCAATACTACCTTGGCCCAACAATTGGCCCTGTATGTGGTGATCTACAGTCCCATACAGATGGCCTGTGATTTGCCCGAGAACTATGAAGGGCAACCTGCCTTTAAGTTTATCAGGGATGTCGGGGTCGATTGGGAACAGAGTAGGGTGTTGAACGGTGAAGTCGGTGACTTTGTCACCATCGCCCGTGAAGAACGCGATACGGGCCACTGGTTCGTGGGTGGTATTACCGATGAAAACAGCCGCGAAATAATGGTGAATTTTGATTTCTTGGAGGATGGAAAAACCTATGAGGCTATCATCTACAAAGATGCAGATGACTCACATTACCGAAACAACCCCACCGCCATTGTCATCGAGCAACTCGACATCAAAAAGGGAGACACCCAGACGATTACCCTACAAGAGGGGGGCGGATTTGCAATCAGTTTGAAGGTGAAGTAAGGTTCCGAAGCGGTACAACCAAATAAAATCTTCCGCACGGTCAACTCACCTCTTTCCGCAATACTTCAAGGGGCGGGCTCTGCAATACCGAACGGCTGTTCCACAGTCCTATGAGTAGAACCAAAAGGGTTATGCCGGGCAAGACAATCAGCATCGGTTCCCAAGATGGGGCGAATGTGGTATCGAAAACAAATTCGGCCAACAGATAGCTTCCCAAAAGCGACAACAATACCCCCATTGCGCTGCCCAAGAGTCCCAAATACAGGTATTCAAGCGCGGTGATGTGCAATATCTGCTTGGCCTTAGCGCCCAAAGTGCGAAGTAGCACGCTTTCTTTGATCCGTTGGTATTTGCTCGTTCGCACTGAGCCTATCAACACGATAATACCGGTCAGAATGCTGAAAAACGCTATAAAATTGATGACCCATGCGATTTTATCAAGAATGTCCTCGATAACGGTAAATATCTGTCGTAGATCAATGATCGACACCGTCGGAAGCCGTTTCACCAATTTTCGCTGCAACGATGCAGATACCGTTTCACTTGGTGTCTTGGTCGTTAGAATGTGAAACTGTGGTGCTTCTTCCAGCACTCCGGAGGGAAACAAAATATTGAAATTCAATTGCATCCGAAGCCAATCGACCGAGCGGATGTGTGCCACAACCGTTTCCATCAGCACACCCTGAATGTTGAATATCAACCTATCGCCCACCCTTACACGCGCATCAGCGGCCACATTATCGGCCAAGGATATAGGTATGGGGCCATCTCGCCAATCTGTTGGGGGCCACTCGCCATCTATGGTCGTTTCAGAGGCGACCAACGAATCGCGATAGGTGACCCGAAACTCATGGTAGAGTATCCATGAACCCAAGGTCGAAGTGGTATCCGCTATGATATCGCGTACTGTGGAGTCTTTGATTTGATGAATACGCATGGTAATGATAGGAATACTGTTGATGACCTCCATTCCTTCCTCGGTGATGCCCATAGAGGCCGTTTCACGCTCGTCTGTCTGTACATCCAACAAAATGAGGTTGGGGGCTTCTTTGGCACCATCGATTGAGGCCCGGGCCAGCAATATGTCACGCGTAAAATATAGGGTGCTGATCAAGAACGTACCGATGCCGATGGCCAATATCAGAACAACTGTCTGGTTGTTCGGGCGGAACAGATTCAACAAACTCTGCCTTGGGGCAAAACCCCATGAGTGCGGAAAATAACGTTTCACCATCTTCATAAAGAACTTGGCGATGCCTCCCAAGACCGCAAAAACTGTGATAATGGCAAAGACAAAATAAAAGGCATACCAAATATTGTTCAATAGCCAGAGCGAAAATCCAAAGATAAAAAGCACGATGGCGCCATAGACCAAGGCAATGGCCCTTCTTGATTTTTGAACATTGTTCTCTTGTACGCGAAGCACCTGTAGCGGTGATACATACCAAGTACCCAACAAAGGACCCATGGCAAACAGTACCGACATTAAAATGCCCAGTACCAAGCCCACTAAAATGGCATCGGGCACCAAACCGACCTCGACCTCAAAAGGCAGGAAGTCTTGCAGCACAAAGGGAAAGGACTGTTGCAGCAATAGGCCCGACAACACCCCGATAATGCCCCCTAAAAAGCCCATACCGGCAATCTGGAGCAAGTAGATCATAAACGTCTGCTTTCGCGTGGCGCCCAAGCACTTGAGTACCGCCACCGATTGCAGCTTCTCTTTCACATAGATATGCACAGAACTGGCAATACCAACACAACCCAACAAAAGAGCGATAAAGGCCACAAGGTTGAGAAACTTCCCGAAGTTGTCATAGCGTCGACCCAAGCGCTGACCTTCCGAAATATGGGTATCCATATCGGCATTTTCGATGTCGAGTTGCGGGTCGACCTCCTCATCAAGGGCTTCCAAATCTTGCCCTGGGTCGGCCACAAAGTAAAAATCATAATCCACTCTGCTACCGACCTGGATCAGTCCGGTTTCCTCTATGAGCCGATAGGGAACCACCACCGGCGGAGCGATAGAGGCCCCAATACCCCCCATACCGGGTGCTGCGACCAAACTACCGGCTATAGGAAACAAACGCTCTCCCAATTTTAGGCTATCGCCGGTCTTTAAGCCGAACTGTGACATCAAGGTAGCATCGACCAAGGCCCCGCCGCTTTGTTGATATGTCGTGGCCACAGAGGCAGGAACAGTTTCAAATTCGCCATAAAACGGATACCCGCCTTCAATGCCCCGCACCCCTACCAATTTCGTATCGCCACTATTGGGAAAGACCGCCATCGATGGAAAACTGACCTCCCTCGCATCGGCCCCGCCCAACGAATCTATGATCCGCAAGACCCGTTCATTCGGGGGTTGATCGCTGTCTATCTTATAATCGGCCCCCATCAGCGCCTTTGACTGTAAGGCTATGTTTTCTTTTAAATTTTCGCCGAACGACTGAATGGAGACCACTGCGGCAATGCCCAGTACGATTGAGGCCATAAATAGCATCAAGCGCTTGCCACTGGCCTTGCTGTCGCGCCAAGCCATTTTCAACAACCAGTCAAGGTCAGCTTTTGGGTTGTAGTTGTTATCGGAATTCACGAAGCTTCACTGGTTTCGTTCGCCAAAATCTTTCCTCCCTTTAACCGCAAAATACGCCCCGTACGCCTTGCAAGGTCCACATCGTGTGTGACGATGACCAAGGTGGTACCGGCATCTTGGTTCAAATCGAACAGTAGCTGTACGACCTTATCTCCCGTTTCTTGATCCAGGTTGCCTGTGGGTTCGTCTGCGAACAATATCGAGGGGCGGCTAGAGAAGGCCCTAGCCAAGGCAACCCGTTGTTGTTCGCCTCCAGATAATTGCGATGGGTAGTGGTGAAAGCGGTCTTTGAGCCCTACCTTGTCGAGCAAATCCATTCCAATCGATTTAGGGTTCTTGCTGCCCCGAAGCTCTAGGGGCACCACCACATTTTCCAAGGCTGTCAGCGTCGGCAGCAATTGGAAGTTTTGAAAAATGAAGCCCACTTCGCGATTTCTGAGCAGGGCCAGTTCGTCTTCGCTCAAATCACCAAGATACGTCCCACAAAGCTCGACACTGCCCGTATCAGGCCTATCCAATCCCGCGCAAAGCCCCAGAAGGGTGGTCTTGCCACTGCCCGATGGGCCCACGATGGCAAAGGTCTCACCTGCTTCAATGGAAAAAGTGATGTCATCGAGTACGGTGAGTTTTTTAGAACCGCTGGTGTAGGTTTTCCCAAGATGGGCAACGTTTAATATCTTTGACATAAATGCCTTGGTTTCCGTTCGGTTAAAGTGGAAAAATAGGCAATTGATTTCGATTTTTTACGCCCATGAAGCTACATACACTCTTAAAGTTTCGTTATTTTTTACTGTTCATTTTGATGTTGTCTTGCAAGGATGCCCCCAAAAGGGAATCCGAGGCAATTTCCGAACAACAAACAGAGAATGCTACCGCATCCGAAGAAACATCTGAAAAGACCATTCTCTTTTTTGGCGACAGCCTTACAGCGGGTTATGGCCTCGATATGGAGGAAGCTTTTCCAGCACTGATACAGGACCGATTGGACTCATTGGAACTCGACTACACCGTGATCAACTCGGGCGTAAGTGGGGAGACCACTTCTGGTGGACTCAACCGTTTGGATTGGGTGCTCAACCAAGAGGTCGATGTTTTTGTACTCGAACTGGGGGCCAACGATGGCCTTAGGGGCGTTCCCCTCACCGAGACACGAAAGAACCTTCAACAGATCATCGACAAGGTCAGGGAGAAAAATCCCGATACCCGAATCATTCTGGCAGGTATGCAGATACCGCCCAACATGGGGCCTGAATACACGGCCGAGTTTCGCAAAATTTTCCCAGAACTGGCCGAAAAGAACGATATTCCATTAATTCCGTTTCTGTTGGAGGGGGTGGCCGGCATCCCCGAGTTGAACTTGGAAGATGGTATCCATCCCACGGCCGAGGGGCACAAGATTGTGCGAGATAATGTTTGGGAGGTTTTGGAACCCAATCTTCAATAAACCTATCATTTTTTATACATTTATGCCAATGGACCTTGATACCCTCATTGCGCGCTTTAAGAACAAAGACATGCTAGCCTTTGAGCGGTTGCACGATATGTATGCCGAGAACATTTGCGGGGTCATCAATACCATTGTTCGAAACCCTGAAAGGGCACAAGAAATCTGTCAAGATGTGTTTGTGAAAATTTGGTACAACGCTGACGACTATGATGCTTCTAAAGGCCGATTTTTCACATGGATCTTAAGCATTGCCCGTAATGCCGCCATCGATGAAGTGCGTTCAAAATCCCACAAAAACCAAAAAAAGAACCTGCAAATCGACTACTTCGTAGGTATTGTTGAGGGTAGCGAGAACATAGAAGGCAAGGTTGATGCCATCGGGCTGAAAAAATTGTTGAAAGGATTAAAAGAAAAATGCATTCAACTGATTGAACTGTTGTATTTTAAGGGCTTTACCCAAAAGGAAGCCGCTGAAGAATTGAACATCCCCATCGGGACTGTAAAAACACGGAACAGGAGCTGTATTTCACAAATTCGAAAAAGGTTAAAACTGTAGATGGATATTGAAAAGTACATAGCGTCAGGCGTGCTGGAACTTTATGTTGCCGGGGCACTTTCTGCGGAAGAAAACCGTGAGGTTCGCCGCTATGCACAAGAGCATCCTGAAATCAGGGCCGAGATTGAAGCCATTGAAAAAGCAGTACTGGCGGTTGCCAAAACGGCCTCTCCCGGTTTGTCACCTGATAGTTTTTCGAAGGTGAAAAATCGACTGACCAATGTAATGCCGCTACCTCCTGAAAAATCTGAAGAAAAAACACCTTGGTCAAGTTATTTAGGTTGGGCGGCTGCACTATTGTTTGCCGTAGGGCTACTTTGGGTATACCTTGAAAATAATGAACTGAAGTCAAAAATCGAGGTGGTCAACGAAGAAAAACAATCGCTTGAAGAGCAGATTTTGAAGGCCCGAAGCGAAATGACCTATACCGAACAATTGTTGAACGAACTGCGCGACCAAAATGTGGCCGTGGTGGCCTTGGGCGGACAAACGGTTTCACCCGAATCGTATGCCAAAGCCTATTGGAACAAAGAGGAACAGAAAGTCTATATCGATGCACAAGGGCTACCCGAGCCCCCTTCAGGGTATACATATCAAGTTTGGTCGTTGAAATTGAACCCGCTCACTCCCACCAGCATCGGACTATTGGATGATTTTGTTGATAACGACACCAAAATTTTTGAGCTGCCGAACCCTAACGAATCGGAAGCCTTTGGCATCACGCTTGAGCCGGAGGGCGGCAGCGATACTCCTACGTTAGAACAACTGTATACCCTAGGGGCTGTGGCTTCTTAGATGATGATGTGTCGAAAAAAATATCCATCCTAAAATCATGATTAAAAAACTGGTGAGGCTTTCAAAAAATACCGCCCTCTTGCTGATCGACATCCAAAAAGGATTGGACGAACACTCCTTTTACGGTGGCAACCCCAATAATCTGGAAGCGGAAGTGAATGCCGCCAAAATATTGGCGCATTGGCGTAAAAATGGACAGCCTGTTTTTCATGTACGGCATAGTTCACAAAATATCGCTTCGCCCTTACATGCCTCAAAACCTGGCTTTGACATCAAAGAAGGGGTAAAACCGCTTGACCATGAGCCCCTTTTTACTAAAAACGTCAACAGTGCCTTTATCGGCACCGATTTAGAGCAGGTTCTAAGGGATAAAAGCATCAAATCTTTAGTCGTGGTGGGCTTGACCACCAACCATTGTGTTTCGACCAGTGTTCGCATGGCCGCCAATCTAGGCTTTGAGACTGTATTGGTTTCCGATGCCTGCGCCGCATTTGACCAAAAAGGTGTCAATGGCCAAACCTTTGATGCAGAGCTCGTTCACCAAACTGCCCTTGCAAGTTTAAAGGATGAATTCGCACAGATCGTTTCCACGGCCCAGCTGCTAGAATAGCTTAATTGCTCCATTGGAATTTTCCGTTTTTACATAACGAAAGAAATCCTTTCGCGGCTTAGGGAATTAACCTGTGTACTTAGGCACGTTGCTTTCTGTAGGGGATGCGCAGCAAGCGGTCGTGCACGTTTTTCAGCTTGTGTGGAGGGTAGCCCATCTTAAACAGAACCACCAGCAACAGATTGGTGAGGTTGATGCGGAGATAAGAATTGTTCTCGTATTTTCTGGCCGAAACAATCAGGTCGTTCGCAACTATCTTGTAGCGCACTCTCTTTGCTTTCATCCTTCGGAAAAATTCAAAGTCTTCCATCAATACCTGTTCTTCATCAAAACCTCCCAATCCATTGAAAATCGATTTTTTTATGAACAGGCACTGGTCTCCCCCACCGGTAAAGATTCCGTCTTTTTTGGTAAATGAGGCATTTATGTTGAGAAAAAAGCTGTCTTTATCGAAACGGTACGAAAAAAAGCCTGCATCGTACCCAGAGGAAAGGGTCTTTAAAATATCATCAAAAAAGCCCTGGGGCGGCCACACATCGGCATGTAGAAAAGCTAATATAGCACCTTTCGCCGCAGCCGCACCCGCATTCATCTGTACAGCCCTGCCTTTCTTTGGTTCGGCAACCTGTTTGGCATTTGGAACACTGTTGACAATCGGCAGGTAATCAACTGCACAAACCCCCTTGCTCACAATTATTTCTACCTCATGGCCCACTGCCAAATTTGACAAATGCGGCAACAATTTCTCTAAATTGTTCTTTTCGTTGTAAACAGGTATAATAATGCTTATCAAAATAATATTATTGCTTTACCATCCATTTACGAAAATTTTTGGATAGGGGTTTGTAATTGGGGCCCATGAAAGTAATAAATTATACTTTCGACCAAACCTTTGACCCTTTAATGTCGTAAATAGATGTTGCAAACAAAATCAATTTTAATGAAAACAAGAGTAATCGCCCTATTGTTTATTGTGGGGCTCAGTTGCTGTAAGGTAAAGAAGGCCGATTTTCAACAGGCATCGGTCACCGCTACCGATTTCAACAGGCTTTCAGAAGAATTTTTACAGCATATCAAAGACGGAAAAGATACCGAGGCCTTTCAAGAACAGCTTGCCAATACCACGCTCGACGAATTGGCCAACACCTTACAGACAGATGAACAGCGCTATGCCTTCTGGATCAACATATATAACGCCTACATACAGGTCGTTTTATCAAAGAACCCAGAATACTACGATGACCGCCGGGCTTTTTTTGGTGACGAACAACTGCACATTGCAGGCGAAATGGTCTCTTTTGAGAAAATTGAGCATGGCATCCTCAGAAAATCACAATGGCCCTTGGGGCTGGGCTATGTGCGAAAATGGTTTCCGGGTCGGTTTGAGCGGAAGCTGCGCGTCAACGAGCGTGATTATCGCATTCATTTTGCCCTGAACTGTGGTGCCAAAGATTGTCCGCCTGTGGCAATATACACCCCCGAACGAATCAAAGAACAGCTTCAAAAGGGCACTGAAATCTATTTGAAGCGTACCTCAGACTACAACGAGAAAACCAAAACCGTGGCCGTTACATCGCTTTTCAATTGGTTCCGTGGTGATTTCGGTGGAAAAAGCGGTGTCAAAAAAATCTTGAAGAACCACAAAATCATTCCTACCACCAAAGGGGTCGACCTCCAATACAAAAATTACGACTGGACATTGGACTTGGACAATTTTATAAGTCTATAATAAAATAAGCCCCAACTTACGGTTACTACCGAAATCGGGGCCCTACCTAAAAAACAACCAACTAAAAACAATTTTAGATTAGTGTGGGCACTACCCTATTAGCAATCAAATCGTCGGGGTTTAGTGACTTCAATAACACGTTGGCCATTAGGTTACAGTTACAAACGGTCAATCTCAATTTCAGACAAAGGGCCCAATTCATATATGGCGCCAACCAGTTCTTGTTTTAAGGCTTTTGCCTTTTGATGTTCACTATTGACCTTGTACACCTTGGCTGCGTTCAATAAGATTTGTGGCTCAAACGTTTTTCCGAGAATGTGTTCATCCACCACTTGAAGTGCTTTGCGAATCTTTCCGTTTAAAACATAGGCATACGCCAAGTAGCCATATGACTCGGGGGTCGGCCTATTTTCAACCTCCTTGCGCGCCATGTCCAAAGCCTTTTCCGGTGCTTGAAGGTGTTCTGAGTAAAAAATAACATTTGTGCCATTGTACATGTCTCCGTACCCAGGTTGTTGTACCAAACTATAATATATATCAAGGTTTTGGGCTTTGAGCTCATCGTCTCCCATAAAATCGGCTATCTCTGCCTTCAGTAAAAAATGGTCGGGCGATTTATGGTGGTGAGTTACGGAATCAAGAATGCGCAGCGCCTCTTTCGGGTTTCGCTCATGTGAAAAAACGATCCAAGCGATTCCCTTTTTGGCATAGGCATTTTGGGCATCCAATTGAAGGGCTTTGATGTAATGGTGATAAGCACCTTCTATTCTACCCGCATGGCCATAGTAATCGGCCAGATTGGTGTACGACCAGAGCATCAAACGTTTGTTCTTTGCCGACTCGGCTTTGGCCAGTGCTTTTTCCATAAAGCGGATAGTGGTATCCAGGTCGCCCTTATAATCGCTCCATTTCGCGGCACGTATAAGAAATCCGAAATCTGACATGTCCCTTATACTGTCCAGGTACTTTTCAGCCGATTTATAGTTGCCCAGTTCCATATGCACATCGAACAACAAACTATGTGTTTCTTTTAGGCCTCCACCCGATTGGAGGGCATTTTCGGCCATCTGAAATGCTTCCTTAAAGCGGTGCTGCGCAATATAATTTCGGGCCAAGGCCCTATAATATCCTGATTTGTTGATGTTGGCAATCTCAGTGGCCTTGGTTAGAGCCTGTTCTGCCTTTTTCAGGTATTGAATGTCTCCCGTGTCTTGGAAATATCGATTGTATTCACTGGCCACATGTCCAAAACTCAATAATTGTAAACTGTCGGGCGCGATTTTTGAATTCCAGAGCTCAAAATACTTTGAAGTGGTTTTAGGGGGTTGCACACTCAAAAATCGATTATAATCCTCTGAATCGGTCACTTTCGATGTTTCCTCTTGGCATAATACCAGTAGAAACACGGTTAGAAAAAATAATAGATATCTCATTATGATGTTTTTGTAATTACCTTGTTTTTTGGTTAAGGAAAGGAGACGTACCGCCCCCTTTCCTTTTTCCCTTTCATAGCAATAAAATCCCTATTCGGGGTCGCCCACATAAGGGAATGTCATCAAAATATCCGCCGTGAGGCCCACACCATCTGAAGTCAATCTGGGCAAATCGGCCATACCGTCATTGTCAAGGTCTTGGCCACTGAAACGGTCGCCTTCCATTCCACCAAAAAGCAAGATCAGTGAAATATCGATGATGTCGTCGCTCAATTTTCGCCCTGTCAGCGCCACTTCATCACCATCGGGCACAAGTATGCGCCCATCATTGTCGGCATCGGTACCGGGATCAAAATAGGTGGTGGGCAGGTCAGGGGCAACCTCCAAAACATCGGCAGATAGCACAGTGGTCAAGGTGGTGGCATCCAGTCCCAAAATGTTGTTCTCATAATCTACATCGGCAGGGTCCAGCCCCAATTTCATGGCGTAGACATCATGGTATTGTTCCAATCTGGCCTCAAAATCTGCCTGGAAGGTGGCTGTCATTTCCGATGGTATTGCCATGTTGTGGGCATCTTTGATGCTTCCATCTGCACTTAAGACCGTATTGATTCCCGGACGCCCCATAAAATCAACTTGTGCAAAAGTGCCACTGAAATCGGGATCCATTCCCATCATGTCATCATCCATCATCATATCATCGTCCATCATGGCTTCATCATCATTGCTGCAGGCCGTTGCAAAACCCACCAACACAAAGACAAGCAGTACATATTTTATTGTATATCGTATCATTTCCATCTTTTTATTGTTTTCTATTTGTTGTTACCCAAGTATTGTAGACGGTCAACCCCAGGGCATTGGTAGCCGTGGGGGTGCCCAAAAGGCTGTTCGGCACCTCAACCACAATCGATATGGTATTGGCACCGTCAAACGTATCTTGGGCCTCATCCGGTGGCAGAAAACCCTGTGGTGCCGAATTTACATCGGGGTCAATGACCGCATTGAACTGAAAAAAGTCAAAGAAGAAGGGGTCTTGGCGAGGGCCCGCAAAAAGTGAGACCCCATTATCGGTGTTCTCAACGATGGCGGTGGTGCCCGATATCTCTACGTCGCCCAAAGGGAAATCCATCAATACCTGACCGTTGAGACCTGTCTGCGAAGGAGCTGCGGGCCCAAAGAAGTACATTCTGCCATCGCGTGGGATAGCCTGTATGACAAGGTCTTCGACCAAATCATCATCAAGGTCAATATTGATTTCGGTCAATACATCTTCATCAAAGGTACCGTATGCCAGATCAGGCAATACATCTGATTGCAGATCAACGACAAAAACGGTATTGTCAGATCCCGCTAACGGCTCAAAAGCAAAGAAATCGGCAATATCGGCCGTAGTGCCCATAGAAGAGGGCGCATCGATATGGTCCGCTGCCATAAACAGGGTGCCCACAAATACCAATGTCCCAAGACGGACCATGGATTTAGTTAATTTGTTCATTTCATCAATTTAATAGGTTAATACACCTTACCTACGGAAGTTTGGCAAAAGGGGTTTGGTTTTGCCCATATTTTTTTGGGGAAGACAGCAGAAACTTGGACGTTGTCCACGCATAATTTCGTTTCTTTGAAATGCAAAACCACTTCGCCATGAATCCATCGGCATCTGGCTGGATCAATAAACTGGGCCATTTTCTTCAAAAAAATACGGATGGCTTCCACGATTTTGACCAGTTGTACCATAACCTGAAAGAAAACGGTTTTGTCTATGGGGTCCATCTGTACATTCCACCCTTTATCAATAGCGAGCACCGGCTCACAGACGATGAAGTCGCCAAGATAAACCTGCTGACAGCCCTTTTTTACGTGTTCCACTTTTCAAGGGGCAGCACCGACCCAAAAGCCTTCGTGCAGGTGGTGTTGGACTATTACCGCCACCTAGAAATTGGCGAAATCTCCTTTTTCGAAAAAATAATTGCGGGGTCTGACAACGAATCAAAGCTCGAACGTTTAATAGACTCGCGGATCAAATTGGGCGAAAACCTTATCGACCGAACTTTTGGCAACAGCATCACCAACTCATTGCTGTTCATTGATGTGCTGACATTCAAGAGATTCTTGGAGGGCGAAAAACGCATACTAGGGCACGCCAGAATATTAGAATATTCGGCCATAAACATTGCGCTGCACACCAAAAAGACCAAAGAAAGTGATGACCATGACGCCAAAATGGTGCAGTTGCTGGCCGCATCGTTAACCTATGTGGACATTGAGCCCGATAAATACGACAAATCGTACCATAAGATCATTGGCAACCAACTTACTGCCGAAGAAAAACAGTATCTGTTGGACCTGACCTGTATGGCAGTCTGGAAAGACCATGCCATTGAGCGGCACGAACTGACTTTTGTAAAAAATATCGGGGCCGATTTGGGCAAAACCCCAGAAGAAGTTGAAGCATCGTTCTGTCAGGCAAAAGAATTCTTCGTAAAAAATTACAAGCGCATTTCGTTTTTGCACGACAAAAGTTTGGCGGAACAGTACTATGACAACATGGCCAAAACGATTGGCAAGTTAATTGTACGCAATAGCAAAAGGCTCAAAAAAGAACTCCTGAAAAGTAAAGAATTGATCGCACTGATCTCTAAATCGACGGTCAAGGAACTGACGATTGAGGAGAAAAAAAAGATGCGGAACCAACTCATCGATATTTTTAAAAGCATTCCTTCATTGGCCATTTTCATGCTGCCCGGCGGCGCCATCTTGCTGCCCATTTTCGTCAAGCTGATTCCTACCTTGTTGCCATCGGCCTTTGATGACAACCGTATGGAAAAAAAGCAGTGATTTTAACAAAAAAACCGCTATAAGAAAAATTTATAGTGACTATTAAAATGCTTTTTATCAGTAATTTAAATTCAATTATTCCAACCAAAGCTTAAAATCTTTCACCCGCTCCCTGCTCACGATGATTTCTTGCTCGTTAAAGGTATTCATTTTTATTTGAAGGCGCGAATTGGTGTACGAAATGATGTCTTTGATATGCGCTACGTTCACGAAAAATTTTCGGCTCACACGAAAGAAATTTTCGGGCGAAAGTTCAGGTTCGAGATTTTCGAGGGTGGTGTCGAGCAAATAGTTTCTACCATCGGTGGTCGCCGCATAGGTACCCTTGTTCTCACTGTAAAAACATTCGACCTCATCGGCATTGATAATTTTTAGGTGCTGCCCTACTTTGGTGGTGAAGCGTTTTTTGTATTCACGCTCCAAGGGGTTGGTCAATAATTTTTTGATGTCCTCAAAATCGACCGCCAATTTTTCTTGGCCGGGTTTAAAGGCTTCGTATTTTTTCACCGCTTTCTCAAGCTCTTCGTCATCGATGGGTTTCAACAGATAATCGATGCTGTTCAATTTAAAGGCCTGCAGTGCATATTCATCGTAGGCGGTGGTGAAGATGATGGCGCTCTTGACATCGATCACATCAAAGATTTCGAAAGAAAGCCCGTCTGACAGCTGTATATCGAGAAAAATCAGGTCTGGGTGTGTGTTGGCCTGGAACCACTCGATGGACTCTTCCACCGAATGCAACAAGGTGGACACATTTACCCCCATTCCATTTAAAAGGCGTTGTAAGCGCCGTGCTGCGGGTTTCTCGTCTTCGATGATGATGGCATTCATAAAATTCGGATTCTGCGGTTAAAATACGTGAAATGATAATGTTTGTTGCGCGCTAGCGGTATTTTTTGTTTTCTTGCTCCTCTTTCTCCATGTACTTCTGTATCTGGCGGGCTTCCCATTTTTTGTAGAACGAAAATTTGTTGCGGTAGGTGATCAAGGCATGGGCCACCAAAATCAACCCCCAAATGAGCAGGTTGGTATGCACCCATGCGAAGTACTCGGGCCTGATCGGAAAATCATCTGCCAAAAACTGGTGCAAAAACCCACTGCGCACCACGTAGAGAAACCCATTGAACACCACAAATATTTTGATATGGTTGTAGAAACCTTTGAGTTCCTTTACCCGCTTGGTGGCCCGTTCATATTTCTCGACTGAATTTTCCATCTTATAAATTCATGTATTTATCGGCCTCTTCCCTATCCTTGTCCATGTACTTCTTGATCTGGCGCTCTTCCCAATCCTTCCCAAAAAGAGGGTTGAACCGAAAGGTGATCGCCGCATGAATGGCCAGGCCAAGCCCCCAAAATAGGGCGGTAAAAAAGTGCCCCCACTGCCAAAAATTATCGGTGCCCAGGGCTATGTTCACCAAAATAAAGGCATTGATGATAAGGTATACGCCCAAGTGAATGTAGAAGGCCTTGAGCTCGTCTACCCGCTTTTTGGCCCTGCCGTATTTGTCGTTGCTATATCGTGTCATGATTTATGCCCAGAACGTCTAGGTATTTTTATATTGTTCACCCTGAATTTATTTCAGGGTCTGTTGTGATATATTTTCAAAGTTTCTAACGCCACTTGGTGCCGTTGTTTTCATTCTCCATGATTTCCTTGATCTTGCGCTCTTCCCAGTCTTTACCGAAAAAAGGGTTCCACTTGAAGGTGTTCATCGCATGAAAAAAGAGCCCGATGCCCCAGCCAAAAGCCGCCCACAGAAACCACATATACCGCCATTCGTTGGTCCAGTAGTTGATACCGGCCAGTGCCGAGATGATCAATACGTACGAGGTCAGGTTGCCATAGAATTTTTTGAGCTCTTCTACCCGTTCTTTGGCCTTGATGTATTTTATTTCGTTTTTGTTGAATTCCATTGTATTTGATTTTATGCCCTCCCGATCGATAGCTATCGGGATGACTGGGCATCTGTTGGTTAAAAAGGTATTTAAAGTTACAAATTGTTGACCTCCCCCCCATTCTCAAAGAGAAATAACTTGGCCAAATGGCAGTTTCTTCCCTCTGGAATAGTCGCGATAGCCATCGGGAGGCAGGGGTCTATTCATCGCGCTCCATGAATTCTTTGATCTTGCGCTCTTCCCAGTCCTTGCCCAAAAAGGGCATATAGCCAAAGGCACGCAGGCCATGGGCCGTAAGCCCAAGTCCCCACCCCAGTGCCGGGAAGAGCACCCACGGAAAACTGGTGGTTGCATAGTTAAAATACGCCAATACAGAGATTACGATGACGTACACCATTAAATGGGTATAGAACCCCTTGATGCACTCGACCTGTTCTTTGGCCTTTTTGTATTTGTATTCGTTGATTGTTTCCATAACTATTGTTTTATTGATTTTTAAATTCTGAGATCAACCATTGGTTATCATTCTTCCCGTATTGTTCATTCTTGATTGTACACCCCAAATATCAGCAGCAAAGGGCGCATTTAAAAAAAGGGCTGACCGAACTGTTGGTTTTTTGGGATGGAATGTGGATTTAACCGATTTTGGCGCCAAATAACATATGGGCATTTTGTATATATTTTAGATGAATATATATTTTTTATATACAAAATGCCCAATATCCATATTATTTGGAAGTTCTTATTTGTAGGGTGTTCCGCACATTTTTTTTACATTTATCGGTATTAAACAAAACTGCACCTATTTAGGTGATGTGGCACAATACCTTCGGTCGCTCAGGCCGTTTGCCTACGGCAAAACTCCCTCCTGAGCTATTGTGCCACATCGGCCAGGCAGTACGACTGCATATTCGCTATATTTAACATTGAAACCATAATCGGGCCATTCGCTCCTCACTGAAGGCACTGTGCACATCAAGGGGCTATAGCGAATATGCGTCTAATGGCGACCCCTAGCTAATGCAAGCTACGCTTGCAACGCTACTCGCCATAGCCGCCTGGCCGTTGTGGTTAATGCGAAAAACCAACGAAATTGAATGAACAAAACGATATTTGAGATTACCAAAATGGATTGTCCTTCCGAGGAAAACCTAATCCGAATGAAATTGGATGGAATTTCAAATATTGCGAATTTGGACTTTGACATTCCAAACCGAAAACTGACCGTTTTTCACAACGGACAAGTCGACCAAATCGAAAAATCCGTTCTCGAACTGAATTTGGGCGGAAAGAAAATCTCGACCGAACAAACCGACCAGACGGAATTTAAAGAAAATGCAAACCAAAAAAAGCTACTTTGGTCTGTACTTGCCATAAATTTTGCCTTCTTTATAATCGAGATGACAACAGGACTGATTTCAAAATCAATGGGATTGGTTGCCGACAGTTTGGATATGCTTGCGGACAGTTTCGTTTACGGAATTAGTTTGTTTGCGGTTGGCGGAACGTTGATTAGAAAAAAACGAATTGCTAAAATTGCGGGATATTTTCAAATAACACTTGCGATTATTGGGTTTGTGGAAATTTTGAGAAGATTTTTTGGAGCCGAGAAAATTCCAGACTTTTCGACAATGATTATCGTTTCGATTTTTGCACTTATTGCAAACGGAATTTGTCTTTACATCTTGCAAAAGTCAAAAAGCAAAAACGAGGTTCATATGAAAGCGAGTATGATTTTTACTTCGAACGATGTGATTATCAACTTAGGAGTGATAATCGCAGGAATTTTGGTAAATTGGTTGAGTTCAAGTAAACCTGATTTGATTATCGGAACAATTGTTTTTGCGTTGGTAATACAAGGTGCATTTAGGATTTTGAAATTAAGCAAATGAAAAAAGCACTAACCACAACAACGTGTATAGCTCATTGCTGTTCAGTTGCTTAAACCGAAGTTAAGGCATATTTGGAAAGTCGCCAAATTTTTAAATTTGACGATTTGCAAGAGAAAAGATAAATAGTAAAATTTAAAAATTTGGCTTGTGGCTCAACCGAAAAATAATCGATAATCTGCACGCAACGAGCCATACACAACACCGATGTGGCACAATACCTTCGGTCGCTCAGGCCGTTTGCCTACGGCAAAACTCCCTCCTGAGCTATTGTGCCACATCGGCCAGGCAGTACGACTGCATATTCGCTATATTTAACATTGAAACCATAATCGGGCCATTCGCTCCTCACTGAAGGCACTGTGCACATCAAGGGGCTATAGCGAATATGCGTCTAATGGCGACCCCTAGCTAATGCAAGCTACGCTTGCAACGCTACTCGCCATAGCCGCCTGGCCGTTGTAATGCATTTTAAAAAATATGGAATCCGACCCGAACACTTTCAAAATGGATGAGTTTTCGTGGTATCAAGATGCTCTAAAATGGACTGAATCGCATCAGAAAGGTTCTTGACCTTTTCTGTGTAAAATTTATAGTCGTCATTGTTCGATATGGTCAAAAACCCAGCGTCACTATGGAACGAAAAGGCAATGAACGGAAATATGGAATGGAGCTGTCCGATTTTTTTTATCGCATCAATGTACAATTCTTCACATTCCGACTTCATTTCTTCCAGTCTTTCTTCAGAAACTGGACTGTCACTGTAAAACATAATAAAAACGCATTACAACATTGGCTATAATTTATAGCTTCCTGTCTGGTTAAACTTAAATTCATTATTTTCAATCGGCTGGATTTGCACGGTTGGAAAACTGCGTTTTCTGCACCGCAACAAATCATAGCCTTGCCCGTTAGCGCCAATATGAAAAAACTACTACTGATAATATCACTTTTTTACTATTTGACCTCTTTTTCCCAAGAAAATAGAGTTCCTTCTATAGTTGTTTTAAGTCCTCAAGAAACTATTACAGACAAAGGACTTGACTCAATCGCCCAAATGTATAAGCGTGAACAGAAATTGACAGAGGAACATAAGCAAAGAGTAAGAGAAAGCAATGGAGAAAATTTCGAACTGAAATCAGAAAAGGAAATCTTATTTATGGAAAAAATGGATTTAGGTTCTCAAATAACATTCGGACTGAATTTCTATTTCAGCTACAAACTGTTTGAGTATCATGAAAACCATATGGTTTATCCAGCTCATGAGGCGAATAATTCAACAAAATCCGAATTGAAAAAGATTGCGGAAAAACATGATATGAATTGGGTTGTGAATATTCCAAAAGTTGAGTTTTCAAAGAATGATAATGGAATCAGTGGAGAAATTAGATACCAACTGTATAATCTGAAATTTGACGAAATAGTCCTTGATGTGGATAAGCCGGGTAAAGTGACCCACCTTCGCCGGATGAAAGTGACCAGTGTAAACGAACTGCTCAGATTTGATCTATCCGTGGGTTAAACTTAGTTTTTATTTTTCAATTTTCTTCTCATTGATTCTCCTTTTATATCTATTCTGTGTGCCGTGTGCACCAAACGGTCCAGGATGGCATCGGCCAGTGTTTTTTCACCTATAATGTCGTGCCATACTTCGACAGGTAGCTGTGATGCTATTATGGTGGATCTTTTGCCGTGCCTGTCCTCGATGATCTCCATCAGGGAGTGGCGGTTTATGTTGTCCAGGGGCTTCAGCCCAAAATCATCCAATATGAGCAAGTCCTGTCTTTCCAATCGGTTTATCTGTTTCAGGTAGGAACCGTCGGCCTTGGAGGTCTTTAGCAGGGTGAATAGTTTGGCGGTGTTGAAGTACATTGTTCTATACCCCATCGAGCAGGCCTGGTGGCCAATGGCGGAGGCCAGATAACTTTTGCCCACGCCCGTACTGCCCGTGACAAGTATGTTCTCCCTTTTTCGGATAAAGCCGCAGGAGCCGAGCCGCTGTACAAGATTTTTGTCCAGTTGGCGCGATGGACGGTAGTCCAAGGCCTCCATAACGGCCGTGTACCTGAACCTTGCGGACTTGGTCAATCGCTCTATCCTGCGGTTGCGGCGGTCGTCCCATTCGCTCTGGATGAGATAGGCGATGAGCTCGTCATTGGTGTAGGTGGTATCGGCACCTCCGGTTTCCATTGTTGTGGCGAAGGCCCTGTGCATTCCAAAGAACCTCATTTGTTTCATCAGTTCCATTGTTTTTTCGTTCATATGTTCTGTTTTTAAGTGTTGTTTTTATTCATAGTATTTTCCGCCCCTTATGTTCTTGTGCTCGGGCATTTCCAGATCCCCGTCGATACCTTCATCAATTTGGTCCCATCCCTTCTTTAAGATGCGCTCGACCATATTGTAATTGTACGCTCCATATTCCGAGGCACGTTTGCAGGCGTTCTCAAGACGTTCCCTTCCATACTTTTTGGCAAGGTGCAATATGCCAAGACAGGATTTATAGGATTGTTCCGGGTGCTGTTTCTTTTCCAATATGGCGATGATGTACCCTTTGCAGTGTTCGCCGATATTGCCTGCCCAACCAATGAACCTCTCACTGCTCCATTCGCTCACAAAGCGGTGGTGCGATGGCATATGGTCGGCCAGGGTGGTATAGCCATATTTCTTTTTGTTCCTTTTATGTACCGCGAACCTTTCGTGTTTATGGTAAATCTCGACGATGCTGTCGGTATAGACCAGCTTGACCTGTTTGCCGATATGGCGATAGGGAACACTGTAATAGTGCTTGTCCTTCCCAAAATAGATATGGCTGTTCTTGTGCACGGTACCTCGGGCATACCTTTTTATCTCATAGCGTTTTTCGGGCAAGGGCATCAGTTCTTGCCTCTCTATCTCAAGGAACAATGAACAACGGGAGTATTCCCTCCCCCTAAATGACATTCCATTGTGCTTCTCTAACAGCTCCCATATCGCTTTGTTGATATCTGTGATGTTATGGAAGGTCCGGTTCCGTAAAGGGGCGAACACCCTAGTGTAGATTATCTTCACGGCGTTCTCCACTATGGCCTTGTCCCTTGGCCTGTAGGTACGTGTGGGCAGTACGGCTGTTTCGTAATGTTCGGCAAAGTCCGCGAATACCTTGTTCAAACTAGGTTCGTAACGACTGCTCTTTGTCACGGCCGATTTGAGGTTATCGGGCACCAAGGCCTTTGGCACGCCGCCATAGAACCATAGGGCGTTCTCGGTACAACGTATAAAATCTTCCAGTTTTTGGCTTGCGCAGGCCTCCACATAGGTATACTGGCTGCTGCCCAGTATGCACACGAACACTTCCAGTTCCTGAAGTTCGCCGGTGTCCCTGTCGACGATATGGAGTTTCTTTCCCGTGAAGTCGATAAAGAGCTTGTCGCCGGCCTTATGCTCCATGTGCATCACGGGCGAGGTCTCCTTGCGCCATTCGGCGTACCAATACTTGAACTGTGAGAGCCTGAACCCATCGGGGTGCTTCGCATAATATTCCTCCCACAGCAATCGTCGCGTAACGCCCGTCTTGCGGAGTTCCTTGTCAAAGTGGGGAAAGTACTGCCTTAGGGTCAGCAGGCGTTGGCTCTTCGGCCTTTGCCCGTCCTTAAAAAGATTGTGGAGTTCCTCCAGGGTCATCTTCTCCACTTCGTACCCCGTGAAACGGTACCGCTTGAAGAATTCGATGTACTTTCTAATGGTAACGCGGGATATGCCCAATTGCTGGCTTATCCGTCGCTTGCTTACACCAGAGGTGTAGAGCTTATAAATCAGTTTTATTTTTCGCATATCTATCTGCTTGTTCGCCATGGTGCTTTTTTAGCAAAAAAAGCACTTCGCCATTTAGAGATAGATCTAATCTAAAGGTGGTACACTTTGGCCCGGCGCGGGGGGGTCAGTTTCGTCCGGCCAGCTATGGTCACTTTAACCCGGCGAGGGTGGTATACTATGTCCGGCGTTTCCACCTACGGCACACTCCCGCCCTTTTGCAAGGCTGCCCCATCGAAAGGGCTACGCCAAATTGCAAAAACCGTAGGATGAGGGACCTAGCCGCCAAAATCGCCGCAACGGCAGAAAAAAACGCTGACACATCACCGGCCAAACGCAATTTGGCACGGCCACAATTGTCTTTTCGCTTTTTACGTACCTTCGGTACGACAAACAAAAATCCAGGGCCGCACTGCGCGTAGCCCTTTCGTTACATGCAAGCTAAACAAACCAAAATGCTAATTATAGTCTGTGGTGTGAACTGAATACTAAAGTTAGCTTTGTGCAGACTTTAGTTAGCAATGGAATCTAAACACGAAATACTAAATTTATTCGGAGAAAACGTTAGAAAATTCAGACGCTTACTCAATCTTTCACAAGAAGAATTAGCACATAAAGCTGATTTGCACAGAACCTATATTGGTATGATTGAACGAGCGGAAAAAAATATAACTCTCGTTAACATTGAGAAAATTGCTAATGCTTTAGAAGTCGAAATAAAAGACTTATTAAAACATAGCGATAATGGAAATAACGATTGAAGAATTTTCTGAACTACTTGATAACAAGTACATAATTGTAGAAGCATTTAGAGAACATTCTAAAGCCTCTGAAAAATACATTGACGTAACTTTCGTCCAAAAAGACGGTTATACTTGGAAAGGTTCAATTCCTTATTTCTACAGACGAACAGGACTTTTTATTGAAACGGCAAATGATTTAGTTGATTATCTCAACGAGATTTATCCTCATTTTACCAAGAATGAAATTGAAAAATTTCAAGCTACAGAAAAAAAGCGGTGGAATGATGAAATGTCAGGTAAAAAGACGACAAAAGGATTCTTTGACAAACTACTTGACCTTGATTGGAATAGTGTGAAATATGACTTACCAAATAATCCAAATTGGGCAAGAAGAATACAAGACATAAAAGAGTTTGGATACACTTTAGCGACTGATACAAGAAGAACGGTTAAGGGTAAATACGAAACAGATACTCATATTCTACTTGTTCCATTACCAAAAGGAGGAGTAACAGGATATGAAGTAATGTCGCCTGCATTTAAAGCTAAAGCTATTGCAGTCATGGAATCAATAAATGTCTATGAATTCAGTAAAGCGAACAAACACGGATTATTACCTGACCATAAGTTTCCTGAAATAAGATGGGACGAAGAAACCAGGGCTGAAAACCCTGATGAAATGCCTGAAAAGGAAATAAAGGAAAAATTTCAACTTGTAGATAACCAAAGAAATCAACAAAAGCGTGAAGTGTGTAGAAAATGTTTCCAAACAGGGAAAAGAGGCACTCTTTATGGGATTAATTTCTTTTATCAAGGCAATGAAAATTGGCCTGATGATATTCCAAAAGTTGGAAAAGATGCAGAAAAAGGCTGTGTTGGTTGTGGTTGGTACGACATCCAAAAATGGCGAGAAAGTTTAAATCAGTTTATAGAAGAAAATAAATAGTTTGCATACTAAAGTTATCATTATTTTGTAGCTTTGTAATCAGATAGAATAATAAATATGGGTAAAAAATTAACATTTGGTAGCGTTTGTTCAGGTATTGAGGCATCTCAATTGGCTTTTAGTCCTTTCGGATTTAAGCAATTATGGAGTTCAGAAATTGCTGAATTCCCCTCAAAAGTCCTCGAACATCATTTTCCTGACATACCAAATGTTGGTGATATGATTAATATACCTAAATTAATCCTCAATAAAGAAATAGAAGCACCTGACTTGTTTTGTGGTGGAACACCCTGCCAAGCATTCTCTTTGGCAGGTTGGAAAAACGGTCTTGCAGATGAAAGAGGTCAATTAACCATGACATTTATCGAAATAGCGAACGCAATTGACAAAGTCAGATTAGAAAATGACAAAGAAAAAAGCATTATACTATGGGAAAATGTAGAAGGAGTTTTAAATGATAAAACAAATGCTTTTGGAAATTTTATTGCAGGTTTAGCGGGTTACGAAGAAGAAATCAAAGTTTCAAAATGGTCAAAAGCAGGATATTTAGAAGGCAAAGAAAGAAATGTTGCTTGGCGTGTTATTGATGCTAAATATTATGGTCTACCACATCAAAGAAAAAGATTATATGTTCTTGCAGGTGGTAAGGATTTCAAACCAGACCAAGTACTATTTGAGTTCGACAATAAAGACATAGTAAAAGAACTAAAGCTAAAAGCTAAAAGTATAACTCAAACGACACCAACACTATTTGCCCAAGAAGTGGAAGAGGAAACAACAGAAAAAGTCTTTAGCAAACAGGGTGTAAAATTTGAAGTTTTTCGAGAATATACAGATTGTTTGTATGCAGCTTATGGAACAAAATGGAATGGTAACGCAGCTGCGTACAATGGCTCATTATACGTTTCAGAAAATGACCGAATTAGACGATTTACACCATTGGAGTGTGAGCGTTTAATGGGTTTTCCTGACAATTACACCAAAGTAAACGGTAATAGTCATACGAACAGATTTCAAGCTATTGGAAATTCATGGGCTGTTCCTGTTGTCAAATGGATTGGTTATCAGATTAGCGAATATTTGTACAATAAGTCAACCCAAAAATTTATTGAATGGCAAAAGTCTATCCAAACCAAAAAGAATAAACAGAATGCACCATTGTATTTATTAAATGGAGTCAATCAAATCAGCCAAACTGTATTTTTAAATTCTTCCAATGTTCCAAACAAACCGGAATATGGAGATTTAAAAGACATTGTGGAACCTAACCATGCATTGGAAAAGTTTTATTTAAGTGCCAAAGCATGTGCAGGAATTTTAAGAAGAAAAAGAGAACGGAATATGAAAATGAATTCGGAATTGGAATTACTAATGGAAAAGATTAGTAGGGGAAAAACCGAAACGACAGAAAATGAAAAAAGCCAGCATGTAACATTGTGTATAAGTAATAGCGGTTAAAGTGCTAAAACTAAAGATAAAATATAAAACAAAGGTCAGTGCAAAACTGAAAAGTTAGTGCCTAGAAATCCGCTACTACTCATACACTAGACCGATGTGGCACAATACCTTCGGTCGCTCAGGCCGTTTGCCTACGGCAAAACTCCCTCCTGAGCTATTGTGCCACATCGGCCAGGCAGTACGACTGCATATTCGCTATATTTAACATTGAAACCATAATCGGGCCATTCGCTCCTCACTGAAGGCACTGTGCACATCAAGGGGCTATAGCGAATATGCGTCTAATGGCGACCCCTAGCTAATGCAAGTGAAGGCTTCCCTGTTTTTGAAGGCTTCCCTGTTTTTCGTACAGTTTAAAAATCAATTATTTTTAGCTTATGAAGAAAAGCAGATTCACGGAAGCACAGATTGTGTCCATGCTCCACCAGTACGATTCGGGAATGAAGGTCACCGACATCTGTCGTGACAAGGGTATCACCACGGCCACCTTTTACAGTTGGAAGCGCAAGTACGGTGGTATGGACGCCCAACAGCTCAAGGAGCTCAAGTCTTTGCAGGAAGAAAACAGGAGACTCAAGGCGATGTACGCAGACCTGAGCCTTGACCATAGGATTTTAAAGGACATCATCGAAAAAAAGCTTTGAGGCCTTGCGGGCGCAGGGAACTGGCGGAAGGCATCGTAAAGGAAGAGGGGCTGAGCATTTCACGTGCTTGTACGATAGTATGCCTTTGCCGTTCGATGTGGTACTATCGGAGCCGTCGTGACGATACGCAGGTCATCGACAAGTTGACGGAACTTGCAGAGGCCAAGCCGAACCGGGGCTTCGACTGGCTCTATAACCGCATGCGCAAGCAAGGCCATAAATGGAACCGTAAACGTGTACTGAGGGTCTACCGGTTCTTGGGCATGCAACTAAGGAGAAAGACCAAGAAGCGATTGCCCAAGCGGATAAAGGAGCCGCTGGAGGTACCCGATGCCCCAAGGGAGGTATGGAGCGCGGACTTCATGTCCGACAGCCTGATAACGGGAAGGAACTTCAGGGTGTTCAACCTGATGGACGATTTCAACCGTGAGGCACTTTGTATGAAAGGAAACTTCTCCATGCCCGGAATAAGGGTGGTGGAGTACCTAAGGGAGGCCATAGAGATCCATGGCAAGCCCTTGGCCATAAGAGTGGACAACGGCCCCGAATTCCTATCCAGAGTCTTTGTCAACTATTGCGAAGTGGAGGATATCGAGATAAAATACATACAACCGGGCAAGCCGAGCCAGAACGGTTTTATCGAAAGGTTCAACCGGACATATCGCGAAGATGTACTCGATGCCCATTTGTTCAGGGACATCGAGGAAGTAAATATGGAAACGGAACGCTTCAGGGAGGAATACAATCGGTTCCATCCCCATAAGTCTCTGGGAAGAAGCAGCCCGAAAGAATTTTTAGAGGTTTTTCAAAGGGGCATGCCCCTTTGAAAAAACATTTTGTTTAATTTAACCGCTGTACGAAAAAGGGTAAGTCTTCAGCATTACAAAAAACGAAATTGAATGAATTTTACAGATAGAATAAAACCAACAGATAAAGGAATAACCACTTACCTTGACGATTTAAAGAATCAGAATTATCAAATTCCAACATTTCAACGTGATGTGGTTTGGGAAAAGGAAAATGTAAAAAAGTTGTGGGACAGTATATATAAATTCTACCCACTTGGAAGTATTTTGGTTTGGAAAACAGACTTAAAACTTCAAAATCACCGCCAAATTGGTGGACACAAAATTATAGACGATAACTTCAGTCGGACTGAATATCAATATCTTTTAGATGGACAACAAAGAACAACTTCGCTTCTGACGTCATTGTATGGTGGTAAAATCGAAGGAAAAGACGGATTTAACCCGTCTTTATATATTGACTTGACAATTTCAAGTGATGATGAAGTTGATGATGAAAGTTACAAAAACAGATTTCTATATTGGGATGAAATTGATGACCGTGATGGTACATTTAAAAGAAACATTGGACGAAACAAGAAATTTAATGATGGTCTAATCGTAAAGCTTCTTGACATTAAACAAGATTTTGAAACAATCCAACAAAAAATTGTAAATCACCCGGAAGTCAATCAGCAATACAACCACCCTTTTTGGGCTGAACTAAGACGAGTTCAGCAAGTGTTAAACAACTATCGCCTTTCATTTATCGAACTAAAAGGGATTCAAGTAGCAGAAGTTTGCCAAATATTTGAAAGAATCAATCAAGCAGGAAAGCCTCTCGACATTTTTGATATTGTAGTCGCAAAAACATTTAGACCGATAAGTGTAAATGACAATGGATTTTATCTGCGAGACCTGATTGATGAATTTAAAGAAACCAACAATAGTAATTTTCTTAAAATTAGTGACTTTGATTATCTGCAAATAATCGCAATTCTTATTCGAGAGAACATTGAAGATTCGGGTATCAGAAATATTACACCTAGATACTTGAATGACATTAAAACAGAACAAATTGAGACAGTTTGGAACGATGCAAAAAAGGCAATACTAAAAACGTTTGACTTTTTTGAGAACACCTTAAATATTAAGGGGCCTCAATTGATTCCGTATAGATACTTCTATTTAACCATAGCGAATTATTTCTACCAAAATCAAAATCCCGATTATTCATTTCTCAAGAAATACTTTTGGTTCAATAGTATGCACCGAAACGACCTCTTGAGCAACACGACTGATATAAACAATCATATACATTTTTTAAATAAGCAAAAGAACAACGAAGATTTCCAGTTTGAAAGATTCTTAATAGACCGAAATGATTTGAGAAATGCTTCTTACAGCTCTAAAGGTGTTTATTCAAGGGCAATCTTATCATTATATGCAAGCAAACAGCCAAAAGATTGGAAATATACAGATAGAAATGTAATCGTTGATAATTTCTTCTTTTCGACTGATAAACCAAACCTTCACCACATATTTCCAACCAATTACATTGCGAACAATCCAGGTAAGAATGAATTGAATAACAACAGCCTTATGAATATTGCTTATTTAACTCAACTCACTAATTTAGAAATAAGTGATAAGAACCCGTTAGAATATATTAGGGACTATGACAGCAATCCTGAGTTTGAAAATGTTATCAAATCTCATATGCTTCCCCTTAACCTGATTGAGTGGTCAAGAATGGAAGAAATGCCAGAAAATGCACTTGACCAATTCATTGAAAAAAGAGTTGATTTTATAGTTGAAGAGTTAAAGTCTATTCTTGAAGGAGTGAATTTTGAAGTGATAGATACGAAAGAAAAGAAACTCGAAGAAGTTGAAAACGCAAGCTAACAAAAGATATGAAGTAATAGGCTCGTGCCTCGCCTACTACTCATATCCAAACCGTTGGGCACAATATGAAAAATTCTATTCTCATACTATTGCTGATATCTTTCAGTTGCTCTGGACAAGAGAAAAACTGTTCGGAATACAAAACTGGAAAGTTTAACTACGTTTTGGAAAATAGACCTGAATTAATCATTCGAACTGATTCTACCCAAATTGAATTGAACCCGATAACGAAAGTTGAAGTGTACTCAAAAGTCAAATGGAAATCTGAATGTGAATACGAAATGATTTATGAAAAAGTCTTGAACTATCCAGAAGACGTTAGTCACATGATTGGTCAAAAAATTAATGTGAAGATAATTGAGACAAGTTCTGACGGTTACAAAGTTCATGCAACCAGTCCAAGAATTGACAACATTTTGGAATTTGTAAAAGCAGAATAAAAAATGAGTGTACTGGCAAAAATAATTCTCTCAATTCCATCATTAATCGGAATTATTTATATGTTGTCTTTTTGGAGTATAGATTTTTTCAAATGGATTTCAAATAAGATTGTGAGTTATGAATATCAAACACCAATAATAAACGGACTTGTCCTTTTGCAAATCGGATATTTAATTTACCGTCTTTGGACTTATAAAAATTTACCCAAATCCAAAAAAACAAATTGGACAGTTTTACTCGTGATTTTCAATGTAGTTTCAAGTCTAATTTTCATATGGAAAAAGGACAGGGAGTTCGGAATTGAAAATAAAAATACTGTGCCCAACACAGTGTCCTATGAAAAGCCTTAGTCCAGTCTCCCAAAGATAATCAATATGTATTTTTTGTCTTAAACCACTTTTTTCTTTTAGTATAACTTGCTCGGCATCCTATATGTGATACACCCTATTGTTCGGGGTTCACGGGCATCTGTGTGATTCTAAGTCATTGAGCCCGGCCACTTGCTATAAATATGTGGTCCCCGCCCGGGGCGGGGCCACCCACGTTGTTCTGTGGTACGGGCCTGTCAATTTTCATGAGCTTTGTTATCGTTTATCATTCAACTACCCCGACCTCGTACGGGGTCTCCGTTTTTATCACCGCCAAGGTCCTTGAAAGCAGTTTGCGGGCCACTTTTATGATGATCTTCTTGGTGTCCTTGCCCATATGCTTTCGGTAATACCCTTGCATAACGGGGTCGGCACGTATCGCCTGCCAGGCCGCCTCCACGAAATAGCTCCGTATCAGACGGTGCGCCCGCATGGCCATGCCCATCGTTCTATGGGTGCCCCCGCTCTGGTGGACCCCCGGGGCCAGCCCCACGTAGCCCGCCAAATGCTTCACGCTCTTGAAACGCCGCAGGTCGCCCAGTTCGCACAGTATGCCACAGGCCACGATGCCACCGATGCCCGGTATGCTCCTGAGCAGCATATAGTCCTTCCCGTAATGCACCTTGCAGTACCTCCTTAGCTGTGTCGAGACGTCACGGAGCTCTTGGTCGATGAACCGGAAAGAGCGCATGCGGCTCTCAAGGGTTTTCTTGGCCGTCGGATACTCAAATTCCAGGGCATCCAGCCACCCACGAAAAGCATGGCTCCAGTGGTCGTTGTCGAACTCCTCGGGGACCTTGGTGCCAAAATACAACAACTGCATCTTGATATAGCTCTTTATCCTCCTGAAATCCTTGACCAGGTCGTTCCTGCGCCTGAAAAGACTGCGAAGCTCCTCGCGCTTTTTATCCGGGACCACGATACTCTCCAAACGGCCATCTTTGAGTTCCCTACTGATGAGCTGCGCATCGATCTTATCGGTCTTGGTATGCCTCTCCTTGCCCTTACGATGGATATCGGCAGGGTTCACCACCAAGGACTTCCACCCATAGGACTCAAAACAACGATGGGCGCGATAGCCGCAACAACCCGCCTCATAGGCCACACTTACCTCATGGTCCGGGAAATGCTTTCCTACGTAGGCACGTAATTGCCCGGGCTCTGGGGCCATGCTGAATGACCTGCCCGAAAACAGTTCCGTGGCGCAGTGTACCTTCCAGCTCCGTTTGTGTATGTCGATGCCAATGAATAACTTGGGGACGGCAGTAATTTGAGTTTCCATATCTTAAGTTTTTTTGTTCAACCTTTAAGGTACTCGACTTACTGCTTTTTCATGGATGCTATAATTTATAGCTTCCTGTCTGGTTAAACTTAAATTCATTATTTTCAATCGGCTGGATTTGCACGGTTGGAAAACTGCGTTTTCTGCACCGCAACAAATCATAGCCGAGACCGTTCTCTGCAAGCCATAAAATGAAAAAAATCTCTAAAAAAAACATCGAAGCCGTAGTTCATATCCTTTTTTGGCTTTTTATTTTTAGTGCTGTCAATGTTGATTGGGCTTCTGACTGGTTTGATAAAACAATTCGACCAAGAACCCCAGCACCGCTCTCCGTACTATTATTTCCAGTAATTTTTTATGTGCATTCATTGTGGGCTGTTCCTGAATTTTTGAATAAGCGTAAATGGAAAATCTATGTACTGACCTTCGTTCTTATCTTCATCTTTCCGGAAGTGGTTCGCTCAGGTTTTCTTACGTGGAATGATCCGGAAGTTACGTTCAGGGAAGAATTCCAAAGCAGGGATAGTCTGATCCTTGGAGAACCCAACGTGTTTTGGATGGCATTTACCTTCTCAATTTTATATCGGTTTACGAAAGATTGGTTTATCAAGCAGTATCAAATTGAGCATTTAGGCAATCAGTTGTCTGAGCACTTGAAAATAAAAGTGCCCATCACCCAACCATTAGATGCAAATGAAGCTGCCTTGCTAAAGCAAAGGTTAGAAGATACCTTGAAAAAAAAACAGGTTTACTTGAACAAGGAACTTTCCCTTGCCGAATTGGCAAAACAGATTGATACCTCTGATAAAAAACTATCTACGCTGCTCAACCAAAATTTGGAAACCAATTTTTATGACTATATCAATAACTTGCGAATATCGGCTTTCAAAAAAGGGGTATCGGAAGGGAAATTGGAACACCTTTCTATTGTAGGGCTCGCACTTCAGTGTGGTTTCAGATCAAAAAGCAGCTTTTACCGCGCATTCAAAAAGGAAACAGGAAAGTCCCCTTCTGAATTCATCGCATAATTTCCTGTTCATAGCAGTCCCGAATATTTTATGGGACTCCCCGCTACATTAAATATCATCCCACTGCTTCTTCTGGGACGAATAACAGCTTGAAAACCATCCATTGATCTTTATAAATCAGGATTTTTGACCTGTTCAAGGCTCATAGTACATAGTATGTTTTTGGGTTTTGCATCCTTCTTAAATAAAGTCAATAATGTATGATGTTGTCTATTCAAAACCTCACCAAAACGTATCCCAATGGTGTAAAAGCCCTTGATGAAATAAACCTGGAAATTCTACCTGGAATGTTTGGTCTCTTAGGGCCTAATGGAGCCGGCAAATCCTCACTGATGAGGACGATTGCCACCCTTCAAACACCTGATAGCGGTAGAGTGGTTTTCAATGGGATTGATATCGGAAACGACCCCATGAGCTTGCGAAAAACACTTGGCTATTTGCCTCAGGAATTCGGAGTTTATCCGAAGGAATCAGCGGAAACTCTATTGGGTTATTTTGCCATTTTGAAAGGCATATCCTCCCGTAAGGAGCGGAAATGGAAAGTCGAGGAAGTGCTACACCTTACGAATTTATATGAGGTCCGAAAGAAGCATGTAAGTTCTTATTCTGGTGGCATGCGCCAGCGCTTTGGTATTGCACAGTTACTGCTCAACGATCCTCAGTTAATCATTGTGGATGAGCCCACAGCAGGGTTAGACCCTGAAGAAAGAAATCGGTTTTTGAACGTTTTACGTGGAATCGGCACAGATAACATCGTTTTGTTCTCTACGCACCTGGTAGAAGATGTAAAAGAACTTTGTACCGATATGGCCATCATGAAACATGGAAAAATTCACCGACACCTTACCCCATCTCAAGCTGTAAAAGAACTGGAATCGAAAATCTGGACCAAAAGTATCCTTGCTACCGAGCTGGAACAATATAAATCTACTTTCAATTATTTGTCGTCCTCTTATAATGAAGACCATTCACTGACCATCAGAGTTTTTGCTGACAACAGACCCAATGATTCATTTGAAAAAGCCGAGAAAGTAACGCTGGAAGATGTGTATTTCCATGCCCTGGAAAAAACCGTAGAAGAATATGCTTAGATCGATCTATTCTTACGAACTGAAAAGGTTGCTGAAGCAGCCTGCTATCTATTTTTATTTCATAGTATTTTTTGGTATCGCCCTTTTATCCATGCTTGGCACAGGGGGATTTTTTGATGGTGTTTCTGAAACCAAAAAGGAAGTGGGATTCCTTAACTCCACCCATCAAATCAATTTTATTTTTCAATATTTCAATAAGTTTTTCATGTTCCTGCTGCCTGCGATTATCGGAATGGTGATATACAAGGACTATAAAAGCAATGTTCATCCCATTTTGTACAGTTATCCCATTAAAAAATCGGATTTTCTGCTTGGAAAATTTCTCAGTTCATTAACCATTGTTTTTCTGATCACCCTTTCCGTTGGTTTTGCCTTCTATCTGGGAGAATATATTTTGGGTACAGATAACCCAATGATTGGCCCAACTAACTTTTGGGGATACGTAAGTGCCTATCTCTTTTTTGTATGGCCTAATATGTTTGTCTATGGTTTAATGATATTTATAGTCGTAGCCTCCCTCCGAAATATTTATGCAGGTTTTATTTCGATTATACTCTTGTTTTTCATTCAGATCATGATCGATAATCTGTTTGAAGGAACGCCATTGCTCTTTGCGCTTTTCGACCCTTTTGGCAAAAATGCTGTTGCTTATGAAACCCGATTTTGGACCATTTCTGAACAAAATGTTCAGCAAATTCCATTGCTTGGGGTGGTGCTCTGGAACAGACTGCTATGGACTACACTGGGCCTATTGTTATTTGGCCTTTTTTACAAAAAATTCAAACTGGAGCAGGAAACATTTCGCCTACTTCCGGGAATCGGAAAGAGAAAGTCTGGGAAAGAGCAAAAAAGCAAATTGATTCAATCAAGAATCAAGAACACAGAAGTAACCATTGATTTTTCCTTTCTCGAACAAGTTAAGGCAATGCTAAAACTGTCGGCTATCGACTTCAGGTTCATCATCAAGAATTGGCTTTTTCAAGTATTGGTTTTTTTTGGAGTATTGGCCTTGGTTTTTGCCGTGAGTCGGGTAACGAATCGGGCTGATATGACCTATCTGCCTTTAACGCGCATCGTTCTGGCAGTGCCTATGTACTTCTTTTCATTGGTAATCATGCTGATGACTTTCATTTATGCAGGTATGTTGGTACATCGCTCCCGGATAGCAAAGTCCAATCAGCTTATTGATACTACTGCAACTACCAACTGGGTTCTTTTAGGTTCAAAGATATTGGCATTGCTAAAGGTTCAGCTCCTCTTATTGTTGGTTGTGATGCTTTGCGGTATAGGGCTACAACTATACAATGGCTACTATCACTTAGAAATTGACTTATACCTTTTTCATTTGTTGATTCTTACCTTCCCAACCTTAATTATCTGGGCTGCACTTTCCGTGTTTATTCATACCCTGGTGCCCAATGTATATGTGGGTATCTTCCTTTTACTGCTGATATGGATCGGTAAAGACCAACTCCCTCAAATCGGAATAGAAACCAATCTCCTGAGGTTCAATTCCCCACCTCAATTAACTTACAGCGATTTAAACGGATTTGGTCATGGATTATTGGCCCATTTGATTATCAACGCATACTGGTTGAGCTTTTCAGTCATCTTGATTTTGTTGACTTATCTTTTCTGGGAACGTGGATATTCGCACTCATTAAAAGAACGAATTGCAAAAGCGGTTCAAAAATTAAAGGGGCACACATTTTATACATTCTTACTCTTATTGGGCCTCTTTTTTGCTTGGGGTATCTACATTTTCCAGGAGGAAGAAAGCTCATCCAAAACAGTGGGAAACAATGAGCAAATACTTCAAGACTTCAAGACCAATTTTGGGAAATATAAATCTACTATCCAACCAAAAATAACTTCAGTAAAATTGAATGTGGAGCTTTTCCCGGAGAGTAATTCATTCCAGACAAGTGGTAGTTATATCCTTGTCAATCAAAGCCCGGAACGAATAGATACTTTACTGATAAAAACCGGATATGACGAGATTACAGACTACTTCTTTAGTGTTACTTCCAGAATCATTCAAAAAGATGATGCCTTACAATTCGCGGTTCATGTTTTAGAGAAATCCATTGAATCAGGAGATTCTCTCCAAATGGAGTTTGAAATTAAGAACAAGCCAAATACACTGTTTTATCAAAATTCCAGTATCCTTCAGAATGGTACATTTTTACGAACCGATATACTTCCACGTTTAGGGTATTTTTTTGATGATGAATATTATGAGCCAACTGACAGCATAGCAAGACATACTAATTTTTATTCTCCTGATGCCGATTTAGTAGACATAGAAACGGTTATCAGCACCAGTCATTTACAAACAGCAATTGCTCCCGGAACCCTGATAAAACAATGGGCGGAAAACAACAGAAACTATTTTCACTACAAAACAGAGAAGAAAATCAAATTTGCTTTTGCCTTTCACTCGGGCGACTTTTCGGTAAGCAAGTCAAACCACAAAGGGGTTAATGTGGAAATCTATCATCACGAAAACCATACTTTTAACCTGAAGGATATAACTGATGGGCTGAATGCTTCACTTGCTTACAATAGTCGATTTTTCGGTTCGTATCAACATGATGATATTAAAACCATTGAGTTTCCTGTTACAGAAGGGACGTATGCCACAATCATGAGCAACACGATCCCTACATCCGAAGCGCGGTTTATTCTGAGCAATGGTGAAGCAAAAAATCATATCAATTTATCCTTTTACGTTCAAGCACATGAGCTCACCCACCATTGGTGGGGAAATCAACTCATGCCTGCAGATGCCTTGGGTGCTAAAATGCTTACAGAAAGCATCACAGAATACATTAGTCTGAGGATATATGAAGAGCATTTTGGAAAGGAGAAAGCGCAACATTTTCTGAGTTTACAACGCCAACGGTATTTAGAAGGAAGGACAAGAGATGCAGGCAAGGAAAGTCCACTATACCTCGTCAGACCAGAGCAGGAATACATTGCCTATGGAAAAGGAGCTATGGCATTTAACACATTGCAGTATTATGTTGGAGAAGAAAACCTGAATAATCTTCTAAAGGAATTTTTGAAAAAATATAAATTCAGAGTAGATCAGTACCCCACTTCAACGGATTTGATCACGCATCTGAAAAATGAAATTCCTGTTGAATTCCATTATATCATTCAGGACATGATGGAATCAATAACCTTCTACGACAACAAAATAATTGACACCAAAGAGCTACCGAATAACCAACTGGAAATTATATTCTCCATACGTAAAATGGATAGCATCCAAAAAAATGAAGTAGAAGCCGCCAATGTGTTTCTAACGATTGGTCAATATGATAGTGATGGAAACCTGCTTCAAATTGAAGAAGTCAAGGCATCATCAGGAGAAAACAACATCACGATTTACAAAAAGCCTGGGGCTACCCATATCTTGCTTGACCCCTTTTTGCATTTCATCGAGCTGAATGTCGAGGATAATCGCCAAAATATTGTGACAAAAGAATAAGGCCAGCAGAGAACATTGTATAAGCGTAATGCGGGCTTTATAACTACAATTCAGTATTTGACATCATTCAAAGTTTGGGGTGGGTAGTTAGTTTATCGCTTCTAATTCCCGCACTACGCTTATACTTGTCCGTTGTAATGCATTTTAAAAAATATGGACACAAAAGAGTTTGATAGACTGCAATATGATTCTTTCATTGAAAGGGCCATAAAAAAATCGGTTTTGGACATCATATCGAACAGGTACGGATTTGTAAGGAACATTCCGAAAGAGCTGGCGGACGACCTATACGCCATCAAAAGCGGAAACCTGCCCAAAAAACCGACCAAAGAAACCGTGAACAGGATCAAGTACATCTGTGAGCTTTCATTGTCCAAAATGTCGGACAGAAGAAAAAATATGGAATCCGACCCGAACACTTTCAAAATGGACGAGTTTTCGTGGTATCAAGATGCTCTAAAATGGACTGAATCGCATCAGAAAGGTTCTTGACCTTTTCTGTGTAAAATTTATAGTCGTCATTGTTCGATATGGTCAAAAACCCAGCGTCACTATGGAACGAAAAGGCAATGAACGGAAATATGGAATGGAGCTGTCCGATTTTTTTTATCGCATCAATGTACAATTCTTCACATTCCGACTTCATTTCTTCCAGTCTTTCTTCAGAAACTGGACTGTCACTGTAAAACATAATAAAAACGCATTACAACATTGGCTCCTATGAAAAGCCTTAGTCCAGTCTCCCAAAGATAATCAATATGTATTTTTTGTCTTAAACCACTTTTTTCTTTTAGTATAACTTGCTCGGCATCCTATATGTGATACACCCTATTGTTCGGGGTTCACGGGCATCTGTGTGATTCTAAGTCATTGAGCCCGGCCACTTGCTATAAATATGTGGTCCCCGCCCGGGGCGGGGCCACCCACGTTGTTCTGTGGTACGGGCCTGTCAATTTTCATGAGCTTTGTTATCGTTTATCATTCAACTACCCCGACCTCGTACGGGGTCTCCGTTTTTATCACCGCCAAGGTCCTTGAAAGCAGTTTGCGGGCCACTTTTATGATGATCTTCTTGGTGTCCTTGCCCATATGCTTTCGGTAATACCCTTGCATAACGGGGTCGGCACGTATCGCCTGCCAGGCCGCCTCCACGAAATAGCTCCGTATCAGACGGTGCGCCCGCATGGCCATGCCCATCGTTCTATGGGTGCCCCCGCTCTGGTGGACCCCCGGGGCCAGCCCCACGTAGCCCGCCAAATGCTTCACGCTCTTGAAACGCCGCAGGTCGCCCAGTTCGCACAGTATGCCACAGGCCACGATGCCACCGATGCCCGGTATGCTCCTGAGCAGCATATAGTCCTTCCCGTAATGCACCTTGCAGTACCTCCTTAGCTGTGTCGAGACGTCACGGAGCTCTTGGTCGATGAACCGGAAAGAGCGCATGCGGCTCTCAAGGGTTTTCTTGGCCGTCGGATACTCAAATTCCAGGGCATCCAGCCACCCACGAAAAGCATGGCTCCAGTGGTCGTTGTCGAACTCCTCGGGGACCTTGGTGCCAAAATACAACAACTGCATCTTGATATAGCTCTTTATCCTCCTGAAATCCTTGACCAGGTCGTTCCTGCGCCTGAAAAGACTGCGAAGCTCCTCGCGCTTTTTATCCGGGACCACGATACTCTCCAAACGGCCATCTTTGAGTTCCCTACTGATGAGCTGCGCATCGATCTTATCGGTCTTGGTATGCCTCTCCTTGCCCTTACGATGGATATCGGCAGGGTTCACCACCAAGGACTTCCACCCATAGGACTCAAAACAACGATGGGCGCGATAGCCGCAACAACCCGCCTCATAGGCCACACTTACCTCATGGTCCGGGAAATGCTTTCCTACGTAGGCACGTAATTGCCCGGGCTCTGGGGCCATGCTGAATGACCTGCCCGAAAACAGTTCCGTGGCGCAGTGTACCTTCCAGCTCCGTTTGTGTATGTCGATGCCAATGAATAACTTGGGGACGGCAGTAATTTGAGTTTCCATATCTTAAGTTTTTTTGTTCAACCTTTAAGGTGGAAACGCCGGACATAGTATACCACCCTCGCCGGGTTAAAGTGACCATAGCTGGCCGGACGAAACTGACCCCCCCGCGCCGGGCCAAAGTGTACCACCTTTAGATTAGATCTATCTCTAAATGGCGAAGTGCTTTTTTTGCTAAAAAAGCACCATGGCGAACAAGCAGATAGATATGCGAAAAATAAAACTGATTTATAAGCTCTACACCTCTGGTGTAAGCAAGCGACGGATAAGCCAGCAATTGGGCATATCCCGCGTTACCATTAGAAAGTACATCGAATTCTTCAAGCGGTACCGTTTCACGGGGTACGAAGTGGAGAAGATGACCCTGGAGGAACTCCACAATCTTTTTAAGGACGGGCAAAGGCCGAAGAGCCAACGCCTGCTGACCCTAAGGCAGTACTTTCCCCACTTTGACAAGGAACTCCGCAAGACGGGCGTTACGCGACGATTGCTGTGGGAGGAATATTATGCGAAGCACCCCGATGGGTTCAGGCTCTCACAGTTCAAGTATTGGTACGCCGAATGGCGCAAGGAGACCTCGCCCGTGATGCACATGGAGCATAAGGCCGGCGACAAGCTCTTTATCGACTTCACGGGAAAGAAACTCCATATCGTCGACAGGGACACCGGCGAACTTCAGGAACTGGAAGTGTTCGTGTGCATACTGGGCAGCAGCCAGTATACCTATGTGGAGGCCTGCGCAAGCCAAAAACTGGAAGATTTTATACGTTGTACCGAGAACGCCCTATGGTTCTATGGCGGCGTGCCAAAGGCCTTGGTGCCCGATAACCTCAAATCGGCCGTGACAAAGAGCAGTCGTTACGAACCTAGTTTGAACAAGGTATTCGCGGACTTTGCCGAACATTACGAAACAGCCGTACTGCCCACACGTACCTACAGGCCAAGGGACAAGGCCATAGTGGAGAACGCCGTGAAGATAATCTACACTAGGGTGTTCGCCCCTTTACGGAACCGGACCTTCCATAACATCACAGATATCAACAAAGCGATATGGGAGCTGTTAGAGAAGCACAATGGAATGTCATTTAGGGGGAGGGAATACTCCCGTTGTTCATTGTTCCTTGAGATAGAGAGGCAAGAACTGATGCCCTTGCCCGAAAAACGCTATGAGATAAAAAGGTATGCCCGAGGTACCGTGCACAAGAACAGCCATATCTATTTTGGGAAGGACAAGCACTATTACAGTGTTCCCTATCGCCATATCGGCAAACAGGTCAAGCTGGTCTATACCGACAGCATCGTCGAGATTTACCATAAACACGAAAGGTTCGCGGTACATAAAAGGAACAAAAAGAAATATGGCTATACCACCCTGGCCGACCATATGCCATCGCACCACCGCTTTGTGAGCGAATGGAGCAGTGAGAGGTTCATTGGTTGGGCAGGCAATATCGGCGAACACTGCAAAGGGTACATCATCGCCATATTGGAAAAGAAACAGCACCCGGAACAATCCTATAAATCCTGTCTTGGCATATTGCACCTTGCCAAAAAGTATGGAAGGGAACGTCTTGAGAACGCCTGCAAACGTGCCTCGGAATATGGAGCGTACAATTACAATATGGTCGAGCGCATCTTAAAGAAGGGATGGGACCAAATTGATGAAGGTATCGACGGGGATCTGGAAATGCCCGAGCACAAGAACATAAGGGGCGGAAAATACTATGAATAAAAACAACACTTAAAAACAGAACATATGAACGAAAAAACAATGGAACTGATGAAACAAATGAGGTTCTTTGGAATGCACAGGGCCTTCGCCACAACAATGGAAACCGGAGGTGCCGATACCACCTACACCAATGACGAGCTCATCGCCTATCTCATCCAGAGCGAATGGGACGACCGCCGCAACCGCAGGATAGAGCGATTGACCAAGTCCGCAAGGTTCAGGTACACGGCCGTTATGGAGGCCTTGGACTACCGTCCATCGCGCCAACTGGACAAAAATCTTGTACAGCGGCTCGGCTCCTGCGGCTTTATCCGAAAAAGGGAGAACATACTTGTCACGGGCAGTACGGGCGTGGGCAAAAGTTATCTGGCCTCCGCCATTGGCCACCAGGCCTGCTCGATGGGGTATAGAACAATGTACTTCAACACCGCCAAACTATTCACCCTGCTAAAGACCTCCAAGGCCGACGGTTCCTACCTGAAACAGATAAACCGATTGGAAAGACAGGACTTGCTCATATTGGATGATTTTGGGCTGAAGCCCCTGGACAACATAAACCGCCACTCCCTGATGGAGATCATCGAGGACAGGCACGGCAAAAGATCCACCATAATAGCATCACAGCTACCTGTCGAAGTATGGCACGACATTATAGGTGAAAAAACACTGGCCGATGCCATCCTGGACCGTTTGGTGCACACGGCACACAGAATAGATATAAAAGGAGAATCAATGAGAAGAAAATTGAAAAATAAAAACTAAGTTTAACCCACGGATAGATCAAATCTGAGCAGTTCGTTTACACTGGTCACTTTCATCCGGCGAAGGTGGGTCACTTTACCCGGCTTATCCATTTAAGGTACTCGACTTACTGCTTTTTCATGGATGCTATAAACAATTGCTATTACAGGCTTATTCTGAAAATTCCGCAGGAATTTTCAGCTTGTCGTGTTCTTGCAAAAGTCCGTGCTAACCCACGTAACTGTTCATAGCCGAGGCCGTTTAAAAAAATTCTTCGAAAGTTACCATTTTGGTAACATTTTTGCTATATTTGCTACAAATAAGCACTTGTGAGAGTTATTGCAAAGCGGACTTTAAGGGAATTCTGGGAAAAACATGCCGACTGTGAACAACATCTAAAGGCATGGTACCAAGAAACTGAAAAGGCCAATTGGAACAATCCAAACGAACTTAAACAAGACTATCCAAGTGCGAGCATTTTAAAAAACAACAGAATCTGTTTTAACATTAAAGGAAATGATTATCGACTAATTGTTAAGTTTAATTTCGAGTTTCAAATTGGATGGATTCGATTTGTTGGAACTCATGCCGAATATGATAAAATAGACGCAGACAATATTTAACTATGGACTTAAAACCTATTAGAAACGAAAAGGATTATCAAAACGCGCTCAAAAGACTTGAGGAAATTTTTGATGCCAAAAAAGGAACGAAAAAAGGCGATGAATTAGAAATCCTCTCCATTCTTATTGATAATTATGAAAATGAGAATTTCCCAATCGAAATGCCTGATCCAATTGAGGCCATTAAGTTTCGTATGGAACAAATGGGAATGAAACAAAAAGATCTCGCAGAAGTCGTTGGCTTTAAAAGTCGTGTGAGTGAAATACTCAATAGAAAAAGGAAACTAACTATTGATATGATCAGAAGATTAAACACTTCTTTGAGGATTCCCACTGAAGTCCTTATTCAGGATTATTAAATACAAAGCCCAACATCGTGTCCTATGATGGTGCAGCATTCGCCTGCGGCGAACAAAATTGCTCTTTCTCATTATCGTTCGAATCACGCCCTTTTGCAAGGCTGCCCCATCGGCCAGGCAGTACGACTGCATATCAATTGTATACTCGAAACGTGGTTAAAGGATATGTCTTAAACCCAAAAAGAACCGATTCGCTACATACCCAAGAATAAATCTCTGAAAGGTAGCCATGGAAAATATTTAATTTTTAAAGTATGACAGATTTAGGTTGGTATATTTGAAATATCCAACCTATTTCGATTCAGTATTTTAACAAATGAGAAAATTATTCTTGATTATATCAGTAGTAGTCATTGTAGCGGTTGCCCTATTCGTAACCTACCGCAGGCTAAAGACTGCTAAGACCGTTACTACCACAAACCCTTTAAATATTGATGATAGCACTTATTTTCTTAAAGATGTAGACTTTGCTGATGGCGATTATGCTTTGTACATAAAGCACAAAGAGCATGGTGAGTTTGTTGTGACCGATAAAGCAGTTCTGAAAAAGAACAAAAATAAATTAAGGTTAAAAAAAAGCTGGAAGAATTATCTTCCCGGTGAGGGAAATAGAAGTTATGGTGCGATACTCTTTAAAGACCAAACCTTGATTAAAAGAAAGCAAGCTGGTTTTTTCTCTACATTTGAAATTGGTGATTTAAAAAAATATGCCAAGCCCGTAAAAGAACGAATGCTTAGAGGGACAAGGGAAGTTATTGAAGAAGAAATAGCCAAAATAAATTCCTCCAACAATAAATTCATTATATCGCAACCCTCTCTTTCTGATAATTTTAGTGAATTCAATTTCCGTGTATTTTTTCCAAGTGTTGTTTTACCTGTATCTAGAGAAGTCGATAAAAATGGCTATGAGAGACTAAAAAAGGTCAATGGTATCGAATATGACGAATGGCTAAAAAAACATGAAAATAAATTTATTCAAGAGTGGACCAGAAAAATAGAAAATTGCATCCATAATGTGGCCAATGGAGCCGGTGACTTTAATGTTGAGATATTACACAGTACCTCCCTTGACACTTATATCCAAATCAATGGCGTAGATTGGGGCGGGGAATTACGAGATACGAATAACGTTATTTTAACCCTTAAAGATTATATATTTTACAACTTTCAAGCCATTATTTCGACAAACCACATCGATGCGGAAAAATTATATTCCCTTAACTATAACAAATGTGACTCGTTGTTTACCACTAACAAGAAAGAGTTGTTAGATAAACTAAAACAGGCAGTCCTTAAGAGCAATAAACCCCATTTAAATGTAGATAAAGGAGAGGTCAGACTATCCGCTTACATAGATACTGTGTTCAAAAGCAAACAGATAGAGCAACAAGAGCATTATTTAAATTGGCTGGAAGTTTATAACTAATTCTGCAATGAACCTCTAAAAACAGCCCTTCATGCAATCTTATGACCGAGATTAAAAATTCCTCTTCTCCATTAAATCCCTTAATTTCTTCAGCGTTCACCTTAACAGTTATTTAATGTTTTGGCAATGGGCATAGCACAACCTTTTTGGTACCTTGTACATGCTTAAAAAAATTACGGCTATGAAAAGGGTTTTACTGATCCTGTTAGCGCCATTGTTAATGGCTACCCAATGCGAAGACGATTTTGTCGATTCGGGTTTTGAGACCACTTATCTTATACAGAACGACACCAACGACGATCTGTTCTTATTGGAAAATGGCCGGTTCACCACAATAGTGGCCCGAACCCTGGTGCCCATCGCCAGTGACCTCAACCCCGACACCGAACCCATAAGGCCCTCACAAACAGTAGCGCTGACCCATATAAAATTGTACAGAAGCCAAGGCGGTGATTTTATTCTGGTCTACCAACAAGACCCTATCAACGATAAGTCTTGGGATTTTGAAGAGCCTGAGAGCAATCGGTTTGAGTACACCTTGACCATCACTGATACAGTGATCGACGGAGGTTAAAAATCTTCCTTCTCCATCAACTCCTTGATCTTTTTTTCTTCCCAGCGTTTGCCCCAGAGCGGGTTATAGCCAAAGGCCTCAAGGGCGTGCATGGTAAGGCCAAAGCCCCAGCCCAGAGTGGGGAAAAAGGCCCATAGAAAGTCCGTCGTGCGAAAATTGAGCCACCACAGTATGGGGATCACGATCAGGTAGGCAGTTAGGTTGCCGTAAAACCCTTTGATGGCCTCTACCCGTTCTTTGGCCTTGAGGTAGCGTTTTTCCTCAATATGGTCTTTGTGGGTATCGGTCTCCATCACTGTGATCTGCTGTGTGAGCATCGGTAGCTTTACGCTGAACTCATCTCTGTTTTTTTCGATTTCTACCTGCCTATCGGTCAGTATCGAATACCGTTGGCGAATGTTCTGCAGCCCTACCCCACTGCTTTTTTTGACCACCTTTTTTTCTTGCAGGTTGTTCTTTACCACCAGCATACCGTCTTCTTCATAGACCTTTAGGTGCAAGGGTTTTGACGAGGTGACCACATTGTGCTTGACGGCGTTTTCGAGCAGTAATTGCAATGAGAGCGGTACAATCTTGGCCTCGGGGTTGCTGGCGTTCTCGGGTATGTCGAACACAATACTGTCTTCAAACCGCATTTTTAAAAGCCGTACATAGGTGCGGGCAAAGTCGAGTTCCTCATTTACGGTGACCAGGTCTTTGTTCTTCTGCTCCAACACATAACGGTATACTTTTGAGAGCGAGGTGGTGAATTTTTGGGCCGCATCGGGGTCTTCTTCTATAAGGCTGGTCAGCACGTTGAGGCTGTTGAACAGAAAATGGGGGTCCAATTGGTTCTTGAGGGCATCAAAACGCGCCGAGGCGGTGCCCGCAATGATCTTCTGCTGCTTTACCTCGCGTTTTTGTAAGGCCCGGTAAAAATAGAAGGCGTGGATGAAGAGCGAGACAAAAAGGGTTATAATAAGGGCGATTACATAGGCACTCGCATGCTCGTTGGCAATAAATTCGCTTACCGAGTAACCTTTGAAATAGAGAAACATAAGATAACGCAAGACAGCAAATACGACCAGGGTAATGACAATGGAGCCCAATGCGCCCACCCACAGCCTTTTTTTGGGTTCTTTCTCCCAATCGTAGCGAAGGCTCACACCGTCGTAGTAATACGAGTTGGCGGCGGTAAGCCCAAATGAAAAGATAAAACTGAGAATAATCTGCGTCAGCACATTTTCTAGGGAAAAATCGCCATCATTAAATATGAAAAGGTTCATCAATGAGATGAAAATCGTTATGACCAACGAAACCTTGAGAACCTTTAAAAAATTCTTCATAATCTACGATTTACATTGCTGCAAAACCCTTTCGGCCTGTTCGGGGCCCCATTTTGGGTAAAAGGGATCATCACCGGCCTTAAAAGTAGCAAAAAGTTCAACAGCCCTTTCAACATCTTTGCAGTAGGGGGTTATGTCTTTGCCAAAATAACGGGCCGAGCCCATGTCCCACTCCGCCTTTGACAGAACAACCCGTGGGTTCTCTGGCGCCAAGGCAAGGGCCTGGTTGTAGAGCTGCGTGTTTTTGCCAGACAAGGTCATGCCATAAGTGGCCCCATCGAAGGCGATCCAGGCCGTGTTGGTCATCGCCTCCAGTATCAACAGTTCTGCGTTGTCGGGCGATATGTTCTTGGCGATGTCGATGAACTCCTTGGCTTTTTCCAATTGTTGCGTCAACTTCTCAACATCCTTTTCGCCAAAAGATGCCGTGGTGTTCACCAGGGCCACGTAGTAATAGGGAATCCAATTGTCATCTTCGGCCATGGCAATGCGCTCAAATAGGTTGGATGCCTCGGTGGTTTTGCCCTCGCCCCATAATTCCATGGCCTTGCCCATGCCCTTGGTATATTGGTCTTGGGCCATTGCCGTGATCGATGTTGCAAATGCCAGTGTTAAAATCAGTTTTTTCATGATGTCGTTTTTTATGGTTATTGACTGTTCGGTTGTATTGAATCCGTTTCAGTATTTCTTGAGTGACGGCGTAAAGATGTGCATCGGCGTTCGTTTTTGACAGTAAAATTGACCGAACTGTTCTTTTTTGGGGATGGGTTGTTGATTGCGATTCGCTTTGTGCGAGGCGCTGAACGGTCTTTGATAAAAAATAGAAAAACATCCCTCGCCCAGCTTCTGTCATCCGTCATCGAGCATCCAACATCCCACATCCTACAAATTATCCAACTGGTTGCTTTTGCTATCGGTGCTGATGGTCCAGAAGAAGCCCACAAAAAAGAAGCTGTCGGCCGGTGGGGTAATGGCCCGTCTGTCAAACACACTATTGGCATTGGGTGCATTGGCGTACTGGTAATTGCTCACATTATTGAAGCCCAGCACATTGTTCACCGAGAAATACAAAATTTTCTGTTGGTCTATCAAATAGGCCCAGTTGACGCTCAAATTGTTGAACGATTTGGTCTTTTCGGCCATAAAGGCAGCCGTATTCGGGTTATCATAGGGCCTGCCCGACCCGAAGGAATAGGATACCCCTACCTGTGAGCGCCAGTCTTCGACCCAATATTTGGTGACCAGCGAAAAACTGTGCGCTGGCGCAAAATTGGGGGTGGCCGCTTCAGTAAAATTGCGGTATTCGCGCTCGGTGTTCAAATAGCTGTAGGAGACCCAATAATCCAAATTGGCAACACTCTTGTTATCGCGCCAAAAGATATCGATTCCTGTCGCGTAGCCGCTGCCCAGATTGCTGTACACCGAATTGAACTGGGGCATTTCAGTATCAAATTTTACGAGATCATCATAGTCTTTGTAGTAGGCTTCGGCCCTAAAGGTCCTGCCATTGTTCAGGTATTGGTAGTTGAGTATATAGTGCGAGGTTTTTTCGTACCCCAATTCTTGATCAAACTTCAACACCTCGGCCAATGGGTTTTGGTAGAAATCACCATAAGCCAATGAAAACTGGGCCTTTTCACCACTTTTATATGCCAACGATAGTCTGGGCGAAACCGTGAATTTATCCAAAATGGACGTATGCTCCATCCTGGCGCCCACTTTAAGGGCAAAATCGTTACTGAAAAAGATATCGCTTTCGGCAAAGCCGGCGAAAAGGGTATCGTCAAAATTGCTGTTGAAGGTAAAGCCGTCCTGTGCCAAGTAGGTTTCTTCATAATCGGTTTGAAAGACTTCTGCCCCGACGCTCAGGTTAAACCGGCTTGAAAAACCTTTTTTGGTCTTGACCTTTAGATGTCCGGCGACTTCGCGGGCATCGATTACATCATCTAGCAGTCCTATTTTGTTGTTGTCCCGAGAAATACTGGCACCGGCGAACAAGGTCCAGTTGGTATCGGTAAAATATTTGTAAGAGGTGTTGAAATATAGGTTCTCATTGGTTAGGCGAAACCGCACGGAATCATCAAAATTGATGTCCTCTTGGGAAATATCCAAGGTCGCACGGTTAAACCCGGTATAGGCCTTGAACATGCTTTTATTGCCTTTGATACGGAACACCCCTTCGCCTGCGAACGATTCGTAGGGGTTGTTCCATTGGGAGCCTTGGGTCGAGGGAATCAATGCTTCGTAGGGCGATAGGTTGATGTACTGGGTATTGATGCTCAATGAAGTATTGTTCCAAATCTCGGTATGGCCCAAGCCACCGCCGACGGACATGACTTGTATATCGGTTTTCTCTTGGTCGGGCACATCGGTGGTATTCAACAAAAGGACACTGGAAAGGGCTTGCCCATATTCGGCCGAATAGCCACCGGTGCTAAAGGTGATGCCCTTAAAGAGAAAGGGCGAAAAACGGCCACGGGTCGGTATGTTGTTGGCCGTGGCGTTGAACGGTTGAAATACGCGAAGGCCATCGATAAAGACCTGGGTCTCTCCCGCTTGGCCACCCCTCACGAATAAACGCCCATCTTCGTTGACGGTAGTGGTGCCCGGCAAGGTCTGCAAAGCGGCCACAAAGTCGCCCGCAGCGCCTGCGGTTGTTACAATATCAAGCGGTTTAAGCACCGATACCTTTGAGTTGTCGCCCGCCTCAAAGGTGCCGGCGGTCAAGGTTACCCCAGTAAGGGTATTGATGGCTTCTGTCAGCTTGATTTTTAGGTTGCTGAAGTACGAAACGTTGCCCATTTCATAATGGGTCTCATAGCCCAAAATGGAGACGACCAAGGTTTGGTCGCCTTTCTCGGTAGTCTCAAAATGGAAGTTTCCGTCCACATCGGTCGAAGCACCATCGTAGGTGCCCTCGAGATAGACGTTCGCACCTGAAATGGGATTCCCTGATTTATCGGTGACCTGCCCAGCGATTTGATTTTGGGCCAGGCCTAAAAGTGATGAAAATAAAAGCAGTAAGGTCGGCAATAAGTGTTTCATGACTGTTCGTTTCTTAATTTGATTTTTTATGGGTTGTTTTTTGATCAATGATGCCCCAAAAGTCTTCAAGCCCCTTGATTCTTGGTAAAAAGATGTACCGAACTGTTGAATTTTACATATGAACTGCGGCTCAACGAAAGGGTTAAACCGCCGAAAATTTCTTTATTTTTTTCTTTTATATATCGCTGTAAATGAGTACCTTAATCAAGACAAAATGGTTCTGTCATGGGAAGAATCAAACAATGGAACAAATGGGCCAACGCCCATACCTATTATCCAATCGATCTGTTGAGGGTCGCTTTGGGGGTTTTTCTTTTTATAAAGGGTGTGGGGTTCTTGTCTGATCCTGAGCAGATGCGGCTACTGATGCAGCCCTTTGGAAAGATTCCCGGTAGCATGATATTTCTACACTATGTGGCGCCTGCACACTTTGTGGGTGGTTTCTTGATCGTGATAGGGTTGCTCACCCGATGGGCCGTGGCGGCGCAGATTCCCATATTGATCGGGGCCGTACTTACCAATTTTTTTGGTGAGATGAACATTGCCAACCTCATGTTGGCCTTGGTGACCCTTTTGGTTTGCTGCTTTTTCTTCTTCTATGGCTCAGGCAAACATTCTACGGATTATTACCTAAAGATGCAGCAATAGCCCTATTGCTTTCGTATCAAAATCCTTTCTAAATTGTCTTGATTCGATCTAATAAAAGCTCCCTATAGGTTTTGCTAAAAGGTATCACCTTCCGCTTTATCTCAAGATGGGTATCGGCAATGGCATCCAATTTTTTCACATTGACAATGTACGATCGGTGAACCCTCAAAAAGGAGTTTTGGGGCAACTTTGCCTCTAAGGTCTTCAAGGTGCTCGACAGCAGATAATGCCCTTTCTCGGTCACTATGTTGGTGTAGTTTCTATCAGCCTCCAAATAAAGGATCTGATCGAGCATCAACTTGTTCATCTTGCCTTTGTGCCTGACAAAAATACGGTCGCCCATTACCTGCATATCGGTCTTGGGCCTTTGGTTTGCTCTTTCTTCGGTCAAGATTTTATCTTCTACCAAGGCAATGGTGTGCTCAAGATCGAGCTGGTTGAAGGGTTTCGACACAAAGGCTTCCGGATGGGTTTCTTTGGCCCTAAAGAATGAGGCGTCATCGGTATTGGCGGTCAGATAAACCACAGGAATGTCATGTGTCTGTTGGATCGTTTTAACAGTCTCAATCCCGTCAATGCTCCCCTTTAGGTTTATGTCCATCAAAATAATATCAGGTGTATTGACCCGCGCATGACCGACCGCTTCTTCGCCCCTCGATTCTATGCCCGTTACCTCATACCCCAACTTTGTCAGCTGCAACGATAGATTAGCGGCTATGATCATGTCATCCTCAACTATCAATATGCGTGTCTTGGTATTCATGTCTATGCTGCTTTATGAAGTTGAAATTCAAAAGAGACCGAAGTCCCATTTTCTACGGTTAAATCCATTTTACCGTCCAATTGCTGGGTGAGCAGATGTATCAGTTTGGTTCCAAAACCCGATCCAATAGCCCCTTTCTTCATGATTTTCCCAATACCATTATCGGCCACCCTTAAATGCACCTGTGAACCTTCTTCCCTTAGGCTTACGGTGATATGCCCATTTGCCTTGTCGGGAAAGGCGTATTTAAGAGCATTTGACAATAATTCATTGACTATCAAACCTATAGGTATAGCCATATCAATATCAAGTTCAAGCGTTTCCATGTCATATATGATGTCGATTTGGCCTGTCATTCCATAGGTGTTCAAAATGTAACTGCCCAAATTTTCAAAATAGTCTTTCATCTCTATGGCCGATATGCTCTTGCCCTGATATAGTTTTTGGTGGATCATGCTCATACTGTGCACCCGTTGTTGGCTCTTCTGCATAACCGCCACGACATTGGGGTCGTTCACTTGTGCCGATTGCAGCGACAATAGGCTTGAAACAATCTCCAGGTTGTTCTTTACCCGATGGTGTATTTCTTTCAACAAGAATTCTTTCTCTTTGTTCTGCCGTTGTAGCAACCGGTTCTTTCGCACATTGTTCTGTATGGCCTTATATGACAACACTAGCAACAGCAGCAACAGGCAGGTGATGATGATGATGAGGGTTTGCCGTGTGCGCTGTTTTTTTATCAGTGTCTCTTGTTGCTGAATGGTCCCTTCTTTGTTGGCAACATCGAATTCTGTTTGAAGCATCGACATACGATGGTCAGAATCCGCCGTAAAAATCAGATTCTGTAATTTGTCGTACTCGGCCAAGGCATGATAGGCCTCTTGATATTGGTGGTTGCCCGCATATGCCTTGCCCAGATTCTCGTAGGCTTGGCTCAGGTAGTACTCATCGCCAAAGTCATCTGTTGCAATGGTGATGCACTTTTGTAGGCTTTCAATGGCGCTAATATATTTTCCCTGCAGGTTTTGCAATTTGCCTATCGACAGCCATGAACGCATCACCATAAAGTTGTTGCTGTTGAGCAACTCGGCATATTTCAGGGCATTGGTGCCCGCCAATTCTGCCTTATCAAATTTACCGAGATAGGCATATAGGTCGACCAAAGAGATATAGGCATCGCTCAAATTGTTATAGAAGCCATAGCGTTCGCCAATGGCAATGGTATGCTCAAAATACCGCTGGGCCTCTTCATATTTGTCCAACGCCAAATAGTTGTTTCCCACCACATAGAGGGTAAAATCATAGTCAAGGTCATTTATACCTCTTTCTTCGAAGATCTGGACTGATCTTAGACCATATTCCAACCCCTTTTCGAATTTTGATTGCTTCCAAAAAAGGTTGCTCAGATCGCTGAAGGCCAAGGCTATGGCCTTTTGGTCGTTCAGCCTTTCGCCCAAAGCGAGTGCCTCCATTGCATAATCGGCGGCCTTGTCCAATATTCCGCGGCGTTCGTACACATAGCCCAGTTGCGTGTTCAAAAAAGCTAGGTCTTTTTCAAGCACCTTGGTCTTGGCATCTTCCAGCACCGATTGGGCACTGTCCAGTTTTTCCATCCGAAGTAAAATGGCCCCTTGGGTTATCTGAAACCTGCCGTGCCAAAGGCTGTCTTGTTTCGTTTCGGTGAGTTTCAGGCCCTCTTCTGTAAAATGCATGGCTCTCAGCAAGTCTCGGGTGTGCCAGTAATAGGAAAGGTCGTTGAGCATTAAGAATTTAAGGGAATCATTGGTTGTCTGGGTGTAGGCCTTTTCGAGAACCTCTAAATACGACCCTCCAAAGTTGTCTGTCTGTTCAAATACTCTTTTGTAGGGGTTTTCGCCGCTGAAATCAACAATTTGGGAACTGCCAACCATACAGCTCAAAATCATAGCTGTATAAAACAACAGGGCTTTCAGCGAACGGTGACCCATTTCCTTTTGATTAAGGCCGGGGAACAAGGCTACTAAAAGTACGAAATTAATGCCAGTTATCGCCCGATAAATAAAAATGGGGGTTCGCACAGTAAATCGGGCTCTTCGTCACAATTCGTTTGGTGGACGGGCAAGAAATGAATCTATTCGTTGCGAATGGCCAAAAAATACTATTCAAACGCCAATGAAACCTCCCCTTCTTACTATCGCCCTTGTTGTATTGATAATGGCTTCCTGTAATAGAAAAGAGCGGCTTTTACAAGAGGAGATGATGACCATGGAAAACACCATAAAGAACAATTTGAACACCTTGGTAGATTCTTGCTGGAACAATAAGGACCTAGAACTTCTGGCCCCTATCTCAACGGAAGATTTCACCAGAACATTAAATGGCATCAAAGTAGCCGGAAACCAAAAAGAGCTACAGGCGCATATCAATGTTTATCTAACGGCATTTCCTGATCTGAATATCCACCTTAAAAACACCTATATAAAAGACAACCAACTCTTTACGCACTGGACCTTTACCGGTACCAATACGGGCGTGTTCGGTGAGTTTCGTGCCACAGGCAAAAAAGCAAAAGTAAGCGGTATGAGCCTACTCTCTTTTGATTCTGATGGCAAATTGTACCGTGAGGAAGTCTACTACAATGAACTTGACCTACTTCAACAATTGGGCTATACGCTGGTACCCCCGGCACTCGAATAATTTCTTAAACAATTAAACAACCAAAACAATGCAATTATGAAAACACTCAAAACATCCATTCTCATTCTAGCGGCCATTCTTTTGATACCGGTACTGTCACAAGCACAGCAAAACACCCAAGCTTTTTGGGTACATGAAGATGTGGTAAAGCCCGGTATGGTAGCCGAGTATGAAACGGTTTGCAAAGAACTGACCTCAAACATGAAAAAACACAACATACAAGGGTTGGACGTCATCGTTTCAAATACGGTCGACAACCGCTATATGTGGGTGAGCCCCATAAGCTCAATGGCCGATGTCGAACGCCCTGTATTCAAGACCCTTGCCGAGAAGATGGGGGCCGACAAAATGGGGGCCCTTTTTGATCGGATGGACAAGTGCTATGATGTTGAACACAATTATGTGCTGCATCTAGACAAGGAACTGTCTTACATGCCCGATGGCATCACCCAAACACCTGAAGGACAGCCCTATCGAAAGTTCCATTACTTTCAGTACGCTCCCGGAAATGGTGATGCCGTGAAAGAAAAGGTGAAATCCATAAAAAACCTATTCAAAAGCAAGGGATCCAAACTTGATTATCGCGTATATCGAACCGGCTTCGGTTATCGGGGCGAGCACTACATGGTCGCCATCGCTGCAAAAGATGCCGCAGATTATGCCAATAAGATAGCTGCCAACATCGAGTTGTTGGGCAAGGAATGGGAAACGATGTACGGCGATTTCATGGACAGCCTGATCAAGTATGAATCCGTTGAGGGGCGTATACGTCCTGATATGGCCTATTCACCCTCGAACCAATAGCAAATAAATATCCACAACCTTAATAAACAAACAGTCATGAGAACACTCAAAACAACCTTATTATTTATGGCCATGTTGTTGTTCATCAACATCATACATGCCCAACAAAGCAAAAACCAAGCCTTTTACATACACGAAGACCAGGTTAAACCATCGATGATCCAAGAGTATGAGGCCGTTTCCAAAGACTTTATGGAAGCCTGTAAAACACACAACCTGCAAGATGTCAACTGGAACATTGCTTCGACCACCACGAACAAGTATTTGACCATATCGCCCATTGAGAGCATGGCGGCACTTGACAACAATGTGTTTGCCCCGTTACGGGAAAAAATGGGAGATGAAGCCTTCGGCGATATCTTCAAGCGTTTTAACAAATGTTATGACGTACACCGCGACTACATCGTCTATTTGAACGAAGAACTGACCTATATGCCAGAGGGCATTGACATAAACACCGAAGGCAAAAACTATCGAAAATGGCACCGTTTGTACGTTGCGCCCGAAAATATCCAACAGCTAAAGGGAAAACTGAAAGAACTCAAGGCGCTCTTTGAAAAAAAGGAATCAAAAGAATATTACCGAATCTATCACAATGGTTTCGGCGCCGAAGGCGATTACTATGTGGCCGTAGTATCGGCCAAAGATGCAGAAGACTATGCCCGACAATCGAAAGAAAACGAGGCATTGCTGGGCGAAGAAGGCAAAAAACTGTTTGGTGAAATGTTCAGGTACGTGCTGCGCTATGAAACGGATGAGGGCCAAATGCGGCCGGATCTGGGCTATGCACCATCAAATTAAACCAATTAATATTAAGACTTACTCCTTAATTGAAACCAATTCAAAAATGATAAAAAAGCACTTTTTGAGAATATCCATTGTTTCCGCCATACTTCTAGCCGCAACTTTTGGGTGCAATCAACAAGAAAAGGAAAAAGAAACGGCAGAACAGTCAGAGAATGTCGAAATCGAAATGCACGCACCTGATTATTTTCTGTTGCGGCCCGAAGTTGAAAAGGCCTATGGCTATTCACATGCGGTAAAAATTGGCAATTCCATTAAAATCTCCGGTGCCGTAAGCATGGACGATGAAGGAAACCCAACTGCGGTCGGTGATATGGAGCAACAAATGAAAAACTGTTATGCCGATCTCGACAAAATCTTGAAACACTACGGATGCACCTTCGATGATGTAGTGGTGGAAAACGTGTTCACCACCGATATGCCCAAGTTTTTGGAAGTAGCCGGCTACCGGGCCGAAATCTATAAAAATCACTTCCCGACGGGGTCTTGGTTAGGTGTAAAAGAATTGGCTTTGCCAGAATTTCTTGTTGAGATTGAATTGGAAGTGCACAAACCGGAATAACAATATAAACAAACACAAAAACTATGAAGAAAGTAATTTTTATCGGAGTTGTATCAATGCTGTTCATGGCCTGCAATCAAGGAACGCCACGATACACCACAACAGGACCAGAGGTAGAACTGGTAAAGTCTTTGGTGGCAGATTATGAAAAAGGTGATTGGGATGCCTGGCTTTCCCACTATGCCAATACGGCCCAAATACACCACAACACTTGGGAAGATGCTTACATTTCACCAAAGGAGTTGAAGGAGAATCTTCTGAGCCTTTTGGCCACTACCTCTTCCTATGGTTTTGACGACACCCCCATCTACTACGAAAAAATTATTGATGACGAGGGCAAGACCTGGGTAAATTTTTGGGGCAACTGGCGGGGAACCTTGGGTGAAAACAATAAAGAACTTCAAGTGCCCGTGCACCTATCGGTACATGTGGCAGACGGTAAAATACATGAGGAATATGCCATGTACGACTTGAGCGAATTCACAGCGGAGATTCAGAAAATTGAAGCCATGAAGAATTTATCGCCCGAAGAAAATAAGAGTATCGTAAACAACATGTACAAATCGTTCTCCACAGGTGATATTCCTGCTGTACTGGAAGCACTTGACCCCAAGGTGGTATGGAACGAGGCCGAGGGCAATCCATGGGCAGACGGCAACCCCTACATAGGACCAGACGCTGTCTTAAACGGCGTTTTTTCCCGAGTTGGGGAAGAGTATGAATACTTTACCCTTGAAGACATCAATTTACATGATGTCGGAGAAGACAAGGTATTGGCCACCTTACGGTACAATGCCGAAAGAAAGGATAATGGCGCCAAGCTTGACGTTCAAGCGGCACATCTCTGGACCATCAAAAATGGCAAGGCAACCGCATTTCAGCAATATGCCGATACCAAACAACTTTATGAAACCACAAACCAATAAAATATATCCAACAATGAAAAAGTCACTATTTCAAATTCTTATCATGCTTGCCATGTTAACGGCAGTTTCATGCAAGCAAGCAAGCACCAACGAGAACACATTGCTTGAAACCGAGATGGGACCAACTGCTGACCATGCAGATTTTAACAAGAAGGTAGAGACCATACGTGCCTTTTTTCAGGCGCATGCCGATGAAGATATAGAGGCACAAGAGGCGATGCTGGCCGATACACTCAAATTCAGCCCTCCAAACTACAATGGCAACAAATGGGTGGGCAAAGAAGAGTTTTTGGCAGCCATCAAGGGCTATCATGACAATTTTGAAAACATTCGATACCATGAGGGTGTCGTCACGGCTGATAACGGTACGGTTGGTGGTTTTTATTCTGGTTCCGTTTATCCGAAGGAAACGGCCGAAACCAAAGCCAATGTCATTCGTACATATGGCACGTGGACGGCGACACACGCCGAAAGTGGCCAAGAAATGGGCGTAAAGTTCTTTAACCTGAGCACTTTCAATGAAGACGGTAAGATTGCCACCCTATCTGACTATTTTGATCTGAGCAGCTTGGTGCCAAAAGAAACAGAGAACTAGAATAATCCTAATAATAATTGCAAACAACTAAAATCGACAAACAATGAAACGAGTATTATTGACACTATTGCTGTTGCCATTTTTGGTATCGGCGCAAGACTATCAAGAACCACTGGTATTTCAAAACGTGATGCTTAGCGTGATGCCAGGACACACCGAAGCCTTTGAAAAGGCGGTAGCGGCCCACAACAAAAAATTCCACCCGGCAGGGCCGTACCAGGCCATTGTCTATTCTATCAACAGTGGAAAAAATGCGGGCAAATATATGTGGAACATGGGGCCTTTGCCTTGGAGCGCGCTTGACGGGCGCCCCACTTCAGACGATGGCCATGATGGTGATTGGGATGCCAACGTGGTACCCCATTTGACCGGTGATGTTGACGTCAACTATTGGAAGTTCCACCCCGAACTTTCCAATTTCTCCAAAGATTTTACCTTAAAGAACCTTTCTGTATTCATGGTTGACGTAAAGCGTTTCAAAGACATGGATTTCATGAACAATGTCGTCAAAAAAGTGCACGAACTATATGCTAAAAAAATGCCCGACCAAATACATGGCGCATATACCAATGAACTGGGAAATGAAGAAGGACTTGACTTTGCTTGGGTAGACTTCTTCGACACCATGGCCTGGATGGGGAAAGAAGACAAATTTCCGCAATATTTTGAAGAGGTTCATGGTGCCGGTAGTTTTCAAAAATTCTTGAAAGATGTTGAGGCCACGACCAATGGCCAGAAAAGCGAAATATGGAGTTTCAGAAAAGATCTTAGTGGTACCGATGGCACAGTTGAAGCGGCAAGCCGACAATAAACGATTCACCCTACCCAAACCAACCGAAGAAAGGTCCAGAAAACTTCTGGGCCTTTTTTGCATCATAAAAAAGTGTAAGCGTTTTTAAAATTTTAGGCGTGGTATCTGTAATTTTCAAAGCATTCTCACTACCAAAAACATATTCAAAACTTTTGCTATGAGATTTCTTGTTTTTTTCCTCATTCTTTCCCTTCCCCTTATTTTGAATGCCCAACGCCCTAGTGCGTTCAACAATGGTAAGTTCTTTGAAAGGCATGGTACAAGAATGCTCTATGGCGGATCTGAAGATAATCAACATTTCATCATCGACAATCTTGATTTGGATCCCGGGCAGTTTCACTACGGATTGGGCCGGGAGCGTTTTCCGGCACTTTTGCAACCCACGTACCTTACGGTCATGGAAGCTGATAGGTACTGGAGAGACGACAGCCGTTTTTTGGTGGCCAAAAAAGGGGGTGAGGTAAAGGCTTACTCCGTTCGAGATTTGACCCGGCATGAGGTGGTCAACGATGTTTTGGATGGTGAGCCCATTTTTGTCGCCTACTGTATTCTTGCTGATTTGGGTGCCATTTACAAACGCACCTATGGTGATAAGACCTTCACCTTTGCCGTGAGCGGGTACACTTACTACGACCCCGATGTTTGGGATGGTTTGGACGGATTTATTCTTTGGGACAGGGAAACCGAAAGCCTTTGGTGGCCCTTGATAGACAAAGCGGTCTCAGGACCTTTGAAGGGGGTAAGGTTGCAAAAACTCAAAGCCATTCACTGGGAAGATACCACTTGGAGGAACATCAAACAGAACTATCCGGATGCCAAAATCATGAAATCAGGTTTGGACTATAAGCGGCCCAAATCATGGAAAAAATACAACGATGTTTCAGATATCGTGAAAACCTACTCGAACCGATAAAACCGAGCAACTGTCCTTACCATTATGGAAAACCAATAAACCCCTTTTACTCTTGTTCTGAATAGTCTTTATAAATCGCCTCTTCAAAGGCTTTCCAATGGGCTTCGGTCATGCGTTCTGGGGTAAACAGGCATATTCCCTTGGCCCCGTTTTGCATGGAAACAGCAATGGCCGTGCCCAGCTCTTCGGGCAACAAGCCGTGGTTTTCAGGGTCGTTTTCATTGGTTTTGTTTTCAGGTTTGGGGCAGATAAAAAGTCCGCTATAAACCGGCTTGCCATTGGCAGCCACAACTTCTTCGGCCACCATTTCGCCGACCCATTCAGGTCCCTTGAGATAAAAATCGTTGTAGTTCATGGGGTAAAAGGCATCCAAGTTCCAGTTGTTCCATTCTTGGCGCACCAGTTTTTTGGCGATTGAAGGACCTGGAAAAACCGCTGCATTTATTTTTTTTCCCTTGGCATGTACCACTTCGGTAAGGTTGTTGACCGTATTGGTAATTAAATCGTAACGGTATTGTTTCCATTCCGGTACCTGAGCCGGGTCTTCGGCCTCTTTGATGTCGATTCCGGTCTTTTCCATGAAATCATTGGTACACTGTTCACAATAACAGTAGTCGTACTGCGGATATTCGCGGTCCATTACCAATCCATATTTATCCCAAAGTCCACGTGCCAAGATCACATCTGGGAACCGGATATAATCCAAATGGACGCCATCGACCTCTTCGACCTCGGCCACACTGCCGTAAAGTTCTGCCAAAAAGTGCTGTACCCCCTCTTTGTTGGGGCATAAAAAAGTATAGTAGGGCACATAGGCCGGCTTTTCAAGGGCTGATTCGCCCAATCCATTAGTAGCGTACCATTCGGGTTTCAGTTTCGGATTTTTGCCCTGCACCATGGTGGGTATCCATGTGTGGAACTCCAATCCCACTTCTTTGGCAATGGCCCCTACCCTTTTGTAGGTGGCGGGGTCATGGCCGCCGTTGTACATCAACCCATCTATGCCCTTGTCTTTATAATCTTTAAACCGGATCTTCAATTCTTGATCGTTTGCCTCACCGGGCCCACTGGTCCAAGCATATACCGGTATCTTTGACTTTTCGGCGCAAGAAGTCGCCAGTAAAACGAGTAGCAGCAGGGTGAAAAATTGTCTCATTGTGAACTATGTATTGTTTTTGTGCTGAAAAATACCGAAAGCTTTACATGATTATGCATATTTTAGATTAACAACATTGCAGAAAACCTTAACGGCACCCAATCAGTAAAAAACGCTCATGTACATTCCCTTACACTATAAAAATGAAAATTTCACAGAGGTAAAGGATTTTTTGGCCCAGAACAGTTTTGGTATCCTTGTGAACCAAGTGGACAAAAGGCCTTGGGCCACCCACATACCATTGGAACTGGAAAAGGATTCTTTTGGCGATGATGTATTGGTGGGACACCTAGCAAAGGCCAACCCCCAATGGAAATCGTTCGGTGACGAACAAGAAGTGCTCTGTATTTTCAACGGTCCGCACGCCTATGTATCTTCTTCATGGTACAAAGAGGAAGAAGTGCCCACCTGGAACTATATTGCCGTACATGTATATGGGAAACTGACCATACTTGATGAAAAGGCCACTATGGAGGCCTTACACCGATTGGTCGACAAGCACGAAAAGGATTCGGATAAACCCATCTCCCTGCACAATATGTCGCCCAAAACCCTGAGGCAGGTAAAAGGGGTGGTCGGTTTTCAAATAAAGATCACTGAAATTCAGGCCGCCTATAAACTATCGCAAACGCGCCCTGAAGACCATGCCACCATCGTTGCCCGTTTAAGGGAGCGGGGTGTAACAGAAAGTGAAATTGCACGACACATAAGAGAACAGTCCAATCAATAAAAACAACCGTACCATGTTACACAGTAAATTTTGGCAGGCCTTCTTCGCGCTTGCCCCCATCTTGATCGGAATACTTTCAATAGGGTTTTGGATGTACTTCGTCGTAAACCTGATCACGAACATAGAAACGGCTGAGGCCTCTGGCGGTGAAGTGGAAGCTTCGATGATACTCGGCAACATCGCCTGGTTTGTGATTGTAATAATGCTGATCATACTCATTTCGTTATCGAGTTTGGTGTTCTACATAGTGCATGCGGTGCAGAACCCCAACCTAAAAGGCAATAGCCTACTGGTGGTCTGGATCTTGCTCTTCGTTTTTGTAAGCGGTATTGGCCAGTTGATCTACTGGCTGGTCGAAATTGTCGGAAAACGGAACGACCCAAAAGTAGAATAGGCACAAAAAAGAAATGGCCCGGGGCGAGGGCCATTTCAAAAATCGGCTCCTTAAAGAAATGGAGCGACCGAACAATCACTCATCGTCAAACAATGTCTCTGCATAGTTTGAATATCGTGGGTTCTCAACATGCATGATCCACATGTCTTGGTTATACTTACCGTTCAGTTGTGAGCCGTATGCGCTTCTAGCGGCCATATCGTCATCAAAATGTGCCAAATACACATAGTTGAGGCCATTCTCGGGATTTTTAAAGTACTTCGGATTCAACCCCTTGGTTTTCAGTTCTTTTATGAACCGGTGTAAATAGTTTTCGTTACCGAAAACATTGACTATGAGGTAATGCCCTTTGCCGATGCCGTCGAGTTTTATATATTTTTCAATGGGTTTAAAGGCTCCCCCTGTAAAAACGCCGGTTTGCTTTTCTGTTTTGCGTGTCGCTCGCGTAATCGAGGCAATATCGTTCTTAAAGGTGGCCGCCTTCACGTTCTTTGTCAAAAAGAGCTCTTGGGCTTTTTTCTCGATATCGGGTTTGTTGTCATGGTTTTCTTTGCGTACCATTCGCATCACCATTTCAAACCGTTGCTCTAGATCTCTTTGGCGGTTGGTTTCCATTGAATCCAATCGAAAGATCAACTCATCGATAATGGCCAGGTTCATGCGTTGTTGCTCTTTTATCTTGGCCAACTCTTCCTCAAGTGGGGTCAAATCGGCATCGGCCTTACCAGGTTTATCTTCTTGACCGGTTTCTTCGACTATTTGGACCAACCTTTTATCATCTTCTTCAGCCACATACAAGTTTTTGGTAAGATTTGGGACAAAAGAGTATGCTACTGAAATTTCATGGGTTACCCCAAGATTGTTCAATGAGTTATTGAATCCCTTCTCAAAATTGTAACCGAACGACAAGCGCTTGTTAAGGTTAAAACCTGTACCCGCAGATGCCCCGTAGTATTGGTCATATCCACCCTGTATCCAGCCTAGTTTGGGCAGGTCGAGAATGAGGCCCCCGCCAAAAATCGGTTCTTGGCTTCCCTCAAAACGGGCCCTGGCCAACGGCATCAATCGCCCATCTTCAAAGATGCCCCTTCCATTTTTGAATTCATGTGCATACTGTAGGTGGCCAGAAAAAGTCTTTCCATTCACTTCTGAAAGCATTTCGCCACTTTTCAGATTAAAATCGAACAGATTCTGTGCAAATACACCCACATCGAACATACCCAGAGAAAGGTTAAGACCGGGTTGAAAAGATATGATCGAGCTATCCTCAAGGTCGTCTAACAAAGGGTCTTCTTGCAGGGCTACCGCACGACTTTCGTCGAAACTGCTCTTGTAATAGGGCAGGTTAAAACCAAAACTAAGATCGGTGTTCTTGCCAAGTCGAATACCATGGGCGTAATTGGCCATGACCCCAACATTTGAAATTACACCTGATTGTTGGTTGTAGACACTGAGCCCAAGCCCTGTACGATTATTGAGTACCGCACTGTAGCTCAAAAAATAATTTTGTGCATTGTCTTGAAAGTCTGATCCTTGACTACGATGGAAAAAATTAAGATAGGTCTTGTCTTCACGAACCGTAGAAAAGGTCGGGTTGATCAAAAACCTGTTGAACTTCATCAAGTTCTGAAAGGGCACGTTATAGGCCACATAGGGGTTTTCGCTCTGTGTGTGGGCATTGGGCGAAAATAGCAAAAGGCACACTGCCATAACCAAAGTACTTTTGCCCATTAGTGGCCTTATGCTAAAACTGGGGGTAGTTATTGAAGCCATAAGCTGAGTATTTTGGATTAATCACAATCCCAACCAGATCTAGGCCCATCAACATTAGAAACAATAAGAAGACAAGAATATCCATAACAGGGTAATACTTGATCATAGGCTAAGTTTGCATTTGGGATTGCAATTGTAATATTACATACAATTTGGATGAATGACCAATTTTTTCGATGAAATGCGCCAAAACATATAATTTTTTATAAGAAAATACTTATTTCGTTTTTTTAAGTCTAGACTATATGGTACGATAGTCTTCTGGGTGCAAACATGTATCGCCGCCACAGTTCAACCTGAAAATTCAACAATTGGGTTCAAACGATTATTTCGATGGCAAAAGTTCCCTGATTTTTGACCTATCAATAATTACTTAAAAACAAGAAACATGAAAAACTTATCAATCATCTTCGCACTCCTTTTTACCAGTTTTGTAAGCATTGCCCAAGAGAATAAAGGTGTTACCGTAACGGTGACCATAGAAAACGTACTGTCAGATGGTGGCACCATATTGGCAGGATTGCACACAGCCGATACCTTTATGAAAGGGCCCGGAGTGGCAAACGCCATGCAGCCTGCAAAAACTGGCGAACTGACCCTGACCTTTGAAAATGTTGAACCTGGAAGCTATGCCATCATGGTCATGCACGACAAGAATGATAACCAGCGCATGGACTTCGAAGAAAACGGCATGCCGAAAGAGAGCTACGGTATGTCGGGCAATGAAATGACGATGGGCCCACCCACATTCGATGCTGCAAAGTTTGAAGTATCAGACGAGGATATACAACTCAACATTCGCTTTTAAAACATAATCGTAAGGCATTGTATATGTTTAAAAAAGCGCAGCTGAAACTTTTTCAGCTGCGCTTGATTTATTCAAAGTCATCCCTAGTTGTAGGGTATTCAAATCATACCTCTTCTGCCAACCAGGCCTTCATCATCCAAACGGTTTTCTCCTGTTCTGTGATAAAATCGCTCATCATGGCGTTGGTGCCTTCATCGTCAGCATCATCTGATGTGTGTAAAATATGGCGCTCGATATTCAACAGTTCCTTCAAGGAATCAACAATGAGCCGAATGGCATCCTCATCTTTTGTGATGTTAATGCCCACAGGCACCTTCGAATGCTTGATATAATCCTCGAAGGTATGCTGTGGCACACCGCCCAAGGTCAATATTCGCTCGGCAATTTCATCGACCTTTACATTTGCATCGGTGTAAAGCTCTTCAAACTTTAGGTGAAGGTCAAAAAAGCGCTTGCCCTTAATGTTCCAATGAATTCCCCTTAAATTTTGGTAATAGCGTTGAAAATTCGCCAAGAGTACATTCAACTCTTGGGCCAAGGCTCTTGACTTGTCCAAATCCAATCCTATACTGTTTGTTCTCATGTTCTGATTTTTAAAGGTATAAAGATATTGAATTACAAAGTTGATTTCTATAAGATTTATCGATTGTTTTTATATCTTTATCGGCACTAATTATTCAATATGACCATTACACAATTACAGTATGTTTTGGCGGTGGCCGAATACCGAAACTTTACCTTGGCCGCCCAGAAGAGTTTTGTTACACAGCCCACTTTGAGCATGCAGGTGCAAAAGCTCGAAGATGAGTTGGATGTGCTCATTTTTGATCGTGGCAAAAAACCCATAGCCATTACAGAGGTAGGCAAAAAAATCGTGGCCCAGGCCAAAAACATTGTGGCCGAGGCCGAGCGCATCAAAGATATCGTCGACCAAGAAAAAGGGTTCATCGGGGGTGATTTCATATTGGGCATCATACCTACAGTGATGCCAACCTTATTGCCGATGTTTCTGCCAACGTTTGTCAAAAAATACCCAAAGGTAAACCTGATCATCAAAGAACAGGCCACCGATACCTTGATCCGCAACCTTCATGACGGGCATATCGACGCGGCCATTGCTGCCACCCCCCTTGAAATTGAATTCATTAAAGAGCGACCCCTGTACTATGAGCCGTTTGTGGGCTACGTTCCACCAAACCACCGTTTGGCAAAGGCACAAGAGCTATCAGCCAGTGATCTAGACATACATGATGTGCTTTTGTTGCAAGATGGGCACTGTTTTCGTGATGGCGTGATCAATCTGTGCAACTCATCCCGAAACAGGGTTGCTGAGCATTTTCAAATTGAAAGCGGAAGTTTTGAGACCTTGGTCAATTTGGCCAACGAAGGCATGGGCATGACCCTGTTGCCCTATTTGAACACCTTGGAACTGGATGCTAAGAAGAGAGGGAACCTTAAGCATTTTAAAAATCCGGCACCGGCACGCGAAATCAGTCTAATCTATCATAAAAGCGAGTTGAAAATACAGATAACCGAGGCGCTCAAAGAAGTAATTTCAGGTATTGTAAGAGGGGCCATCGCTTTTCAAGACGTAAAAATCATAAGTCCTTTGAACAAAAGTTAGTTGCGCCTTCGATAGCGATATGAACACTCTTCTATACAACCAATAAATCCTAATATCATCTTATCGCCTTTCAGTTGAACATTAAATCTCAGTTGGTTGTTTTCCTGGGGTAAAATCGTCAATATTTGGTTATCATCATCAAAGCCATAATTTCCCGAAACATCATTTGAAGAGTTTTTTCTGCTGAAAGAACCATCGCTCTTAAAATGATAGATTTCTCCATCTTCTACCAAAGTCCATTCTTTGACGATATCCCCTGGACTTATTCTTGTGGCCTCCAATTCCCATTGGCCAATAATTTTACTGTTACCAATGGGCATCTCTGAAGAATTGTCTTCCTCACAGGCTAAAAAAGAAACAGAAAGCAATAAGATTACGATTCGCATTTTGCTTTTTTTTAATAGAGTCGAAAATGCGGGGTTGGTTGCGAAAAAAAGCCCTGACAAAATTGCCAGGGCTTTTTTCTCATGCTTTTAAATACATTAAACTTGTCTGCAATTCTGGTTTGTCCAATACAAAATATTGTAACCAGATCTTTAATTCTTCAATTTCATTTGGCAATAGCCTTGAGATTGCTTTTTTCAATTCTCTAGCAAAGAGTTTTGCATCAAAACTGACTTTCTGCAAGACAGTTTTGGTATACTCTAACATAGCTCTGGCCATATGTCAAAAAGTTTATTTGGTTTACTGGGTTGCACCCCAATTTACCTATAAAAGATATATCTTGGTTGGCAAAACACGTTAAAATTTAGATAAGTTGTTGTTAAAATCGATGAACGACAGATCGCAACTGCCTTTAAAACAACACATTACGAAGACATGGGTCTATGTGTTGATTTGCTTGTTGGTTATGGGTGCCTGCGCTCCCGCCAATCACCTAAAAATCAAGAAACAGGTCGACATAAACCTGTCTCAGACTCTTTTCGAAAACCATTTTTCGGGTTTGTTGGTCATTGCCCCCGAAACCAATGATACCCTCTATGCCCAAAACAGTAAAAAATACTTTATCCCGGCCAGCAACACCAAGATATTTACCCTTTTTACCGCATTGAAGCTGCTACCTGAACACGTGCCTTCACTAAAGTACTTGGGTATGAACGATACCCTCTATGTTGAAGGCACCGGCGATCCATCTGCCTTGCATCCTTATTTTAACGACAGTACGGCCCTAAATTTTCTGAAAGAGCATCAACATATCGCCCTTTTTCTAAACAATTTTCAAGACGATCGTTTTGGTCCCGGCTGGGCTTGGGGCGATTACCAGTGGTACTATTCCCCGGAACGTTCGCCCCTGCCCCTGTATGGCAATGTGGTGACCGTTTATAAAGCCGATTCGTTGGTGGTGTCACCCTCCTATTTTGCCGATAAGCTTATTGCCTTGGATTATCGATTGCAACGTGAGGAAAACGAAAATGTGTTCTATTTCGACCCGGCCAGAAAAGATACGGTTGAAATCCCCTTTCGGGTCGACAGTACCTTGACACGCCATCTTCTGGAGGAGGCGCTACAGAAAAAGCTCACCGTTGTAAACAAAATGCCCGAGGGTGAAAAGCAGGTATTATTTGGTATGTCGAGGGATTCGCTATGCCGCAGAATGATGTTGGAAAGTGATAATTTCTTGGCAGAGCAGCTATTGGTCATGGCTTCTTCTACCCTATCGGACACCCTATTTTCACAAAAAGCACGCGCCTTTGTTCTCGATAGCCTGCTCACCGATCTGAAACAGCCTCCTCGATGGGTCGATGGGTCTGGCCTCTCGCGCTATAACCTCTTCACACCCGAGTCAATGGTTCAGGTGCTGCACCATCTTTACAAGGAAATGGATAGAGACCGATTATTCGGATTCTTTCCGGCAGGCGGAGTATCGGGCACACTTGAAAAATGGTATGCAACCGAAGGAAATCCCTATATCTATGCAAAAACAGGAAGTTTGGGGAACAACCACAATTTAAGCGGTTATCTCATCACCAAATCAGGTAAGGTATTGATATTCAGTTTTATGAACAATCATTTTCGTCTGCCATCAGCTGAAGTAAAAAAGCAGATGCAGGCCATATTCGAGTTTATGCGCGATACTTACTGAAGAAAATTTCAAATTTCAAATTCCAAAAAAAAAAACAATTTGGTGCATGGAGCTTGCAACATGAGGTTTTAGCAGATCAACTTGTTGATCTGTGCATACTGCAACAACATAATGGTCTTGGCATCTTTTATTTCGCCTGATTCAATCATTTTTAGGGCTTTGCTGAAGAGCATTTCGAGCACCTCGATGTTCTCGTGCTCATCTTCGGCGCCACCGCCCTGGCTTACTTTCATGGTATCTGTGTACTGCCCAATAAAAAAGTGAAGGATTTCTGTGACCGACCCCGGCGACATATATGATTCAAATATTTTTTTGACGTTGTCAATCTTATAGCCTGTTTCTTCCTCGACCTCTTTGATGATGGTCGCCTCAGCATTTCCATTTTCCAAAACACCCGCACAAGCCTCAATCATCATTCCATCTTCATTCCCGTTCAAATAGGTGGGCATTCGAAACTGCCTTGTCAAGACCACTGTTTTCTTTTGTTTGTTGTACAAAAGAATGGCAGCCCCGTTGCCACGGTCGTACACTTCCCGTACTTGGGTTTCCCAGCTTCCGTCATCCTTTTGGTATTCAAATGTGAACTTTTTGAGCCAATGCCAGTTATCTGACAATAGTTCTTCATCAATGTTGCGCACCTTACCCATTGTTTGAATGTCTTTGTTCTGCATTCAAATATATGGCATTGACCAACGTACCGCTTTGGAAAGTTGCAAAGGGTCAAATTGCCAAACTTTTTACAATAGGGGCTGCTTCTTCCTCCAATACCTTGCTGGCATATTCGTAACCGATCATATAGGCTTTTTCAATGCCTTTTTTATCTAATACTCCAATATACTCGAGTCCCTTAGGTTTGAATAGAAGGTCAACAGTGTTGAACTTGCCCATCGAATTGGCATACAACATCAACGATTTGGCCCGATTGGTAATATCATACGAGTTGTTCATGCCCGTAGCACCTATTTCTTTTACAGCGGTGGTGTACGAACCTATGATCACGTCTGCCCTGCCTTCAAGCGGTTCCACGGGAAAATTGTTCATGATACCGCCATCTGCATAGAGGTAACCATTAATTCGAACCGGGCTAAAAACAGGAGGTAATGCTGCTGATGCCAGAAGCGGTTTGTAAAGTGATCCTGAGCAAAAATATTCTGATGTACCTTTCTGCAGATTGGTGGCCACTATATGCAACTCTTTTTGCAATGCCTCAAAACTATCTACTGGAAAATGTGTTTCCAAAAAGGCAATGTATTTATCGGTATCAAAGAGGCCCGGTTTATTGATGGTCAAAAAGTTATATTTAAAGAGCGGGGTTTTTCTAAAAAAGGCCAGCATATCTATGGTGCTGGCCCCGTTGCTGTACAGAGCACCTACCAATGCACCTGCGCTGACCCCCGATATAATTTCGGGAAATATGCCATGCTCGTTAAGAGCCTTCAAGATACCAATATGGGCCATGCCCTTTACCCCACCGCCAGAAAGTACAAGGCCTACGACTTTGTCTCTTTTAACTCCTGTTTTCATAAAATATGTTTTGTGCCAATGGTCGTTTTTTCAATGGTGCAAGCCGGCAGGGTTCGATAAGGCCCCTTCTCCACTTTTTTTAAGCGTTCCCTTACGCTATCTTTATACTTCTTTTGTTGCTAAGGCTTTTGTCTTTGCCCACCTTGATGTCTAGACGGCCGTTCTTCATTTTTGCCTGAATGCGGTCTGGGTCCGCATTGCTGGGCAATTCAAAAGCCCTATAGAAAGAGTTGCTTACAAACTCGGTTCGCACCCAGTTTTTGTTTTTTTCTTCATGGCTCTGTTCTTTATGGGCACTTACAACCAAATAGTTATCATTTACCTCAATTTTAACATCTTTTTTATCAAGACCGGGCAGAGCCAACGACAGTTCAAACGCCTCTTCACCATCACTGATGTTAGTTGAGGGAATGGTCACCAACTCTTCCGTGTCTTTGTTCTTGTTGGGCAGCAGTTTACCAACAAATTTATCAATAAATGGGGGAAATTTTATATCTGTTCCGATTTCCTTTCCGAATACTTTCATGGCACTACACTTTTATTTTTGATTGAACAAGTTGACTTATAAATAAAATAGGGAGCCGCATCCCTGAATAGAGCGACCCCCTTGTCTAAGTCTTATGAGATTTTGATGGTCTTGGCCGGTTTTTGAATGGCCTCTTCTTTTTTGGGAAGATGAATGCTCAAGATACCATCTTTGTACTTGGCCTCAATTTTATCATCATTCACTGTTTCAGGAAGCGAGAATGTTCGCTTGAATGATGCATAGCCAAACTCTCTTCGGGTATAGTTGTCTTCTTGCACTTCATCATGGTTCTCCATATCGGCAGAAATAGAGAGAACATGGTTGTCTAAATCTACCTTAAAATCGGATTTTTTGAGTCCTGGCACAGCCATTTCCACAAAATAGGCATCCTTGGTTTCCCTAATGTTTACTTTAGGCAAGGTTATGCCTTTATTGAAGTTTGAAGTAAATACAGATGGCATGTCCATGTTGAACATTTCATCGATCCAAGATGACCATGCTGGAAAGGTAAGGCCGTTTGAATTTGCGATTGCCCTACTTCCATTTCTTGTGGTTACCATATTGCTCATAGCTACACAAATTTTAAAAGTTAGACAATAATTTCAAACCAGAACCAAATTCTTGATTCCGTTAAGAACATAGCAAAATTAATGCCAAAATATGATGAGTGCCGAGGTTGCAATTTATCTTAATTTAAAAGGTCAAATTGACACTTAACACCTGTCATAACAATACATGAGGGGTGACATTATTTCATAAAATCATGCCATTATTCTATTTGATAGTCTTTGTTCTTATCAGTCATCCAATAAAGAACTTTTAGGCTTTGCACTAAAATAAAGTAGTGCGATTTCCAAAGAAAATGATAAATCGGAGATGGTTTCTCAAAATCTTTTTTAGAAATTTTCAGACAATCTGTTTTAATAATTTGCCGGAGTTTTGTAGAAAAATCGCCCACCACCTTCAAGTCAAAAATTTCTACATTTAACTCTATACTCAATAAGTCGCTTAAATCATTCAAGTTATAAGATCCGACCGTGCACCATCTATCGTCAGCAACTGCAACTTTGGCATGTAAAATAGCGGGCTGGTACTCATAAATGTGTATGCCTTTGCGCAGTAAGCGGCCATAATAATATTTCACCGCAGTTGAGTAAAACAGTACATCCGATTTATGTGGAAGCACTAAATGGATATCTACCCCCCTTCTTGCAGCACCCTCCAACAATTTCAATTGACGATAACTGGGAAAAAAATAACTTGCGAACAGTAGTACCGAATGCTGTGCATTTCGAATGGCCCTGTGATAACTTTGTCGAATTTGTAGTTTATTCTTGAAAAAATCATTTTCGAGTACGTTTATTTCTTTCAGATTTTGGTGATCGTGCTTTAACCAATGGTTTTCTGCCACCACTTTTTGTACACTTTGCTTTTTAAGGATTCTAATAGCCAAATTATGAAGTCTAACACAGACCTCGCCCTCTAAAAAAACAGCAAAGTCGAGCCAGGGAAGTGATTTGTGGGTACCGTAATAACGATTGGCAATATTAATGCCCCCAACAACGGCCCGATGGCCATCTACCACCAATAGTTTTTGGTGCAGCCTGCGACCCATACGAATTGGAACTGAAAGCCGGAGTTTTGAGAAAAACCGAACCTCAATGCCCGAATCATGAAATTTATTGAGAAAATTGTTGGTCAAGTGCCCACTGCCAAAGCCATCGAGTACAAGGTAAACTTTAACGCCCCGATTAGCAGCCCTTATCAGCGCCCTTTGAACAAGAATACCGGTGCTGTCATTCTCAAAGGTGTAGATCTGTAAATGAATTTCGTTTCTTGCCTCTTCTATAAGCCGAATATATTTTCTGAAATACAATGGACCCCCTCTGAAAATTTCACTTCTTGAAGTGGTTTTATCCCTAAGCTTCCTGGTCTCTTTGTCTGGTTGGTTGTTTGGCATCCCGCAATTTAATATTAATCACATAAAAACTTCCAAGAGCATCAATGTTTTAATCTATGTTAAAAAGCAGAAAATTCTTGTTTGCAGCTTTTTTCCCGCCTCTATCGACGAACTGACATAATTTTGACCTATCTTTTTCAAAATTTTATGACAACTCGTCAAAAAGGCACCTTAGCATCTAAATTGCCCATAATGGCTATACAAAATGATTTCTGGACAATTTCCTTACTAAAATGAAAAAACAAGATAAGTACTCCATTTGGTTTTATTTGGCCGTATTCGCCTTCATGATCGGACTTCAGGTTTTGCTTTTTCCTGCCAGCAATGCCGCTAAACAAGAGCTATCGTACAAACAGTTCAAAGAAAAACTTTTAGAGGGCAAAATTGAACGCCTAGTAATCCAACAAGATAAAATTTTAGGGATTTTTAAAGATTCAACGCGCACTACCGATACTATAAAAGTGTCTTCAGGGCCCACGGCACCATGGCGAATTCGAATGCAAGAAATAGAAAATCAAATGAAGCGTCAGTTTATCGTTAACCGATTGCCAAATGTGGATGACGATCAATTGCTCTACCAATTGGAAAAAGCCAATGTCGATTATTTGGGAAGGATAGAAAACAATTTTCTTCGTGATTTTTTCCTCAACTGGATAATTCCCTTTGTAATCATCATATTCATCTGGGGTTTACTATACCGCCGTATGTGGGGAGGTAAAGGGCATCCTATGATGAACCTCGGAAAGAACAAGGCCAAAATCTATGCTGAAAAGCCTGACAATCAAGTTACTTTCAAAGATGTTGCAGGTGTTGACGAGGCTGTTGAAGAGGTACAAGAAATGGTCAATTTCTTGAAGGATCCAAAAAAATACACCCAGTTGGGCGGTAAACTACCCAAAGGCATTTTATTGATCGGTCCACCTGGTACGGGAAAGACCCTGTTGGCCAAAGCGGTTGCAGGCGAGGCCGGTGTGCCGTTTTTTAACCTTAGTGGGTCTGAATTCGTTGAAATGTTCGTGGGAGTCGGTGCGGCAAGGGTTCGCGATCTTTTTAAACAGGCCAAAGAACAGGCCCCTTGTATCATTTTTATTGATGAATTGGATGCAATAGGCAAAAAAAGAGGTGGGCCTGGTGTGGTCGGAGGCGGTTACGATGAACGTGAAAACACTTTAAACCAATTACTGGTTGAAATGGATGGTTTTGATCCAGGTAAAGGGGTCATTATAATGGCTGCCACTAACCGACCAGAAGTACTTGACAGGGCTTTGTTGCGCCCCGGTCGTTTTGATCGACAAGTTTTGGTCGACAGACCTGATATGAAGGGGCGTGAGGCCATTTTTAAGGTACACGCCCGTAACATTAAAATGGCCGATGATGTAGACCTTAAAAACTTGGCAGCACAAACCCCTGGTTTTGCTGGTGCAGAAATAGCCAATGTATGCAATGAAGCAGCGTTACTGGCTGTAAGAAAAGGTCATGACAAGGTGACACAAAGAGATTTTGAAGAAGCAATTGAAAGGGTAATCGCAGGGCTCGAAAAGAAAAATAAACTCATTACTGACAAAGAGCGTAAAATTGTGGCCTATCATGAAAGTGGTCATGCCATTGTAGGCTATTTCACCGAAGGTGCTGACGAGGTGCAGAAAGTAAGTATTGTGCCAAGGGGAATCGGGGCCTTGGGCTACACCTTACAAATGCCTCTAGAAGATCGTTACCTGATGAGCAAAAGCGAATTAATGGGTAAGATTAAAGGGCTTTTGGGCGGCAGGGCCGCAGAAGAAATTGTGTTTGGCGATATCACCACCGGGGCCTCCAACGATCTTGAGCGTGTCTCAAAACTGGCCCGCAACATGGTAACCGTATATGGCATGAGCGACAAAGTGCCAAACATTTCATTGGTGCAAGACAGCAGCGGCCAGTTTTTGGGCAATGACCTGTTCAAGGAAAAACGCTCAGAAAAATTGGAGCAATTGATTGATGACGAGGTTCAAAAAATCATCGATGAATGTTATAAGGAGGCCAAGCAGTTATTACAGGAAAAAAGGCCGCTCTTAGAGAAAATGGCGGTCATGTTATTGGAAAAAGAAGTGCTTGACCGACAAGAAATCAAAGAAATACTGGGCGATAAAAAGAAGAAAAAGCAGGTGGCCCATTGAAGTTTTAGGTTCGTTCAGGAAGTTGCATTGCTTTTGTACAATTCAAACAAATCAAACAGTCACCGCCTTGTTCAGGTACTGTCTAAACGGAAGCATCTCTTCGTACACCTTTAATACATGGTCATCAAAATATGGGGCGAGCACCATTTTTCTTGACATTTCATGGGCCACGGCAAAAGATTTGTTGCGCAGTAGATCAATGTGTTCATGATTGTTCGAAAATCCCTTGGGAGCGTTGATCAGCTTTTCATCTTTATACAATTCTCCAAAAGTTTCCTTGAAGGATTTTTTATTGATGACCTTTACGAATTCTTCGCCATTGTAATCAATAGCCTCTCGGATACTGCACAAGGTCTTGTGGTCGGGCCGCCAAAAACCACCTGCCAACATGCACTCGTTGATTCCGATATGGATATAGAAATCTGCTGAATTGGGCGCCTTGTCCAATCCTGCTCCAAAATGGTCTTTATAAATCGGTTTATTCGGGTGGAACATCAAATTGTTGTTGATGCGGTTGATGCCCATTTTGCCCGGTGTGGGATAATACCCTTTATACTTTTCGGCCAATACGGCATCCAGCCCATCCAACCAAGCGATGAAATCATTGCGAAATTGGTGGTAGTGTTTGCGGTGGGCATCCATCCATTCTTTATTGTTGTTTTTTTGGAGTGCTGTAAGAAAGTTGAAAAGGTTCTCGAAGTTCATGCTGTTGGATGCTGGTTGCACGATGCACGATGTTTCAGCAAATATTACAATTTATTTCTAAAAGCAATAATCATGTTCATCAATTTGAAGCTTGTATCGTAAAGCTCTTCAAAATGTTGCTGCGAGATGTATTTTCTCAAACGTGCTTTGTGCAAACAGGTTACAACCTCGGCAAGTGAACGGGCAGCATAGCCCAAAATTTTCGAAACTCAGGAGTCGATTGAATAATCGACCCTTCAGAAATATTTAAGGCTACAGAATCCATAGCACGGCAAATCTGTGATGATAAGTTGTACAATTCTTTTTTGGGAAAGTCAACTGTCAGAGAATCTATTTTTTCGCCCTTATCCATGGCATCTTGCCAGATATGCAATTTTTCGAATTTAAATTTTGCAGTTTCTTTCATGTTAGAAGATTTCAATTAGCAGCAAAAGTTATTGAAATTCCGACAGAAAACATCCAAAACCGAGCATCCAGCTTCCAGCTCCTAAAACCTATTATCCCCGTCGAGCAAATCACCAAGACCGCCCAAAATGCTGCCCTCGCCCTTGTCTTTTCCGCCGCCTTTGGGGGCCGCCGCCCATACACGACCGGCCAGACGACTGAACGGTAGCGACTGAATGTAGACCGTACCAGGACCGCGAAGTGTGGCAAAGAACAGTCCCTCACCACCAAAAATGGTATTCTTGATGCCGCCTACGAACTCGATATCGTAATCGACATGTTGTGAAAAGCCCACGATACAGCCCGTATCGACTTTAAGCACCTCACCAGCGGCCAGTTCTTTTTTTGCCAGTGTGCCACCCGCATGTACAAAGGCCATACCATCGCCCTCCAATTTCTGCATGATAAAGCCCTCACCGCCAAAAAGGCCACGGCCCAAGCGTTTTGAAAACTCAATACCCACCCGAACGCCTTTGGCGGCACAGAGAAAGGCATCTTTTTGGCAGATAAACTTACCGCCCTTTTCAGAAAGGTCAATGGGCACGATCTTACCTGGATAGGGTGATGCAAAGCTCACGCTTTTTTTGCCCTGGCCTACGTTCAAAAAAGCGGTCATAAAAAGACTTTCACCCGTCAATACTCGCTTACCGGCCGAAAATATCTTACCCAATACGCCCTTATCTTGGTTGGATCCATCTCCGAAGATGGTGTCCATTTTGATGTCGGTATCCATCATCATAAAGCTGCCGGCCTCTGCCACTACGGCCTCTTGGGAGTCGAGCTCAATCTCAACGTATTGCATTTCTTCCCCATAAATTTCATAATCGATTTCGTGGTTGTTCATTTTTGTTGTTTTTGTCATTCCCGCGTAGGCGGGAATCTGTTGATTTTTTGTAGAATGTTTATGCGTTTATGAGTTGAGAAGTTTGGGGTTTTGATACAGATTTATTTTAAAGAACCAAAATTTTTTCAAGGCAACAATCCTTCTTTTACACTTTTACACTCATAAACCCCTAAACTTTCACTTTAATCGTCCATTCAAAGTTAAATGTAGAAACCACTACCCCATCGGTATTGACCCCGACGGACTTCATCCAGAACTTCTGTCCCTCGCCAGTTGCAATGGTTTTTTCCAGGGCCTCTGTGATCAAATGGCCTTCTTCGCAGGTGAAGGTGATCTTACCCGTGGCCTTTTTTGAAAAGTTTGCGTTGTTGTTTTGAACCAGCATCGATATTTTTTTGCCGCTTTGTCTAATCTGGTGCATGACCATGGCCCCTGTGCTCAACTCTGCAGCCATGCCCTGCACCGCCCAAAACATCGACTTGAACGGGTTCTGGTTGATCCATTTATGGGTAACCGTTGTCACGGCCTTCTGGTCATCCAGATAGCGTAACCGCACACCGCACCACCAGGCAGATGGTAGTTTAAAAAACAGAAAAGTATTGAATTTACTGGTATTTTCAGCCATTTCGGAAGTTTGTTGCTGCTAAAAATAGCTAAAATTATCCATTCCTTAAATGTTAATTATTTGTTAATTTTTAGTACTTTGTTTTGCATAGTACCATCTTTTAGATATATATTTGTATCGTAAGCTAATAGGCAAACCATTTATCAACCAGAAATTCATCAATCAAAAATGGCAACAACCCTTACCAAACACGAGCGAAACCTGTCGGCTATCATTCATGCATCGACCTTTTCGAAGTACTTTATACCCTTCGGAAATTTTATTCTTCCACTTATTTTGTGGACCGCCAATAAAAAAGAGTATGCGTTTGTCGATTACAATGGCAAGCAGGCACTGAACTTTCAAATCAGCATGTTGCTCTACTCTGTAGTAGTGGGTTTGGTAAGCATACCGTTCTTTATCGGTTTTTGGCCCGATATTTTTGATTGGAACTTTTTCGGCCTGCGCCACTTGAACGATTTCAACAATTTTGACATACATATCAGTAGTGACGATTTTAAGTTTGGCCGGTTGTTTTGGCCAGCGGGCATTGCCGGACTGCTTCAGGTTGCCTTGGTGATCATCAATGTGGTGTATACCATATTGGCAACCATAAGGACCAATGAAGGACAAAAATTTAAGTATCCATTCACCATAAGATTCATCAAATGAAATTGCCCGGTAGAAATAACATGTTGTTGCTTGGCTTGACAATTTCGTTAACGGCCAGTGCGCAGGTATCACAAGAGTCTGAATTATATAAAACCATTGTGGAATTGGACAATACCTACTTCACCGCCTATAACGAGTGCGACATGGCCACCCAAGCCGCCATGTATAGCGAAGACCTCGAGTTTTATCATGATATGGGCGGTTTGAATACCTCTAAAGAACAGATTATCAAGAGTATTGAAAAGAACATCTGTGGCAAGGTCACCCGTGAATTGGTGGAAGGTAGTGTAGAGGTACATGAAATACCCGGTTTTGGGGCCATTGAGATAGGGATGCACAAATTTTACAACAATCAAGAACCCAATGTTGCTTCAAAAGCCAGTAAGTTCATCACGGTCTGGAAAAATGAAGATTCAAATTGGAAAATAAGTAGGGTCATCAGTTTACATAAAAATTAAAGAGTTTATTCATCAATCAATCAACGTGCCCTGAACTTGTTTCGGGGCCAACAACCGATCAAAAACCCGTTTCCACTCCCCTGCTCATCACAGGGGGTGGGTGGAAACAAATACCGAAACAAGTTCGGCACGAAAAACGAAGAGTCAATCAAATACCGAAAATCCCGATAATTATCGGGACGGCAGAACTAAGAACCATGTAATTATGAACATAGAAAACACAAAAGCACAAATGCGCAAAGGGGTTCTCGAGTACTGCATACTGTCAATTCTAAAAGATGAAGACAAGTATGCCTCTGAGATACTCGAAGCCCTTAAAGATGCAAAAATGCTAGTGGTCGAGGGTACCATTTATCCTTTGCTGACCCGATTGAAGAACGCGGGGCTTCTCAACTATCGGTGGGAAGAGTCTACTTCAGGCCCCCCACGAAAGTATTACGGCCTTACGGAGACAGGCCATTTATTCTTAAAAGAGCTCAATGGCACTTGGGATGAACTCAGAAGCGCCGTAAACCTTGTAACCAACAAAAACAATATCAAAAAATGAACAAGACAGTCAATATAAATCTCGCCAACACCTTCTTCCATATAGACGAAGAGGCGTACAACAAGCTAAGGCGCTACCTAGAGGCCATTAAGCGCTCGTTCGCTGGCACCACTGGCAGCGATGAAATCATTGCCGATATTGAAGCGCGCATTGCAGAGCTTTTTTTGGAAAAATTGGAACACGACCGGCAGGTAATCACCCAAAGAGAGGTCGATGCCGTCATAGAGGTCATGGGGCAGCCCGAAGATTATATGGTCGATGAGGATATCTTTGAAGACCAGCCAAGGGAGAAAACAACCGCTAATTCACGTAGTGTAAAAAAACTGTACCGCGATATCGACCACAAGTACATCGGTGGGGTCTGTGCCGGTTTGGAACATTACTTGGGCGTTGATGCCCTTTGGATACGGATAGTGTTCATACTTCTGGCCATATTTTCAGGATTTGGCTTAGTGGCCTATATTCTACTTTGGATCCTGGTGCCCGAAGCGGCCACCACCTCGCAAAAATTGGACATGACGGGGGAGCCCATCAACATCAGCAATATAGAACGCAAAGTTAAAGAGGGGTTTGATGATGTTGCAGACAAAGTAAAAAGTGTTGACTACGAAAAAGTGGGCAACAAGGTCAAAAGCGGCTCCAAGACCTTTTTCGACACCATAGGTGACATTATCATGTTTCTGTTCAAGGTGTTCGGCAAGTTTGTAGGCATTCTGTTGATCATCATCGGTGCGGCCACCCTTATCGGGTTGTTCATCGGCCTGTTCACAGTGGGCATTGTAGATGTGGTACACTTTCCGGGGGTAGATTTCTTCGATATCATCAACACATCGGGTGAGCCCGTTTGGCTTGCATCAATTTTAATGTTCTTCGCCATCGGAATCCCTTTTTTCTTCCTCCTCTACCTAGGCTTGAAGATTTTGGTGAACAACTTGAAATCTATAGGAAACATTGCCAAATTCTCTTTGTTGGGTCTGTGGCTCATCTCTATCGGCACCCTGATTGTACTGGGCATTCGCCAGGCAGCAGAATTTGCCACCGTGGGCAGTAGCACCGTGAAAGAAGAGTTTGTGTTGACAGGCGAAACCGACACGCTCTACATTAAGATGAATGAGCGAGATCGCCAATACGATTCAAAAACGGTCCATTTTGGTGATATGAAGCTTTGGTATGGCGACAATGACGAAGCCGTGCTGCTATCTGACGACGTGCGCTTCGACATAAAACAATCAGAAGATTCTCTGTTGCGCATCAATATCAGAAAAGATAGCCATGGCAGTACCTTCAAGGCCGCACGTGAAAGGGCAGAAGCCGTACGGTACAACTATGGGGTATCGGGCAACCAAATAATCCTTGACGACCATTTGACCACCGACACCTCAAATAAGGCCAGACAACAAGAAGTGCGGGTAACGGTATATGTGCCCGCCGGCAAGGTCATATCTTTTGATCGCTCAACTAAAGGACATGTTGGAAGAAGTACCAAAAACGACCGTAACCTTTATAGAAGCAGTATAGTTGATTACCTATGGACAATGGGGCGCGATGGCGAATTGAAATGCCTTGACTGCCCCATTGACCTCAATAACGATGACCATGATGACAGGGGTAGAATCATCATCAATGAAGATGAGGTCGATATTGACCTAAAGGATGGCGATGATTCTTTTAAGATGAAGATCGATGAGGATGGGGTCGAGATCAAGGCACAAGACAATGACGAAGAGCGTGTCAACATCGACATTGACAGTGATAGAAACTCGATAAAGATCAAAGCAAAAGATGGCGATACGACCTTAACGAAAACCATTGTCAAATACTAGTTTTTAGAGAGCCCTACCGTTTGGCTTGCAAAAACCACAGTTCAGTATCAAAAAATGGTAGATCCTATTATAAAACAACAATTTTACATCAATCAATTAATAACAAATGTCCAATCATTGAGAAAGTTCTCACAAGGGCATAAAAAACAACAACTATGACAACACTAGCAAAAATTGCAATCGCATTCTTACTGGCACTCTTTGCCTCTTCTTGCGCTTTCGACATAAATTTTGGAGATGGCAAAAAGGGCAACGGAGTGGTGGTTGACGAAGCCAGAAAAGTAATGGAAGATTTTACGGTGGTATCAGCTGCTGAGGGTCTCGATGTTTTCGTAACCCAGGGTGACGAGTATTCGATTTCGGTAGAAGCCGACGAAAATGTCATCGCCCTTATCGCCACCGATATCAAAGATGGTAAGCTCAGGATTCATACCGTTGAAAACATAGGGCGTGCCACCAAGAACATTTATGTGACCCTGCCCACCGTTACGGCACTTGAAAGCTCAAGCGGTGCCGATTTGATTGTCCAAGACCTAATACGCACCGATCGGATAGAACTTGACGCAAGCAGTGGATCCGACCTTCATGTCGAGGTACAGGCCCGAGAGGTGTATGCCGATGCCAGCAGCGGTGCCGATATTAAGGTTTCGGGCATCACTGATCGGCTTGAGGCCGATGCCAGCAGCGGTGCCGACATCAGGGCTCGTGAACTTGTGGCCAAAACCTGCCATGCCGATGCCAGCAGCGGATCGGATATTTCTGTGAACGTATCAGAGACCTTAGTGGCCGATGCTAGCTCGGGAGCCGATATTTCCTATACAGGTGAGGCACGGGTTACCAAGAAAAAGTCCGTTTCGGGAAGCGTGCACAAATACTAGGGCATACCTTACCAAACAATCCATACATAACACCAATCAAAAGAGCCTTGACAGCTGTCAAGGCTCTTTTTTTAGCAGATTATTTAACTTTATAACACTATTTATGACACATTTCCAAAAATTATAACACGATTTTAACTTTTCGTCAAAAAAATTGTATCTTTTATGTGAAAATAATTCCTCACAAAATACACTATGCCATGAAAAAATTACTCGGACTCCTATTCGTGATGTTCATTTTGGTGGCGGCCACAGAAATTTCAAACCCGCATGAAAACCAAGAAAGCTCAATTGAGGGCACATGGGAACTGAAAAGTTTTTACAACTATGATGGAGAAGGTAACATTGCCGACACACTGCCCACAACCCCGGGTTACCGACAAATAAAGATGTACTACAATGGCAAGGTCATGTGGACGCGCTATGTGCCCCAAGACTCCGTTGAATGGTTTGGCTATGGTTCATATGAGGTCACCGACAGCACCTTGACCGAACGTTTGGAATATATGTCGGCCTCAATGCGTAAAATAGCCAACGACAGTATGGTATGGAACATGATCTTGGTGCTCGAGCCCAATCAATACAGCCAAATATTTGTGGATGAAGAGGGTAACAAAATCAATTCTGAAAACTACATTCGAATCGACTAAATAGCTTTAAAAGAAAAAAAAATGTCGCTGCACTTCGACTTCGCTCAGTGACCAGCGACATTTTCAATTAATCCCAACGGGCCGTAGCTTCTTCGGCCTGGCCAATGGTCGCCAAATAGCGCTCGGCATCCAATGCGGCCATACAACCGGTTCCGGCAGCCGTTACGGCCTGTCTGTAGATTTTATCCTGGGCATCGCCACTGGCAAACACACCGGGCTTGTTCGTCTTGGTCGATTTACCCTCGGTTATAATGTAACCGGTTTCGTCCATCTCTAATTGCCCCTTGAAAATGTCTGTGTTCGGCTTGTGCCCTATGGCAATAAAAAGTCCGGTAATTTTGATTTCCTCTTTTTCGCCGGTTTGGTTATTGACCACGCGCACACCTTCTACCACCTGGTCGCCCAGCACCTCATCAACCTCCGTATTATAACGTATCTCGATGTTGTCAAGGCTGTTCACCCTATGCTGCATGGCCTTTGAGGCGCGCATATGGTCTTTTCTGATCAGCATGGTCACTTTTTTGCAGATGTTGGCAAGGTATGAGGCCTCTTCGGCAGCTGTATCGCCACCTCCTACAATGGCCACCTCTTGACCCTTGTAGAAGAATCCATCGCAAACCGCACAGGCCGAAACCCCTCCCCCGCGCAATCGTTGCTCACTGGGGATGTTCAGATATTTGGCCGAAGCCCCTGTGGCAATGATAATGGTACGTGCCTCAATTACCTTTTCATCGTCGATCGTAACTTTATGGATACCCCCGACCTCATCGCTCAGCTCAACGGCCGTGGCCATGCCCACACGAACGTCGGTGCCAAAACGCTCGGCCTGCTGCTGTAATTGCATCATCATCGTGGGCCCGTCGACCCCTTCGGGATAGCCAGGAAAGTTATCGACCTCTGTGGTTGTGGTCAATTGCCCCCCGGGTTCCATACCAGTATAGACAACAGGTTTCAAATCTGCCCGAGCGGCATATATAGCTGCGGTATAGCCCGCAGGTCCAGATCCTATGATCAACGTTTTAACTCTTTCAATTTGTTCTGACATATCCTAGATTCTCAGTAGTTTTTGCTCTTACAAAAGTAGCTTTTTTGTGCCAAAACTTACACTTGGCACAGCTAGTTATAAACAAAAGAACCAACAATAATATCTAATCTTTCATCAGCAATAAATTGATAATCTCACTTATTGGATGGAAGCCTTACAGAAAAAGTAAAGGATTATTTGTAAACACCAAGAAATCCATTTTTTTTACCATCCACAAATTTGCCCATTTTCATGTGTCTAACATAATTTACATCTATTTTCATATTTATTCCATTTAAGTCTATGGGCATCTTTATCTAACCCTAGATCTGTACTTTCATAGGTTTTTCTTCCGGCCGAATCAGCATATCTATAAGTAATTCCACGATAACAGATTGAATACCTGAACTAGTTTTATTGCCTCTGACAAGTGATTATTTTTAGTTTATCGAATATTGCGTTGTTTGCTATATGAATCCAATAATCAGGTCGGTCATTGGACATACAATTTCATTACAATATTCCTCACTTTATTTAGTTATTTTCTTACAGGTAACTATGAAAAAACAGACCCATTCGATATTGGCTCTAGCTCTTGTTTTTGGGCTAATTTTTCATGGCACTAGCATCTTTTTCACATTGGAATCTACCTATGATGCTTTGGTGCACCTATTCTTTGCTGAACATTACTCAAAAGACTGGTTTGAACCGTGGGATTATAGATGGTATACTGGATTTACGGTTCACGGCTATCCCCCACTTGTTCATCAGAGCATGGCATTGCTTTCCTATATCGGGGGCTTGAAATTTGGTCTTTTCAGTATGTCCTTAATAATAATAAGCCTATTCATCACTGGAACCTACCGATTTGCATATGTTATCACCGGCAGCAAAAAAATTGCGGGCTATACAGCACTTTTGGGTGTTTTTTCTTCAATGTTTCTAGAGACTTTACACCTATTTGGACAATTGCCCAGTCTAATGGGCATATCGGTTCTTATGCATGCCATGCCCGAAATCTACAATTGGATAAAGCTAGGAAAAGTCAGATTTTTAATCTCATCATTCTCGTTAATTGCCTTAACGGTTACCTCACATCACGTCACTCCTATTTTCGGTATGGTCTTTTTTATATTTCCACTCATCGGAATGGTAATTATGGATGCTGCCAAAGACCGTGTCAAACAAAATCAGAAGGTTACCTTTAAGGTATTTTTAAAGGAACTTTTTAAACACCTAAAACGAATTATAACATTTGGTGCAGGTTCGCTTTTTCCTCATCGCTTTTATAGGCACAGCCGCAGTCATCGCTTCTCCTACCGATTCCAAAATCATAGTTTCCCGCTATGGTCGGAATTTGGCGTTTCCTTATTTCATTGATGACCTCATTGGGCCAAATGTTGTAACCCACCAAATCGCCCAGGCAATAGGTAGCATCGGGCCGGTGTTTTTCCAAATCATCGAAAAAGGCTTCCAATGCGGGAAGATTGGCGTGAACATCCGAGAAAAGTGCAATTTTCATATCAAGTGGTCTGAGGTCTGTAGTATTTTTTACGGAGCCAAAAAGCCACGCGAACCAGGAGTATCAGGGCGGGAACTTCCACCAATGGCCCTATGACACCTGCAAAGGCCTGTCCTGAATTCAGGCCAAAAACAGCAATCGCGACGGCTATGGCCAGTTCAAAATTATTCCCTGCCGCCGTAAAGGCCACGGACGCGGTCTTGTCATAATCCCCACCCATGGCCTTGGTGAAAAAGAATCCTATGATGAACATCAAGGTAAAATACACCAGTAACGGTACTGCGATAATCAATACATCCATGGGGATTTCAACGATCAATTCCCCCTTTAACGAGAACATGACCACAATGGTAAACAGTAGTGCTATCAACGTCAGCGGTGATACTGTTGGGATAAGTTTTCGGGTGTACCATTCTTCTCCCTTCATTTTGACCAAGATAAGCCTGCTCAAAAATCCGAGCAAAAAGGGTATTCCCAAATAAATGGCGACACTTTCCGCAATGGTGGCAATGGAAATATCGACGATGGCACCCTCAAAGCCAAAAAGAGGGGGCAATTTTGTGATGAAAAGCCAAGCATAAAAGCTGTAGGCAAACACCTGAAAAATACTGTTAAGGGCCACTAATCCCGCACCGTATTCAGAACTTCCCTCTGCCAAATCGTTCCACACCAGCACCATGGCGATACAACGGGCCAATCCGATCAAAATCAATCCGACCATATACTCCGGGTAATCCCGCAAAAAAGTGATGGCCAGTACGAACATCAAGATGGGGCCTATAATCCAATTGAGCAACAATGAAATGGATAGGATCTTTACGTTCTTGAAAACCTTGGGCAATAGGGCGTAATCGACCTTGGCCAAAGGCGGGTACATCATTACGATCAAGCCAATGGCTATGGGCACATTGGTAGACCCCGTGCTGAACGAGTTTATGATTCCCGGAATCGAAGGAAAAAAATAACCCAATCCGACACCTATGGCCATTGCAATAAAGATCCAAAGGGTCAGATTCCTGTCCAAAAAACTTAATTTTTTTGTTGCCATGTTCTAAAATGTGATTTGAGAGAATACATAATGTAGTTCCGTTGCTATTTGCAGGCTTCTTTCCTCATACTTTTCCGCCTGTTGGGGCGTACCGTCAAATGCCTTGGGGTCTTCAAACGCAATAGGTATCCGCTTTTCAGCCCCTGGCACGAACGGACAGGCCTCATTGGCCGAATCGCAGGTCATGACCGCCGCGAACGTAGAGGTTGGATTGAACGCATCGTCCAATTTTTTGGAGAACCCAATGATGGGATGTTCATTTTCAGCATACTTGATGGCATAAATGGGATTGTCACTGTCGGACAACTTTTGAATGTGGAAACCCTGTTTTTTCAAAGTTTCCACGACCATGGGAAACAAGGCCGTTGCCTCGGTCCCTCCTGAATAGCAAGCTACTCCGCTGATGTTAAAATAGGAAGCCATGGTCTGCGCCCATATTTGGGACAAATGGCTTCTACGTGAATTATGGGTGCAGATAAAGTTGATGCGTATGGCATTCCCTTCCGACACCTTTGCTTGAATGTAATCAATCAAGGGCTGCAAGATGGCCTTTCGATTTGCTGGAATATCCGTTTTTTTCAGTTCTTCGATGACCCCAATTATTTTTGCATAGGGGCCGTTTTGTGTTAATGGCATATTTGATCGGGTTAAATTAGCAACAGTTTCCATCGGCAGCGCAACAAGGCTCGCCACCCACTTGGGACAGCCTGATTTTTGGTTTGGGCGCTTCTATACCGCACTTATCCTTTGCCAGACAGTCGGTCTGCTTTGAGGTAAGTTGAAAACGGTATCCATCGAAATCCAATCCAAATTTTTGGATGGTCTCGCCCTGATATTCCACCTCCACTTCCAAATCCCCGATTCCGAGAATCCTTTCCGAAAGTTCGATGATATTGACCAGTTTTTCAGGGTGAAGCCTATGGTCATAGTCATTGGCATTCCATAATTGAAAGTTGACCACTTCCTCATTTCTCACCGTTCCCCCGCAGTCGATAAAGTGCTTGGTGACCTTGCCCACCTCGGTGACGTGAAAGTGACTGGGTACAAGTTCCCCGTTGGGCAGTTGAAAGGCTATGGTTTCAAGGTTCTTCAATTGGTGTTTTACATCTGATAGTTTCACTTCTACATTTTTTTATTGCGATAAAACGATTAATAAGTTCAAATTTTTTTAACAACAATCCTCGTTTTCGGGAAGGTCTTGGTCCAGAAAATCCCCCATTACGGCTTTCATAGCGGCCCAGTTTTCCTTATCAATGCAATAGCATACACTGGTTCCCTCAACATTGCCCTTGACCAGCCCCAAGTTTCTCAATTCTTTTAGGTGCTGTGATATGGTGGGCTGGGCCAATCCGATTTCATCGACCAGGTTACCACAATAGCAACTGTCCATCTGGAAAAGCTGTTGCAGTATGGCCACTCTTGCAGGATGACCAAAAGCCTTGGCGAAAATCGCTATCTGGTTTTGGGCATCGGTGAATATTTCGGTCTTGGCAAGCCCCATATTGATTATTTAATTGCAATATTACGATAAATATTTGTTCCTTCAAAGGAGATATTCCAATAGACATAAAAAAAGCACCACTTAATGTGGTGCTTTATACATAAAACTATGGTATGTCAACTACTTATCTATCAAATCTGCGGTTTCCTTGATGTTGTCTTTCAGGTCTTTTGCAATCTCTTGATTTCCGTCCTCATCATTCGGGAATATTTCGATAATCCCATTTTCATTACCATCAATGGCCTGGGTCAAGTCAATTTGTTTTAGGGAACCCAAAAATTGTGACATATCAAACTCCACTGTGAAGTTCACCATACCACCGACCACTTCTACACCGGTGCTTCTACCAACATCCAAGTTTTCACTGGTGTCATGCCAAAATACAAAAGGTTGGCCGTCTATTGTACCCTCAATATAAATTGACTTATCGAACAGTTTGTCGGTAGTAGGCAAATCCTCGTCCTTATGGAACTTGAACCGCAACTCTTTGTAAATGCCATCGGGCACGACAACATCCCCAATGGTCTGGGTCAAGGCATCACCTCCATCCAGAAGGTCAATCTGATAAGGCCCTCGAAACTGTATTTCATCAGTGTCCAGGTTACTGTTTGGGTCATCGTCGTTCTTGAATACCACGTCACGAATCGAAATTCTAAAATCAGTAAAAATCACATTTTCATTGTTCTTTCCCGTAAAAGAGGCTGTTTTCGCACTGGTGCCGTTACTATTGGTGGCACTCACCTTAAGACGGATTCGGCCATCATCGCCATCATCATTGGAACAGCCTACGATGAAAAGCGAAATCAACATAGCGAATAGAAAAGAATGTTTCATAACAATAAATTTGGTTAATAGTAAGATTTAAAACATTTTTTTTTGCTTTACGTATATAAAACAACTGAAGATCAAAAACTCCTGAAAAAATCTGATTTTTTTCCCTGAGAACGGCTACAAAAAAAAAGAGAGCGTTAATTCGCTCTCTTTGATTCAATTATGAAGTTAATGGTCATTTTTGCTTTACAGTGCAAGTACTAATACCAAAAGGGGCGTAAAGCGGGCAAAAACTGATAAAGCTAGTAAGTAAAAACACCCCAGCCAATACAAGTAGTATTATCCCCAAAGTTCCACTGATGGTACCTGTAAAATACAGCACCCCAATTATTACCGCTATCACAAATCGGATAATTCGGTCAGCTGATCCCATATTCTTTTTCATTGTTTTGAATTTTAGTTAAACGAAAACTCCAATATCAATACTATCAACGTAATCAAGGCAATGCAGACTAGGCAAACGAGTATAAGTTTTGTCACCTTTTTAGTCATAGTTTTCAATTGGTTTCACTAAATTAAGGTGATGGATCTACTTGTGCAGTGACCGAAGTCACTATTTGAGTATTTTAATCGAGTTGCCCAATTGCTTTACCAGCGCTTCTCTTTCCAATTTTTTGATTGCGCGACTGATTACCTCTCGCACTGTTCCCAACTCATCCGCAATCTGTTGGTGCGACATTCGAAGTGGATTTTCCTTTTTTAGCGCGGATTTTTCTTTTAGGTGCTGATAAAGCCTTACATCAATCTTATCGAACAATACATGATGTATGGTATTTAGAAGTTCTGCATAACGGCCTTTGTACTGTTGAAAGAAAAATCTATTGATGTCAGGATAGGAATTGGTCAGGGATCGTAATTCCCTCAATGGAAGCAAAAGGACTTCGGTATCTTCTTCAGCCACAGCGTATACTTGACTGGGTTCATTGTTGAAACCGGCCGAGAAAGACATGATACAACTTTCTTCAGGCTGGATATAATAGAGCAGTAGCTCTCTATCCTCATAACGAGTAAAAACTTTGATGAGTCCTTTTCGAACGAAAGGTATGAGCTTGACAAATTGCCCCTCCCTAAGAATTTCCGCGCCCTTCTCAATTTTTTGGATGGTACCCACTTCCAACAATTTCTGGAACAACAGGCTGTGAATCGCTGTACTTTTGTGTTCGGGTTTCATTGGTCAGTTTTGGAAGAAAAATTCGTCTTCAGTAAAGATAAAAAAACCGCCCCATAGTCAACTTTGGGGCGGTTCGCCAACCTTTCTTTTTCATAGCGGGGGTTTACCAATGCATTCAGAAAGGTTTACGGGTTGTATATAAAAGGGGCTTATTGTTTTTCAAAGGTCAACAGATCAATCTCTCCATCACTACTTTCATCGATGAGCTCAATCTTTGTAGCCGAGTATGACACGATGTTCCAATCATCTGATAGTTCGCTGAAGTTTTCAGGTGAGGCAAAAAAGATGTTGAAATCGATTTCCCCAGTGGTCTGCCCACCATCAAAATTACCAAGGGTACAACCGTTCTTGAATCGCAGTCGGTCTTCGCCATTGATTCTCATGTCAACTTTTGATTCTCCGTTGTATAACTCAATTTCATGTAGCGTCCAAGTATCTTCAAAATCGGACAAACCAGAAATGGTCAATACCACTTGAATGTTGTTGCCGCTACCAGAGGCTTCCCATGTGCCCGAATAGCTGTCCATGCCAGCCGTAACCGTCACCACGCCGTCCGCAGTAAAGTTGAAATCATACCCTGTGAAATTGTCTTCCAGATCGTTGTCATTCCGCTCCAACTTGTCCACGAACCAATCCTCACATGCCGTGAGCACTTCGGTAAGCTGTTCCACAGTACAGCTGTTGCAGTCATCATCATTGTCATTGCCCGAACTGTCATCATTCGAATCATCGTTGGAGTCATCATCAATAGTCACTGTGGAAACGCCGGACATAGTATACCACCCTCGCCGGGTTAAAGTGACCATAGCTGGCCGGACGAAACTGACCCCCCCGCGCCGGGCCAAAGTGTACCACCTTTAGATTAGATCTATCTCTAAATGGCGAAGTGCTTTTTTTGCTAAAAAAGCACCATGGCGAACAAGCAGATAGATATGCGAAAAATAAAACTGATTTATAAGCTCTACACCTCTGGTGTAAGCAAGCGACGGATAAGCCAGCAATTGGGCATATCCCGCGTTACCATTAGAAAGTACATCGAATTCTTCAAGCGGTACCGTTTCACGGGGTACGAAGTGGAGAAGATGACCCTGGAGGAACTCCACAATCTTTTTAAGGACGGGCAAAGGCCGAAGAGCCAACGCCTGCTGACCCTAAGGCAGTACTTTCCCCACTTTGACAAGGAACTCCGCAAGACGGGCGTTACGCGACGATTGCTGTGGGAGGAATATTATGCGAAGCACCCCGATGGGTTCAGGCTCTCACAGTTCAAGTATTGGTACGCCGAATGGCGCAAGGAGACCTCGCCCGTGATGCACATGGAGCATAAGGCCGGCGACAAGCTCTTTATCGACTTCACGGGAAAGAAACTCCATATCGTCGACAGGGACACCGGCGAACTTCAGGAACTGGAAGTGTTCGTGTGCATACTGGGCAGCAGCCAGTATACCTATGTGGAGGCCTGCGCAAGCCAAAAACTGGAAGATTTTATACGTTGTACCGAGAACGCCCTATGGTTCTATGGCGGCGTGCCAAAGGCCTTGGTGCCCGATAACCTCAAATCGGCCGTGACAAAGAGCAGTCGTTACGAACCTAGTTTGAACAAGGTATTCGCGGACTTTGCCGAACATTACGAAACAGCCGTACTGCCCACACGTACCTACAGGCCAAGGGACAAGGCCATAGTGGAGAACGCCGTGAAGATAATCTACACTAGGGTGTTCGCCCCTTTACGGAACCGGACCTTCCATAACATCACAGATATCAACAAAGCGATATGGGAGCTGTTAGAGAAGCACAATGGAATGTCATTTAGGGGGAGGGAATACTCCCGTTGTTCATTGTTCCTTGAGATAGAGAGGCAAGAACTGATGCCCTTGCCCGAAAAACGCTATGAGATAAAAAGGTATGCCCGAGGTACCGTGCACAAGAACAGCCATATCTATTTTGGGAAGGACAAGCACTATTACAGTGTTCCCTATCGCCATATCGGCAAACAGGTCAAGCTGGTCTATACCGACAGCATCGTCGAGATTTACCATAAACACGAAAGGTTCGCGGTACATAAAAGGAACAAAAAGAAATATGGCTATACCACCCTGGCCGACCATATGCCATCGCACCACCGCTTTGTGAGCGAATGGAGCAGTGAGAGGTTCATTGGTTGGGCAGGCAATATCGGCGAACACTGCAAAGGGTACATCATCGCCATATTGGAAAAGAAACAGCACCCGGAACAATCCTATAAATCCTGTCTTGGCATATTGCACCTTGCCAAAAAGTATGGAAGGGAACGTCTTGAGAACGCCTGCAAACGTGCCTCGGAATATGGAGCGTACAATTACAATATGGTCGAGCGCATCTTAAAGAAGGGATGGGACCAAATTGATGAAGGTATCGACGGGGATCTGGAAATGCCCGAGCACAAGAACATAAGGGGCGGAAAATACTATGAATAAAAACAACACTTAAAAACAGAACATATGAACGAAAAAACAATGGAACTGATGAAACAAATGAGGTTCTTTGGAATGCACAGGGCCTTCGCCACAACAATGGAAACCGGAGGTGCCGATACCACCTACACCAATGACGAGCTCATCGCCTATCTCATCCAGAGCGAATGGGACGACCGCCGCAACCGCAGGATAGAGCGATTGACCAAGTCCGCAAGGTTCAGGTACACGGCCGTTATGGAGGCCTTGGACTACCGTCCATCGCGCCAACTGGACAAAAATCTTGTACAGCGGCTCGGCTCCTGCGGCTTTATCCGAAAAAGGGAGAACATACTTGTCACGGGCAGTACGGGCGTGGGCAAAAGTTATCTGGCCTCCGCCATTGGCCACCAGGCCTGCTCGATGGGGTATAGAACAATGTACTTCAACACCGCCAAACTATTCACCCTGCTAAAGACCTCCAAGGCCGACGGTTCCTACCTGAAACAGATAAACCGATTGGAAAGACAGGACTTGCTCATATTGGATGATTTTGGGCTGAAGCCCCTGGACAACATAAACCGCCACTCCCTGATGGAGATCATCGAGGACAGGCACGGCAAAAGATCCACCATAATAGCATCACAGCTACCTGTCGAAGTATGGCACGACATTATAGGTGAAAAAACACTGGCCGATGCCATCCTGGACCGTTTGGTGCACACGGCACACAGAATAGATATAAAAGGAGAATCAATGAGAAGAAAATTGAAAAATAAAAACTAAGTTTAACCCACGGATAGATCAAATCTGAGCAGTTCGTTTACACTGGTCACTTTCATCCGGCGAAGGTGGGTCACTTTACCCGGCTTATCCACCTTAATGTACTGATTCATCTTTTGATTGGAATATATCGGAAGCAAAAGATTTGAACCATTGTTTGCATCGTACTTTTTTAGAATCTCCAAAGCTCTGTTCAGCAAAGGTATCTTGACAGGCTCCAAACTTTTCTTCCTATAGAAGGAGAGCCATTTTTTTCCATCAGCCCCAAAGACAATGTTGTCCTTGGTCAATCTCTTCATATCAATATAGGATAGACCTGTATAGCAACCAAAGACAAAAACGTCTCTGGTTCTTTGGTGTATGTCCCTTTTCAATACAGTTTCTTCCAATAGCCGAAGCTCTTTTATTGACAAAAAAGGCCTGTCAAACTTATGGTATTTTAGATCATATTTATTAAAGGGATTCTTTTCAAGCCATTCTAATTTTACAGCCAAGTTCATTAATTTTTTCAGCCGTTCTATATGCTTCATTATTCCATTGTTATTCAATATTTGGTTACTAAGATTATTCCTTTTGTTTCTCAGGTACTGCTCAAAGTCAACTAGGAATCCATAATTAAGATGTCTCAAGTATATATCCGATGATTTCATCTTGACAAGTAGGAACTTCATTAAGTACTTCTTGGTGGTTCGGTAATTTTTTAATGTCCCGGGTTTCAAAACCCCTGTCATTCTTTCCCCATGATAGGCAAACAAGTCCAAAAGGGTCGCGTCATGGTAGTCCAGCCCGAGATACCTCGCTTTTACTGTTTGGGCCGTCACAAACTTTCCCTCCTTTCTCAATTCTTTATAAGCGGTCGTGATATCTGCATATATATTATCCAATTCGTCATTTATGGCCCTGGCTCTATAAGTTCGGCCAATTGCCCTGCTCATTTTGTTGTCCCATTCATCTATTGGATGGAATTTGCCCAGACTGAATTCTGTTCGTTTTCCATCGACAGTGATTCGCACATAAATTGGGGCTTGATCATCTTTTCTTTTGGCCTTAACCTGTCGAAAAAGAACTTTGAATGTTCTTGAAGTCTTCATTTTCTTTCGTTTTAGGTCCCGAATTAATCCTAGTAACGAAAGTCAAATCACTTGGGAAGTCGTGTAATTACTGATAAATATACTAAAAATGAAAGTAGTGTTCAGGTCCCGAATTGGTCCCTTTTTGCTTGCAATCAGAGCTATTCGAATGGCATCAAATTTTATTAACTAATTGATTTTCAAAAAATTAACTTTTATCTGATGCCATTTGATATAGCCTTCGTCGGGATGACTGAACTAAATTTATACAGTTAAGTATTCTATTTTCAAATAGTTAGGCGTTGAAATCTTTAATAAAATCCCTTTATGGACACCGATAACCAAGAAGTAACTTAAGAACGTAATCTTATTGTGTCTTTCTGACGCTAAACTAATGAGAAATTGTGTAATTTATTTCACAATTCAACATTAAAAACCATTATTATATTTAAATCGCAAGATTATATTAGAAAACCTTTGATTTAAAATATTCTGTCATTCCCTCTCAGCCAAAAATCGCAAATCATTTAAAATTGTACGCGTGGGCAAGGATACACAACTATTAGGAGCACAATCAATACTAGTAGGATTCTCTCCCATAAATAAATTTACTGCAAAATAATCAATACTAGACTGGGTAGTTTCCAATTCAAAACGAAATGAGCCATCATTTCCTGACTCTATTTCTTCTTCAATTATAACCTCATCTAACTGACCTACTCCAGAAACTCTTTTCCTTCCTTGAAAGTTAAGGGTTGCTCCAACAACTGGGGATAAATCATCCTCATAAAGAAGTACGCCTTCATAAATTGTTAATTTGCTATCATTATCGTCCGAGTCGCATCCCAAAAAGGTAAAGATGGAAATACTAAAAATTAATAAATGTTTCATCATGGTCTTTCTATTATAATTTTGTATTTCAAGATTTCAAAATCGGTTTTTATTTCCAACACATATATGCCCTCTTTTAATGCAGAAGTGTAATAAGTTTCCTCGTACTCACCCAAAGGTCTATAACTATTGGTTATGGTAACGGTCTCACCACCAAAATTAGTAATAGGAATTAATGAAATATTTACATTACCTTCCGCTGGCATCGAATATTTCACGTTCACCTGTCCTTGAACAGGGTTTGGCCAAATAGTAATTCCTTTTTCAAATTCACTTTGCACTATTTCGTCCTCATCGACGGTTTCTTCATCTTTACCAATGTCATCAGTCTTTCTAATACCTCCACCAGGGTCTCCACCTTCACTACAACCATAAATAGGATGATATTCATCATATACGGTAAAAGTTCGGCTCATGGCATTGGAAGAACCTGAGAATCCTGAACTTGATGAATACGACCTTCGCAGATTCACGGTATAAGTTCCGACGGGTAATCCAGGGCCCATTCTTAATGTTTTTCCCTGAAGGCTAAAATTTCTTGGGCCCGTTACCGTCCAAGTATGAGTATACAAATTAGCGATTTCACTTCCGTCGTCAACAATAAACAATGTACGGCTTCCAACTTCACAGGTATACCAATAATCGGTATTAATTCGAGGTCTAGGTGGAGAAGATGAACCAATTGTTTGATTGCAAAAGCTCGTTAAACCAAATCCAAATTCATCTTGGAAGAGGTCTGCCCAAGAATCATCTATGTCTGAATTATTTATATGCTGAGAATTGTCATTCTCTCCATATATTTTATCAAAAGGAGTCCAGTTATTTGCTTCAAGTTGTGCCACACTTCTGTTTAAATGAGACTGTGTAGTTCGTGGTGCTGTGGATGCCGTACTGCTGAACAATGGAACAAAGCTAAATAAAGAATTCCCAAAATCATTGACTGTATGCCCACCGAACCAACTTGCAATGTTAAAAACATCGAGTAAAAAATTCACATCTGGACCTATGTTATCTGTTTGATTGCTCTCTGTGCCCCCAGCCACCATATCATAATTAAACCCATTGAAATTATACGAGTCTTCCCTTACAGTTGTTGGAACACCTAAAGTTAGTATAATCAAAGAGGAAACCTTGGTATTCGTGTTCAAACCATTAGTGCGAACAACAATGAATCCACTAAGAGCATTTACAAAATCAACATCCAGTAATTTGTTTCCTGGGCTATAAGTTAGTTCAGGTTCATTAACTGACCCATCTACAGCAGCATTGACAATACTCAGATTTTTTATACCACCTTGAGAAGGAAATCCAAGGTTCTGAAATTCATTCTGAAGGCTAGTGAAATCGGAATGAGGATTAGGGCCTAATCTCCTAAGAAGTAGTTGCTTAGCAGCCTTACTGTTTACACTGGTCATAGCGTCATCAACTTCTGATATTGAAATATTTAACAGTGAAAACAAATTAATATCATCAATATCTTCAATCAGTTTTTGATACCCTACAGGTATGTTGGCACCAAGATGAGGAGCATCAAAGCTTATGAAGTGACTTACATTATGAACCCTACTTGAGTTTTCCATAGAAGTTAGAGCATATCGAGCAATTAATCCTCCCATGCTTTCACCAATAACTATAATATCATTGTTGCCTATTTTCTGGTCGTTGACCGTTTCAATCAATTGCTCAAGAACGTCCGCATTGGTTCTAATGTCTCCGCCACCGCTGTAGAAATTCAGGTAAATCATATCGTATCCATTATTTCGAAGTGTTCCCTCGATGTTAGCCACTTGAAAACGGTCTTGGATATCATAGGCGTTTGAATCTCCTAGTGGGTCAAATCCCTCCACATAGATTACTGGCCTATCGAAAACCCTGTCACATCCCCTAAATACCAACGCCTGTCCTCGGAAGAAGCTGCTGCCCCTGGAAGTAGTATTTGAATTCTGTTTTGAAGAATTAGGTAATGCTAAATCATATGAAAGGTATGGTTCTTCTTTTTCCAACGTAACAATGTAGAGTTTACTATAATTGATAAATTCCCTTTCTTTGTTAAGTTCAAATTTTACAGCTATTGATTTTTCCCCATCAGAATCATATTCAACATTGATAATTTCTCCTGCGCTAACTTCTCGAAAACCTTGTCCATCTGAAAAGTCTATGGATATCGATTTAACGTTGGCATTACTTTCAACGTAGAACAAATCCCTCAAAACTTCAAATCTAATGGTACCCGAATAAACCTTATTTTTCAGAATTCCACCATTAAAAATTTTATATTTCTTATATTTTTTATCTAATAGAAAACCGTTTTTGGTAGCTTCTATGTTTTCATCTATATCATAGTCTTCTAGGTATTCTCCTTCAACACAAATAATCCCAATTGGAACAGTTCCCTCTTGTTCTTTAGAGGATTCCATGATTTGAAGAACATCTGTCTCAGGGAAGTCTGAGTTCTTTTTCAAAAATGACTTAGACAATCCTTGATAGATTACTTCCCAACTACTCGGCTCAACAAAAGAAAAGTAACTATCCAGTTTTTCTTCCTCAAACTTCAGAAACTCCGCAACACGGTTTTTAAAGAAAAAGCCTTTGTTCAAGAATTTCTCTGTTTTTATCGATTTCTTTTCTACACTATCCAATCGGTCATAGGCATCTTTAAGTTTTTTAAGACCATCTTCCTGGGAATAAGAAGAAGCGAATAAAATAAGAGTTAAAAATGTAAGTAAATAATTTTTCATAGTCAGTGTATTTATAGGTATTTATAATATATTTCTGACAGAAATTTACAACACATAAAGATACCAGACGTAAATTTTTTGTAAAATTCGTTCAATTGAAAAACTATCAATCCTTTACATTTTAAGGATTACCCATATTTCAAATGAGTTTGCGATTTCGAAATAATTTGCAAATAGTTTTTAGCAACAATTTCTGATTTGAATATGATAGTTTATCTATCCTTGAGAGAAACCTGATTAAGTGAAAAACTATATTATCCTTCTTTTTCAGACATAGAATGATTATCTACAAAATATTCAATATAGTTGGGCAACTGTGTACCTAAATAATAAGGTAAATTCATCAATAAAAAAGGTGTTCCGGCTATAGTAGTTGATTTCTCCACTTTGTACCCCCCACCATAGATTCGAATGGCATATGGATGGTCAGTTCGGTCCATGAACTGATGCAAGGATTTTAAGGTTCCTGTTGCTCCTGATTTTATCTCAATGGGAATAACCTTATCTTGGTAGGGATACACCAAATCTACTTCCGAGGAAGATTGTTTTTTTTCTCTAATCCAAAAATGGGGTTTTGTACTACTAATGGTATTCAATGATATAATTTCTTGCGTTATGAGATGGGGAATGATAGCTCCTTTAAAAGCATTACTCAAATCTTCCATCCCCAAAAGCTGTGCTTGAATTCCCAAAGTGTAGTTTACGAGACCGGTATCTAAAAACTGTAAACGAGGTGATTTATTAATATTTGGCTTAATAGGTGGTTCAATGTCTGTTGTAGGATAAATGAGTTGTATGATTTTTGCTGCATCCAGATTACGCATGGCTTCTCCTACCTCCCTTGACCTATAATTCGAATTTCCAAAATTCTGGAATTTGATTCTTTGGTCTATATAGAGATGGGCAGTTTCCATAATATGTCTGATTACCCGTCTTTCGGTAGCATTGGAGGCATATTTTTCAACATCTTCCTTATAGGTGGCCCAAATGCTTTCATAAACATTGGGAAGATTAGCCAAGTTGCCATCTCCAATGTTCCTTTTGACCACTTCGGGCATTCCTCCAATTATGGCATACCGATGAAAAAGTCCTAGCAATGTCTTATGTGCTACAGGATTTAAAGGTACGCTTCGCAAATAATTTAAAGCCGTATTATGGTTTATTGCTTGTAGGTATTCAGAAAAATTTAAAGGGAATAAATATAGAAACTCGACTCTTCCCACTGGAAAGCTCTCTACCTCTTTTATTGCAAATTCCAGTAGAGATCCTGCTGAAATCACATGAAGCTCTGGAACTTCTTCAAAAAAATACCGAAGTAACTGGATGGCCTTGGGTAGTTCTTGAATTTCATCTATAAACAGTAACGTGTTCTGCTGCTGGTCAGGAGTAATATTATTTGATAATAATAATGACTCTACAATGGTATTAACATCGTCATAGGCTTCGAAAAACTCTTTGTCAGAAGTTTTTTCCAGATTCAATGGAATAAAAAAATCATAGCTTTTGGCAAATTCCGTTACTAGGGTCGTCTTGCCCACCTGTCTTGCTCCACGTAATATTAGCGGTTTCCTATTATTACTGGCCTTCCAAGCTTCCAGATTTTTTAGAACATACCTTTTAAAATTCATATTACAATAATATTTGTAACAAAGTAAGGGTTATTTTTTTAATTTATTGTAATAAAGTAAGGGTAAAAGTTAGAAAATTTTGTAACAAAGTAAGGGTAGAAAGGTGTCCAGCACCCACATTTGAACCCACGCCGCCCCAAATCTTACCATAACCTTCATGCGCGTGGTTCCTGTGGAATTTCTTCCGCGTTCGGGAAGATAAGCGGGAAGCCCGCCAGAGGCGGGTGAAAAGAAATTCCATAGGGCGCATCCTACTTTTGATTTGTGATGCTGTCATGTTTTTGGACCCACTCTTGGTAATCCTTGAAAATGACAGGATGGTCCTCAAAATATTGTGTCGCTTTAAATAATCCCTCATTCTTTCCCTCCAGATAGGCAGTTTCCTTTTGCTTTTCATATTGAATGTAATGATAACCGAAGTAACCGAATACCGTTGCATTCAGAATCATTACTGTGTAAATTAAAGCTACCTCCCATTTCGGTATTAACCTCGATTTGTCAATATTCTTTAGTGCTTTATCCAAAGCCTGATGCTGCTTTTCCGAAATGCTTTTCAAATTGGATTGGTGTACGTTCAACAGGCGTTCCATTTCCGAGGTGTCCGGCTCGAAACCAAATTCGTCGATATTTTTGAGCAGTACTTTGAGTTCAGTAACCCAACTTCCAAAAGACCTGATTTCCTCGGTCAGCAGTTCCGCTATTTCATCCAGTTTTGCCATAACATTACAATCCTATTTCGATTCCTATCCCTTTATCGATTGTTCTTTTGATGGTTTTTGAAATTGCTTTTGTAGCAATTTTAGCAACGAGATTGGGAGATAGATTTACTGTGTTGCCCATCAGTTTCATTGCATTTTCGGTTTTTGCTTTCTCCACTACATTTCTGTTGAATCCAATCTGTTCGGCTATCTTGTTCATGGACATTGAAGGGTGCACCTCACTGCCTTTTAAGTTCTGTCCTGCAAACTCAAACCGAAAGCCCTGCAATTGGTTCTGCTTATTAATGGATGGGATGACCTTTACTGGGTAGGCTTCCATCGCTTTAATGTATTGGTCAAAGTCCTTTGGCCTCATTTCGCTGATGACCTTTTCGTGAATTCTTTTGAGAATCATCCGCATATCCTTCGCCATGTCCAGTTTTTGTTGTTGGACTTCCCGTACTGTAGTCAGGCCCATTTCCTTTGCCACCCGTTCCGCAGCTTGCTGGCTCCGCTTTCCAATAAAGTTGTCTTTATAAGCCTGACCTTGAAAATTGATTCGGTTTACGTACAAATGGATATGGACGTGCTTTCTGTTTCTGTGGACAAATGCAATGGCCTGGTTCTCCCGTAATTTCATCTGTTTCAGAAAGCGTTCCGTGATTTCTTGGAGTTCTTTGTTTTTCATTTCCCTGCCATCTTTGATGGTTGGACTCAATACAAAACTCAGGGTGTTCTTTTTACATTGATGGTTCTGCTGTTGGATGGTCCTGAACTCTTGTGTAATCTCCTTTGGGGTATCTCCGGCGAGATATTGGCTATGGATAATCTCGGGTTTCTTTTCTTCCCGAAGTCCGTAGGCCATGGATGCCGATGTGTGCGATATGGATTTTCCCATTCCGATCATGCCTTAAATCTTAAAAGGTGTTCCCTGATTTCTTTTGCCAGTTGGGTGACTTCATCTGCCAATTTTGGATTTCGCTTTCGAAACATGTTCCCGATGCGCTTGAAATTGTTCTGATACTGAACCAATAATTTATAAGCCTCAATTTGGTCTTCAGATAAACGCTCAATAATCCTATCATCAAATGCGGCACGGCGACAATACTCACTGATGGAGAGACCTGACTTTTTGGCCTTCACTTTCAGCAGTTTCTTCTCATAGACTGAGCACCTGAATTGGACGAATTCCCTTTTCATAGGTTTTTTCCTCTTTTGCGACCTTCGGGAGCAAAAGCAAGATTTGTCATGACAATGACACATCTTGAATTCTCACTCAGACGCATATACCAAGCCGCAACCATATCACCTCTCATCTCCCTATCCATAAACCCAAAAACATCTGAAAAACATTCTTTACCAAATACAAAGTCATAAGGATAAAGTAATTGGCATTCATTTTTTATCCTTTGAAATTCTTCGTTCGAATTCAGCTTCTAAATATTCATCGGAGAGGTTGGGCTTACCCATTAACCAAGCGTCTATAATATCCTTATCGAAAAATTTCTGGCGAATGTACTTGTTACCACCCATGGGTATCAATCGTAATTGTGTCAGTTTGTAAATCTTACTTTTCGATAGTCCCGTATAACGGGCAAGGTCATTGACATTCATAATCCGCTTTTGGTGGGATAGCAACTGCTTAATGTCTTTCAAAAGCTCCACCACATTTTCATCTGCTTCCATAATCTCATTTTCTAATAATTACCTTGTACAAAGGGCAATTGTGTTACAAATCTTCGAGCCAAAGAAAGCAGATGATATGTGATGGAAAGGGAAAAAAGGGAAGATGTCCCCCAAAGAAAATTCAATAGTCCCCCAAAAAATCGAAGAAAGAGTCGATTAGGCCTTCGAATTCGTCGCCCGGAGGAAACTCACTATACTTTTTGGAAAGGGTCTTTGCGTAGATAAGGTTGCCCTTGTGATAGACCTTTTCCGAACGTTCAAAGGTTTTCAAATGCAGTCCATTTTTAAACCGTTTGAACTTTTCGAGGATGTATTTCAATTGAGGCTGTGTGCAGATAAAATGAAGCTCGGAATCATGTTCTTCAAAATCAAGAACAAAAAAGTAGTGGAAGTCGGCGAAACTGGTCAGGTTTTCATCCAATAGTTCATAACGGACAAGGGAATTGTAAATCCTTCTTAGGACTCTTTCGTTAAAGTCCATATTGATGCCGACAAGTTTTAGTTTGGGGGTGCTATGCTTTCGATTCAACTGTTCTTTATAAGATTCCCTAACGAGTATCCCCATTATGATTAAAACAAACAGTGCGATTGGAAGTAATGCGACCCAAAGAAGCTCATAATCATCATACAGCTCCAAGGCCCAGAAGACAAAAAAGGCACCAAAAACCAAAAACCATACGTACAGGCCATTGTTGCCTCGTTTTAGATAACTGTCCGTATCATTCTCGATTCTATCCTTCCGCAACTTGATGTTGACCAACCAACTGGCTATGGTGTCGATTAACTTCATCAATTCAAAGGGTATTTATTTAAAGATAACCAAAAGGAGGAGGGTTGTAGCCAAAATCTCGATGTAACCTATTATACGCTAGGTGGAAACGCAAAATTTTTGTGGCTGGGGAGAAGAAAGGTCAAGCGGTTTTTCACCGCTTGTGCTTTCGCGCCGCTCCGAGGGTGTCGGAAAACCAGAAAGGTTTTCTGACTTCCGCAGGGGCATGGGAAAAAATTGAAATTAGCAAAGTTTAGAAAATCCAAGGCTCTTAAAAGAAGTCTTACAAAGTTCCAAAATAAATTACTAATATATAATTGTAAAAGGGTTTGTACTTCGGAGGTTCACCAAGAAGTTTTCTATCTTTTTATTGATTTTCACTAAGGCAATATGAAAATTATTTCCTGTATTCCGGTAATAAAAATTAGTATAGTTAAGATAAAAATGGAATCTAGAAAATTATAACGGGAATCTATTCTTCGACTTTTCTATAAGAAAATTCCTTTGTTTCTGGGTCAAATGAAGATTCTCCTATTCTAATGCTATTGGACGGATTGAGCACAGAGCCGTTTGTTGGGTCAAGAGCATTCATAGTATCTCTGTTAGCCACTTGTCCAAAAATCTGTTTTTCATAGGCTGATTCCGGTTTGTCTGGCAACGCATCAAACAGCAACCTATCTACCTTCCTATTTAGTTCGAATAAATCCATAATTTCCCCCGAAAAGGAGTGCAAATTTACAATTATTAATTCATATTATCCAAAGCTATTTTCATGGCCTTTGTACTTATATCCATCAAGAATTTTGGGACTTCATCTTTATCTAGAATAAGAGGGGCTATTCTCAAATCCCTCAACTCTTCCTTTATCGCGACATCTACATCCCTGATGAATATCCAAACACCTAAATCCCTATCAACTTTATTTTTTATCTTTCTTAACAATGGGGCTATCAATCTATCTCCAGAAGTGGCCTCTGACATTCCAATAAACAAAAAATTATTCTTTGATAAATAATGTTTGACCAAAACTGACCATTGACTATCGTCCTCCCCTAACCTCTGGTCGGCTTGAGATTTACTCAGAATTATTTCCTTGCTAGGTCTATCATCCATAATTGGATGAGGTACATATCCGTGCGGGTGAAATATTTCAACATCATGGCCTGCAGAAAAGTAAGGCAGTTCAGAAACGCTGTTTACAATTAGTCCGAAGGAACTCAAATACCATTCCAGTAGAGAATCATAGTTTAGTGTAAAAACTGTTTTAACCCTGCCTCTTCTTCCTCCTATTATCAGCCCTGCTATAGAATTAAGAGCCTTATGTTGAAAAATATCATATTTCTGACTTTCCAGATTAAGTCCATTATATAAGTACTTAGATATCAACTCGATAAGTTTCTTTTCGTCTCCTTTAAGCTCGCGGACGATTTTATCTGCTGCAATTTGAAATTCATCTGCACTTGGACGTTCTTTTTCCAATAAAGGCAAACCGATTGCTTCGTCTTTATTTAAGTTGTTCAAAAGTGATTTCCAATCATCCACTTCGAATGATTTAGAAATTCCGGCTCCCACAAAAAGACTGAGGGAATCTTGATATAGGCTTTTTGCCAAAAAATTTACCGCATTATCCCTGAACTCAATTTCCATTTATTAGATTTCAGCGTTTTCTCTATCCAGTGGGGAAATTGAGGTATTATCGAAATAATCTGAGTCATTCAAAAATGAAATAAAGTAAATTAGAGAAATTAGATTCAGGCATCCCTTTTGTAAATACAACTTGTAATTGCCATATCTGTCCGCGTTTAGACTCAAATTAATTCTAGACAGACCATCATCCCTTCCGACTACACATTTGAACCTGGAAGTGCTTGGAATCCATATATTCTTTTCATCATTATTTTTATTCGATAGTAAATCGAACACCAATTCGCCGATGTCAGTTGACAGAGGCTTGTTTCCCTTGATAATCACATTAGATATATCACCCCTACTCCGTTTAGAAATTCCAACTCCTGTTGTTTTTACAGTAATATTTTTTGAGACTAACTCATTCCCAATAACAGTATTTATCAAATTAAAAATTCTAATTATCAGGTACTTAGGTTGAATTTTAAGCTGGTTCAATACATCCTTTATAAATTGGCTTAAAAGTTCAGAAAAAGGTGTTAGTAAACAAACAATTCCATCCGCCTTAAAGTGCAATATTAAACTATCGTATGCAAAGTTTTTGACCTTGTTTCCTAGATACGCTTTGGCCTTACTTTTATCCACATTAAAATGTTCTTGTAACCCCCTATGGTAAGGCCGATCGGTATTATAGACTAGATGAATTACCTTTGCAGACATGATTTCCTCCGATTTAATCTGTGTCCAATCCTTAAAACTTTTTGCAAGTTCTTCAATAGCAATGAAACCTTCTGTCCTAAGAATTATCATGTTATAATATCTCTGATCCCCAGTAATATCAATCTTTGGTTTATACATGGCTATTGAATTATTGACAACATTATTTTACAGGTTTCTCGAGAGTAATCAATTTCATTCTTCTCGAGTGTTTTTCGTATCCTATCTAAGAGGAAGGCAACAGGGCTATTTATTCTTTCATCTTCAAAACTATCTGGAAGGTCATATTTAAAATCCATTTCTTCAGATTCTGCTTCGTCTAGCACGGTTACAAAATCATCATTGTAGATTTTAGAGGATAAAACTTCTGAAATGAAAACATCATCGATCATGTCGACCAGCATTAGATAAGAATAAAAACCGCCATAGTATGCTTTCGTTAAGTACTCTAAATCATTGAGCAAAAGAATTATTCTAGCAATAAGGGGCTTTTTAATTTTTGAATGCAAGTCTACCAAGGAACTTTTCAGCATGCTTACACTTTCTTTGAACCTTTCATACGGTCTTATCGCAACGACCTTGGTGCTAATTACAATCAAACATCTAAGAATATACTGTCTAAGGTCTGCATCAATATGGGGCAAGGAACTCCATGAGTGCCAAATTGACTTGATATAGAAATCAATCTGACCTCTATAAATGTAATTTAAATCAAATAGGTGAACAAATATTTCATTGATATTCCGGAAGTTATGAGTTAGCAATTTAAACATCGCATTGTAATCCTTTGGAATGTCATAGGGTTGCAGTTCATTACCCGCTACTAAAACATGTTTCTCAACACTAAGCGAACCATATTTGTCAGCAAGACAGCAATGCGTAAGAACTATGTAACGAACAGAATCAAGTAGACTTTTTTCCTCACTAAATCCATTCTTACTTATATCCCTAAAGGTCATATAAAAATTCATTTTATCTTCTTCGCTCTGCTCCGACAAATCACCAGCTAAAATCAAATTAAGTAATTGTCGAACTTGACTGTGCATCAATTCATGAGTTAAGGTCATAATACTCCACTCAGGATCTGCCCCATTGGTAATTGATTGTATTGCAGCAGAAATAGCATATTCACTCTCTCTAAAACCAAGTCTTGCACTAAAATAAGGTAGTTTAAAAAGATTATTTTCCTTTTTCGATCTTACAAATTCATCGATATTAGAATATTTCCATCTTTTAGTGTCGTATTTGTGGGGGCTTTCAATATCCACCAAAAACGACCCTGTTTTCTTAAAATCGACTGTTATCTTTTCCTCAAAATTATATTCGTGAAAAATTGATTCAATAAAGTCCGTAATCCTGTATAATGCCAGAATACCAGAGCCAATACCACATAATGAATGCCTTCTAATTAGTGATCTCCGCGAGAGCACTGGTATTGTGCCGGAAAACGTTTGCGTTGAAACATATGATATAATTGAAATCAATTGTATCGCCCTATCTACATATTGATTTTTATGATAATTATCTTCAATGCTCTTGTTAATGCTTTTCTTTAATCTAATAAGCTCTTCTTCGGATAAATCCTCAACAATTTGGATATTTTTGAGGTCTTCGAATTGTATATCAATAGAATCCTGATACTTTTTAATCTTTTTTATCAGAGAGTTAATCTCTTTATTGATTTTTTTAATTTCGAATAACCCATCGATAGGCACACTAGCCACCTTAGTTGCAAATAAGCTTAAGGACAAATGAAGTTCTTCAAATATGTTCTTAATTGAAATCGGCAACTGGTCATAGTCTTCAAATACAATTTTTATATCACCAATGCTTTTTGGTGCCTTTATATTTTCACATCTAACCTTTCCTGGACTTAATTCCCACTCTTCAAAACTCACACACTCATCATCAATTTTTGAGAGTAACTCATCTAAGATAGCGGTAGTTCTTCCGAATAGGATTATAGAACTTATACCATATCCAAAAAAAACCTTCACATCTAAGGATTTGTAAAATACTTTTAATTGGGACAAAACCCTCATTGGATTTATGAAAAAACAAAATCTTATATATCGATATTCTAACAAATCCGGTATTTCCTTTTCACTTTCTATAAGTGGAAAAATTTGAGATATTCGATTATAATTATTCTTCGCTAACTGCTCCTGTTTTAGCTCTTCGAATACTTCCACATTTGCATTCAAAGATGTATCTCCCCAGTAGGAGGAAATTTCATCTTTCCTAGAAATTACAAGCCACATTTAAAATGAAAGATTTTATCTAAAGTGAATTAATATTCTTTACAATGTAAGAATGTACTGTAAAGATATTCATAATATCTATCATGACCTCCTCACGTATTTAGGGAAGATTATATGTTGTTTCAAAAAAATCTTTTGAAGCCATTTTGGGACTATTTTATTAAAATGATAAGTATTTTAGAACGAGTAGCTTACGAAATCGCTCTAGAGTTGCGTCGCTTTTTGGTTTTTTGACTCCATTACATCCATTAAATTTTGCATATCCTGTCCAACTTTCTTTTCAACCACCCTGGCATAAATCTGAGTAGTGGATAATTTGGTATGACCCAATAGTTTTGAAACGGTTTCTATTGGAACACCATTGGATAGGGTTACGGAAGTGGCAAAGGTATGTCTAGCGGTATGGAAAGTCATTCTTTTTCGGATTCCACAAGCATCTGCAATTTCCTTTAAGGTTCTATTTATCATTTGGTTGCTATACCTAGGTAGTAGCCTATCCCCTTTGACTATTCTCGATTCAGTTTTATATTTTTCAATGATTTCTAAAGCTTTCGGCAGTAAAGGTATTCTTAAGGGTTCATCGGTTTTGGCCCTTTTGGTGTAAAGCCAATTATTTCCATCGATACCTTTTACCAAATGCTCCACCTTCAAACCTTGGACGTCTACAAACGAAAGCCCTGTGTAACAGGCGAAAATAAAAAGGTCTTTAATTTGCTCGGTACTTGGCCTTTTAAAGGTTGTTTGTTCCACTAACTGCAGTTCCCATTCCGTCAAAAATTGACGATTAGTTTTTTCAAATCGAAGCTTGAAATTAACAAAGGGGTCTTTTTCGAGCCATTCCAGGCGAACACCTAGCCTTGACATCTTTTTTAAGCGTTCCATGTGTTTCATGGCCCCATTATTAGCACATCCCATTCGAGTGGAAGGCTTATACTTGCGTACATATTGTTCAAAGTCGGTTATGAAACCGTAATTCAATTTATTTAATGGAATGTCTTCAATCTTAAGCTCATCTTTTAGATATTTCTTTATACATCTTTCCGTGCTATAATAATTCTTCATGGTTCCTGGTCGTAGGGAAGTCTTCATCGTGGCATTATGATAGGAAATCAAATCCAATAAGGTCTTACCTTGTTCATCTGTACCGAGATAACGTGCCTTGATTTTTGCCGAAGTAATGTCTTCTCCCTCTTGTAAAAGTTGGCGATGTGCTTCGTGAAGGCCAGTAAAAACCTGGTCCAAATACTTATTTACGGAGGTTACGTATTTGGAAGACCCCCTACCCCTTTTGCTTCTGTTGTCCCATAAAGAGGCCTTCAATTCCCGATTCAAACTAAACTCCGCTCTTTTTCCATCTACAGTTATGCGCGCATAAAGCATTAAGTTTTCAGTTTCCCTCTCGAGTTTTCTTGTAATGAAAATAACGGATAATCTACTGTTTTCTAACATATTATGTAGCTTTAAATGAATAAACAACTGGTAAAAAACACATTGTCAATTACCCTTAAAAGCTACTTCAATGTACAAAAAATGTGGTGGTGTTCCATTCCCGAATCCCTCACCAGCGAGGCATTTTCATATGGTTTCAGATGGTTTCTTTTGAAACCTCTAAAAACATAAAACGTTGCAAATCAGTCGATTTGCAACGTTATGCAACTAAAAGAAAATAGTTGAGTCGGGATGACTGGATTCGAACCAGCGACCACGCGCACCCCATGCGCGTACGCTACCAGACTGCGCCACATCCCGAAAACGGATTGCAAAAATAAAAATTTAATTGAGAAATCAACCCTGTTTTTAACCTCCCGATAAAAATTCGCGGATTTCCAGAAATAATGCCTCCCTTGCCGCACGTGAATCGTACTCCGGATTAAAGAGAAAGTAACTATTGGCCTGATCAAAACAGAACTCGTCCAAATCATCCCCCTGCCAAAGGTGATAACTTACCAGTAATGTGTTGTAGTCTATTTTGTAGGGTTTTTTAGCTGGTTGAAATCCGTTCAGGTACATATTCAACCAAAAAACAGAGCGGTCAAGTTCTTTCTTTTCTTCAAAGTCAAGAAAAGTAGGACTTGGGCATTCATTTCTGTCATCCATCGGAAGCAAATAGGGTGTTAGTCAAACTGTTGAGCACACGTCTCGATGTCTAAAATCGTTAAATCATCCTTATTTGGCAAATTTTTTTTTAATAAATAGTATTGCCAAAGATGGATCTGGCACAACATTAAGTTGCCAAAAACAGACCCTATCTATAAAGGGTGAAATGCCCTACATATTGCTGCTTTTCATTGTCGTTTGCGTTGACAACATACCAGTAATCACCTGTGGGCAGGGGTTTGCCATTATAGTTGCCATCCCATTTCTTCACTTGGTCAAGGCGGGCCACTTCCCTACCGTAACGGTCATAAATGAGCACTTCGATATTGGGGAAAAACTCTCGGTTTTTAGGTGCCCAAAAGTCGTTCATATTGTCACCATCGGGAGTGAAGAAATTCGGAAACTCTACCATGCCATCAAAATCAAAAGGGAAAACTATTTCGGCATAACAACCCTGTGAATCTCTTACCCGTATATTAATGGTGGCATCATAACTGATGTTGAAAATGTTGTCACTTCCCTGTGACTCACCTTGAAAAAAGAACTCATACCCTCCAAAACCGCCAGTTGCTATGGCCGTTATTTCATCTGGCCCCGTTTTCATGGCCTCAAGAACCAATGGCTCGTAAGGGTCGATGGTAAATTCAACAAAGGTAGTACAGCCATTTGCATGGTATAGGTAAACGATGTGGTCTCCTGCAGGCAGGTCGGCCCATGTTCGCTCGGTAGTGGCCACTGAAATGTCATCAACATCTAAAGAGAACAGAACATCAGCGAAAGAACTGCCGTTCTGTTCCACTATGGTTGTGGTACTGTTGGGGAAAATACCCTCGCAGCCATATTCTACTACCGCCCCTGCATTGATATCGACCCCAATTTCAATAGGCACGACAATATTTGACATACACCCGTTGGCATCCCTTACAAAGAATACATAGCTCTCACCACCCAACAGGTTGTCAAAGAACAGGTTGTCGTTTCTAGCGAAATCGGCATCATCTGAAGAATTCATGCTCACCTCGTAGTATTCCACACCCATACCATCAACAAATGGAGTGCCCCCTGTTATGGCCAACTGCGCCGTACCGTCTGCAAAGCCCAAACAGATTTCAGGAGTCGATGTATATGAAATCTCCAATTCTTGGGGTTCAAAAACCTGTACCACGGCAGTTTCTGAGCAACCTTCGGAGTCTTGGATCAAAATGGTGTATTCACGGCCATTGGCATCACCTTCCAGTTCATCAAAGGTGTAAATACCTGGATTGGCAGGGTCACTAAAGAATTCGTTGAAATTCGGCCCTATGGCAAATTGAATCAAACCGACACCACCACTGGTCACCTCAACGGTTATGGTACCATCATCTTCGCCACTACAAGTAACGGGTGTAGCAGAGGCAGTATAAATGATTGGGGCTGGACGTTCGACTTCAAAGGGGCCTTCAATATCTTGACAGGTTACCCCACTTGTAACGGCCACATAGTAATCGGGAGACGCATCAAGACCTTCAAAAGTACCAAAATCATTGGAAGCTATCACAGTTGCCGAAGGCGATGGATTGAACGCATCAATAGGGTCGCCGATATATAGCGTATAGACATTTGATCCCACACCCCCGGAAGAGAATGACTCAATACGGCCATCGGTCTCGTTGGCACAAGAAATATCGTCTGGTAGATTCACCACAAGATCAACATTTTGGGCATCTACCAATGTGAGTCCGTTTGAATTGATGACCCCACAGGTATTGGTAGCATTTACTTTTCGCACCTCAAACTGATAAAAACCAGGGCCTCCACTTATCAAAGCGCTTGTATTGCCCACACCCATAGAGGTAAAGGGGTCTGTTGGCAATGAGCCAACAGGTCGGTACTCATATTCGAAACCCGGTTCTGGATTTTCAATGCTCAAGCGCATCTCGCCCATACCACCACAACCAGGTGCCTGTACCTGTACCAAATTGGGAATGATTGGGGGTGGTGGATCTACATAGTAAGGTATTGTTACCCCTAAACATCCATAACTGGATGATATTTCAATGGCATACCAGCCTTGGCTTATAAAACCACCGCTCGTACCCGTAAAGGTTGGGGAATCTTGTAGGCCACTTCTAGATATCTCATCTGCAATATTGTTGCTTCCCAAGTAGATTAACTGATACTTGTAACCTGCACCCGGCACACCTCCGGTGGCTCCGGGAATTGCGGTAATGACATCGCCTGTGGTAGGGTCATAGGCCTCAAGCACTGCATTGTTTCCATCGGGGCATACCAAGCCCTGGGGCTCACGGATACCAGCCTGAATAGGAGGGATTGGAGCCAACGTAATATCAAACGAAACTTCGCAACCTTCAACATCCCTAAATTCCACTCGATAGTCACCGTTGGCCAAATTTTCAAATTCATTGCTGGAACCCCATGTCGCCACCTCTAACGGATAGGTTCCTGACCCATCATCGAGCATCAATCGGTATTCGTAGGGTGCCACATCCCAGCCACCAGTCAAGGTAGCCTCAATTTTACCCGTGTTGTCGTTACAACTCACATTGCCGACCTCAATGGCATTGGGCACCAATGGGCCATTGGGTGCCCGAACAGTGGCAAGATTACTCACGTTGGAACAGAACGGATTTTGGGTAGAGGTAACCCTTACCACAAAATTTCCGCCCGTTAGGCCTGTTATTGTCTCTGGATTGTTTGCTGTATTCAGGTTTCCTGTGATTCCTGTTGATATCTCAACACCAAGATTATCAACCGCAAAAACTTCGTAAGAATAGGTGCCTGTATAATCGGTGACCGAAATGGAAAGCTCACCATCATCACCCGGCACGGCACAACTGACTGGTTTGGCCTCTAAAATGGTAATTGTGGGCAGTACAGGTTCTTGCACCTCGTGTTTGGGCAGTGGGTATGTACAACCCCCAGTATTGTCAACAATCTCAAAAAGATAGTCACCAGCAGCTGGCAAATCCACAAACCCGAAACTGGCACCGCTCACATTGACTGGCGGTACGGCAACCACAGAATTTGTAACTATGGTAAAATCTGTGGTGCCCACCACATCGATGCGAACGCGCTCTGGGTTGGCACAATCCAACACGTTCACAACGCTTAGGGTAGGAACCACATCTGTTGGGGGATTGATGGTAGGTACATCAAAGGTCGTTTGACAGCCATTACCATCAATGGCATAAACTGTAATATCTTGGGGCGAGCCATTATCGATAATCTCAAATGTATTGCTCGATTGATAATTCTCGAAACCGGTTATGCTGTACTGATAGCCCCCTGTTGCGGTTCCGGGGTCAACCACAGTTATTGTGATTATGGTAGAACTGTAAGTGTTGGTTCCCGGTGAACATGAGAAGTCTGGTGCGCTGGCGGTAATTGAAAATGGAAGGGGCTCTTCTATCTCAATACCATTCTGTCGAACAGAGCAATTGCGGGCCGTTACCACCTCCACATCATAAAACTGCGGAGTTAAACCGCTAAATGAGCCTGAGCTGTTCTGTTGTACAATATTAGCGGTTCCCGCCTCGTAAAGGGTATAGGTCAATGGCCCATCTACATCTGTGCCCGCCTGAAGTATAACATCTATACTACCATCGTCGGCACCATTACATGAAATATCTTCTTCGTTGATCGCGGCGATCACGGGAGGTGTGGCGGCTTCCAATGTTATGCCATCGACTAAAAAGGTACAGTTGCCCAAACCGTCAGAAACAATGTTATCGGTCACCAAAACTTGGTAATCCCCTGGGGCAATACCCGTAAAAGTTCCAGTAATGTTATCGTCGATGTAGGCCCCTCCACCGTCTTGAAGTTCAAAGGTGAAGTCACCACTGCCCCCATTGGTGGATATGGTAATCTCCCCATCAGCATTGTTACAAGAGGGTTGAACACTGAACTCTCCTGAGGCCGATAAAAATTCATAAACCTCTGCTGTGCCAGTGGTACTACAACCATCTGCATCCTCTAACAATACCGGATAGTTGCCCGGGGTGGTCACCAAAAAAGTTGCCTCATAAACCCCACCATTCAATACCCCGAATTGGGTCGAACCATTCAAGGTAAATCGGGGGGTATCGGTTGTGTTGGGAGTGCTCACCGTAATTTGAAAATCATTACCGGGCACATAGGTGCACTGGTTTACCACAACGGGGGTATTCAAAACTGGGGGCACTTGTTGCTGAATAATTGTTGCTATATCAAATGAAGTACAACCTGATGCATCACGAACATAAACATCATAATTTCCAGCCGGACCGATAAAAGTGGAAGTGGTACCAAAATCATCCGTTGGGTCTGCCGGTGTTGCCGCACCAGTGTAATCGGGCGTAAATCCAGAAGGGCCAAACGCAAATTCATATGGGCCTCCGGCACCACCAGCTCCCGTAACCGTGAATTGGCCATCGGCATTACAGTTGGCAGGTTCTTCGGTCAGTATAAAAATCGATGGCAGATTTTGGTCTATGGTAATCAAGGCGCCATCATTACAGTCATCGGTAAAATCGGTTACGATTACCTGGTAATTACCGGGAAGCGTCTCGAACGTATCTATGTAAGGAATGGTTATGACATTGGTCAAGTTCTGGGTATCCATCAGCGTACCGTCATCGACGTCATAGATTTGAACGAGCAAATCACTGCCTGGAGCAAAGCCTATAATTGTGTATTCTATCTGCCCGTTTCTCGAGGCATCGCAATAGCCTGCTGTAGATACAGCCGTAACTTCTAAAGGAGAGGGCCCGTCAACGGGGTCGATAATATCTTCGTAGACGCAGCCTGTGGCAATATCCAGAACCTCAACAGTGTAAGACACCCCAAACTGAAAGCCACTAAAGGTGTGCCTTCTTGGAGGGCTGCTGACAGGGCCAAATGGAGTATTTATAGGGCTCACCAACCGTATTTCAAATCCTGAGCTGCCATCACCACCAACAATATCAACAGTATAGGTAAATCCTCCGGGGTCACAAACAGGTGGCGGTGGTGCAACCGGTACAACATCCAAAGTAGTTTGGGTCACCGTGACCAAATCTTCATCACGACATCCGTTGGCATCCAAAGTAATGATTCTGTAGGTATCTGGTGCCAAACCTGTAAAGGTCTCAGAGGTGCTTGAAGTTGGGCCTATTCTTGAAATCTCACCTCCAAACTGGTCTTGTAAGATGTATGTGAAATCAGCGGTACCCCCAGTAACACCTGTTACATCAATAGAGCCCTCTACATTACCTGCCGAACAGGTTGCCAAATTGGAAACGACCGTGGCATCGGGTGCCGTACCGGCCGAGGGTACCGTAAAATTCTGCGGTACGGTTTCACAACCACGGGCATCTCTAACGATATACGTGTAATTCTGGCCTTGATTCAAACCTGAATAAACGGTCTGGGAGGTGAAAGCTCCCCCGTCAAAACTTATTTCATAAGGCGGCACTCCACTTGTGGCATCTGGGGTTATGATGGCACGGCCTGAGTTGGTCTCCCCGCACGCAGGCGGAAATACCTGAACAGAGGCAGGGTCAATGTTGATGGGTGGATCTAATACAAAAGGACTTGATTCGGCCACACAACCTTCATTATCGGTGACCCGAAAAATGTATGTGCCGGGGGTAGCGGTACTGTATGTAAAGTTGTTGGAAGTCAAGGGTACCGGTGCACCAAAAGTTGTTCCGTTATCAGAGCTGACCTCATATTGCTTTGGCCCAGCACCGGTAAGGTAGCCACCGGTTACACTGACATCTATGGCACCGGGTGCTCCACCACATGGTATTTCTGTATTCAAGGAAGCGTTGACCCGCAATTGTGGGTTTACGGTAAGGCTTACATTGTCTCTACAATTGTTGCCATCTCGTACCTCAATGGTGTAATTGCCTGGTGAAAGTCCAGGGAAAACAGGGCTACCTTGCCATGCACCCCCGTTTATCCTAAACTCATAAGGGGCACCAGCTGTACCGTTGGTTGTTACCTGAACACCAAGGGTAGCCCCCGTACCGGGCACATAGCATAAATCCGATGCTGTGGCATCGTAGTCGATGACCGGGGCATCAAGTGGTGTGAGCGTAAATGTAAAAGTGTCAGTGCAGCCCTCGGCATCCTCAACGGTCAATATATAATTGCCCGGCTGGGTCAAATTCCCGAATGTTCTGCCTGACTTGGGACCAATAGTACCGCCCAATGGTAATTGCAAGGTATACTGGTAGTTGCCCCATCCGCCTGTGGCGTTCGCCACTACCCTGCCGATATTGCTGTTGTCACAACTCATCGCCGTAACATTACCGGTGAGGCTTAGGGGTGTCGCCGGTTCTTGTATGGTAATGGTAGCCGTATCTTGGCAACCGGTATCCACATCGGTTACGGTAATGGTGTAGTTGCCCGCTCCTGAGGGGGGCAAATTCACTTCCAAATTGTTTTGTGGGCCACTTTCGGGCCCTCCATTGATATTATAGGTATAATTATTGGCAAAACCATCAATGATAAAGGTTCCATCACCATCGGTTGCTCCCGTGCACACATTGAAATCGCCACCGGCCTTTACTCTGGCCCTAATGGAACTGATCACGGCCGGGGTAAAACTATCCGTGTAGGTACAACCTTGGTCGTCTGTAACCCTAAATTGATAAGCTGTGTTTGTGTTTATATCATCAAACGTATCATTGCCCCCATTATCGATATAAACAGGGCTCAAAATCTCATAGCGTACAATAGGATTGGTGCTCGTTGCTGTCAATTGCACATCTGAAGTACCCGCAGCGCAGTTGGTATCACTCTGTGCAAAGCTAATGGCCGTTGGCGGGTCAACATCCAAAATGGTGATGGGCGTCAACTCCAATCGGCAGCCACCACTATCGCGAATAATGGGTGTATAGGTGCCTGGTGCCAGGTTATCGTAATAAGTCTGCGTGCTAAAGTTTGATGGATTATCTCCCGAAATACTGAAAACATAACCGCCACCAGAACCGCCGGAGAAGGGACCTTGAAATTCGATGATTCCACCTATTACGCCACCGCTACCGTCACAGGTTCTATCTGCAATCTTAACGGCATTTCCCGTAATGGCACCGACTGAAGTTACCGTAACTGAAGTGGGAATGGTATAAATACAGTCAAAACCACCCTGCTGATAGCGTACTTGAATATTGTTGTATGTGCCGGCCGAAACGCTCAGCAATGGGTCATTGCTCCACGGATCTGCAGGCGTGGCCCTAAAAGATAGGTTATAGCCCTTTGCGTCGATTACGTTGATGTCTATTTTGGCTCCGCCATTGGTACAGTCGCCATCAATACCACTTGCCGAGACATCTGGCGGGGTCAATTCGACCACATTGGCCGAGGCCGTGATAATACATCCGTTGGCATCAGTGATTGTAAAGTCGTAGGTGCCGGCACTTGAAACGCTATATGTTGTTTGCGTGGTGTAAGAACCACCCGAATTGCCACCATCACTGACCGTAAAAGTATAGGGTGCGGTTCCGCCAGAAGTTCTTACAATAATATCGACACTTGACGAACCACAACCAGGTTCTGAGCTCAGGCTCTCGTTCACCTCTGTAGATGCCGTCAAAGCCACAATCCCATCACCAATGGTAATGGGGTTGCCATTTATGTCAAGGTTTTGTCTTGGGGGCGGACTGCCCGTACACTGCTGGGTCTCAACCTGCACACTATACGTGCCAAAACCAACAGCACTAAAAGTGTATGGGTTTGTTGTGATGAAGGTAGTAAACTCTTGAGGCACACCATTTTCATCAAGCAAGGTATACTTATACGGCCCAGGAACGTCATTGACGGTGACTGTTATGCTTCCCGTATCACCAAAACACTGGGCATCGGTAAATTCAACATCGATACTGATATCCAATTGCTCAATGACGATGGGCTCGTATGGGTATTCGCAAGTGTTCGGGGTATTCTGTAGTCTTGCCTTTACGACATAAGTGCCTGGGGCAAGTCCATCAAAAATGGGTGAAGGCTGCCAAGCACCGAAGCCACTTCCGCTATCTATACTAAACTCATAGGCACTTGATAGGTTGGTAATCTGTATACGGCCATCGACCCCACAGATATAATCACGCTTTACATAAGTTTGGATGATAGTACTCTTCTTAACCTTAAAAAAATACTGTTGTCCATCGGCCACGACCCGAAATTCAGCACCGGAACCGGCCGGTATGCTACTGGCATCCAAGGTGAAAGATTGTGCCGTGCTGACCGTTGTGTAACACGAAGTGTTGGTATTGGGGCAGTCTTCATTAACATCTGGCGAACAAGAGCCACCCAATACCTGCCATTGAACCGAACCATATGGCCCTCCCGACAGGGTAATAGTTCTATCATCAGAGTCGCCACAAAGGTTGAAACGGGCCACCGTAAAACCATTATTGCTACAGCCCACCTCTTCATCTGCCCCTTGGATAATAGTGGTGAACAGCATGCTCGCTGCAGTTGCACTAGCGGTTTCATTGGCATCTGCACGGCTAAGGAAATTTTCCATTGCCACATCTGTGGATGCTTTTTCAACCTTTGAAAAAACAACCTCTGACAAAACCTTGTGAACATTGGTTTTCGCCACTGCTGAAGAAAAAACTATTGATACCAAGACCAACAGCAGGGCATAGTAGGAATGCCTAGTTTTTCTGGGAAGCATAGGTTAATTGGTGTTATGGTAAGAATACTCAGATTTGGGACCTTAATATTCTAATCGTAATTATCTAATCGTATAAAAACTTTCTTTTTATCTTCGGCAAAGACCGTCATTCGTCTATATTATTATAACATTCAACGTAAAATTATGAAAAAAAGTGCCTTATCCCTTTATTTTTTCGTTGTACTGCTTACCTCATCATGTGCCCAAAAGGTAGATAAGGGCATAAATCTTCCTTCACAAATCAACTTTACGGCCGAATCGGTGGTCGATGGATTGCAAAACCCATGGGGTATGGCCTTTTTGCCAGATGGAAGTATACTGATCACGGAAAAATCTGGAAAACTTATCCATTTCAAAGAAGGAAAAAAGGTGGAAGTTGCGAACACCCCTGAGGTCTATGACCGAGGCCAAGGTGGTTTCATGGATGTGGAACTGCATCCCGATTATGCTCAAAACGGGTGGATTTACTTCTCTTATTCCTCAACCGATGGGGAAGGTAGCGGTGCCAATACCGCCATCATGAGGGCCAAGTTGCGCGATAACCAACTTACAAACAAAGAAATACTGTACAAAGGGGTGCCCAACACCACCCGAGGGCACCATTTTGGTTCTCGACTGGAATTTGATGACGAGGGATATCTTTATTTCTCGATAGGAGACCGGGGCAACCGTGATGAAAACCCACAGGATATAACCCGCGATGGTGGTAAAATCTATCGCCTACACGATGATGGGCGCATACCGACCGACAATCCGTTTGTTGGTAAATCCGGTGCCAAAACTGCCATATATAGTTATGGACACCGAAACCCGCAGGGATTGACCAAACATCCTAAAACTGGTGAGATTTGGGAGCATGAGCATGGTCCGCGCGGGGGCGATGAAATCAATATCATCGAAAAGGGCAAAAACTATGGCTGGCCGGTGATTACCTATGGCATCAATTACAGTGGCACAAAAATCACTGACGAAACCACACGACCGGGTATGGAACAGCCCATTTACTATTGGGTGCCCTCCATTGCACCCAGTGGCATGACCTTTGTCTCGTCTGATAAATACCCCTATTGGAAAGGCAACCTTCTGGTAGGATCGCTCGCTTTTCAATACCTCGAGCGATTGGTTCTGGAAAACAACAAGGTCACCTATCGCGAAAAATTGCTCGATGGCATGGGGCGTGTGCGAAACGTACGCCAAGCACCCGATGGCCATATCTATGTGGGCATCGAAGGAAAAGGCATTTATCGGTTAGAGCCGAAATAGTCGTTTCTGCCATTATCTGTGCTGTTTGGCCAAATCTTCCAAGGCTTTTATCACATTTCGGGCCCTGTCTCTATCGGGTTGGCGATTGAGAAACAGAAAAACTTCGGTGTCAGATGGAAAATAGACATTGAACAACTCAAATCCACGGTCAGATCCGTCCATATTGGCAGTAGGTCCTTTGAAAAATAGGCTGTTCTCTTCGTTGAGTACATCCCCAGAGCGAATGAGTCTGTAAAAACCCAAGAGGTCGTTTAAGGTCGAATACATTCCCCCACTGCCTTTTACCAACCAAGAGGTTTTCCCCCAATTTGGGGGAATATTCGGAATACCGATGGAAGATGGTCCATGGCCCACGGCAAAATCCGTTAAGGTCAAGCCGCGTGACTCACCATATTCACCGGTGCGCGTCATATTTGCTGGATCTAGAAAGTTCTGGCGGATAAACGTGTAATACGGTTCCCCAGAAATAATTTCAATAAGGGCCGCCAACAGGCCAAAGGCCCCATGGGAATGTTTTTTGCCTTTTCCGGGCTCGAAGAGCAACTCTTGGGCCAGCAGGCGTTGCACCGCCTCTTTTCGGTCAATGTACCTCAAATCAGCATCCCAATCTTCGTTGGTATGGAAGAAATCAGGAAATCCAGACTGGCCCGTCAATAGGTGATGTATGGTGATAGAAGATTTATCCTCGGGAACATTGTCAAGATATTTATCAATGGTGTCTTCAAGAGCTATTTGACCTTTTTGACGAAGCAAAAAAATGGCCGCTACCGTAAAGTCTATGGGCCGGGATCCAATGCCAAAAATTGTATTTACAGTGTTTTTTTGGTTTAGCTTTTCATTGGCCATACCAAAACCCTTTTCGAAAAAAACCTCACCTTTGATCCGCACGTGAACGAGGCCAGCAAATCCCTCCTGTTCCAAATTATCAATAGTTTGCCCCAAATTCTCCAATGTTATCGTCATGGCATCCGCTGCCTTCATTACTTCCAGATTGGAAATAACATCGTTTTCATGGTCTAAAACTACCTTGAGTTGCTTGCTCCCGTTGTCCGAAGACAGATTGAACAGTACTATATTGTTCATCAAATCAACACCTATACCATCCAAATACGGTCGTAGTTGACTACGCAGTCGCTTCAAATATTCAAAGGTTTTCTTGCGGCTCTCGCCAGACATTTGGGCCATATTTCTATCGATAAAAGCATTGATGGCCCCATCATCGTTGGATAAGAGGAATTTCTCTACATTTCGCTCGGCCTTGGCCTCAAGGGCTTCTGGTGAAAGCTGGGCCTGCCCCGTGGAGACCGTACAAATCATAATAAAAAGGAAAAAGAATCTGTTCAATGGCAACATACTACGGTTATTTGATTGAATGTAAGCACATCAAATATAACTATTTTTTTAGTTATATAACTATTTTTTTAGTTTTTAAACTAAAATGACAGTTTTCCATACGATAGAAATTTCGAAAATGCTATCCCGAATCGAAACAGGTGATAAGCAGTATATCTGAGGGGATTCCTTTTAAAACCCATTATGGCTTTAGGCCATGTATCCGGTCATTGGAAGGATATTAATTTTGAAGGGCTTTCAGGGCCTCCCGTACCGACCCGTATTTTTCAAGTGCTTTTCCCGCTTCTTCATAATCCATCCCCAGGGCTTCTACCAAATAGCGGGTACCCCGATCTACCAATTTGTTGTTGCTCAGTTGCATATCGACCATTTTGTTGCCCTTTACCCGACCGATTTTGATCATCAGGGCGCTGGAGATCATATTGAGGGCCAATTTTTGGCTTGTACCGCTCTTCATGCGGGTGCTGCCCGTAACAAACTCAGGCCCCACCTCTATTTCAATGGCGATATCGACCAATTTGGCCAACGGCGACCCCGGATTGTTGGTGATGCCAGCGGTCAAAATTCCATGTTTTTTGGCATCTTCAAGACCACCCAAGACATAGGGGGTGGTACCCGAAGCGGCAATGCCCACCAGCACATCGTTTTTGTTGATGGCATATTCCTGCAAATCTTTCCAAGCTTGTTTGGTATCGTCCTCTGCAAACTCAACCGCTTTTCGAATGGCTACGTCGCCACCCGCTATCAAACCGATGACCCTATCGTGTGGCATACCATAGGTGGGCGGAATCTCTGAGGCATCTAAAATGCCAAGTCGTCCGCTCGTGCCCGCACCGATATAGAACAGTCGGCCTCCTTTTTGAAAACGTTCCACGGTGGCATCGACAAGTTTCGTGATTTGCGGAATCACCTTTTCTACCGCAAAGGCCACCTTTTTATCTTCCTCGTTGATATTCCGCAATATTTCAGCGGTCGACATTTTTTCCAGGTCATTGTACAACGACGGCTGCTCGGTAATCTTCTTATAGTCGGCCATATTACAGCAAACGTATTTCTTGGTTTCTAAAATTGTCCAATAAAGGGTGGTCTGGGTCCAGTTCGGTGACCATCACATCAATGTCGTTCAGTTCGCAGGTCTTGAAACGGTGCTGCGAATTCAGTTTTTCAGAAATGCAGAGCAAAACGGTTTTCTTGGAGGCCTGTATAACCGCTTTTTTGGTCTGCACGATATCCCAGTCAAATTCTGTCAATCCGAATTGGGCATCGACATAACCGGTTCCTATAAAGCTGTAATCTGCCTTGATCTGTGACAGGTTGTGCACAGCATTGGCCCCAATGGCAATCTGTGAATCTTTTGACAACACACCTCCAATGAAAATGGTCTCCACATTGGGTTTGTTCAGTAGCTCCATGGCCACGGGCAAGCTCAGTGTAAAACAGGTCAAATTCAGTTTTGGGGGTAAAATTCTCGCCAACTCCAAACAAGTTGTACCCCCGTCTATCAATATTACGCTGTTATCTTTCAGTAGTTTAACGGCCTTTTCGGCAATGGCCATTTTTTGTTCAAGTGCATAGACATTGTTTCGTGCGGGGCTATAGTTTGCAAATCCAAGTGAAACAGCCCCTCCATGTACCTTTCTAAGCTTGTTGTCGGCATCGAGCTCTTTTACATCGCGCCGCACCGTATCAATGGATACATCCAGCTTCTCGGCAATGTCGGTCAGCAAGACACGATTGTGCAGTTCAACTTCGTTCAAAATGGTTCTTTGGCGCTCTTCTTTAAGCATTTTCTTTTGTCTATTTTCAGAACGGTTGCAAAGATAATCAATTTACCAACATGCCGTTTTATTCAGGTAAATTGTTAAAAAAGGTTGTTAAGAGCAAAAAACAGCAAATAAAAAAGCAAAAAACAGCAGATTATGATTTTATTGCTTATTTTTGCCTCGATAAATCTGTTCAACAAGTCAAGATTATGCTAGAAACCAAAAAAAGAGACATTTCGTACCAACCTGCCGGCCAGTTCGAAGAGACCCGTTTCGAAAAAATCCACAATGTAATTTTTGAAAGTTCCGACGAGGCCTCCCTTCAGGTGGCTGAAGAAATAGCCAATTTGATTAGGGACAAACAATCAAAAGGAGAGACCTGTGTACTTGGCCTTGCTACGGGCTCATCCCCTATTAGGGTGTACGAAGAGTTGGTGCGTATGCACCGTGAAGAAGGGCTGAGTTTTAAAAATGTCATCACCTTCAATCTTGACGAATACCTGCCAATGGAAAAGGATAACCGGCAGAGCTACCATCACTTTATGCACGAACATTTGTTCAACCATGTAGATATCGATCCAGAAAATATCAACATTCCCGATGGAATGGTGCCCCCTGAAAAAACCAAGGAGTACTGCCTGTCTTATGAGAAAAAAATTAAAGATGCCGGCGGAATCGATTTTCAACTCTTGGGTATCGGCAGAACGGGCCACATCGGGTTCAACGAACCGGGTTCCCACTACAATTCGGGCACGCGCGTCATTACGCTCGACCATATAACCCGTGTCGATGCGGGTCCAGCTTTTTTGGGCATCGACAATGTACCGCGCAAGGCCATTACCATGGGCATCGCTACCGTTAGAAGCGCCAGAAGAATTGTGTTGCTCGCGTGGGGGCAGAACAAGGCCGACATCATCAAAAAAACCATTGAAGGCGAAATCTCTTCAGAAGTGCCCGCCACTTACTTACAAGAACATGATAACTGTACCTTTGTATTGGACGAGGCCGCGGGCAGCGAGTTAACCCGTAACAAAACACCTTGGTTGGTCGATGAATCATTAGAGTGGACCGAGCCCCTGACCGCAAAGGCCGTGGTATGGCTCTGCAGCAAAACCGACAAATCCATCCTTCGCCTTACCGACAAAGATTACAACGACAACGGCATGTCGGGACTGTTGACACAAGAAGACTCGTACGACCTGAACATTCGCATGTTCAACCGGCTGCAACACACCATCACGGGCTGGCCCGGGGGCAAGCCCAATGCAGATGACACCAAACGGCCCGAGCGTGCCGAACCTGCCAAAAAACGGGTCATTATCTTTAGTCCGCACCCCGATGACGATGTCATTTCGATGGGGGGCACCTTCGACAGGCTCGTTCAACAAGGGCATGAGGTGCATGTGGCCTATCAGACCTCTGGAAACATTGCAGTTTCTGACAAAGATGCGCTTCGGTATGCCGAAATAGCCAATACCATTGCCCCCTCGAAAGAGGCACAGGCCATTATCGATGCGATCAAGGCGAAAAAAGATAGTAGCATCGATCCCATAGAGGTCAGAAAACTGAAAGGTTATATCAGAAGGGGCGAATCGTACGCCGCTACGAGATACCTGGGCCTTGACGACCGGTACGTTCATTTTTTAGACCTGCCCTTCTATGAAACGGGCACCATCAAGAAAAAAAGTCTTTCTGAGGAAGACTACCAAATTATGGTCGACATCATTAAAAAGGTGAAGCCCCATCAAATCTATGCGGCAGGCGACCTGGCCGACCCACACGGCACCCACAAGGTCTGTCTTGATGCGGTATTGGAAGCGGTAAAACGACTCAAAAAAGAACCATTTATGAACGACTGCTGGCTATGGCTCTACCGCGGTGCATGGCATGAGTGGGACATTGACCAGATTGAAATGGCCGTCCCCATGAGTCCTGATCAGGTGCTCAGAAAACGGAATGCCATTTTCTGCCACCAGTCACAAAAAGACGGGGTCATGTTCCAAGGCAACGATTCGCGTGAGTTTTGGATGCGTGCCGAGGAACGCAACAAAGAAACCGCTGAATGGTACAATAAATTGGGCTTGGCCGATTATGCCGCCATGGAAGCATTCGTCCGTTACCATTTTTAGGAAGCTTTTCATCAATTCTTTACCTTTAGTCATTGTCCTTGGAAACTTAAAATGGGGAGAAAATTTTTATTGCTCTTAATATTGGCTCTTGGTTCCTGTGCCGGTCTGAAATACGAAAAATATCCAGAACAAGAATTTAGGGGCGTATGGGTGGCCACCGTGGTCAATATCGATTGGCCCAAAAGCGGAAATGATTCCGTAAAAAAGCAGAAAGAAGATTTTCTTCGGATTCTCGACTTCTACGATAGCCTTAATTTCAACACGCTGATCGTACAGGTCAGAACTGCCGGTGATGCCTTCTACCTGTCTGAGATGGCCCCATGGTCTCGTTTTTTGACAGGCGCCGAAGGTGTGCCCAAAGAGGGGTTTGAAGATCCCTTGCAATGGATGCTCGATAAGACCCATGAACGGGGTATGCAATTTCACGCCTGGTTCAACCCCTATCGGGCAACCTTTGACCTCGATACCACTATTTTGGCCGAAACCCATGATTTTTACCGGCACCGCGATTGGATGTTGAAATATGGCAAGAAGTACTACTATAACCCCGGCATCCCCGAGGTATGGAAGCATCTGACCAAAGTGGTAGAAGAAGTGGTCGACAAGTATGATATTGACGGGGTACATTTCGATGATTATTTCTATCCCTATAAAATTAAGGGTGAGATTTTTAATGATTCCCTGGCCTATGCTGAGAATGCTTTGCCACACCAAAATTTGGAGGATTGGCGCCGTGCCAATGTCGATTCGTTGGTGCAAAACATCCACCAGGTGATCGAGGGCAAAAAACCATGGGTGCGCTTTGGGGTGAGTCCGTTCGGGGTATGGAAAAACCAATCGACCGACCCTGAGGGTTCTGAAACCCAAGCTGGCCAGACCACTTACGAAGATCTGTATGCCGACCCCCTGCTTTGGATGCAAAAGGGCTGGCTCGACTATATCGTGCCACAGGCTTATTGGAGCATGCACTACCCAGCCGCCTCGCATGAAAAGATTGCGCAATGGTGGGCACAGAACAGTGAGAACACCAATTTGTACATGGGCAACGGCCCATACAAGATCAGGAACAATCCCGACAAGGCGTGGAAACGGAAAAGGGAATTGCCGAAACAATTGGCCTTGGCCCGAAACATACCACAGATCAAGGGCAATGTATTTTTTAGTGCAAAATCATTGCTTAACCGGCATGAGGATGTGGTGAACAAACTCCGAAGAAATTTTTACAAAAGGCCCGCAGCTGTGCCACCAATGGCCAACAATGCGAAAAAAAACATCCCAAAACCTGCCATTGCCTCCAAAAAACGCCTGGACAAAGAGACAGAACTCTGTGTTTCCCATTTTGATTCTGTTCCCCGTTTTGTGTCACTCTATACCATGAATGGAAGTGGTGAGCCCGATGAACTGTTGGCAAAAGGATACATTCCCGCCAACGAATCAGAAAGCTGCCTTCGGGCCACGTTTGGTAGAAGGCAGTTAAAAAAGGGTGTTGGCATCATGGTAGAGGACGCATACGGCAATCGAAGTGATTTGCAAAGGGCGACATTTGATGATTAAAGACCAATATGCGCAATGGCAGAACGAGTTTCTCCAAAAAATATGGATATTCGTAACAACCAAACCCTCTAGCTTTCCCCATGAAAGGAATCCAAAAAGATAAACGGGCATGGGCCTGGGTACCCCTTTTATATTTTACACAGGGCCTACCCTATGTTGTTGTGGTGACCGTTTCGGTAATCATGTACAAAAAACTGGGCATCAGCAATGCCGATATCGGCCTGTACACCAGTTGGCTCTATTTGCCCTGGGTATTGAAACCACTGTGGAGTCCGTTTGTGGACCTAAAAAGCACCAAACGCAATTGGTTTTTGGCCATGCAATTGCTCATTTCCATTGCCCTTTTGGGGGTGGGGCTGACCCTACCGACCAACCTCTTTTTTGTGACTACCTTAGCCTGTTTTTGGATGGCCGCTTTTGCTTCTGCCACCAATGATATTGCCTCTGACGGCTACTATATGATAGGCCTAACAGAAAAAAAACAATCGTTTTTTGTGGGCATTCGCAGCACTTTTTACCGACTGGCCATGGTAACGGGTGAGGGCCTTATCGTAATTCTGGCGGGCTTTTTAGAGAACCATTATGGAGATAACACCAAAGCTTGGAGCGTGACCATGACAGCCACGGCATTTTTGATGCTGGGGTTGACCATTTCCAACTTTTTTGCCGCTCCGAAATACGAATCATCGGCCAACATTGTGCTCGACAAACCAAAAGGGTTTTTAGAGGTGTTTGTGTCCTTTTTCAAAAAACCCAACATCGGTATTGCCCTGGCATTTATCCTCACCTATCGGTTGGGTGAATCACAGTTGGTGAAAATGGCGGCGCCTTTTTTGCTGGATCCCGTTGAAAAAGGCGGACTCGGTTATTCTACCGAGCAACTGGGCACCATTTTCGGCACCGTGGGGGTCATCATGCTTTCGGTCGGTGGAATTTTAGGTGGCATTCTCATCTCGCGCGACGGACTCAAAAAATGGATGTTGCCCATGATACTTTCCCTGAACGTACCGAACATCCTATATGCCATTTTGGCCCTTACCAAGACCACCAACATAGTGGCCGTAACAACCACTGTGGTGTTCGAAAAATTTGGGTATGGCTTTGGCTTCGCTGCCTTTCTCATGTACCTCATCTACATTGCAGAGGGCAAATCAAAGACTTCACATTATGCGATCGCCACCGGTTTTATGGCATTGGGCATGATGCTGCCCGGCATGTTGAGCGGTTTTATGCAAGAATGGCTGGGTTATGGTGGATTCTTTATTTGGGTGGTCATAGCGGCACTTCCTGCCCTATTGCTGCTGCCCTTTTTAAAATATCCTGCCGATTATGGCAAAAAAGGTGTTTCCGATGCGTAACCCACTCCCCTATTCGGAAGCGGTAAAGGCACTAACCCTTGAGGAAAAAGTAGGGCAATTGTTCATGCCCGCCGCCTTTATCAATGACACAGAGGAAGAAGTACGAAAACTGGAAAAACTGATTGCAGAGCACCATATCGGAAGCATCTGCTTTTTTCACAGTCGTGCCAGTGCCGCCACGAATTTCGAGGGAAAGAAAGAGGTGGTGCACAACGAAAACAGCTATGGCCGCCTAAAAACCCTGATTGCCCGTTACCAACAAGCGGCCCAACATCCGCTGTTGGTGGCCATTGATGCAGAATGGGGCTTGGCCATGCGTATTGAAAACACCCCGCAATACCCTTACGCCATTACCTTGGGGGCCATGCAGGGCGGTTCAGATTTGGTGTTCGAGGTGGGCAAGCAGATAGCCCTCGACTGCCGCAAAGCGGGCATCCATTGGAATTTGGCCCCCGTTGTCGATATCAATTTGAATCCCGAAAATCCAGTCATTGGCTATCGCTCTTTTGGAAGCGACAAGTACCAAGTGACGCAATATGCAAAATCTTTTATGGAAGGAATGGCGAGTGCCGGCATCCTCAACTCGATCAAACACTTTCCCGGGCATGGCGATACCGCCGTGGACTCCCATCTGGGGCTTCCGAAAATAGACAAAAGTAAATTGGTACTGCATGAAAACGAACTGTTCCCTTTCAACGAACTGATCAAAGAAGGGGTAGATTCGGTGATGGTCGGGCATTTGGCAGTACCCGCCCTTAGCAACGGCAAGGAAGCATCCGCCTCTGTATCCGAAGCAATTATTACTGGATTTTTGAGAAAGGAATTGGGCTGGAGCGGACCGGTCATCTCCGATGCGCTCAATATGCATGCGGTCTCCAAAAGCTATACCGAAAAGGGTTTGTTGGAATACGAGGCTTTTATGGCCGGAAACGACGTACTCTGCTTTGCAGACCACGTTACAGAGGGCATTGGACAGATTATTGAAAAAGGCAACCCTGAGCAAATTGAAGCAAGCTTCGAACGCCTTTGGAAACTCAAGGAAAAAGCTTTCGCGAAAAATGTGATCGAAGGCGATTTGCAGCAAGACGAAAAATTGATGCAAAAACTCGCCAAAGAAAGCCTTACACTGTTGAAAGGAACATCCCATACCTTGGAAAAATTCAGAACCGAGGGTTTTGGTTTGGTTGAAATAGGCAAAACGGACAACCTTTTTTCAGAACAACTTTTGGCGCAACAAAAGAACACTACAAATGTCGTTTTGGCGCTTTTTCCCCGACAGGTGAAACCAAAAAACAATTTTGGTTTTTCAGATTCTGAGTTACAGACAATTTCCAATGTCCTAGCACAGAAAAACACCGCACTCTATCTTTTTGGCAATCCGTTTGTCTTGAACTTGCTCGACTGGCAGCAAGCAAAAGCGGTGGTTGTTGCCTACCAAGATTTTAAGGTGTTTCAAGAGAACGCCCTACAACATTTCTTGGGCAACCTAGAAGCCAAAGGACAACTTCCGGTAACCATAAAGTAACGATGATGAGCAAGGTGTATCAAGTTTTGGGAATGATGTCGGGCACCTCGTTGGACGGACTCGATCTGGCGCACTGTCAAATTTGGAAAGAAGGGGAAAATTGGCACTTTGAACTCCATGAGTGCAAAACCATTGGCTACAGTGCCGACATGTACGAGAAGTTGAAGAATGCCATCCACCTTTCAGAAAAAGAGCATGACCAACTTCACGCAGTGTACGGACACTGGCTGGGCCAACAGGCAAAGATGTTTCTTGAAGAAAACCGTTTAAAGGTTGACTTTATAGCCAGCCATGGGCATACCTCGCACCACCGTCCCGATGAGGGGATCACCTTTCAACTGGGAGATGGCCAAGTGCTGGCCAATGTGTCGAAAGAAAAAGTGGTCTGTGACTTCCGTTCACTCGATGTAACCCTTGGCGGCCAAGGGGCGCCCTTGGTGCCCATTGGTGATGAACTGCTTTTTTCCGATTATGGGTTTTGCCTCAATTTAGGGGGTATCAGCAATATTTCCTTCCGGAAGGATGGCAAACGCATCGCCTATGATATTGGTATGGCCAACATGCCCCTCAATTATCTCACCGAGAAAATAGGGATGAAATACGATAAAGGGGGGCAACTTGCCAGGTCAGGAAAAATAGTGCCCCAACTTTTGTCAAAACTCAATGCGTTGGAATATTATCGTCAACCGTATCCCAAATCAACCGGCTATGAATGGTTTTCTGAAAAAGTGGCTCCTCTTTTAGATAATTCAAGGGCATCTGCCGAAGACCTGTTGCATACAGTGATCCGACACAACTGTGGGCAGATTTCACTGGCCATGCGAAAAGAACGTTCAAAAACCAATGGCAAAATGCTCGTTACGGGGGGCGGGGCCTTAAATGGTTTCTTTGTGGAAACGCTGCAACAAGAACTCGGGAACGACTGCACCATCCATATACCGTCAAAAAAAATAATAGAATACAAAGAAGCATTAGTGTTTGCGCTGATGGGCGTACTGCGTCTTGAAAACCAAATCAATGTGCTGGGTTCGGTAACCGGTGCAAAGCGGGACTCGTGCAGCGGGGTGGTGTTTCGGCCCCAGGAATGAAACAATCCTAAAACGTTTCCAATGCCTTCCATGGCTTACTGACCAAAAGAAAGACAACCAATGACAGTAATCCGCAAATAGCCAATCCCACAAAAAGGGGTAACACCCTGTCATCAACAAAACCACCGATAATGGTGGCGATGGGTATGGCGATCACCGTGGAAAAAAAACCGTTGATGGCGGCCCCGATACCGGCAATATGGCCTATGGGTTCCATGGCGATGGAACGAAAGTTTCCCCACATAAATCCGAGACAGAAAAACTGCAACGATAGAAAAGTGACCAAAACAACTACGTTGGGATTGGTCGAGTTCCAGAACAAAAGCACGTAGAACAGCGCTACGGAGCAAAAAGTGGCCAATGCCATGAACGACAACCGTCGCATGCCGAAACGAAGCACCAGTGTACCATTAAAAAATGTTGACAAACCTATGGAAATCGCCAAACCGGCAAAGATGTACGGAAAAGCTTCCTTCAATCCGTATTGATCCTCAAAAATGTATTGTGAGGCACTGAGATATACCAAGAAAGAGCCCGTTACCAAACCTGAAATAATGGTAAAGGCAACGGTTTCCTTATATCGCAACAATTCCTTGAAACCGTCGATAAAAAGATGGTTGGAAAAGGGAATCTTGTATTGGGGCCGTAAGGTCTCTGGTTGGCGTTTCCAAAACCAAATGCCTACCACTATGGTCAAAATCAACTGTAGATAGAAAATGGCCTGCCAATGGGCAACATCCAATATCAACTGCCCCACCATTGGGGCCACCACCGGCACCAAAATGAAAAAGGCCGTTACGAACGACATGACCCGTGCCATCAAATCGCCCTTGTACATATCGCGGATGATGGAAATGGAAATGGTTCTGGCCGATGACAGTCCGATACCCTGCAATATGCGCCCAGCGACCATCCATTCAAGGTTTGGGGCCGCCAGACAAATGATACTTGCCACCACAAACACCATAATGCCGAGATACACAATGGGTTTTCGACCGTAAGAATCAGAGAGTGGACCAAAGAACAACTGCCCCACGCCCAGACCCAAGAAAATCATGGTGATCAACAACTGGTTGTCGGTTGGGTCGAAACTGTTGATGGATGCCCCAATATCGGGTATGGCGGGCAACAAGGTATCTATGGACAATGCTACGATGGACATTAAAGCGGCCATCAATGCCATAAATTCAAAGCTGGGCTTGGGAGTCTCGTTTTGCATTTGGCAAAAGTAGGAAGCGCTTTTTTACCAACCGCTCTTCGATAACATTTTTACGATGCCCAAAAATCAATGAGTTGTCATTCTGAGCCTGAGCGGAGCGAAGGGGAAGAATCCTTACAAGGGAACAGGTTTCTAAAAGGCTCTTATTTAAAGATTCTTCGCTTCGTTGCTCTTCGCTCAGAATGACAGAAAAGAACATTACTACAAAGGTATATTCCCATGCTTCTTTTTAGGGGGCTTCACCTTTTTCTTCTCTAACATGGCAAAGGCCTTTATCAATTTACGGCGTGTGTTCTCAGGTAAAATCACCTCATCGATAAACCCACGGCGGGCCGCCCGATAAGGGTTGGCAAACTTTTCGGCATACTCGGCCTCTTTTTCTTTCAGTTTGGCCTCTGGGTCTTCGGCAGCGGCAATCTCCCGCCTAAAAATGATTTCACTGGCCCCTTTGGCGCCCATTACCGCAATCTCTGCCGTGGGCCATGCAAAGTTAAAGTCCGCACCAATGTGCTTTGAGTTCATCACGTCATAGGCACCTCCATAGGCCTTTCTGGTAATCACGGTAACCCGCGGAACGGTTGCCTCACTGAGGGCGTACAACAGTTTTGCCCCGTGGTTGATGATACCGTTCCACTCTTGATCGGTGCCAGGCAAGAACCCAGGCACATCGACCAATACCAACAACGGAATATTGAACGCATCACAGAACCGTGTAAACCGGGCCGCCTTTGTCGAGCTCTTTACCCCCAGCACCCCTGCCAAAAACATAGGCTGATTGGCAATGACCCCGATACTTCTACCCGCCAAACGGGCAAAGCCCACAATAATGTTCTCGGCATACTCTTTATGGATTTCATAGAAGGACTCCCCGTCAATAATGCCCTCGATAACCGCATGCATGTCGTACGGTTTGTTGGGGTTGTCTGGCACAATGTTCCTAAGTTGTTCACGAATTTCATCACCTAGCTCGTACTGAAGCTTTTTGGCGGTTTCCCTATTGTTCTGCGGTAAATACTCCAACAGTTTTTTGATGTCCTCCAAACAAGCGGCATCGTTCGGAGAGGTCTTATGGGCCACCCCTGATTTGGTGGCATGCGTGCTCGCACCACCTAATTCTTCTGAGGTCACCTCCTCATTGGTCACCGTTTTAACCACGTTAGGCCCCGTTACGAACATATAACTGGTCTGCTCGACCATGATGATAAAATCTGTCATGGCGGGCGAATAAACCGCACCCCCCGCACAAGGCCCCATGATGGCAGAGATTTGCGGAATCACCCCCGAAGCCTGTACGTTTCTATAAAAAATATCGGCATAGCCGCCCAGCGATTTCACTCCCTCTTGAATTCGTGCGCCGCCCGAATCGTTCAAACCAATGACGGGCGCGCCCACCTTCATGGCAAGGTCCATCACCTTACAGATTTTTTCGGCATGGGTCTCTGACAAAGCCCCGCCAAAAACCGTAAAGTCTTGTGCATACACATAGACCAATCGCCCGTTGATGGTTCCATAACCGGTGACCACCCCATCACCAAAATAGATTTCCTTGTCCATTCCGAAATCTGTCGTGCGGTGGGTGACCAAAATGCCCATTTCTTCAAACGAGCCTTCATCGAGCAGGTACTCAATTCGCTCGCGGGCGGTCAATTTATTTTTTGCATGCTGTTTTTCGATACGCTTTTCGCCACCGCCCAAATGGGCTTGGGCAATTCTATCTTGTAATTTCTTGATTTTGGAATCCATCGACATCAGTTTGTTGGAATTCTTAGTTGTATTTTATCTTCGAAATAGGTCTTGAGGGCCATCATTGCTGCAATTTTTGTCTCTTCTTCTTTATTTTTTTGGATGGCCTCGGGTGAATAATAATTCTTTACAAAATGGGTGTCAAACTTGCCTGACCTAAAAGCTTCGTGCTGCATGACAAAAGCCCCGAACGGAAGCGTGGTCTGTATCCCTTCGACCTCATAGGCCTCAATGGCCTGGACCATAAGCGCTATGGACTCTTCCCTTGTTTTTCCGTAGGTGATCAATTTGGCCAACATGGGGTCGTAATAGATGGGGATGTCCATGCCCTCTTCAAAACCGTTATCGACCCTTATCCCCTCACCTACTGGAATTCGGTACCGTTGCAATCTGCCGACACTGGGCAAGAAATCATTCAAGGGATCTTCGGCATACACCCGAAGTTCCATTGCATGGCCATTGATTTTAAGGTCTTCCTGTTTGATATCGAGCTTTTCGCCTCGCGCGACCTTGATCTGTAGTTCGACTAGATCGACCCCAGAAATCAATTCAGATACGGGGTGTTCGACCTGTAGGCGGGTGTTCATCTCCAAGAAATAGAAATTGAGGTCGGCATCCATCAGAAATTCTACCGTGCCCGCCCCCACGTAATCACAGGCTTTGGCCACTTTGGTCGCAGCAATGCCCATTTTTTTTCTTAATTCGGGGGTCAATATCGATGAGGGCGCCTCTTCGACCACCTTCTGGTGCCGACGCTGAATGCTGCATTCCCGCTCAAAAAAATGGAGGATGTTACCGTGGGTATCGGCCATCACCTGAATTTCAATGTGACGCGGTGAGGTAACATATTTTTCAATAAAGACCGAACCATCGCCAAAGGCCGAAGTTGCCTCGCTGATGGCCCGTGTCATCTGCGGTTCAAGGTTCTCTTCGCGGTCAACGATGCGCATCCCCTTGCCACCGCCACCGGCCGAAGCCTTTATCAAAACCGGAAAACCGATTTCTTTTGCTATTTCATGGGCTTTGTCGACATCGGTAATGGCCTCGTCGATACCGGGTACCATGGGAATGTCATATTTTTTAACGGCTTCCTTGGCGGCCAACTTGCTTCCCATCACTCGGATGGCATGCGATTTGGGCCCGATAAAGGTGATACCGTTCTTTTCAACCGCCTCGGCAAAATCGGCGTTCTCGCTCAAAAATCCGTACCCGGGGTGAATACCGTCGACATCCAACTCTTTGGCTATCTCGATTATTTTGTCTCCCAGCAAATAGGACTGGTTAGAGGGTGGCGGACCGATACAGACCGCTTCATCGGCAAAACGAACGTGTGGAGCGTTACGGTCGGCTTCCGAAAAGACGGCAACGGTTTTTATGCCCATCTTTTTGGCCGTTTTCATGACCCTGATGGCAATCTCGCCCCGATTGGCAATCAAAATTTTGTCCATATAACATCAATCTTCAAAAGTGATCAAAACTGTTTTCTTTTCAACGGCTTGCCCTTGCTTGACCATTATTTTTTTGATGGTGCCGTCACGCGGTGAGGTGATTACATTTTCCATCTTCATGGCCTCCAAAATCAATAGGTTGTCGCCCTCTTTGACCTCTTGTCCGTTCTTAACGGATACTTCTAAGATCAGTCCGGGCATGGGCGCCTCGATCTTATAGACTTTGGCACCCGACCCCACGGCAAAGCCCATGTCTTTGATGAGGCCATCCAACGGATTTTCAATATCGACCGTGTATACACTGCCGTTTACCCTAAACCTGTAGGTTTTGTTGATATAGTCGCTAGATTCTAAAACCAGGTGGTACGACTTGCTGTTTTCCAACAAATGGTACGATTTGTCTTTTGTCTTTACGACATCCAAAGCGGAGAGGTCACTATCGGAAAGTTGAAATTCGTACTGGTCGTTGACTTTTAGTTTATGAGGTTTTCCCATTTAAATAGGCGCTAATTAGGTTGCTTAAATATACAATCATAAAACGAGCCGTAAAACTAATAGGTCACGATCTATGATTATATGAATTCTGTCATGTTTTGAAAATTGTTTTTGTGGTATCTATGCCCATAGATTCAAAGTACGCATAAAGTGCAGCTGCCCGTATTTTGTTACTTTTGGATTAAATTTTTCAACTATGCTCGTTATTGGTATCGCCGGTGGAACAGGATGTGGAAAGACGACCGTTGTCAAACAGATTGTCGATGAATTGCCCAAAAACCAAGTGGTGGTCATCTCTCAAGACTCCTACTACAAAGACCTTTCGCACTTGACCAAAGAAGAGCGCGGGCAGGTGAATTTTGACCATCCGAATTCCATTGATTTTGATTTACTGATCGACCATGTAAAGTCACTGAAAAAGGGAGAACCCATTGAAATTCCTGTCTATTCGTTTGTTGAAGAGACACGAATGCCCGAAACCGTTACTGCCGAACCCCGCGAAGTGGTGATCGTTGAAGGTATTTTGGTGTTGAGCAACCCTGCGCTGCGCGAACTGTTCGATATAAAGATCTACGTGCACGCCGATTCTGACGAACGATTGATCCGAAGGCTTCAACGGGATATTAAAGAAAGGGGGCACGATCTGGAAAAGGTGCTGCACCGTTACCAAACCGCTGTAAAGCCCATGCACAACCAGTTTATTGAGCCCTCAAAAGAGTTTGCCGACATCATCATACCCAACAACCATTACAATACGGTGGCCGTCGACATGGTTCGCACCATAATCAACAACAAATTGGCATGATCATGGGCTGGAAAAAATTAAAGGAAAAAAAATGGTTCAAGTTCTTTACGAACACCTACATTCTGGTGTTGACCATTTTTGTGGTGTGGATGGCCTTTTTTGACACCAATTCACTGTTGATCCACCACGAGCTCAACCAAGAAATAAAAAAACTTGAGCGACAGAAACAATTTTTGGAAGCAGAGATTGCCAAAGATAGAGAGGTATTGAAGAAATTGTCGAGCGATGACGAACTCGAAAAATATGCCCGCGAGAAATACTATATGCAAAAAGAAGGTGAGGAAATCTTTTTGATCGAATACGAGGATAGCCTGAAGAACAGCAAGGGTAAAACTAAAGATTGAAAGTGCCATGAAAGAAAATTCTATGTTCGATGAATTCGAACCGGTTTCGGCCAAACAGTGGAAACAAAAGATCCAAGTCGATCTAAAAGGTGCCGACTATAACGAAAGCTTGGTTTGGGAAACTTTGGAAGGCATCGCGGTAAAACCCTTTTACCACTCTGAAGACCTTGAAAACAAGAAGCCCTACCCACTATCGGTGCCCAAGACTTTCAAAATTGCCGAGATGGTGGAAATCGGGGATGCCCCACAGACCAAACAGCAGGTTTTGAATGCCTTAGACAAAGGTGCGGAAAGTCTTTGGTTACGGGTAAAAAATCCTTCGATATTATGGCAAGATGTTTTAGCGGGAGTTGATCTAAAAGATATTGCCCTCTACTTTGAGTTTACTTTTTTTGACGGGGATGCCATTTTACGATTGATGAAATTTTTTGATGGTAAAACACAACTGCACCTTATGCTTGACCCGATTGGAAATTTGGCCAAAACGGGCAATTGGTCTGGCCAAACACCGGACGACCTTGAATTATTGGTCCAAATACTCGGCCAGGCAAACAATGTTGGCGTAGGTTCTGTATTGGCGGTAGACACTGCAATCTACCAAAATGCCGGTGCCAACATGGTACAACAATTGGCGTATGCACTCGCACATGTAAATGAATACTTGAATCAATGGGCAAATTCATCCGAAAGGGAAGATTCATTACCTGTCATATTCGAAGTGGCCGTGGGAGGCAACTATTTCTTTGAAATCGCCAAGCTTCGCGCATTGCGACTGCTTTGGGGGACCCTTGCCAAGGAATTCGGGCTAAAAGACGATTGCCACATTCTCGCAGTGCCCAGCAAACGCAATAAAACCCTGTACGATTACAATGTGAACATGCTTCGAACCACCACCGAGTGCATGTCGGCCATACTGGGTGGCGCAAATACCGTTTGCAACCTAGCCTATGATGCCCTATATCATGACAAGAACGACTTTGCCGATCGTATTGCACGCAACCAACTCTTGATATTAAAGAACGAGAGCTATTTTGATGGGGCCGCCTCGGCAGCCGAAGGTTCCTATTACATAGAGACCCTAACGAACCAGCTAGCCGAAAAAAGCCTTGAACTGTTCAAACAGCTCGAGAAAGCCGGTGGTTTTCTAAATCAATTGAAGGAAGGCACCATACAGCGAAAAATTAAGGAAAGTGCAGCCAAGGAACAGCGACTGCTCGATGAGGGCAAATTGGTATTGGTGGGAACCAACAAATACCCGAATGCCGATGATAAAATGAAAAACGAACTGACCAAACAGCCTTTTACCAAAGCCAGAAACGAAAAGACTTTGATCGAACCGATTGTGCCCAAAAGACTGGCTGAAAAATTGGAGAAAGAACGGCTAGACAAGGAAGGTTAAGATATTCTTGCCCTCATCAGAACTGCTATGTTATATAAAATACTTCTGCTTATCGTTTTTTCCTTTTTGGCTGTTAATTTAACCGCTGAAGCACAAGGACATCAACTGAAACTCGAAAAGCTCAGAAAGGGAAAAGTAAAACGAACCAAAATCTTTGAGGAAGGTGATTTTTTGATTATCAGAACCTATAATGGCAATCGTCATAAAGGCATATTTGCCGTAAACGATGGACAAAGCATTATACTTGAGGGCGGCAGTATTGTTCAACTTGGTGAAATTGCAAAAATCCGTAAAAGAAACGGCAAACTATTCGGAGGTATCGCGCTGGTTTTTTTAGGCACCACCACTTCTTTTCTGGGAGCGTGGGCCACTGCCGTAGAAGGTATATTTGATGTCGATGACGACAACAATGGGGAAATAGCTACCGCGGTAGGATTAGGTACTTTGGCCGGAGGTATTTTTATGCTTTCCATTTACAATTACCATCCGCAAAATGGAAAATGGCGGTTATCGATTGTTGGGAATTGATTGTTTTCCGCTTTCTAAAATAGCAGTAAAAAGCTAACGATAGCACCAATAACTGTGTTTGGCCAATCGTAGAAAAATTGGTTCAACTTTTAGCAATTACTTCATCCAAAAGCGATTGAAATCATCCAATAAAACAATCCTTAACGTACTTTAACGTGCAAAGTGGCACTTATTCACTTTGTGTTAACAAAATACATTTTTTGCAAGCGCAAATAATCGTATTTTTAGCCTCTAACTTACTGATGAAATGGGCAAGATAATTGCTATTGCAAACCAGAAGGGTGGTGTGGGCAAAACCACTACCACCGTAAACCTAGCAGCCTCACTAGGTGTTTTGGAGAAAAAAGTGCTGTTGATAGATGCCGACCCCCAGGCGAACGCAACTTCTGGTCTGGGCATTGATGTCGAAAGCATCGAAAAAGGCACTTATCAATTGCTGGAACATACGTTGCAGGCCGGGGAGGTGATCATTCAGACCGATTCGCCAAATGTTGACCTGATTCCCGCCCACATTGATTTGGTGGCCATCGAAATCGAACTGGTCGATAAAGACAATCGTGAGTACATGATGAAAGAGGCCATTAAGGGGCTGAAACAGCTGTATGACTATATTCTGATAGACTGTGCGCCCTCATTGGGCTTATTGACACTGAATGCCCTTACGGCGGCCGACTCGGTTATGATACCGATCCAGTGCGAATACTTTGCACTCGAGGGACTTGGCAAACTGTTGAACACGGTCAAAAGCGTACAGAAAATCCACAACATGGACCTCGATATCGAGGGGATGTTGCTCACCATGTACGACTCTAGGCTTCGTTTATCGAACCAGGTGGTCGAAGAGGTACGCAAACATTTCGGCGACATGGTGTTCAATACCATTATTCAAAGGAATGTACGGTTGAGCGAGGCACCCAGCTATGGCGAGAGCATTATCAAGTATGATGCAAGCAGTAAAGGTGCTGCCAATTATCTGAACCTTGCCAATGAACTGTTGAAAAAAAACAAGGAAAAAGTCTAGATGGCGAAAGCAACCAAAAAACAGGCGCTGGGCAGGGGTCTGTCTGCCCTTTTGAGCGACCCTGAGAATGATATTAAATCGGCGAACGATAAGAATGCGGATAAGGTCATAGGTAGTGTTGTCGAGCTCGACATCGATGCCATTGAGGTCAATCCGTTCCAGCCGAGGTCAAACTTCAACGACGAGGCCCTGAAAGAACTGGCCAGTAGTATCAAAGAACTGGGCATCATACAGCCCATTACTGTTCGAAAACTCGATTTTAACAAGTACCAATTGGTGTCGGGCGAGCGCCGTTACCGTGCGTCGAAATTGGTCGGTCTAAAGACAATTCCCGCCTATATTCGAATAGCAAACGATCAAGAGTCGCTTGAAATGGCCTTGGTCGAGAACATTCAGCGGCAAGACCTTGACCCCATCGAGATCGCCCTTTCGTACCAACGGTTGATCGAAGAGGTGCAGGTTACCCAAGAGCAGTTGAGCGAACGGGTGGGCAAAAAGCGTTCGACCATCTCCAATTACCTCAGGCTTTTGAAATTGGACCCCATCATACAAACCGGTATGCGCGATGGTTTCATCAGTATGGGTCATGGCAGGGCCTTAATCAACATAGAAAAGCCAAAAGACCAGATACGCATTTACGAACAGGTGGTGGCCGAGGGGCTTTCAGTGCGTGAAACGGAAAAACTGGTCAAATCGTATCAACAGGCAACAGATGGCAAAAAGGCGGCAAAAAGCGGGAAGGCTTCGAAAAAACTTCCCGATTATGTGGCCGATAGCCTTGACGAGATCAGTGAACACCTTGAAGCCAAAGTAGATATCACCGCCACCCCAAAAGGAAAAGGCAAGATCATCATTCCCTTTCATTCAAAGGAAGAATTCAGACGTTTAAAAAAAATCTTGGCAGGTGAATAAGAGATTAGGCATCGTATGCTTGTTCCTGTTTTTGGGAAACATCGTTTTTTGTCAGGAAGACGACAAAAAAGGTGATGAAAAAGTAAAAGATTCCCTGTCTGCCGAGTTCAAGAAAAAGGGCGTTGTGGTCGAGGCAGCATCGTTTGAACGTCAGGCCATCAACCCATTGGCCCCGAGCAAGGCCGCTTTCTATTCGGCCGTACTGCCCGGTCTGGGTCAAATCTACAACAAACGTTACTGGAAAGCCCCGATTGTATGGGGGGCCATCGGTACCGGCATTTATGTGTATTCATTCAATAATGGTGAATACAATCGCTACCGTGATGCCTTTAAACGAAGAAAGGCCGGGTTTACCGATGATGAATTTTTTGACTTGGGGGCACCCGATGAGGGAAAGACCGAGCCAGACGTTTCAGATTCAGCCCTTGAAGATGCCCAAGAACGTTTTCAACGCGATCGTGATCTGGCTTTGTTGATCACCATTGCCCTGTATGCCCTCAACATTATCGATGCAAACGTAGATGCGCATTTGAAACAATACAATGTTGATGAGAACCTCAGCTTTGACATACGGCCCTACCTAGATATAAATCCAGTGAGCTCCAATCCGAATTATGGACTCACAATGACCCTAAAATTTTGAGTGTGAAAATAGGTCTGTTCGGATACGGCAAAATGGGAAGGATGATAGAGCAGCTCGCAGTGGAGAGAAACCACCAAATTGTCGCCAAAGTAGATGTCGATACCCAACAAATCGACTTTCAATCAATTGATTGCGCCATCGACTTCAGTACGCCAGATGCTGCTTTTGACAATATCAAAAGTTGTATCGACCATGGGGTTCCAGTGGTGTCTGGTACTACCGGGTGGCTTGACCAATATGACGAGGCCGTTGCCCACTGCAAACAGAAAAATGGGGCGCTCATATACGCCAGCAATTTTAGTCTGGGGGTCAACCTGTTTTTTGAGTTGAACGAAAAACTGGCAAAAATGATGGCTCCTCTTGAAAACTACAGGGTATCTATGGAAGAAGTGCACCATGTGCACAAATTGGACGCCCCCAGCGGAACCGCCATCACCTTGGCCGAGGGCATTATCGAAAACTCAGATTATAACAATTGGACCTTGGGAAAAGCCAAGGAAACCGAAATTGCCATCAAAGTAAAACGTGAAAACGAAGTACCCGGCACACACGTGGTTACTTACAAGAGCGAAGTCGACAGTATAGATATCAAACATACCGCCCATAACCGAAAGGGCTTTGCCCTAGGTGCATTGATAGCGGCCGAATGGCTAGTGGGCAAAACGGGGGTCTTTACAATGAGAGATGTGTTAAACCTTTGAAAAGTCGTAACATAGTTTAATTGAATAGGTCTAAGAAATAAATATTTGTATGAACACAACACAGTGGATCATTTTCATCCTTATAGTACAGGTCATTCATTTCTTGGGAACTTGGAAACTGTATATAAAAGCGGGTCGTAAAGCATGGGAAGCTGCAGTACCCATATACAACGGCATCGTATTGATGAAGATTATCAAAAGGCCCAAGTGGTGGGTAGTCTTGTTGTTCATACCCATTATCAACCTTTTGATGTTTCCCGTGGTATGGGTCGAGACCATACGCAGTTTTGGCAAAAACAAAATCTGGGATACTTGGCTGGTTATTCTTACCCTGGGCTTTTATATCTATTACCTGAATTATGTGGAAGACGTGCAATACGTGCAAGACCGAAGCCTGAAGCCCCGATCAGCTTTGGGCGAATGGGTAAGCTCCATCGTTTTTGCCATTGTGGCCGCCACATTTGTACACACCTATTTCATTCAACCCTATGTGATCCCTACAGGATCTCTTGAGCGAACCCTTCGAGTCGGCGACTTTTTGTTCGTCAGCAAAATGCACTACGGTGCCCGTGTGCCCATGACCACCATTGCAGTGCCCATGGTTCACGATACCATACCTGGGCTGGGAATACGTTCGTACTTGAACAAACCACAATTGCCTTATATGAGGCTTCCGGGATTTCAAAAGGTCAAAAGAACTGATCTGGTCGTAATAAGCTGGCCTGCCGATACCGTACGGGTATTTTTTAAGGCTGAGGAAGCAGTAAAAAAACCCATCGACAAAAAATCAAATTACGTAAAACGCTGTACCGCGGTGCCGGGCGACTCATTGGAAATCATCAACGGCAGGGTGCATATCAACGGTGAACCCTTGCAACTTCCCGATAGGGCAAAACTCATGTTCAACCGTATCGTATATTCGCAAAAAGGGGTATCGAGCAAGTTGCTCAATGAGGTAGGAGCCGATGATTTCTTCAGGTTTTATGTGCCGGCTGGTCTTACCCAGAACCAAATCAATATCTTAAGGCAATATGGTTATCAAATTGTGGCAGATGAAAGCGGCAAGCCCAAAATCATTACTGACGAAGAAGGTCTTCCCATAGAATTGATCCGACAATTGCGGTTATCGTTAAAAGAGGAAACCCCCAAACAACGGATTGCCAATATGACCGATGAAATGGTGCGCAAATTGGAACAGCATGCCAGTATCGATTCAGTGGTCATGGAAGTCGAACCTGCGGGCAAGGCCGGGTATAAGACGTTTCCCCAGAGTCCGTTCTACCAATGGAACACTGATAACTTTGGCCCTATCTACATTCCTGAAAAGGGAGCCACCGTGGAAATAAACAAGAAAACCATCCCGCTTTACAAAAAGGTGATAAGGGATTACGAGCACAACGATGTGGTGGTCAAAGGCGACCAAGTTTTCATCAATGGCAAGGAAGCCCATTCATATACCTTTAAACAAGATTATTACTGGATGATGGGAGACAACCGCGATCATTCTGAAGACAGCCGCGCATGGGGCTATGTACCCGAAAACCATATTGTGGGCAAACCTGTTTTCATATGGATGAGTTTCGACAATTTTGACAAGGGAATTGCCAAATGGCGCCCACGGTGGGACCGCTTTTTTACCACTGTCGGTGGTAGCGGTGAACCGGTTTCTTACCTCAAGTACTTTTTGATGCTGCTGGCGGGTTGGTTCATTTTTGATTTCTTTAGGAAGCGAAAAAAGTCGAACTCAAAATCGTAGGGTTTTGAAAGTTTTGTTGCATCCTACCTATTTTCCGAGTATAGAAACATTTTCTGTAATGGCCCAGAGAGCCATTATATGGGAAGCCAACGACAATTATCAAAAACAGACCTATCGAAATCGGTGCTATGTCTGCACCGATCAAGGGCGGCAAATGTTGAACATTCCTATAAAGCACGTAGGCGGCGAACAAGGCAGACAAAAATATTCAGAGGTTCGAATCGACAATACCTACGGATGGCAGCGGCAGCATTTCAAGACATTGCAGACGGCTTATAGGTCCTCGCCCTTTTTCGAATTTTATGAAGACCATTTGGCCACGTTGTTCGAAACAGAATTTGAATTCTTGCTCGCTTTTAATTTTAAGGCCATAGAAATTATCTGCTCGCTATTGGGCATGGATTTTCCTTTGGAAAAGACCATGAAGTATGAAACCAAGCCGACCCAAATGGTCGATGCCCGCTTTTTGGTCAATGCGAAAACGGCCCTGGATCCGCAGCAAGAGCCATACACCCAAGTTTTTTCAGATAGGCACGGTTTTGTGCCCAATTGCAGTATTTTGGATCTACTCTTCAACGAAGGCACGAATGCCCTGGACTATCTGAAACGGCAAAACCTAGATTTCTTACGTGCTTAGGCTTATTGCACATTACGGCATCCATTTTTTGGTGCCCTTGGCCATAGGCTATTTTGGGTTTCCGAGAAGACGTTTTTTTGCAATTGCCATACTTCTTTCAGGCATCTTGATCGATGTAGATCATTTATGGGCAAACCCCATCTTTGACCCCGATCGATGCAGTATCGGTTTCCATTTTCTGCACAGTTATTGGGCCATTGGTCTATATGCCATTCTTCTTGTCTTTAGAAAAACCCGCATTTTTGGCTTGGCCTTGATGCTGCACATTTTGGCCGATTTGGTAGACTGTCTATTCTTGCGACTTGAACTTTAGCGTCGCCATGATCGGGTAATGGTCTGAAAGTTCTACATCAAAGTTTTGGTGGTCGAGCACCTCAAATGATCGGTCGGCAAAGATATAGTCGATTCTAAAGGGCATGCCCATTAAACTATACGTTCTTCCAAATCCTCTGCCTGCTTCATTAAAGGTGTCCAACATATCTCCTTTTAGCAGCTTGTAGATTCTGGAGAAAGGTGTGTTATTCAAATCTCCACAAATTATCGTCGGATAATTTACCTGTGACAAATGTTTCTTCAATATTTCAACTTGCTCTTCTTGTTTGACAAATGTATTGGTCAACCGTTTAAAGAGTCGTCCAGAATTTTCTTTAGAAATGGCAGATGGATACAATCGCAACGATTGTAAGTGCCCGTTGTAAACCCTGATGGTGTCATGATTGTACAACAAATCAACATAAATACTATTGTTAGTGGTATTGGGGAAATCCAATGCCCCTTTGTCTATAATAGGATATTTAGAAAATATGGCTTGTACAACATACTTTTTCCCATTATGAAATATATAGTTGACAAATTTGTAGGGGTAACTTTCAAAATCCTTTGTTCTTCTGTTGTCAAACTCTTGAAAAACCAAAATATCGGGGTCAAGACCTAAGGTAAACTCAACAATTTGATTTCCGGTATCTTTTTCGGGAATCCAGTCATACAGATCAAAAGCCCTTACGTTGTAGCTAAGTATTGTAAGCCCCTCAATATCTTGTCCTTTCTTGTATGGAACTTTAAAGAATGAATCGAAGAACAAAAAGTTAAGCAGCAAAATACAGAGGGAAGGAATGGCATAATTTCGTTTTTTCGACAACATCCAAAATATCATGAAAAGGAAGTTTATTATCATCAGGTAATAAACCATCAATGACAGAAAAGACAAAATCGGAAAATATCTTATGGGGGCATACTGCACAAAGTAGGAGGCAAACAATAGAAAAGCGAAAAACATGTTAGCCACAAAAACGATTTTCTGAAACCTCGACAACTTTCCCACCTGCTAGTCTTCTTTACCTGCTTTGAACAAAAAATCTTTTTCCGCCTGTGAGAGACTTTCGTAGCCAGACTTGCTTATCTTATCCAAAATGGTATCGATCTTTCGTTGCTTGGTCTCTTTATCGTAATCGACCTTGGCCGATTTGCCCTTTGTGGAATTCTTCTTGTAAACGGTTTTTAAGGGAGCCTTTTTATCCTTGGGCTTGAACAAGTTTTCCATCGTATCAAAAAGACGGGCAAACCCGACACCGATATCGCTGCCTTTTAGTAGTTGGCGTGCGTATACATACCCCAAAAAGGCACCGCCCAAATGGGCCAATCTCCCTCCCGTATTGCCACCATAGGCTATCTGTACCAAGTCGACCAAAACGAAGAAAAGCCCTATGTGCCACAACTTGACATTGAAAAAAATAATACGTACCTCTTGGTTGGGAATGTAGGCACAAATAAAGATGAGCACTGCGGTGACCCCGGCCGAGGCACCGATCAAGGCTGTGTTTTGGTTTATCAGGGTAGGAAAAACATTATAACTCAGCAAAAAGACAAGTCCGCCCACGATTACCCCCAAAAAGTAAACCGATAACAACCGCTTGGCATCGAACAGGTTCATAAAAATTCGCCCGGCAAAGTAGAGCATGAGCATATTCCAAAATATATGGCCCAGGCCCGCATGAAAAAAGGAATAGGTTACCAACGACCACGGCTGTTGCAGAAAATCGAAAAACTCTTTGGGCAATTGGAACCAGTTAACAGTAGACATTCCTATCAGGCCCTTCAGAAGTCCATCAACAATGAACACCAGTACATTGAGAACAATCAGCTTTTCGGCCATGTTCAATCGTGCATAGTAATATCGTATACCTCCTGTGTTCATTATCGATCCCAGCGATTTTTGTTAAACCGGTTCTTTTTCCAATACCACATAATGATAAATCCGACCAAGGCCCCGCCCACGTGCGCAAAATGGGCCACGCCCGTATTCGCATTGGTGAAGCCAAAAATCAGGTCCCCCAATATCAAAAGGGGAACAAAGTATTTGGCCTTTATGGGAATTGGTAAAAATATCAACATCAGTTCGGCCTCTGAATACATAAAGGCAAAGGCCACCAAGATACCGTAAATTGCTCCTGAAGCCCCTACTGCCGGGGTATTGAAGGCATTCAAAAAGCTATCGATAGTTGTCTTCGGGGCAACATTGTACCATGCAGGGCTGTACTGCCCGTTGGATATCACCTCTAAAACCTGCTGAGAAGAAGTCCCCGCATCTACGATCGCGTTTAGGCCTTCCGAGAAAAAATAGTAGTTGACACCTGTGTGCAACAATGCGGCCCCCAATCCGGCCGAAAAGTAAAAGAACAAAAACTTGTTTCGCCCCCAGATACGTTCCAAAGGGGTGCCAAAGGCCCAAAGGGCGTACATGTTGAACACGATGTGCATCACACCGCCGTGCATGAACATATGGCTTACAACCTGCCACCACCTAAAATTGGGGTGTTCAAAAAACCACAGCGCCAACCACTCATATAGTAGGTCTCCGTAGAGGTATACCCCAAAAAAGAGCAGTACGTTGATGATCAATAAATGCTTAACACCTTCTGTCAATCCGCCCATTTACCTAAATTTTTTATCAATATCGCTTTCTGAAATGGTGATGTAGGTCATTTTCTGAAAGGGACTCAACATTGGTTCTTTACAACTGAAGAGGCCATTGACCAACGCCAATTGCGATTCGGCTGCCAAGGCCTCCCCGTTCTTAACTGCCAATGCCTTGCTCAAAGTTCTTGCCAAAATCTCTGCTGGTGACAATTCGCCATGTGAAATGCCTTCACGGTAACCGGCGATAAGCTCATCCAGTAACTGCTGTATATCTCCCCGTTCGGCTGACAACGGCACTCCCTCAACAGACAGCGGGCCATTGGCCCTATAGGTGAATGAAAACCCCATCGACCGTAGGTTCTCTTCTATTTCCTTCAGCAACCTCAATTCCTCGCTTGAAAAATTCAATTCGAGCGGAAATAGCAACTGTTGGCTCAGACCCTCGTCAATAGTCATTTCACGTAAAAACTGCTCGAACAATACCCGTTGGTGTGCCCGGTTCTGGTCAATGACCAAGAGGCCTGATTTTATGGTGGTAACAATATATTTTCGCCGCAACTGAAAAGTGGATACATCATGTAAAACCGTCTCATCGGTATCATCAAACAGTTTTTCGGTAGGTGCGGTTTCCACTGAGTTGCCTTGAAATTCATGCGAGGCAATGGTCTCAAGGCCGGTGTAGAGGTTTTCCCACCCCTTGGCCGATGTCCTTTGGCTTGCCCGGCGAACACCCTCGGGTCCCGACTTTTCTTCAAACGGGTTAAAATCTGCATCGAAGGTCACTTTGGGCATGACGGCCCCCTTTCGCTGGTAAGCATAGGGGGGGTCAAGATTGGGGTCGCGTTCAAAGTCCAACGCCGGTGCCACGTTGAACTGCCCCAGGGCATGTTTGACCGCAGAACGCAAAATAGCATACAACGTGTTTTCGTCATCAAATTTGACCTCGGTTTTGGTAGGATGGATGTTGATATCAATAGAATTTGCGGCCACTTGTAAATACAGAAAATATCCCGGAACGGTGTCTGGTTTTATAAGACCCTCGAATGCGGCCATAACCGCATGGTGCAAATACGGGCTCTTTATAAAGCGGTCATTGGCAAAGAAAAACTGAGACCCCCTACTCTTTTTCGCAAATTCAGGTTTGCATATAAACCCGGATATCTTCGCCACTTGGGTCTCTTCTTCCACCGGTACCAGCCGCTCGTTCATTTTTGATCCAAAAACATGTACGATCCGCTGCCGCAGATTGGTCTTTGGCAAATTGAACAATTCAAAGCCGTTGTTGAAAAAATGGAACCCAATATTGGGGTGCGCCAGGGCCACCCGGTGAAACTCGTCAGTAATATGGCGCAGCTCGACTTGGTTCGATTTCAAAAAATTGCGCCTCGCCGGAATGTTGAAAAAAAGGTTCTTGACCGCCACTGAGGTACCCTTTGGTGCAACGGTAGGCTCTTGCATAACCACTTTGCTGCCCTCGATACGCAGCTGTGTGCCCAGTTCTTGGTTCTCTGTTCGTGTCTGCATATCGACATGGGCAATGGCGGCTATGGATGCCAGGGCCTCGCCACGAAAGCCTTTGGTATTTAAATTGAACAGGTCTTGGGCATCTGTAATCTTTGAAGTGGCGTGTCTTTCAAATGAAAGACGCGCATCAGTGGCGCTCATGCCCATACCATCGTCGACCACCTGAATAAGTGATTTACCACCATCTTTTACAATGAGTTTGATGATCGAGGCTTTGGCATCTATCGCATTCTCTATCAACTCTTTAACCACAGAAGCTGGTCGCTGAACCACTTCACCCGCTGCGATTTGATTGGCAACATGGTCTGGTAAAAGTCGAATGATATCGGCCATTATGGATTTAGGAATATAGATAAATCGAAGTCGATGATAAAGAGGAAAATCAAGACCAAAACCGCCACAATTATCCAAAAACGCAATTTAAGGTTTTTGTCGCCCTCTACCTTGAGGTCTTCAATAGCCGAGTTGACCTTGTTTTTCAACCCTCGTTGCGTATGTGCCGTACTTCTGAATTTATCAAGTTTGTGTTCAATCTTAAAAGGATTGCCCTCGCCCTTGTAATATCGGGGCTTGTACTCAAAATCCTTGTTTTTTTTAAGTTTCAGGAAATTCCGCATGACATCCTTTTCATGTATTTCAAAGGTACTTAAAATCATAGGATGCAAAAACCAAGCCATGCCAAAAAATGTTAACAGCATGGGGTTGAAGGTTGCAGCGTTTTAATTGTTTTTGGTTTTTAGGGTTTCTGGCTGGAATTTGGTCCTTGGTTGGCATTTGACCCATAACGGATAACCAGTGTATGCACTCGGTGCAAAGCGTATGACGGCAGCGTTTAAGGTCAGAAAGTGCTGATTGCGGGTTGAGGGTCCAAAGTTTAGGGCTTAGGGTGCAAGGTTTCCCTTGTTTCTAGGTTCAGGTTCTTTTGTACATGCTCTAGGCTTTATATATTCAAAACCATGTTTGAAAACAACCATTGAAGTTTCATTTTCTTTGAGAAACTCATTTTTGACTCTGTGCGGCTCTGTGAAAAATTTATTGCGGGGAGGTTCACTAAGCAACCACAGCGGTTCACTGAGATTTGATTTTGCACCTGAACTTGGCACTTGCCCTTCACTGTTTCTGGTTTCTATTGTTCCAAATTGGGATTTGGAATTTGGGGCTTGGGATTTTAATTTTTGATGCTTGAATCCAATTGTTTGGGTATTCAGGTTTCCCTTCTTAACCAAGGGTTGCCATCTTAATGGCCGCCACCGCTGCCTCTGACCCCTTGTTGCCATGCTTGCCACCACTACGGTCTATGGCCTGCTGCTTGGTATCATCGGTAAGTACGCAGAAAATGACCGGGGTGTCGAATTGCAGGTTGAGGTCTTTGATGCCCTGTGACGTGGCGTGGCACACAAAATCAAAATGACTGGTTTCACCACGAATTACGCTCCCGATGGCAATCACCGCATCCACTTTCTGTGTTTGCAACAGCTTTTTGCAACCGTAGGTGAGCTCAAAACTGCCGGGTACGTTCCATCTAAGGATATTGTCTGGCAGCACTCCGCAATCCATGAGGGTTTCATTGGCGCCGCGATAAAGGCCTTCCGTGATTTCTTCGTTCCATTCTGATACCACTAGGCCGATGCGGAGCTTCGAGGCATCGGGGAGCTGCCCTTTGTCGTACGCTGATAAGTTCTTGCCTTCAGTGGCCATTTACTGCTTAGTTTTCGGCCAATCCTATGAGGACATCGATATTGGTGGCCTCTTGTGACTTTGAAAACTCTTCCTTTATCCTTTTGAAAAAAGTAAGTGCCTTGTCTTTTTGTCCCAAATCCAAGGCCGTGACACCGGCCTTGTATAGATACATGGGGGTGGTATAGTCGTTGGTACTGTGGCCAAAGGCCTTTTCGTAGTACTCCAAAGCCTCATTGGGCTGGTTCAATTGTGCAAAGGCATCGCCGATGGCACCCTTGGCCATTGCTCCCAAAATGTCATCGTCAGATTCAAAATCCTCTAAATGGTCAATGGCCTCTTGGTACTGCTGTTTTTGCAGATAGGCCATACCAGCCGAGTAATGCGCCAGATTGGCCGCCTTGGTACCTTTGTATTCTTCGATAATATCCAGAAAACCAAACTTGCCCTCGGCACCATTCAAGGCCAAGTCCAAAAGGGAATCTTTGGCCACCTCGTTGCCCAAAGCTTGGTCAAAATACTGCTGTGGATAATACAGTTCATTCGCCGCAGTGGCTTCTTTGGGCTGTTGTATATACCGCCCGTAGACCAGGTAACCCAATACACCCAAGGCAATTACGATGATGCCCCCAAGAATGTAGTTCTGGTTTTTGGAAACCCAAGCCTCTGTTTTGGAAGCGCTCTCATCCAAGGTGCTGAATACCTCCGCCGTCGTACTGTCTTTATGCTGAATTTCAGCCTCTTCTTGCTTATTCTTTGGTTTAAAGCCCCGCTTCTTGTATGTAGCCATGCTGTATTTAATTGATCGCGCAAAAATAAAGTTTTTATCCAAAACTTAAGAACCTGTTTAAGAATTTGTCAATTATTTTCTTATGCCCCTTTTTGCGTGGCACTTTGTTGAAATTTTAGCCCGCAGCCATGGCCATGCCCGAAAATTTTGCCTCGTCCCGCATCAAAAATGATTCTATAACAATTCTAATCACAAACTCCTGAACAGGCTCTAAAGGCAAATATTCGTTATTTTTGAAACCCTATATAGCCACGGTCATTAGTGGCCCCCACAGTTTGTACAAGTACCTGTATGTTTTTAAAGCATTTATCCTTAGTCAATTACAAAAATTTTTCTTCGGCCGATTTCGAATTTAAACCTACCATCAACTGTCTGGTGGGCGAGAACGGCGTCGGAAAGACCAATATTCTCGACGCTATTTATCACCTTTCATTCGGCAAAAGTTATTTTAATCCCATATCGACACAGAATGTCAAGCACGGTCAGGAGTTTTTTGTGGTAGAGGGCCTCTTCGAAAAGAATGGCCGCGAAGAAAAAGTGGTCTGTAGTTTTAAAAAAGGACTCAAGAAAATTATCAAGCGAAACGGAAAGCCCTATGAACGCTTCTCAGAGCACATTGGTTTCTTGCCCTTGGTGATCATCTCGCCCGCAGACCGTGATCTAATTATAGAAGGAAGCGAGACCCGAAGAAAATTTATCGATGGGGTCATTTCGCAGTCTGACAAAACCTACCTGCAGACTTTGCTCAAGTACAACAAGACCTTGGCTCAACGAAATTCATTGTTGAAATACTTTGCCCTGAACCGTACGTACGATGCCAAGACCTTGTCGGTCTATAACGAGCAGCTGTCACAGTTCGGACAAGAGATTTTTGATAAAAGAAGAAACTTTCTTGAGCGTTTCATCCCCATCTTTGAACGGCAGTATCGCAACATATCTGATAAGGACGAGGCCATTTCACTGAGCTACGAAAGCCAGTTGTTCGAAGATGGTCTGCTCCCTTTACTCGAAGGCGCACTCGAAAAAGACAGGGCACTGCAATATACATCGGTGGGCATTCACAAAGATGATCTAGGCTTTACCATTGCCGGTCTCCCCATTAAAAAATTTGGCAGCCAGGGACAGCAAAAATCTTTTTTGATCGCCTTAAAATTGGCGCAATTCAACTTTATCAAACAGCAAGCGGGCACCGAGCCCATTCTATTGCTTGATGATATCTTTGACAAATTGGACGAGAAAAGGGTGGCGCATATCGTTGGGTTGGTCAACGACGATAATTTCGGACAGCTATTTATAAGCGACACCCATGCCGAACGTACCGAAAAAGTAGTTAAAACAATCCATCAAGACTATAAAATCTTTAACTTGAACCAACCTTGAATTCATTTGTGGGATGCGATCATTGCTAGTAGTAGTTTTTATTTGTGTGTTGGGATGCCGGCCCACGGTTTCAGAGAGCGACCTCCCGTTGTTGAACGGCTACTGGGAAATTGAGAAAGTGGTCTTTTCTGATGGAAATACCAAACAGTACCAATCTAGCACCACAATCGATTATATTGAGTTGGAAGGAAGAAAAGGTTTTCGAAAAAAAGTCTATCCGAAACTCGATGGAAGCTTTGAAGTTACAAACGATGCAGAATTCTTCACCTTGAAGGTCTCTGAAAAGGGCTTTGTGTTCGACTACGATACAGGGTTGAGCGAATGGCAAGAAGAATTGACCCAGCTTTCAAGTGACCATTTTTCAGTGGTCAATGAAGACGGGGTCACTTACAAGTATAAACGTTTTGACCCCATAAACATAACTAGGTAATGCCAAAGAGACACAGCGAGCACCTAAGTTTGGGCGATGCCTTGAAAGAGTTCATTTCAGAGAACAAATTGCAGAAGGGAATCGACAAGGTCGATGTACGCACCGCGTGGACCAATCTGATGGGGAATGGGGTGAACAACTATACCACTGCGGTTGATTTGGTCAACGACACCCTGTATGTTTCGCTCTCTTCCTCCGTGCTACGACAAGAGCTGAGCCTTGGCAAATCGAAGATCATCGCCATGCTCAACGAAGAATTGGGCAAAGATTTGATCAAAAAACTGGTCTTGCGCTAATCGGGCAACAAAAAAGCCGCCATAGGGCGGCTTTGTGCTTTCAGCAATGCTATTTCCTTAGAAAATCTCTCTTCCGGCAAAATGGAAAGCACTTTCAATAGCGGCGTTTTCATCACTGTCTGAACCATGAATGGCATTTTCGCCAATATCTTTCGCATACAGCTTTCTGATGGTGCCCTCAGCTGCCTCAGCAGGATTGGTCGCCCCGATCAATGCCCTGAAATCGTCAACGGCATTGTCTTTTTCGAGAATGGCCGCCACAATGGGCCCGCGGGTCATAAAGGCTACCAGCTCATCAAAAAAGGGCCGCTCTTTATGAATGGCATAAAACTGCTCGGCATCCCTTTTGCTCAATTGGGTGTACTTCATGGCCACAATCTTAAAGCCTGCTGCCGTAATCTTTTCTAAAATGGCGCCAATATGACCGTTCTCAACAGCATCTGGCTTTATCATGGTAAATGTTCGGTTTCCTGACATCTGAAAAATTTTTGCGCAAAAGTACACTTTTTACAGTAACCTGCAAGGCTCAATACTGTTGCGAAAGGGCCTGTAAGACGGTTCCGTTTTCCCCCATTATCTGAAAGAAAGCGCTATGGTTTTCCAAATCGAGGGTTACGAGCCCGAAACTGGTTTGCGAGACCACCTCGCCCACCCTAAGGGAATTCGGCTCTCCTGAAAAATCGGCGTAAGAATGGGTAAGGCCGCTACTGGTAAAATCGATCAGTGGATATGACAATCCCCCAAGGTTCATTTTTGAAAACTCCGAGATATGGCGGTCACCTGAAAGAAAAAGAACCCCTTGGGCCTTGGAATCTACAATCAATTTTTTCATACGGTCGACCTCATGTGGAAAGTTTGCCCATTTCTCAAAACCATGCTCGCTTGACAAAAACTGGATACTGGTCACCAGTATGTTGAAATCGGCATTGGAATTTCTGAGTTCGCTCTCAAGCCATTGCCACTGTGCCTCGCCCAAAACAGTGCCCTCGCCATATGCACTGGGTCTATATCTTCGGTCGGGCGTTGGGTCTTTCGTCAATTCTGACCTGAAAAAACGGGTGTCGAGTACCAAGATCTTCACCGTCTTATGGCCTACTTTATATTGGTGTGCGGCATATACACCGTCTCGGTTTCTCCGCGTACTCGTATCGGCGACTCCCATAAAATCAAGAAAAATCTGTTGGCTCTCTCTTTTTTTTACAAACTCGGCCCCTCCGTCGTTCAGGCCATAATCATGGTCGTCCCACGTGCCGATGACCTCCACCTTTTTGGTGAGCTTCGCATAGCCGTCCACCTTTCTCTGGGCTTCGTACATGGCCCTCATTTTTGCCATATCATCGGTATCGGCATAGATATTATCGCCACCCCATATCCATACATCGGGCCGTGCATCGAGAATATCGTCCCAGTACGGGTTTTCGGCATCATGCTTGTTGCAGGAGCCAAAGGTAATTACAAAGGTTGCTGGTTTTTTTGAAGGGCTTGTTGCTGGGGCTTCAACCAAATCACGGGCAGATTTACAGCCAAAGAGCAAGAAAAACAGAAGCGAAATTTGAAAGATAGTTCTCATTGTGGATGGTAATCGGTTTTCAAAAATACTTCATCGCCTACAATCGACAATGTTATATTATTGTATCTTTGCGCCCATGAATGTGGAGGATATCTCGACCGTACGGTCACTACTTTCCAAAGCCCAGAATATTGTTGTTGTGCCCCACAAAAACCCTGATGGTGACGCCATTGGGTCATGTCTGGGGCTCTATCATTTTCTAAAGCAAAAAGGACTACAGGTACAGGTAGTAGCACCCAACGATTACCCCCGTTTTTTAAAGTGGATGCCCGGTAATGATACCATTTTGAACTTCGAAAAAGAAAATTCACAGGCGGTCGAAGCCCTTCAAAAGGCCGACTTGATTTTCACGTTGGATTTCAACCATTTTTCAAGAACGGGGCAAATGGAAAATATTTTAAAGGTGTCCAAAGCCGATTTCATAATGATCGATCACCACCAAGAGCCCTCGGGGTATGCCAGGGTAACCTATTCAGATGTGTCGATGAGCTCTACCTGCGAAATGGTCTATAACTTTATTGAAAAAATAGACCATACCGCTGCCATCACAAAAGACATGGCCACATGTCTGTACACCGGCATTATGACCGATACGGGCTCGTTCAAGTTCTCGAGCACCACGAGCCGTACACACCGTGTGGTGGCCGACCTGATCGATAAGGGCGCAGACAATATGCTGATACACCAAAAGGTTTTTGACACCAATTCAGCCAGCCGTCTGCACTTATTGGGGGTGGCCCTTAAAAACATGGTGATCCTTGAAGAATTCCACACCGCCTATACCACCCTTTCGCAGAACGAACTGGATGCCCATGACTACAAAAAAGGTGATACCGAGGGTTTTGTGAACTATGGGCTTACCATAGAGGGAATTAAATTTGCGGTAATCTTCATTGAGAACAGGGAGGAAGAAATTATAAAGATATCGTTTCGGTCGGTCGGCAGTTTCTCGGTCAACGAATTCGCCCGAACGCACTTCGGCGGTGGTGGGCACACCAATGCCGCCGGCGGAAAAAGCGAATTGTCCATGGATGAAACGGTCAGCCGTTTTATGGCACTCCTTCCGAAATACAAAAAACAACTGGCCGTATGAAAAAATTGCTGCCCATTTTAATGATAGCAACGATTTTTGCCTGTAAGGAGCCCGAGCCAAGACGCCCGGTACAGGTAAAATCAGGGAGTTTTCTCAAGGAGACCGTAGAACGCAACAAACAGATCCTTGCCGCCGAGGAAGCCCTTATAGCAAACATTATAGCGAAAGACACCGCCAACCAATACCGGGAAAGTGCTTCGGGTTTTTGGTACTACTACGAAAAACAAAATGATACCAGTGCCTACACCCCTAGGCCAAAAGACGGCGTGCTACTATCGTACAACGTATTGACCCTTGCCAACGACACCATTTATAGTGCAGACGACATCGGATTGGTTCCGTATGTGGTCGACAAGCAACAGCTTTTCCCCGGATTGCGAAATGCGGTGAAACTATTGAAAGAAGGTGAACGGGCCACCTTTTTGTTTCCCTCATCACTAGGGTATGGGTACCATGGCGATGACGATAAGATTGCCCCCCTCACCCCTTTGAAGTCAACTGTGGAGATATTGGAAATAAAAAAACATAAAGACAGTATTAATTAAATGATTAGAAACAAAATGAAGAATAGATTTTTATATCTGATTGCCATCGCCATTGCCTTTACCGCCTGCAAATCGAGCAAATATGCCGATTTGGGCGACGGTATTTTTGCCGATATCCAAACCACCAAAGGCGATATCGTGGTGAAACTCTACCACAAGGCCACACCGGTAACCGTGGCCAACTTTGTGTCACTTGCCGAAGGCAACAGCCCTTATGTCGCAGAGGAATATAAAGACAAAAGGTATTACGACGGACTGACCTTTCACCGTGTGATGAAAGATTTTATGATACAGGGTGGCGACCCAGAGGGCACCGGCAGGGGCAATCCCGGGTATAAGTTCAAAGATGAATTTGTCGATACCCTGAAACACGACAGAAAAGGAATTCTTTCAATGGCCAATGGTGGCCCCAAGACCAACGGGAGCCAGTTTTTTATCACCCACAAAGAGACGCCTTGGTTGGATGGGAAGCACACCGTTTTCGGCGAGGTGGTCAAAGGTATCGAAGTGGTCGATAGTATTGCCAGCGTAAAAGTGGGGCCGCGCAACAAACCTATTGTTGACGTGAAGATGAACAAGGTCGAGATCATTCGAAACGGAAAAGAGGCCAAAAAGTTTGATGCCGTTCAAGTCATGACCGACTATTTTAAGGAAGCTGAAAAAGAAGAAGCTGCCTTTAACCAGATGAAAGCAGATCTGGCCGCTGAGTTTGAAAGCCAAATGGCCGAAGCCGAAGAAACAGAATCAGGTCTTAAAATCTATACCTTTAAGGAAGGTGAGGGCGAAAAACCCAAGATCGGGCAAAAAGTATTGGTCAACTACGCGGGCTACTTTACCCACGGAGATCTATTTGACAGCAACATTGAGGAAGTGGCCTTGAAGTTCAACCAGTTGGATCCGGGTCGAAGGGATCAGGGTGGTTATCGACCCTTTCCCATGCTCTATAGTCCCGAGGCCCGTCTAGCGGCTGGGTTCAGGGAGGCTCTTATGACCATGAGGGTTGGCGATAAAATCAGGGCATTTGTACCCCCACACTTGGGGTATGGCGATCAAGACTACGGCCCCATTCCAGGGGGATCTACCTTGGTGTTCGACCTTGAGGTTGTCGGTATCGCCCAATAGGTAACTGTGAAGGCCCGTGTAAAAAATGGCATCGCACTGGCGCTGCTTCCCCAGATTCTCTTGGTGAAGTGGGTGGCGCGACATCCTGATCGGGTCGAGGTTTTTTACAGCGAGGGAATCTATCCGGTATTGTCCCGCTTTTTGCGGTTGCTGTTCGGATGGATTCCTTTTTCGTTTGGCGACCTGCTCTATACCGTTCTGGCCGTTCTGGCCATTCGATACCTTTATCTTCGTTGGAAAACCATCCGAAGAAAACCTTTTCCCTTTTTTAGAAACATCATTACGGTGCTTTCCGCTGTGTATTTCGTGTTTCACCTGTTCTGGGGCATGAACTATTACCGATTGCCGATCGAAGAAAAAATGGGCATTGCCACCAATTACACTTCCAGAGAGCTACAAGCCCTCTCCGAAAAGCTTGTTCAAAGAACCAATAGCCTGCACCTTCAAATTACCCGTGACAGCACTATGCCCGTTACGGTGCCCTTTTCCGATAGGGACATCTACAAAATGACCTACCGAGGGTACCAATTGATCAAAGAAGAACATCCTTTTTTGGAATATAAGACGCGTAGCCTAAAATCATCCCTTTATAGTTTGCCCCTGACCTATATGGGGTATGGGGGGTACTTGAACCCGTTCACCAACGAGGCACAGGTCAATGCCAAAGTGCCCGCTTTTCGTTTGGCCTCTATAAGCGGACATGAAGTAGGGCACCAAATTGGCTATTCGGCCGAAGATGCCACCAACTTTATCGGTTTTTTGGTTACCTCAAGGCACCCAGATCCCTATTTTAAGTATGCCGCCCATACCCATGCCCTTGCCTATTGTCTTTCTGAACTTTCGGTGGCAGACCCTGAAATGTTCGATATGCTCTATGCGGGTTTGAACGAGGGGATCAGAAAAAACTACCAAGAACTGGTACAATTTTGGGAACGCTACCAAAACCCGTTGGAACCCTTGTTCAAATCGGCCTTTAGTACCTTTTTAAAGGCCAACAACCAAGAAAAGGGCATTGAGAGCTACAATGCCGCGGTGGGTTTGTTGATAGGTTATGACCGAGCCTATGGATTTTAGCGTTTTGGTTGCGAAATAAGCCTGCTTCGGTTACCTTTAGGCAGACTAATTCAAAAATGCATATATGAAAACGAGACTTCTCGCGCTGGCCTGCCTATGGTGCAGCATTTCTTTATTTGCCCAAGATTATTTTCCAAAAAATGACGGGGTAAAATCAAAAAACAACAATTATAGGGCGTTCACCAATGCCAAAATCTATGTGACGCCCACGCAGATTATCGAAAATGGCACCTTGCTCATCCAAAATGGCAAGGTGGTGCAAGTGGGCCGCTCGGTATCACTTCCTGCCAATACCGTGGTAGAAGATATTGATGGCAAATGGATATATCCCTCGTTCATAGATGCCTTTTCCGATTTTGGGGTAAAAAAACCTGAAAGAGCCCGCGGTCAGGGCCGGTCGCCCCAATACGAGCCCACCCGTGAGGGCTTTTATTGGAACGACCACGTGATGCCCGAGAACCGGGCAGTCGAAAAATTCAAGTACGATGATAAAAAGGCCCAAGAGCTCAGAAAGGCGGGCTTTGGCGTGGTCAACAGCCATATACAAGATGGTATCGCTCGTGGTACAGGGGTTTTGATAGCACTCAATGGCGACGGTAGCGATGCCGACCGTATTCTAGAAGACGATTCGGCGCAGTACTTCTCGTTTTCAAAAAGCGTTGCCAAACGGCAGTCGTACCCCACCTCGCTGATGGGCGCCACGGCCTTGATGCGCCAAGTCTATCATGATATGGACTGGTACAGCAAAGGCAATGTGGACAGCAAGGATCGTTCGCTGGAAGCTTTGATCGAAAACCGAAACCTGCCCCAAATATTCGCTGCCGGTGCCAATGGCAACGTGCTACGGGCCGATAAGATCGGAGACCAATTCGGCATTCAATATGCGATTTTGGGGGGTGGCGACGAATATGAACATATCAATGCCGTTAAGGCCACCAATGCCAAATTAATATTGCCCATCAATTTTCCGGAGGCCTACGACGTTTCAAATCCCTATCAAGCCCAATATGTGGCATTGAAAGACATGAGGCATTGGAACCTGGCCCCGTCGAACCCAAAAGTGCTTGAAGACAATGGTGTACAGTTTTCATTGACCCTACATGGGCTAAAATCACCATCAGACTTCAACAAAATGCTGATGAAAGCCATTAATCATGGCTTGTCTGAAACCAAGGCCTTAGAGGCCCTTACCACGGTTCCGGCAGCCATTCTAGGAAAATCCGATCAAATTGGGTCACTCCAAGTGGGGCGTCAGGCCAATTTTTTGATCACCTCAGGAAATATTTTTGATAAAGCCACCACCCTTTATGAGAATTGGGTACAGGGCACCAAGAACATAATCACCGACAAAGACCTAAAAGACATTCGGGGTGAATACAACCTGATGGCCGGGGGAAAAACCTATCAAATGTCCGTAACCGGTGATGTCAGCAAACCCAAATTGGAAATCAAGCAAGACACCATCAAGCTAAAATCAAAAATCAACTATAAAAATAATTGGGTCGAGTTTTCATTTACCGAGGATGATGGAGAGAAGATTTATAGGATGACGGCCATGGCCGCGCCCGACTCAGACAACCTAAAAGGAAAACTGGTACTGCCCGATGGTACCGAGACCTTCTTTACAGCCAATAAGAACGCCCCTTTCGAGGAAAAGGAAAAAGAAGGGAAAAAGGATGCCGAAAAGCCTGAGTTAATGTCAGTGACCTATCCAAATATTGGGTATGGGTACGATTCAAAACCAAAACCTGAAAACATACTTTTTAAAAATGCCACAGTTTGGACGGGCACCGAGATACTCGAAAACACCGATGTAATGGTCAAGAATGGTAAAATCGCCAAGATGGGCGCCAATCTTAGCCCAGAGGGCGCCAAGACCATAGATGCCACCGGAAAGCACCTTACGGCCGGTATCATCGATGAGCATTCACATATCGCGGCACTTGCTATCAACGAGGCCGGGCACAATTCTTCAGCAGAGGTTAAAATGGCCGATGTGGTAGATCCAAAAGACATCGACATCTACCGTAATTTGGCAGGGGGCGTGACCACCATACAACTATTGCATGGTTCGGCGAACCCCATTGGGGGGCGTTCGGCCATCCTACGGTTGAAATGGGGCGAAGATGCCGATGGCCTGCTCTTTCCCAACATGCCCAAATTCATCAAGTTTGCACTTGGCGAGAACGTGAAACAATCGAATTGGCAAAGTTTTGACCGGTTTCCACAGACCCGAATGGGTGTTGAACAGGTGTTTATCAACTATTTTCAACGTGCCAAAGAATACGATGCCAAAAAGAAAAGTGGCCAACCCTACCGCTATGATGAAGAGCTGGAGGTTTTGGCCGAAATACTCAACGGCGAACGCTTTATCAGTTGCCACTCGTACGTACAGAGCGAGATCAATATGCTGATGAAAGTCGCCGAACGTTTCGGTTTTAGGGTAAACACCTTTACCCACATTTTAGAGGGCTACAAGGTAGCCGACAAAATGGCCGAGCATGGCGTGGGCGGTTCAACCTTTAGCGATTGGTGGGCCTACAAATACGAGGTAAAAGATGCCATACCCTACAACGCCGCCATCATGGCAAAACAGGGGGTTACCGTAGCCATAAACAGTGACGATGCCGAAATGTCAAGGCGTTTGAACCAAGAGGCCGCAAAGACCATCAAATATGGTGGATTGTCAGAAATCGAGGCTTGGAAAACCGTTACATTGAACCCTGCAAAACTCTTGCACATCGACGACCGCGTGGGCAGTATCGAAGAAGGCAAGGATGCCGATTTGGTATTATGGAGCGGCCACCCCATGTCGGTTTACTCCAAGGCCGAAAAAACGATGATTGAAGGGGCCGTTTACTTTGACCTTGAAAAAGACAGGCAAAAACGTGAGGCCATCAGAAAAGAGCGGGCCAAGCTCGTAAAAATGATGCTACAAGAAAAAGAGGGCGGTGGCAAGACCCAGGGCCCCAGACAGAACAAGAAACAAAGATTTGAATGTGAAACCCTTTAAATTTTAGTAGGATGAAAAAATTTATATTAACATTGACAGTTCTTTGGGGTTTCACCGCATTCGGGCAGCAGACCCCCGCCCCAGAACAGACCGGGGCCATCACCATCACCGGAGCCACCGCCCATATCGGCAATGGGGAGGTAATAGAAAATTGTACCCTTGTTTTTGAAGACGGCAAGATCACCGCCATTGGCAGTACTGGTGTTTCCCCCAAGGGAAGAACCATTGATGCCACCGGCAAACACATCTATCCCGGTTTTATAGCCCCTGGCAAATCGCTGGGCCTTATTGAAATCAATGCCGTAAGGGCCACCAACGATCAAGATGAGATTGGCTCCATGATTCCCCATGTACGTAGTTTGATCGCTTATAATGCCGAGTCGCAAGTAGTCGAGAGCATGCGGCCCAACGGGGTGTTGCTCGGCCAGATCACGCCCAAGGGCGGCCGTATATCGGGTACCTCGTCCATAGTGCAGTTCGATGCTTGGAACTGGGAAGATGCCGCTGTAAAGGTAGATGACGGCATTCACCTCAACTGGCCCACAACCTTTAGACGTGGCCGATGGTGGATGGGAGAGCCCCGTGGCTTTCAGCCCAATAAAGAATATGCCGAGCAAGTGGCAGATGTAAGTACCTTTTTGATAAATGCCTCAGCCTATGGCAAGGGTACCCCAAAAGAGAAAAACCAAGCCTTCGAGGCCTCCCAGGGGCTCTTTGATGGCTCAAAAAAGCTCTATATCTACGCCCAGGGCGAAAAAGAGATCATGGATGGGGTCACCACTGCAAAAGAAGCGGGCGTCAAAGAAGTGGTGATCATGGGGGGCTACCAGGCCAACAACATTGCGGACTTCTTGAAAAAGCACAATGTGGCGGTATTAGTTCGTTTTACCCATACACTGCCCTTTCTTGAAGATGACGACTACGATTACACCTTTAAACTGCCCAAACTGTTAATGGATGCCGGGCTTTTGGTCGGACTGCAAAATGCCACGGCCAGCAACTTTCAGACCCGTAACCTGCCCTTTTACGCCGGCCAGGTAGTTGCACAGGGCTTGGACAAAGAAAAGGCCCTACAACTCATTACCGGTAACACCGCCGAGATTTTGGGCATTGATGACCATTACGGCACCTTGGAGGTTGGCAAAAGCGCCACCTTGTTTGTTGCCGGGGGCGATGCCCTCGACATGCGGGGCAACCAGTTGACCCATGCCTTTATCGATGGTCGCGAGCTTTCGTTAGAGACCCACCAGACCGAACTTTGGAAACGGTATTCTGGTAAGTTTGAAGGGGAGTAGCAAGTACAGAAGAAATTGAAAAACATACGCATAGCCACCCAAAAAGGTGCGGTATAAGTGCAACAAACCTATGCATGTAAACAAGTTACCACACATTTGAAAAAATCGAATTGGATAAAATGAACAGAATTCTTTTTTTAAGTTTTCTTTCTATTCCAATATTCAGTTTTGGACAAATTGAAAATAAATGGCAACCTGACAGTATTTATATCAACCGACAAGTAAAGAGAATATTTGTCTATATGAATTCGCCAAAAGACTTGTCTGAAATTATAGAATTTGACCGAACTGGAAGAAGAATACGCACGACAAAATATAGGGCGTCGCACAATCGGAGAACTCGGAAACATAAAACAATTGATAAAATCAACTTCTTTGAATATGACGAACAAAATCTACTGACCAGAATAGTAGATTCTATTGGACAAGACTCAATCACCTATAATTACAATCCGAATGGGAAATTAATTTCTTCAAGAAAGAACTTGGGAAGTTTTGTCTATGAAACATCTTATAATTATCAACCCTTTGAATCTACAACAACAAGGAAAAATGATTCAATAATTATATATCATAAGACTAAAGAATACGACAAGGACTTTTACGTGAAAAGGTTTTATGGATTTTATTTTCAGCCAAAACTTAAAAAAGTGACGGACACCATTAATGGAATTCCAAACACAACTGCTTACAAGGACTATACGGACTTAGAGAAATTTGAAGATGACAAGACGATTAAGAATATTTTTAACGAGAATGGGCAACTAATAAAGTCTAACATCTATTCGAAATTTATGAACGACCGATTAAACGAATATCAACTGACTTATAAGTATTACGACAATGGACTTTTAAAAAGTATTGGTGGATATGTACCAAGATATTTTGAATATGAATTTTGGAAATAAAAAACGTGCGGTAACATTGTGACCTATGAAAAGCACTAAGGGATTCTCCCAAAGATAACGATTATGTTGTTTTTGTCTTAAACCACCTTTTTTCTTTTAACAATACTTGTTGCTACCGAACAGCTTGCCTGTTTTTGGCAGGAGTTCTTTGGTGTGGCATGCACTCTTTCCATTTTTTGTAAACCCTTGACCTGGCAACAACATTTCACAATCTTTGGCTACTTTTACCCCATGCCAGAACCAAAGATCATCACCAGTGCCCAAAATCCTTTTATCAAGGAGGTTGCGGCACTTCTGCACAAATCAAGGACCAGGAAGAAAACAGGGCGTTTTGTCATCGAAGGGCAGCGAGAATTGCAATTGGCCTTAAAAGGTGGTTATGAAATCGAAGCGCTGCTGGTGTGTCCTGAAATCGCTTCTGAAGAATTGGCCATCGAACAATCCAACTATCCAATAGTCCAAGTATCCAAATCCATCTACGAAAAACTGGCCTATCGGGGCAGTACGCAGGGGGTAATGGCCATTGCCAAGGCAAAAGAACATACGTTGGGGCAAATCCGTTTTAAAAACAAGAATCCTTTGATTTTGGTGGCCGAAAGTCCTGAAAAACCTGGTAATCTCGGGGCCTTGCTACGTACCGCCGATGCCGCCGCCATCGATGCAGTACTGGTGGCCAACCTGCAGTCAGACCTGTACAACCCCAATGTCATCAGGTCAAGCGTGGGCTGTCTGTTCACTACCCAAGTGGGCATTGGCACTTCTGGTGAAATCATTGCTTTTTTGAAGGATCGGCACATCAAAATTTACTGTGCGGCCCTCACTGCTTCCAAAAACTACGTAGAAATGGATTTCAGAGGTTCCTCAGCCATCGTGGTCGGCACCGAATCGACCGGATTGACCGAAGCATGGCTAAACAATTCCGACCAAAACCTGATTATACCGATGCAGGGCGAAATCGACAGCATGAACGTATCGGTATCTGCCGCAATACTTATCTTTGAGGCAAAGCGACAGCGCGGATTTTAATATCTATGGATAAAAGTTTACTCTTCTACGCCATCATCATTATTCTGGTGGTGCAATTTGTGATTGAACTGATACTCGACTACCTGAATGCCCAAAAATTTGATGAACCCATCCCCCAAGAGCTGCAGGATGTTTTTGACCAAGAGGAATATAAAAAGGCCCAGCAGTACAAAAAGACCAACTATCGCTTCGGGCTCATCAGCGATACCTTTGCTTTTGCCGTGACCCTTTTGTTTCTGGTTTTTGGCGGTTTTGAGTGGATTGACCAACTGGTACGCCAGTATTCGCAAGAGACCATACCCTTGGCCCTTCTCTTTTTCGGTTTTATTTTTTTGGCCAACAGCCTGATCTCTATCCCGTTTAGCTACTACAAGACATTTACCATCGAAGAACGCTTCGGTTTCAACAAAACCACCAAAAAACTATTTTTTGCCGATCTGCTCAAAGGGTGGCTGCTGGCCGCCCTTATCGGCGGGCCGGTTCTGGCATTGATCCTTTGGTTTATCGAAAAGGCAGGAAATGACTTTTGGCTCTATGCCTGGTTGCTGATGACCCTGCTGATGTTGTTCATGAACCTTTTTTACAGCAAGTTGATCGTGCCTCTTTTCAACAAACAGACGCCTTTGGAAGAAGGAAGTTTAAAAAAATCCATCGAAGCCTATGCCCAAAAGGTGGGCTTTGAACTCAAGAACATTTTTGTCATAGATGGTTCAAAACGATCTACCAAGGCCAACGCCTATTTTACGGGGTTGGGAAAAGAAAAAAGGGTAACCCTCTACGATACCCTGATCAATGATTTGGACGAGGATGAGATTGTGGCCGTTCTGGCCCATGAGGTAGGGCATTACAAGCGGCATCACATTGTGTACAACCTCACATCTTCGATTGTACTTACGGGACTGACCCTTTTCATTCTCTCACTATTCATAAACAATCCCGAAATGTCGTATGCCATAGGGGTTTCGCAACCCAGTTACCATGCAGCGCTGATTGCCTTTGCACTGTTGTACAGCCCTATTTCGCAGGTCACCGGCCTATTGATGAATTACCTGTCTCGCAAGTTTGAGTTTCAGGCCGACAATTTTGCCAAAAAGACCTTTAGGCCCGACCCGTTGGTATCTTCATTGAAAAAGCTCTCAAAGAACAATCTGAGCAACCTGAATCCACACCCCGCATACGTTTTTGTACATTACTCGCACCCACCGTTAAAAGAGCGCATCCGCAACCTCAGGGCATAATTTTTGTTGGTATAGTTTAAAGTTTGGCGTAATTTTAATTGATAATGACACAGGAGGCCATAGAAAAGGAAAACAAAGAAATTGCGAAGCAATATAAAGAGTTGCTCCGTATAAGCTACCAGACCTTGTCAAAAGAGGACAAGAAGCTGATACGCTCTGCCTTTGACGTGGCTGTGGATGCCCATAAAGACCAACGTCGAAAGTCTGGTGAGGCCTATATTTTTCACCCCATAGCTGTGGCCAAAATAGTGGCCTCTGAAATTGGCCTCGATGCCGTCTCGATTGCTTCTGCCCTACTGCACGATGTGGTGGAAGACACCGCTTACACCCTTGATGACATAGAACGCATGTTCGGCGAAACGGTGGCCCGAATTGTGGACGGCCTTACCAAGATAGCGCACCTGAAAAAAGATAAGGATATAAGCCAGCAGGCGGAGAATTTCAGAAAGATGCTGCTGACCCTTCACGACGATGTACGTGTCATCATCATCAAGATCGCCGACCGTTACCACAATATGCTGACCCTTGATGCGATGTCGGAGGACAAACAGGTTAAAATGGCCTCTGAGACGCTCTATATCTACGCTCCCCTAGCTCACCGAATTGGGTTGTACAACATAAAAACACACCTAGAAGATTTAAGCCTAAAGTACACCGAGCCCGATGTCTACAACGACATACGCAGCAAGATTGAGGAAACGGAAGAAGAGCAGCAGGCCTATATCGACAACTTTTCGAACATCATCAAAGAGTCGCTCGACAAAGAAGGCCTGAACTATGAGATCAAGGGGCGCATGAAGTCCATCTACTCCATCCGTAGAAAGATGAAGGCCCAGAATGTGGGCTTTGATGAGATCTATGATAAGTTTGCCATCCGCATTATTTACAAATCAGACCGCCAGAACGAAAAGTTTTTGGCCTGGAAAATTTATTCCATTGTCACCGACCATTTCACCCCCAACCCCGTTCGGTTGCGCGATTGGATCACCTCACCCAAATCAACCGGTTATGAAGCCCTGCACATTACCGTCATGGGACCAAGTGGCAAATGGGTAGAAGTGCAGATTCGCAGTGAGCGCATGCACGAGATTGCTGAAAAAGGCTATGCCGCCCATTTCAAGTACAAGCATGGCGATCAAAAAGAAATGGGCATTGAGGGCTGGCTTAACCGTCTTCAAGAAGCCCTTGAGAGCGCCAATGGCAATGCGGTTGATTTTGTGGAAGAATTTAAACTGAACCTCTACTCTAAAGAGATCTTTGTCTTTACCCCAAAAGGCGAATTAAAATCACTGCCAAAGGGGGCTACCCCGCTAGACTTTGCCTTTAGCATACATACCGAGGTGGGCATGAAAACCAGAGGGGCACGGGTAAATGGTAAATTGGTACCGCTCAACACCGAGCTCAAAAGTGGCGACCAAGTAGAGATAATCACCTCAGAAACGGCCAAACCCACCCAAAACTGGTTGAACTATGCCAATACAGCAAGGGCCCGGGCCAAAATCCGGTCTTCGCTCAAAGAAGAAAAGAAGCAGATAGGAGAAGAAGGCAAGGAAATTTTAAGAAGAAAGCTCAAATCACAAAAAATTACCCTCAACGAAGATGTGGTCAACAAAATGGTGGTGCATTTCAAATTGAAGACGAGCCTAGACCTGTTCTATCGTGTAGGTATCGGCTCCATAGACAACCAGGCCATCAAAGATTTTGCCTCTTCTTACAACAATACCTTCATCAATTTCTTCAGGAACAAAATTCGAAAGACACCCATACCCGAAGATGTCGACAAAGAAGAGATTACCTCTAAGTACGACCTATTGGTCTTTGGCAGTGAGGAAGAAAAGCTTAGCTACAAGTTGTCGAAATGCTGTAACCCCATACCTGGCGATGATGTTTTCGGGTTTATAAGTGTTAATGATGGTATAAAGGTGCACAAAAAGAACTGCCCAAATGCCATCGCCCTACAGTCTAACTATGCCTATCGTATCATAAGCGCCAAATGGATCGACTCTACCCAAGAAGAATTTACGTCAGAAATCAGGCTTACGGGTATCGACAACCTCGGATTGGTCAATGAAATTACCAAGGTAATCTCTGATGATCTGAACGTTAATATGAGAAACCTCAACTTTAGTACCGATGGCGGTACCTTTAGTGGTACCATTACCGTTGTGGTAAAGAACAATTCAATCCTAAAGCGATTGGTAACCAACCTAAAACAGATTGAGGGAATCGATAAGGTGACCAGAATTTAATTTTTAACTGTAACTTTGTCGTTCAGTAGAAAAAATAATGGGGAACGCTAAGAACCAAGAGATTGTAAAAAACGTCTTCACGACCTTTCTCGAAGAAAATGGCCATCGCAAAACGCCCGAGCGATATGCCATTCTGCAAGAAATCTACAATAGCGATGACCACTTTGATGTTGAGTCGCTCTACATCAAAATGAAAACCAAAAATTACCGCGTCAGCCGGGCCACCCTTTATAATACCATTGAATTGTTGCTCGAGTGCAAATTGGTGCGCAAACACCAATTTGGCAAAAACCAAGCGCAATACGAAAAGTCATATTTTGACCGGCAACACGATCATGTCATTTTGACCGATACGGGCGAGGTCATCGAATTTTGTGACCCGCGCATTCAATCTATCAAAAAGACCATTGAAGAGGTCTTTGACATTGAGATAAACAACCATTCCCTCTATTTCTACGGAACCCGAAAAAAAGAAGAAAAAAACCTAACCGAATAACCCACGTATTTCATGGTAGATTTATTGCTCGGCCTCCAGTGGGGGGACGAAGGAAAAGGAAAAATCGTTGATGTACTCACCAAAAATTACGATATCATCGCCCGATTTCAGGGCGGACCCAACGCAGGCCACACGTTGGAGTTTGATGGCTTCAAACATGTGCTGCATACCATTCCCTCGGGAATTTTCCATGAAAACGCCATAAACGTAGTCGGTAACGGGGTGGTCATAGACCCGGTAATCTTCAAAAAAGAACTCGACAACCTCGCTAAGTTCAACATCGATATTATATCACGTCTACTGATCTCGCGAAAGGCCCATTTGATATTGCCCACGCATCGCCTATTGGATGCCGCATCGGAGGCTGCCAAGGGCAAGGCAAAAATCGGTTCGACGCTAAAGGGCATCGGCCCTACCTATATGGACAAAACAGGAAGGAACGGTTTGCGCGTAGGCGATCTCGAATTTGATAACTGGAAGGAAAAATACCGCAATCTGGCCAACAAGCACGAGGCCATGATCGGGTTCTATGATGTTGACATACAGTACGACCTCAAAGAGCTCGAAGAAGAGTTCATCGAGGGGATCAATACCCTCAAAGAATTGCAGTTTATCGACAGTGAGCAATATATGTTCGCTGCAATGGCCGAAGGAAAAAAGATTCTGGCCGAAGGAGCGCAAGGCTCGTTGCTCGATATCGATTTTGGCACCTACCCCTATGTAACTTCTTCGAACACCACCGCCGCAGGTGCGTGTACCGGCCTGGGCGTGGCACCCGGTAAAATCGGCAGGGTGCTCGGTATCTTTAAGGCCTATACCACCCGTGTGGGCAGTGGCCCCTTCCCCACCGAGCTGTTCGATAAAGATGGTGAGACCATGGGCCGTGTGGGCAACGAATTTGGCGCCACTACCGGTCGGCCCAGACGTTGTGGCTGGCTTGACCTGGTAGCCCTTAAATATGCGGTACAGATCAACGGCGTTACTGAACTGATGATGATGAAGGCCGATGTGCTCAGCGGTTTCAAGACCATCAAGGTATGTACAGGCTATAAATACAAGGGCGGCACCGTGCAGCACCTACCCTACAATATCGAGAGTGATAACGTGACCCCGATCTATACCGAACTGAAGGGGTGGAGCAAAGACCTGACCAAGTTGACCAAGGCTGGCGAACTGCCGCCTGCCCTGAACGACTACATCGACTTCTTGGAGAAAGCGTTACATGTACCCATAAAAATTGTTTCGGTCGGGCCCGATAGGTTACAGACCATTTACAGATAGGGAACACTTCTATAGGGTACAGGGTTGTTATCGATTTTATCCTTAGATTTGGAAGAATCGAAACAGACAGACATGGCATTAACCGACACTTCCCGAAGAGACTTTGTAAAGAAAAGCGGACTTGGCGTTATAGGCGCTGCTTTGGCCCCAAGTATTCTGAAGCATTTGGGCGCGAACGAACGATTGCGAACCGCGCACATAGGTGTGGGCAATATGGGGTTCGAAGATCTACGCGACATTTCCTCCCACCCCAAGGTCGATGTGGTGGCACTCTGCGATGTCGATTCGAATAATTTGGCCAAAGCGCATAAACTGCACCCCAAGGCAAAGACTTTTTCTGACTATCGGGTTATGCTTGGGCAAATGTCGATTGATATAGATGCCGTAATAGTGTCCACTCCCGACCATACCCATACGCCCGCCGCGATGATGGCCATGAACCTGAACAAACCCGTGTACTGCCAAAAACCGCTGACGCATTACGTCTCTGAGGCGAGGGCCATGAAAAAACTGGCCGCTGAAAAGGGGTTGGTCACCCAAATGGGCATTCAGGTACACTCTTTCTACGATTACAAATTGGCCACCCTTTTGATCCAATCGGGCATTATCGGAAAAGTACATACCGTTAGGGCCTGGTCGCCAAAAAACTGGGGATATGATGGGCCACCACCAACCGGCAGTGACCCCGTGCCCGAGACGTTGGATTGGAACCTTTGGTTGGGCACCTCGAAAGAACGGCCCTACAAAGAGGGCTTCTACCACCCCGGAAATTGGCGAAAATTGGTCGATTATGGCTGCGGAACCTTGGGAGATATGGGCGTACACATTTTTGATACGCCGTACAACGCCCTCAACCTAGACGTACCAAAGACCATAAAAAATGAATGTAGGGAGCCCAATGGTTTTGGCTATCCAGAGAACAATGTGGTCACCTACGAGTTTCCTGGCACAGCATACACGGCCGATACCTTAAAATGGGTTTGGTACGATGGCCCCGGGGCACCCGATAGGCACGAAGATTTGATATTGCCCGGAGCTGAGACCGATAGGCAGGCTTCAGGCGAAGCAAGCCAAGATGACCAGAGCGTGAAGGACAAAATATCGTTGGAGACCAAAGCAACCGGTAAAGGAAAACTGCCAGAACAGGGCGCCATGTTCATCGGTGAAAAAGGCCGCTTGCTATTGCCCCATTTTATGGAATTGCCCATGAAAATAGTCGATGGTGAATATGTTGATATTTCCAAGGAAATAGCGGCTGTGGAAAAGGCCCACAATATGGGCAAACCCATTCGCAACTATGCTTCAGAGGGGCCCAAGCACTACCACCAGTTTGTGGATGCCTGTTTGGGTAAAGGTGAGTGTACCGCACCCTTTGAATACGCCGCTAGGTTGACCGAAACCATCCTATTGGGTGTTATTGCTGGCCGTTTTCCAAACCAAACCCTACACTGGAACAGCAAAACCGCCCAATTTGATGAGCAGGAAGCAAACGAGTTCCTGCTAGCCACCTATCGCGAGTTTTGATTGTTGGCGACGGTAGCTGCCTGCAACAAACTTCAGTTCAATAGGCATAGGGCACAACGGGCCTGCTCTGCTATAAATCTATCCTAATCTTTGAGCGGGTCAGCCAAAAAGTGCTAGTTTTGGGGCAAATTTCAGCGATTGTACCGAATCTTGTTAAACATATTGGCCATACTGCTTCTGGGCAACCTATCGGCACAAGAAGGTGTACAGGTGCAAGATACCGTTCAAGGCCGCCAGATCAACATCGTCTATGGTGCCAATTTCACCAAGGATGAAGAACAGTTTCCCGGAGCCTCTATCTTCAGTAAAGACGATCAGCGCCAAGTACAGTTTGAACACCAAGGGGCCGATCTGTGGTGCGATATCGCCATCTTCTATTCTGCTGAAAATAGGCTGAAGGCCATTGGCAATGTGCGGCTCCAGCAGGGAGACTCCATTGAGATGAACAGTGGCAAACTTGATTACAACGGCAACACCAAACTGGCCCGTGCCTGGGATAATGTTGACCTCACCGACGGACAAATGACCCTGACCACCGACACCCTATATTTTAACCGTGAAAAACAACAGTCGTTCTACAACTCGGGGGGCAAGGTGGTCGATTCTGTCAATGTACTGACCAGCAAAATCGGCACCTACTTCATGGAACTGAAAAAGGTTCAGTTTCGCGATAGTGTACACATTGAAAATCCCGATTATACCATCGATTCAGAACAGCTAGATTATTACCGTATCTCAAAAAACGCCTATATGTACGGCCCCTCGACCGTTACCGGCAAAGACTATGAGATTTACTGTGAACGAGGTTTTTATGATACCAGGCGAGAACAAGGCTATGGTGTCAAAAACACCACCATCCACTACAACAATCGCATCATTGAGGGCGACAGTGTATATTTTGACAAAGTAAGGGAGTTTGCCTCTGCCACAAACAATATCAAGGTTACCGATACCATCAATAAGGGTGTTCTAAAGGCCCATTATGCAGAGGTTTTTAAGGCCAATGACTCCGTTTTTGCAACAAAAAGGGCAGTTTCTATCGGTTTGGTCGAAAAAGACCAAGATTCGCTGTATGTGCATGGCGATACCCTGATGATCACCGGCAAACCCGAAGCAAGGATCTTGAGGGCCTTTCGCAATGCAAAGTTTTACAAAACCGATTTGAGCGGAAAGTGCGACAGTATCCATTCCGAAGAAAAAACTGGTGTGACCCAACTTATCGGCCGGCCCATTCTGTGGAATGTTGAAAACCAGATGACCGGTGACAGCATCCATCTGATATCTGACCTTGAAACCGATAAACTTGATTCTTTGAAGGTGATCAACAATGCCTTTATCATCTCGTTGGATACCATCGGAAAAACAGGATACAACCAGGCCAAGGGCATTAATCTATTGGGGAAATTCATCGACAATGAACTGAAAATCATTGACTTGATAAAAAATACCGAGGTCATTTATTACATGTACAACGACGATGACGAATTGATCGGCATCAACAAGACCACCTGTAGCCGTATCAGGATGTTGATGGAGAACAGTGATATTGAAGACATCACTTTTTATGTGAACCCCGATGGCACCATTTTTCCCGAAGAAGACTGGGCACAGCAGATTCAAAAACTGGATGGTTTTGTTTGGCGCGGTGAAGAACGGATCCGTTCAAAGGATGACATTTTTGATGAAGATGACAACAACATCGAGCTGGTTAAAATACGTGGTATAGACAACCTGATCGACATAGATGCAGAGGAACGGGAACGTAGTGGTCTGCCCGAGCTTCCTACAAATTCCAATGATCAAAATCCAAATTCCAAAGCCATCAAACCCAAACGGCCTGCTCTGAAAAAAGTCGGCCGTAAAGAGTAAACGGTACCTTAGTGGCCAAATGAAGAAAGATTTTTTCAAATACCAGGCACAGACAACACCACACCCTCTGGCAATGGAGGTCTCCCACGCCGAGGGCTGTTATATCTATGATACCAACGGCAACGCCCATTTGGATTTTGTGGCCGGGGTATCGGCCTGTAGTTTGGGGCACTGCCACCCAAAAGTGGTCAAGGCCGTACAAGACCAAGCGGCAAAGTATATGCACGTAATGGTGTATGGCGAATACGTGCAAGGCCCCGCTGTCAAATACACAAAACTGTTGGCATCGTTGTTGCCCGAAAACCTGCAGACCACCTACTTGGTAAATTCCGGCACCGAGGCCATTGAGGGGGCGCTCAAACTGGCACGAAGGGCCACGGGGCGCTCAGAAATCATTGCGGCCCACCATGCCTACCACGGCAATACCATGGGCAGTTTGAGCGTGATGGGCTACGAAGAGCGCAAAAGTGCCTTCCGGCCCTTGATTCCCGATGTTCGCTTCATCCCCTTTAACAGCGAGGCCCATTTGTCGCAGATCACCCCCAAAACCGCAGCCGTTATCTTAGAGACCATACAGGGTGGTGCGGGTTTTATACTGCCGAAAAACGATTATTTGAAGAAAGTACGCGAGCGCTGTGACGAGGTCGGTGCCCTGCTGGTCTTAGATGAAATTCAGCCAGGGTTTGGCCGTACCGGAAGGCTGTTCGCGTTCGAGCATTTTAATTGTGTGCCCGATATCTTGGTGATGGGCAAGGGCATGGCCTCAGGACTACCAGTGGGTGCCTTCACCGCATCCCATGAGATGATGGCCACTCTGCAAGACAATCCAAAATTGGGGCATATCACCACTTTTGGGGGCAATCCTGTCATTGCGTCAGCATGCTTGGCTACTTTGAAAGAACTAACTGAAAATCAGTTGATTGAACAAACCATTGGAAAAGAAAAATTGTTCCGTAAGCTTTTGGTACATCCTTTGATTGAAGAGATAAGGGGAAAGGGACTAATGCTTGCGCTCATTATGAAAGACGAAGCCCTAGCCAACGAATTGGTGCTGACGGCCGCCAAAAAAGGCTTGATCCTTTTTTGGCTCTTGTTCGAGCCCCGGGCGGTGCGCATATCCCCTCCCCTGACCATTAATGAGACAGAAATTGAGAAAGGTTGTAGGCAAATCATCAGTATTCTAAACGATTACAAAAAAGCCGCCTGTTAACTAAATTGTTGATAAGAAACCCAAATCACGGGCAAGAAAGAGGCCTTTAAAAGGCTAATTTTAAGTCCATAGTAGAACCAAACCAGTATCTATGGCGTTAGACCCTAACGAAAATCCTGATAAATCCATCCATAAGTTTGAATCGATGCTCAAAACAGATGATGTCTATTTCTTCGATGCCGAAGATTTTGAAGAGATCATCCACCACTACTTGAACAACGGTAAAGTGGCGCTCGGTAAAAAGGCCATACAATTTGGGCTGCAGCAACATCCCAACTGTATAGAGCTAAAATTGTTGCATGTAGAGGTATTGGTTTTTGAGGATAAATTTGAAGAGGCCAACCGATTGTTGGATGAGCTTCAGAACATAGACGGACAGAACGAGGAAATCTACATACAGCGGGCCAACATACAGTCAAAACTCGACAACCATAAAGAAGCAGTGAGATTGCTGCAAGAGGCCCTTGAACTGGCAAACGATAGTTTCGACATCCATTCGCTCTTGGGGATGGAATACCTGTTTATGGACGATTATGAAATGGCCAAGCAAAGTTTCATGCGCTGCCTCGAGTACGACGACCGTGACTATTCATCGCTTTACAACGTGGTGTACTGCTTTGAGTTCATGGAAGATTTTGATGGGGCCATCAATTACCTAAACGACTATCTTGAACGAAACCCCTATTGCGAAGTGGCCTGGCACCAACTTGGCAAAATGTACTTTTCCAAACAGATGTACAACGAAGCGCTGGCCTCGTTCGATTTTGCCATTATTTCCGATGATTCGTTTCTTGGGGCCTATTTTGAAAAAGCAAAGGTGCTCGAAAAATTGGGCAGGTATGCAGAAGCCATTGATTGCTACGAAACCACCATCGAAATAGACGACCCCACCTCGCACGCCTTTTTGCGAATTGGCAAGTGCCACGAAAAATTGGGCAACGATGACCTAGCAAAATATTACTACTACAACACGGTGCACGAAGACCCGCTGTTGGACAAGGGTTGGCTGGCCATCACCAATTACTATTTTAAAAAGAAGGCGTACAAGAAAGCACTGCACTACATCAACAAGGCAATCAACATCGATGGTGAAAATGCCCGGTATTGGAAAAAATGTGCAGAAATCTACGCCGCGCTGAAGAATTTTGACGAAGCTGATTTTGCTTATAAACAAGCGATAGACCTCGGTAATTTTGAGCTGGAGACCTGGGTTAAATGGGCCACTGTACTTGAAAATACCGCCGATTTCAACTCGGCAGAGCAGGTGTTGCTGCAGGGTATGGAATTTTACCCTGAGGAAGCTGTATTGCATTACCACCTTGCTTTGGTCTATCTGTACATGGGCAACGCCCCCGAAGCCAGAAAAAAGGTGAAAAGCGGTATGGAACTGAACGCTGACATGGTAACCGATTTCAAAACCGAATTGTTACGGTACAAGCATCTTTCGTGGATTACCGTTATCTTCGCGAACAACAAAAAGACGTCTACCAAGTAGTCGCTACAAAGCACTTTTTTTGATGGGGAATGTTAGAAGACCAATAGACTATATCGTCATTGCCTTAAAGGGAATGGCCATGGGTGCCGCCGATGTGGTTCCCGGGGTCTCGGGTGGCACCATTGCCTTTATTTCGGGCATCTATGAAGAATTGATCACCTCGATCAACAATATCAATTTCGGACTGCTAAAAACAGTAAGGGCAGAGGGCCTGAAAGCATCTTGGCTGAAATTGAACGGAAATTTTCTGTTGGCCTTGTTCACGGGAATCTTTATCAGCCTTTTCTCATTGGCGACCTTGGTCAGCTGGCTATTGGAGAACCTCCCAATCTTGGTATGGTCGTTTTTCTTCGGGTTGGTGGCCGCCAGTATCTTCTTCGTGGGGAAAGAGATAAAGAAATGGACCCTCTCTGTCATTATCATTTTTTTATTGGGTGCCGCAGTGGCCTATTTTGTGACCACCCTGCCCCCAAGCGAGAACATCGATAGCATGCCCTATCTGTTTTTATCGGGTGCCTTGGCTGTATGCGCCATGATCTTGCCCGGTATTTCTGGGGCCTTCATCTTGGTGCTTTTGGGTTCGTACAAGACCATACTCGATGCCATACATGAGCGAAATGTAGTAACGGTGATCACCGTGGCCCTCGGCGCAATTTTCGGACTGCTCAGTTTTGCCCGATTGCTCAAATGGATGTTCAACAACTATCGCAACATGACGCTCGCCCTATTGACCGGCTTTATCTTGGGGTCTCTCAACAAAATATGGCCCTGGAAACAGACCCTTGAGACCAAGACCATTGGAGAGAAGGTCATCGTAGTTCGCGAAGCGAACGTATGGCCCACGGCCTTTGACGGAGACCCACAATTAATCTGGGCCCTAATTCTAGCGGTCATCGGTTTTTCACTTATTTTTATCCTCGAAAGAACGGCCTCGAAAAAATAAGCCATAAGCCTACGGTCAATGCATCAACCAAGAACATTTTGGGACAAATTCTATTTGGTCATCAAAGGCCTTGTCATGGGTGCCGCAAACAAGGTGCCAGGGGTCTCAGGTGGTATCGTGGCCTTTGTCGGTGGGTTTTATGAAGAGTTTATCTACTCGTTGCAAAAAGTAAACCTCAAGGCTTTTAAACTGTTGTTCAACGGCCGTTTCAAAAGTTTTTTCAGATATACCAACGCGAACTTTCTTGCCCTGTTGGTGAGCGGCATGCTCATCAGCTATTTCAGCGTCTCACGTTTACTGGATTATTTCTTGGACAAAAAAGAGCTGTTTGTCTGGGCTTCCTTTTTTGGTATGATCTTGGGGTCTATCTACTACATCTCAAAAGACTACAACCATTGGAATAGGCAGACCATTACCGCCGGCGTGGTGGGCCTGTTGATGGGACTCTCCATCAGTTTTTTGAGTCCGGCAAAAGAAAATGACAACCTCTTGTTCATCTTTTTCTGTGGCATTATCAGCGTTTCGGGCATGACACTGCCCGGCCTCTCCGGCTCTTTCATCTTAATATTGATGGGCAATTATGTCCTGCTTCTGGTCGATTCGGTCAATGCCCTGTACGATACCTTGGCAGAGGTTTTTAGGGGCGATTTCAGTTTTTGGCAAAATGCCGAGCGGATACGCACCCTTAAAATATTGGCCGTGTTCACCTTGGGTTCGGCCACAGGGCTCGTCACCCTATCGCATCTGTTGGGCTATGTGCTGAAACGCTACCACGAAACCACCACGGCGGTCATCATTGGGTTTATCACAGGTTCGCTGGGGGTACTATGGCCATGGAAACAAACCATTTACAAAACGGATGCCCTCGGCAACTTTCTTTTGGACTCGAACGGCGACAAGATCATCAGAAACTACCAACGGTACTGGCCCGACTGGACGAGCATGGAAACCTGGGGTGCGGTGTTTTTTATAATATTGGGCATCTTTGTGCTCTTGGCATTGGATTGGTATGGAAGAAACAGAAAAGAAAGAAAAAAGGTTCGGGCTAGTCGGTAAGGATATCTCCTACTCTTTTTCAAAAGGATATTTCGAGAAAAAGTTCAAACAGCTGGACTTGCGCGACCACAGCTACGAAAATTTTGACCTAGCCGATATTTCAGGGTTCAAGTCCTTGGTCGAACAGTGTAATCTTTCGGGCCTAAACGTGACCATTCCCTACAAAGAAGCTGTAATTCCTTATTTGGACGCCATCGGCGAAACGGCCCAAGAAATCGGTGCGGTCAATACCATTGCGTTTACCGAAAACGGCTTGATCGGCCACAACACCGATGCCTACGGTTTTGAGCATTCAATACGGCCCTTGCTACAACCACACCATACAAATGCCTTGATCATGGGTACGGGCGGCGCTTCCAAGGCCATCGCATTTGTGTTGAAAAAATTGGGCCTTGGCGTCACCTTTGTATCACGAACCGAACAAGAGGGCATGCTGACCTACCAAGCACTCGATGGCGATGTACTGAAAGAGCACACCGTTATCGTAAACTGTACGCCACTGGGCACGCATCCGAACATTGATGAGAAGCCCGATCTGCCCTATGGCTTTCTCACCGATAAACACCTGCTGTACGACCTCATCTACAATCCCGAAAAGACTTCCTTTCTGCAAGAAGGTGAAAAACAGGGTGCCACCATCAAAAACGGACTCGAAATGCTGCGGCTACAGGCCGAAAAAGCTTGGGAAATCTGGACCTCCTAAGGTCGTCTCCACAACGCTCGAGGAGATCCTTCCCCCATAAAACACATCCGCAGAATTGCTGTCGCCGCTAGGGTTTTCCAAAAGAAGATTGCCTATTTTTGCCAATACTGCTTTAAGTTGTAACTTGTAAGTAGCAAAGCCATCGACCACAACCTTTAAAGAGCAATCAGGATGGAGGAGAAAGATCACAAACTGCAAGATGTTGCAGGGGAGCAAGAACATAACGATAACGATTCGACCACAGCACAACCCGAAAGCCATGGGGAGGCCGCTACCGAGAAAACGGTAGAAAGCACTACGGAAGATACAGGCGCAGCCGCTGAAGAAAAGGAGGCCCCAGAGCCGGCCAATGCCGCTGAAAAGGCGGATGCTACGTCTGAGGACCCCGAAAACAAAGATGTTCTAGAAGAGATAGCCGAAGAGAACGCCGAGGATGCCGAGGACACCGAAAATGAAAAACGGCACCATATTCCCTTTTTGGATTACCACTCGATGCCCATGGAAAATCTGGTGGGCGAACTGCAACGGCTTGTCAAGAACGAAAAGGTACAGGCCATACACAAGCACGTTAGTGCCATCAAGTACGAATTCGACCAAAAGTACCAAGAGTTTATAGAGCATAAAAAGGAAGAGTTCGTCGCCAATGGTGGCAACGAAATAGATTTCAGGTACAACTCGGTCACCAAAAGGCAGTTCAACGAGGTATATGCCGAGTATCGCGAAAAAAGGGACCATTATTACAAAAACCTTGAAAAAACGCTCAAAGAGAACCTTGAAAAGCGTTTGGCGATTATTGAAGAACTCAAAGGGCTGGTAAATGTCGAAGAAGACATGAACACCACCTACAAGGCGTTTAAAGAACTACAGGCCCGATGGCGCAATGTGGGGCCCATACCCCGAAGCCATTACAACGATGTGTGGCGCACTTACCACCACCACACCGAGATCTTCTACGATTTTCTGCACCTGAACAGAGAGCTGCGAGACCTTGATTTCAAGCACAACCTCGAAGAGAAGATAAAGCTGGTCGAACGTGCCGAGGCGCTTGCCGATGAGCCCGACCTGGGCAAGGCATTCAGGGAGCTACAGACCCTGCACAAAATCTGGAAAGAAGACATTGGGCCCGTTGCCAAAGAACACCGTGAAGAAATCTGGGAACGCTTTAGCAATGCCACCAAGGCCCTGCACCAACGGCGACAAGATCACCACAAAGAGCTAGAAAAACAGTACCTGAAAAACCTCGAGAAAAAGAACGAACTGATCGCCGCCATTAAAGAGGTGGCCGAGAAAGTGGCCGACAACCACAAGGCCATACAGCGACAGATCAGAAAAGTAGAAGAACTGCGAGAGGCATTCTTCAAGGCCGGCAGGGTACCGCAAAAAGTGAGCGATGCCACCTGGGATGCCTTTAAAGAGGCCGTGCGTTCGTTCAACCGGCAAAAGAACCAATTTTACAAGGGCCTCAAAAAAGAACAGCACGAAAACCTTGAGAAGAAGAAAAAGCTGTTAGAGCTGGCCCTTTCGATGAAAGACAGCGACGATTTTGACACCGTTACCCCTGAGATGAAGCGTATTCAGGCCGAGTGGAAAAAAATAGGCCATGTGCCCCGAAAATACTCCGACAAGATATGGAACGAGTTCAAGGCGGCCTGCAACCACTATTTTGACCGGCTGCACTCGCGCCGCAATGCCTCACACAAAGAAGAGCTCGAAAACTACGAGAAGAAAAATGCCTGTCTTGAACGCCTAAAAGCCTTTACCATAGGCAAAGACAAAGAAAAAGACCTACAGACCGTCAAGGCATTTATAGAGGAATGGAAGGGCTACGGCCGCATTCCGTACAACAAAAAACACATCAATAGCAAGTTCAATAAGATCATCGATGCGCTGCTCAAAAAATTGGGAGTCAGCCAGCAAGAGGCCGAGTTGATAAAATACGGCAACAAGATACAACAATTGGCCAAGGCAGAGAACGATAGGGCCATTGCCAACGAACGCACTTTTATCAGACGAAAGATAGACGAGGCCAAGAGCGAGATCCGGCAATTGGAGAACAACCTACAGTTTTTTAGCAACGCCTCAGAAGACAACCCCTTAGTGCAAGAGGTGGTCAACAACATTGAACGGCACAAAGAGACCCTGGCCACCTGGAAAGCCAAATTGAAAAAGCTGAACGTGATGGAGAACAAGCTGAACAAAGAGGCCGAGGACGACGAAGATACGGCCGATAGTTCTGAGGAGGAGTAAACCTGCCTTTGGGCGAAAACCATCATCTTGAACAAACCTGAACAACGTCCAAATGCCACATGCCATTCGGTTTTGATAGGATGCCCTAAAACCGAACAAGGGCTATAATTTATAGCTTCAATTCGTTAACTTCAAACTGAGAAACCATCAATGGCTAGATTTGCCACGGCTGAAAATCCACCGATTTCCATCGCTGCCATAAATCATGGCTGTGGCCGTTGTAAGCAATTTTAGAACCACATTATGAAGTTCTTTAGAAGAATAAGACACAAGCTAATTTTGGACAATAAAAAAATTCAATACCTGAAGTATGCGTTAGGAGAAATCATACTGGTGGTAATAGGGATTTTGATTGCTCTACAAATTAATAATTGGAATCAGTCTATTAAAGATAAAAATTCACTTAATGAATATTTGATAAAGATAAAATCTCACACAACTGAAGATATAGAACAGTTAGTTGATTTAGCAAAGGGAAGAAAGCAAATTGCCGACCTCTGTAAAAAAGCACGTAACAGTGAAGGCTTCCCTGTTTTTGAAGACTTCCCTGTTTTTGAAGACTTACCCTTTTTGAAGGCTTCCCTGTTTTTGAAGGCTTCCCTGTTTTTGAAGGCTTCCCTGTTTTTGAAGACTTACCCTTTTTCGTACAGCGGTTAAATTAAACAAAATGTTTTTTCAAAGGGGCATGCCCCTTTGAAAAACCTCTAAAAATTCTTTCGGGCTGCTTCTTCCCAGAGACTTATGGGGATGGAACCGATTGTATTCCTCCCTGAAGCGTTCCGTTTCCATATTTACTTCCTCGATGTCCCTGAACAAATGGGCATCGAGTACATCTTCGCGATATGTCCGGTTGAACCTTTCGATAAAACCGTTCTGGCTCGGCTTGCCCGGTTGTATGTATTTTATCTCGATATCCTCCACTTCGCAATAGTTGACAAAGACTCTGGATAGGAATTCGGGGCCGTTGTCCACTCTTATGGCCAAGGGCTTGCCATGGATCTCTATGGCCTCCCTTAGGTACTCCACCACCCTTATTCCGGGCATGGAGAAGTTTCCTTTCATACAAAGTGCCTCACGGTTGAAATCGTCCATCAGGTTGAACACCCTGAAGTTCCTTCCCGTTATCAGGCTGTCGGACATGAAGTCCGCGCTCCATACCTCCCTTGGGGCATCGGGTACCTCCAGCGGCTCCTTTATCCGCTTGGGCAATCGCTTCTTGGTCTTTCTCCTTAGTTGCATGCCCAAGAACCGGTAGACCCTCAGTACACGTTTACGGTTCCATTTATGGCCTTGCTTGCGCATGCGGTTATAGAGCCAGTCGAAGCCCCGGTTCGGCTTGGCCTCTGCAAGTTCCGTCAACTTGTCGATGACCTGCGTATCGTCACGACGGCTCCGATAGTACCACATCGAACGGCAAAGGCATACTATCGTACAAGCACGTGAAATGCTCAGCCCCTCTTCCTTTACGATGCCTTCCGCCAGTTCCCTGCGCCCGCAAGGCCTCAAAGCTTTTTTTCGATGATGTCCTTTAAAATCCTATGGTCAAGGCTCAGGTCTGCGTACATCGCCTTGAGCCTCCTGTTTTCTTCCTGCAAAGACTTGAGCTCCTTGAGCTGTTGGGCGTCCATACCACCGTACTTGCGCTTCCAACTGTAAAAGGTGGCCGTGGTGATACCCTTGTCACGACAGATGTCGGTGACCTTCATTCCCGAATCGTACTGGTGGAGCATGGATACAATCTGTGCTTCCGTGAATCTGCTTTTCTTCATAAGCTAAAAATAATTGATTTTTAAACTGTACGAAAAACAGGGAAGCCTTCAGAAACCGATCAAAAGAACCTCCCGACCGTTATGGCGGGCCTTTGAAAATGTTATCACAGGTTTTTGCACCACAAGAACAATTTTGGGCAATTTCAACATTAAAAATGATTTAATCGTATCTTAATCGAATAATGTTCGCATGGACATTCGACTAATTTTTAGAGTACATGAGAATTCATAGGGGATGCCTGTATTGTGGAAAGGAACTTACTGGCCGTACCGATAAGAAATACTGTAACCTGCACTGCAAGAGTGCCTATCAATACCAAAAGATAAAAGAGCAGCCCGAAAGGTTCTACAACAAAGTGGACAACCAACTGAGGCTGAACCGGAGGCTCTTGAAAGAGTACAATAAGGCGGGGAAATCGGTGATCAGGTCAGAGGTCCTGACAGGGCAAGGCTTCAATCCAAAATTCCACACCCATCACTGGAAGAACCAAAAAGGTGAAATCTATCATTTTGTCTATGAATACGGATTTTTGCAAAAGACCGAAAACCGAAAGGAAAAATATGTCTTGGTCACATGGCAAAAATATATGGAAAACAGATAGTGATGCCTCTTGAGCGAGTGGGTTTAGTTGAATATCAATGACCTTTGGATGAAGCTTTCATTTAAAAAAGTCTTTAAAATCAATTGAAAGACTTTACTGCTTATTAGATTATTAATTTAAATAACGAGTATTTTACTGTTTCTTGATCGCTTGACAACTGGATTCCGTATTTCCGAATCAGTAGGGTTTGATATTTTATGATTAACTTTATTGCCTACGGAGTTCAAATTAAAATTTAGTTTGTAATTCGGTTAGCAGCAAAACATTGGCAAGGCGAAATTCGGTAAACTTAGGGGTTAGCGTGTGGGGTTCGAATCCTGCCGCGATCACGAACAAATCAACAAAAGTTGAAAACAAAGCAGGCTACAAAATGTAGCTTGCTTTTGTTTTTTAGGGAACTACCAAAAAGAACGAAAAAACAAAGCCAAAGGCACTGAAGAAAACCTAAAAGCTGAGTTCGGGCACTTTGCCCTTTACACCTTTGAAAAAATTATGAACCGTTCGAAAGTCTTGTTCCATATCAGCGGTAGCATGGTACGGTTCTGATATCTTTACCTGTTTTTTGCCAAAATCGAAGGCAACCATTACAATGGGCACCTCTGCCTTTTTGGCTATGAAATAGAATCCGGTTTTCAATTGATCTACCTTTTGCCGGGTACCTTCAGGGGCCAGTGCCAACCGAAAGACCTCTCGCCCGTTGAATACGTTCACGATGGCATCTACCAAATTATTGTTTTTGCCGCGGTCGACCGGGGTACCACCCGTCCATCTAAAAAACCATCCGAACGGGGGCTTAAAAAGACTTTTCTTGCCTATGTAATGGATTTCTTTGTTCACAACTTTTCTTACCAGCAGGCCCAGAAAAAAGTCGAGCCAGTGGGTATGGGGCACCACTATGACCACACATTTATCCACATCGGGAAACGTACCGACCAACTTCCACCCCATTAGTTTGAAGTAAATGAATTTGGCTATGCTGTGCATGGCTTTGGATTTAAAAACCTTAGATTTTCTCGTAAATCGACCTTAGTTTTTTGGGGCCGATAACTTTTTTCCAATCCCTGCCCAAGGCATTTTCCCATAATGCCTCCATGCCCAAGGCCACGGTGATCATGGTGTTAAAGTCCTCCTTAGAAAGATTTGCGCAGACCCCTTTCGGCAATTTGATTTGATGTTTTTTTAGCATTTGGTTGAACATCTGTACGCCTTCTGGATAAAACTCCTCTAAATGTTGAAATACCAAGCAGTTGCCGATACCGTGTTTGACCCCCAATAAATAGGAAAGACCATAGCTCAACGCATGTGCAATACCCACCTGCGAATAGGCAATGCTCATGCCCCCGTGCCACGAGGCCATCATCAACTTATCCTGTGCCTCTTCTTCGGACAAATCTTTTAAAAAGACTTCTTTGCAAAGGGTCAGCGCCGTATCGCCATAACTCTGACTAAACGCATTCAAATATGTACCGTTCAACGACTCCACACAGTGTATAAAGCAGTCCATACCCGTGTAGAACCATTGGTCTTTCGGCACAGTGGCCACCAATTCTGGGTCTAGCACCACTTGATCAAAGACCGTGTAATCTGAGTTGATGCCCAGCTTTTTTTCTGGCCCCAATAAAACCGTTGTTCGCGACACCTCGGCCCCGGTGCCACTGATTGTGGGCACACCAACATGGTAGACCGCTGGTTTTTCTACCAAATCCCAGCCTTGATAGCGTTCGGCCTTGCCAGTGTTGTTCAGCATTATGGCGACCGCCTTTGCCAGATCCAGCAGCGTGCCCCCGCCAATGCCTATGATGCCCGATGGCGGTTCATCAAAGGTTTCCCTCAGCTGGGCCACCAGCGCATCGACCTGATCGGTCTTGGGTTCTTCATCAGCCGATACAAAGATTATTTGGTCATTGAACAACAATGGAATTCGACCTTGCAACTCTTTGCCCTCAAAAAAGTCGTCCACCAAAAAAATCATGGGGGCATCAGAATTGCGGCGCTTGGGCAATAAAATATCGGCCAATTGGTCAAAACTGCCACGGCCATAGACTACCCTTGGCACCATTGGAAAATTCCTATACCCAAGTTTCCTGTCCTTCATCAAGATTTGATTCTTCAATTTATTCGCTTGTCCCATCAGTGTTTCAAGTACTTCAAAATATCGACAATATTGTTCAATTTCAGGTGATGGTTAACTCGTTCTTCTTCAGAGACCAATTCGTGTACCCATGTGGTGTGAAAAGGAATATGCACTGCCTGGGCCCCGATGTTCAATATGGGCAATATATCTGATTTCAATGAGTTTCCAATCATCAAAAATTTGTCATGTGCAATGTTCAAATGATCTAAAAGGTTCTCATAATTTTCTTCTTTCTTGTCGCTTAGCACCTCTACATGATGAAAATATTTTGAAAGACCCGAACGTTTCAACTTTCTTTCTTGATCGAGCAGGTCTCCCTTGGTCAAAACGATCAGCCGATAATGGCCCGCAAGCTTTTGTAGGACCTCCTCTACCCCATCGAGCAATTCTACCGGACGGGAAATCATATCTTTACCTAGATGCAAGATTTTTGAAATGGTTTCTTGCGGAACGGTATTGTTTGAAAGATCCAACGCGCATTCGACCATTGAGAGCATGAATCCTTTGATGCCATACCCGTACAGCTCAAGGTTTTTCATTTCTACCTTGAACAGTTCTTGGTCGATCTTGTTCTTGGTCTCATACCTCTCTAACAGTTCAGCGAAGCGTTCTTCTGCCTCCCTGAAGTAGGTTTCATTCACCCAAAGGGTGTCATCGGCATCAAAGCCGATTACCGTAATGTTGTCAAAATTCACTTCCATACTTTTCTGGCCCTTTCAAGGTCTTCGGGTGTATCGATCTCAATGCCGGTCACTTCGGTCTCGACCATTCTAATCTTCTTTCCATGTTCCAAAAATCTTATGGCTTCAATTTTTTCGCTGGCCTCTAAGGGCGATATGGGCATTTGCCGAAAATCTAACAAAGCCCTCTTGCGAAAGGCGTAGATACCCTTGTGCTTGTAATAGATGGCCTTGTTTTCTTTATCTCTTGGATACGGAATTGGCGACCGTGAGAAATAGAGGGCAAAATTGCGGTGGTCGACGATGACCTTGACCGTATTGGGGTTGGCAATCTCATCCCAATCTTGAATAGGTGTCATCAAAGATGCCAAATCAATTTCTTCATCGGTATCATCCTTAAAGACCTCAATGACCTTTTGAAGGCTCTGCTTTTCAGTGAAGGGTTCATCGCCCTGTACGTTCACCACGATGTCGACATCAAGTGTCTCTACCGCTTCAGCAATGCGGTCGCTTCCACTTTCGTGTGCCTTTTGGCTCATTATTGCCTTACCACCGCTAGCTGTGATAAGGTCGAAGATCGTATCGCTATCGGTCACCACGTACACCTCGTCAAAAAGGCCGGTTTCAACGGTGGCCTCATATGTTCGCTGAATGACTGGTTTGCCTGCAAGATCTTGCATCAATTTGGCAGGAAATCTCGATGCTTGGTACCGGGCGGGTATCATTGAAATAATCTTCACAAGGGCTTTTTTTAGGATTTGTTTTTTCTAGGGCGCAATTTTCGGTAAATACTGAAAATAAAAGCCAAAATGACCACTACCAAAAAAGCGGCCACCATCGGGGCAAAGATAGAAGCTGTAGAAACTACCATGGCCGTGCCTGTTTCAACCGTTGAAACCACCGGGTTGGCAACGCCTCCCGTAGTTGCTGTGGAAGTTAAACGTCCGGCTGCGTTGGCCCCCTTTATTGCCGTGGCCGTACCACCCCCGGCTATTATGGCCAACGACCAAGTGACCACTGGATCCAAATCAGCTATGGTAGAGACCATTACTGCGGTTCCGGCGATGGCCGCCAAAGGAATGGCGATAGTATCAAGGGCATTATCGACCCACGGAATGAAGTAGGCAAAAATCTCGACCAAAGTGGCCACCCCAAGTGTAAGCACAGCGGCCAGACTGCCGATCCACGCCCAATTTTCATTGAGCTCCCAAACACCAAAATAAGCGGCCAAGCTTAGGGTGAAGAGTGGCAAGAAGACCCGGAATCCGGTCGATGCGGCCAACCCTATCCCCAAAAAAATACTTAATATGGTCTCTTGCGTCATTTAAAGTCACTTTTCACGAAAATAGGTCATTCATCCTCAAGAAAAAAATTATTCGAAAACCCGATCAGATAGAGTTTTTTCCTTGCCCTGGTGACTGCCGTGTACAACCATCGCAAATACTCTTTGTCTATGCCGTTCATAATATAGGGCTGCTCGACAAATACAGTGTCCCATTGCCCTCCCTGCGATTTGTGGCAGGTAATCGCATAAGAGAATTTTACCTGTAGGGCATTGAAATAGCGGTTGTTCTTTACGCCCAAAAACCGTTTGTACTTCGATTTTTCATTGGCATAATCTTTAAGAACCTCTTGATAGAGACGATTGTTCTCTTCGTAGGAGAGCGAAGGTGTCTCTGCAGTAATGGTGTCTAAAAGCAATACGGTTTCAAAGGGCCTTTGTTTGGGGTAATCAACCATGCGCACCTTTACTTCTGCAAACGAGAAGCCGTACAACTGCTTGATGGCAAATATCTCCAACACCTCTATTAAATCGCCATTGGCGATAAAACCGGCTTCAGAACTTGGTTTGAGCCAGAAATAATTGTTCTTGACCACCATCATGAAATCGCCTACCGAAAGCTCGTTTTCAAGAAACAGGATGCGCTGCCGAATACTTTGGTTGTAGAGGTTGGCCCTTTTGTTGGAACGCACGATGATGGCCGTGTCTTCCTTACCGTTTTGGGAATACGAAGAATCAATGGCTTCTTGGATCTCATACCCGTCTATCAGCCTTACAATGTCTTTGAACGGAGCAAGTTGAAACCTGAACGCATCGTACAGACCGGTCTCCATATATTGCCGTAAGGCGGTAGCGTTCATCAAAATTCCTGAATCGCTAGCCTGCCTGACCACTTGGTCCAGTTCTAGGGCCACTATTTCTTTATCATAGTTCAAGGCCAGTTGCCGGGCATCAAGGGCAGGGCTCAGTTCAGACCCCACAGGTGGCAACTGAGCCGTATCGCCTACCAAGATCAATTTGCACCTATGCCCAGAGTACACATAGTACAACAAATCATCAAGCAGCGAGCCGTTTTCAAAAAGTTTAGAATCGCTTCCGACATCCGATATCATCGATGCCTCATCGACTATAAACAAGGTGTTACGGTGCTTGTTGGGCGCCAATACAAATTGTACGCCCCCCGCAGATGTCTTTTTGGGATAGTAGATCTTTTTGTGTATGGTATGAGCCGTGGTACTTGAATAACCCGACATCACCTTTGCCGCCCGACCTGTTGGGGCCATCAATACGCACTTCAACTTTGCCTTCCAAAGCGAGTTGACCAAACAACCCATCAAAGTGGTCTTTCCAGTGCCGGCAAATCCTTTCAGAACAAAGATTTCCTCTTGCTTTTTCGACAGTGCAAAAGCCGATAGTTCCTTAAGTGCAATGGTCTGCTTTTCGGTGGGCTCGTATGAAAATTTTTCAACGAGAATGCCATAAAAATCAGAAGCTGTCATGTCTTTCATAACGCCCTAAAGATAGACCCGTTTTTTGGTGAAAAAGTTTCGTGATTAAAAAAAAATTGTAGATTTGTGAACAACCACTAAATTAACTCAGAAAGACAGTCAACTATGTTAAATCTAATACTTATTATAGTTGGTATATGCATCGCAACTTTTGTGTTGGTATATATCATTGATAAATTTTTGCCGCTGAAAGCAAAACCATTTTTGATTCTTCTCTTCGGCATTTTGAGTATTTTTTTAGGTTACTTGATCTATAACTCAGTTATGGCCCCCATCGAGTTCGAGAGGGTGAAAAAACAACGATATGCTGCCGTTATCGCCAAACTTAAAGACATACGGAACGCTCAAGAAGCATACAAAACGGTAAATGGCAAGTATGCCAACGATTTCAACAGTCTGGTTCAGTTTATTGATACGGCCAGCTTTACCATAACCCAGCAGAGAGACTCTTCTTTTATGCGCTATGACAAAGTCTACCAAATCGAGTTACAGCAAGACACCATCATTGTTGATACCTTGGGCTTTGTGAAAGTTCGTGATTCGTTGTTCAAAAACGACGACCGTTACAAATCGATGATGAACGTACCCTATGCGCAGAACAATGAGAAATTCGAAATGAAAGCTGACATTATAGATAAAAGCGGCTATAGGGTTCCCGTTTTTGAGGCAAAGGTCAAAAAGAACGTAATACTGTATGACCAACCGCAAGATTTGGTTGAACGAGAAAATGCCCATGTAAGTGTCGAAGAAGTAAACGGCACCGAAATAAAAGTCGGCTCACTTACCGAGGTCAGTACCAGTGGGAATTGGCCCGCCATATATGACAGAAAAGGTGAGGATTGATACTATCGAGAAAACAACAACAAATACACCTTACAAGAAATTGTCCATTCAGGTAGGCTTGAATGGACTTTCTTTTTGTATCATCGATACCATTGCCAACAAGGTCATCGATGCTGATAAGGTTGTCTTTAAAACCCAGACAACCCCTTACCTTCTTTTAAGGGAACTCAAAGATCTTTTTGACCAGAAAGGGGTGGCAGACCATCAAATTGCAGATGTGACGGTCGTACACCAGAACAATCTCTTCAGCCTTGTGCCCAAAGTGTTTTTCAGGGAGCAGGAACTGCCCGATTACCTTAAATTCAACACAAAGATTCTACCAAGCGATCAAATCGTATATGATGAAATCGAGAATCACGACATGGTCAATGTCTATGTGCCTTTTACCAACATTAACAACTATATTTTTGATTTATATGGAGCGTTTGAATTCAAACACTCGGGCACCATTTTGATACAAACCCTCTTGGGCCAAAAAAATATGGGCGCGGCACCCATTTGTTACGGCCATGTCACTGATCAAACCTTGGAAATTTTGGTTGTCAGGCAAAAAGACCTTTTGCTGTACAACTTCTTCAACTATAGCACCAAAGAAGACTTTTTATACTACATCTTGTTCGTATTTGAGCAATTGGGCCTCGATACTGAAAGGCACCCACTGAAATTGTTCGGCAGTATCGAAGAAAACGACGCGTACTACAAACTGTGCTATGATTATATTCAAAACGTTTCGGTCTTCACGTTGGCCAATTCTGCTTATATCTTTGATTACACTGCTGAAGATTCAATAGACCTGACCGTATTGGGTGCCCTTTAAATGCGTATTATTTCAGGTAAATATCGTGGTAAGTGCCTAGTGGCCCCTAAAAGGCTGCCAGTGAGGCCTACAACCGATATGGCAAAAGAGGGCCTGTTCAATATTCTCAACAATCGGTATTTCTTTAACGAGCTAAACGTGCTAGATCTTTTTACCGGCACAGGAAACATCAGTTATGAATTTGCCTCGCGAGGGGTTTTGCATATCACGGCGGTTGACCAAAACGCCCATTGCGTTCGTTTTGTGGCGCAAACCGCCGCATCGCTGGGCTCTGAAATAAAAACGGTAAAGTCTGATGCATTGAGGTTCTTGCATGACACGGGCCAAACCTTTGATATAATCTTCGCCGACCCACCCTATGCCTTCACCGCAAAGGAGTGTGAAAAAATCGTGGAGGCAATCTTTAAAAAGGATTTGCTTTCGCAAGATGGCCTTCTGATCATTGAACACGCCCCACAAACCGATCTTTGTTATTTGCCCCATTTTCAGGAAAGCCGAAAATACGGCAGCAGCGTTTTCAGCTTCTTCGGATGGGAATAAAAAAATCCCGGCGCATTGGCCGGGATTCAGTTCTACTTTAAAAAAACAGGCCATAAGCCGGATTCTGTCAAAGCCTTATCATTTATCTAGGATACAAGTTACCCTGTACCTCTAACCGCCTACCCTCCAGCTCGGGCGTGCAACCCTCTACCGCCCCGATAGCTATCGGGGGTGATCGGGACGCTGGTTTACATGGCGTTTCACCGCATAGAGTTTACCTGATTTCACTACAGCCGAACTGTACATACTTTCTGTTGCACTGGTCCGTCCCGAAAATTCGGGAGACGGGCGTTACCCGCTATGCTGCACTATGGTGTCCGGACTTTCCTCGCTGACATTTATCGTCAGCGCGATAAGGTGGCCTGCACTCACAAAGATAGTCCAATTGTTGATAAAAATTAGCGCTGTGCGGGCTGTATCTGATAGAAACATCACTCCTATTCCTATATTTGTAGATAGCTATAATCATACCATTTTGGAACCTTTTATAGTATCGGCACGTAAATATCGCCCTCAGACCTTTAAAGATGTGGTGGGCCAAGAGGCTATTACCAATACCCTTGAAAATGCCATCGCCAACAACCACCTTGCACAGGCCCTTCTTTTTTGCGGCCCCAGGGGTGTTGGAAAGACAACTTGTGCCCGTATTCTGGCAAAAAAGATAAACCAAGATGGCACCGAAAGTGAGCATGAAGATTTTGCCTTCAATATTTTTGAGTTGGATGCCGCTTCAAACAACTCTGTTGATGACATCCGAAGCCTGATAGACCAAGTTAGAATTCCGCCACAGGTGGGCAAATACAAGGTATATATCATCGATGAGGTACATATGCTTTCACAATCGGCTTTCAACGCCTTTCTCAAAACACTTGAAGAGCCGCCAAAACATGCCATATTTATTCTGGCAACCACAGAAAAACACAAAATAATACCCACGATACTCTCTCGTTGCCAAATTTTTGATTTTAAAAGAATTACTGTAAAAGACACGGCAAAGTACCTACAGTACATCGCCCAAGAACAAGGTATTGAAGCCGATGGGGACGCCCTCCACATTATTGCACAGAAAGCCGATGGCGCCATGCGCGACGCTCTTTCTATCTTTGACCGGGTGGTGAGTTTCTCGGGAAAAAACCTGACACGCAAAGCTGTTTCAGAAAACCTCAATGTGCTTGACTATGAAACGTATTTCGAGACCGTTGACCTTATCTTGAAAAATGATATCCCAGGACTTTTGGTGCTTTTCAACAAGACCGTTGCCCTTGGTTTTGATGGCCATCATTTCATCTCAGGGCTGGCAACCCACCTGAGGGACCTTATGGTCTGTAAAAATGAATCGACCATTGAATTATTGGAGGTGGGCGAGGCCGCCAAAAAACAATATCAAGAGCAGGCCCAAAAGACTTCAAAGGCCTTTTTGTTGAAAGCCCTTGAGATTGCCAACGATTGTGATCTAAAATACAAGACGAGCAGGAACCAACGGCTTTTGGTCGAGCTGGCGCTGATGAAACTGGCTTCGATTTCCTTTGATGGTGAAAAAAAAAAGAGTGATTCCATAATTCCAGCTTCCTATTTCAAAAAGGATGCTAGAAAAGAGGCAACACCCCCCCCTGAAAATGTGGTGGTTGAACATCAAAAAAATGCACCACAGCACCAGACAGCGGAGACACCACATCCAATCGACATCGACAGCCCTATAGAACATACTAAAAAAGATGTACCATCTGAAGAAGAGGGCAGACCCTCGACAGCACCGCCCAAAATAAAATTGGAAAAACCGCAAAAGCGCGTATCGGGTTTATCGCTTTCGAGTATAAAGGTCAAGAAAGAGTTCCAGAGCTCTAAAGAAACTGTTCCGGTTGACGAAAACGAACTTCCAAAAGATCCTTTTACCGAGGCTGACATGCGAAAACACTGGAACGATTTTACCAATGACCTCATCAGGAAAGGGAAGCGAATTTTGGGCAGCAACCTTCAGACCGATGAACCAAAATTGGTCAATGGCCATATCATCAGGATTGAGTTGCCCAATCATACCATGAAGAAAGAGGTAGAGCGTGAAAAGAAACCCCTACTTGACCACTTGAAACAAAAGCTCAACAACTATTCTATTCGACTGCAGGTCAGCGTCAACGAAGAAGTTGAAAAAAAGTTTGCCTTTACTCCAGAGGAGAAATATGAAAAACTCAAAGAGAAAAATCCCGCTATTGAGTTGCTTCGAAAAGAGTTTGATCTAGACCTATGATTTTTTGATTCGAAATGCGTACAAGAGCATGATCAGTGCGGTGATTGCCATGCCCAACGCCTCTCGACCACGTTCAATGTTCATAATATCACCCTCACCTATCGTTACCCCCTCAAATTTTTCAGGCCAGCTGTATATGGTAAAACCCGCATAAAACAAGAAAAGTATTACTGCCCACATAAATCTTAGGTTTTCAGAGGCGAACAAGAGCGAGGCAAAAGCCGCCATACCATAGATGATATACCAGCGGGTCGAATCGGGGTCATTATGTTGTACAACGGCAGCCCAGATAAAAAGGGCCGCAAAGACAACTCCCAATACCTTAAATATTTTATTCATAGTCCGGTTGATTTAAAAGTTCATCTAAAATAACAAAAACATCGGTTGACTTGATTGTCGATGGTTTGGAATAGGCTTGATCGTTGGTCAAAAAAACGGGGTGGTCGAGTTCGCTTTCAGGTATTCGCCCATGTGATCCCTTGACCAGTTCAGCCTTTAATGGTATTACATCCATGACCGTTCTGAAACCCAACTTTTTCTTCAACAGCTTATAAAGAACCTTGGCCGTTATAAATTTGTCTTTTGGATCCACAAACATTTCTACGGGGTCATAGCCCGGTTTTTTATGGATATCGACAGTTCTTGCAAAGTCAGGGGCCTTTCGATCGTCTTCCCAATAATAATATGTGAACCATGCGCCTGCATCGGCCACGACCATCAATTCGCCAGTGCGTTCGTGCTGCAACCCCATTTTTGCAAGTACCTCACCATATAATACCTTTTCGACTCCTATTTGCTGCCGCAAAAGCTCAACGATTTCCTCTTTGATGGAAGTATCGTTCAAGTAGATATGGGCCACTTGGTGATCAGCCACTGCAAAGGCCCTACTGGCCCCGGCATCGAGCAGTTCCAGCCCCCTTTCCTCTCTAATGGCCAAATAACCATGTTTGCGAAGCACCCGGTTCAAATGTACCGGTCTGCCCACGTCTGTGATGCCATATTCTGAAAGCAAGACGATGGTACAACCCTGCTTATTGTAATATTCGATCAACTGTTTGACCACACCATCGATTTCCTGTAAATCCTTTGAAATTTTACTGAAATCATGGCCATACCGCTGCAAATTGTAATCGAGATGTGGCAGATAAATCAGCGTAAGGGTCGGATCATATTTTTTGTCCGTGATGATGGACGCATCGGCAATCCACTGGCTTGATTTGATGGAAGTCTTGGGGCCCCAGAAATTGAACAGCGGAAAAGTACCCAGTTCGGCCTGCAGTTCATCACGCAACTCTGCAGGATGCGAATACACATCGGGAATCTTTCTTCCATCCGCGAGATAATTGGGCCTTGGAGTCACACTATAATCGACGGTTGAGTACATATTGTACCACCAAAAAAGGTTGGCACAGGTAAAATTGGGGTTTTCGGCTTTCAGCTTTTCCCAAAGTTTGGGGGCCTGTACCAGTTTGTTCGACTGTCGCCAAAATTTGACCTCGCATTCGTCCCTAAAATACCATCCATTGCCCACGATACCGTGTTCCGAAGGTTTTTTTCCGGTCAAATAGTTCGATTGGGCCGTACAGGTCACCGCCGGAAAAGCAGGTTCGACCACAGAATGCCTCCCAGATTTTAAGAAGGAGGCAATAAAAGGTGTATGATCGCCTATCAACCGTTTGGTGAGTCCCACAATGTTGATTACCACTGTTTTTTTCATTCCAATCGTGCCTTTACCCATTCAAGCTCGCGACAAATGGATTCTGAAAGTTCTTTTTTGAGGTTTTCGGGCAGTACCTCCCATGTATAGGTCTCCACTTCCAAATGGTCGCAGATAGGGTCTTCTTTCAGATATTCAAGAGTTTTTATGATATGGTCTTGGGTTGAGTGCAGGTTATCGAACTGTTCCAAAAAAATGGGCACATGAAAATGGGCACGCAGTTCTGAAAAATCTTCTTTCAATCCCAAAATCTCGGGCAAATCGGAGTAGGTTTTTACCCCTAGGTCGGTACGTTCGGTCACTTGGTGCAGATATACCGGCTCGTCAAATTTGGAGAGCGCCCGCAAGATTACCTCTCTGACCCCTTTGTCAAACACTATTTTCAAGGCGGCGCTGATCTGTATTTTACCCACATGTATGCCGTGCTGCTTCAACTTTGCAAAAGTGTCTTTGGGCTCTTCATAAGCCAACGAAAAGTGACAGACATCGTAGCATAGGGTCAGATAGCGTTTTATTGCTTCCTCGGATTCCGCAGTGTCCAGCCCCAGCTCCTTTTTAAAAAATTCCCTTCCGATAGGAAGCAGAAAATCGTTGAAAAAGAGCAGTACATCCTCCGTGTTCTCTACCAGTCCGTCGGGTTCGGGTTCGATATCCAAATGCAGGTAAACATCGCTGTTTTGCTCAATTTCGTACAGTTTTTTGGCGATACGGAGCATATTTTTTGCCCCGACCCCAAAAGCGGTATGTATTGCTTGCTGTGATGTAAACCAGTGCTTATAACTGACAGGCGAGGTCGAGATGCCGCCTGACATGCCTTTAGGAAGCAAATGGGCCAACTGGTCAAAAAGCCGCTCGGTATACACACATCTTTCTTCGGTGGTCCAATCGGGCGTATGTACTTGGTCTTTCACCCGTTGATGGTGAAAATTCCCGTAGGGAAAACCATTCATTGTATAGACGTAGACGCCGTTTTTGTACATCCACTCCTGGAATTCTTCAAGATTCCCCTCTCTTTTCAGTTCAACACTTGCTTGGTTCGAAAGTCTAAGGCCCAGTCCGAAATCACTGTGTGGACACACTTTTTCCTTAATTCTTGGTATATATTTCTGGAGGTTTGAAAAGATGCTTTCCCAGTCTTCACCAGGGTGAATGTTAGTGCAATAGGTAAGATGAAACTTTTCACTAACCTTCATATCAACAAGATAGCTTTTCAACGGCAACACTGCGAATGGCTATGGCCTCTCGCATTTTTTGTTCATCTATTTTATGGACATCGACCTTTTTGCCAATGCCTACAATAAGGGTAATGGTCAATTTACCTCCCAGATGTTCCCTAAATTCTTCAATACCTTTCAATAATTCAGTTACTCGGGGTTCGCCTTTGATAGGCATCTTTAGATCAAAACCAACTTCGCACAGTACTTTTAAAACCCTCTTTAAAGTACCATTGTCTATCATGCCCATCAGGTGTGCATACGTAACATCCAAGGCAATGCCCATGGCCACGGCTTCGCCATGGCGAAGGTCATAGTTGGTCATTTGCTCAAGCTTGTGGGCTGACCAGTGGCCAAAATCCAAAGGTCTTGACGAACCACTCTCAAAGGGATCCCCACCCTGTGAAATGTGTTGCATGTGTATTTCAGCACATCGATGTATCAACCGCTGCATAGGTTCTTTTTTGCGCTTGGCGAGGGCAACGGCATTTTTTTCCAAGAAATCGAAAAAAGAAGCATCCTTTATCAAGGCCACCTTAATAGCCTCGGCAACCCCTGAAATCCAATCGCGTTGGTCCAAGGTTGTAATAAACCGGAAATCATTTATTATGGCCGTCGGAATGGTAAAAGAGCCCAAGAAGTTTTTCTTTCCAAAGGCGTTGATACCGTTCTTTACCCCTACCGCGGCATCATTTTGGGCGAGCACAGTAGTGGGTACACGTACCAATTTGACTCCTCTGTGTGCGGTTGCGGCGGCATAGCCCACCATATCGATGACAGCACCACCCCCTATGGCCACCACAAACGAATGGCGACAAACCCCGCGATGGTTTATGGCCTTCAATACCCTATCTACCTGGGCGGAATCGTTCTTGCTGTTTTCTCCGCCCGGCACCAACAATGTGTCCAAAAAAGATAAGTGCCCGTAGTTGTGGCAATATACCTTGATTTCATCCAGCAAAGCTGGATGTGCATTCGCCACCCCTTCATCAACAACAAAAAGCAATTTGGCCGTGTCGGTTGTCGCCCCCTCTTTGATAACCTGCTGAAACAAGTCATTTTCAACTGAAAAAAGATGCTCGGTAAAATACAGGCTGTATCGATACTGCACCGAAAAAGACTGTGATATGGTCGAAACAGGCTTCATGGGCTTAAAGTTAGGTAACCGAAAAGATTTTGGACAATAAAATCGACAGCGGTAGCAAAAGCAACATTAAAATACCCAACAAAACATTGGAGTGCCCGACAGCAATGGCCGCATTGAGCAAAATGATAGAGAGCACGCCCGCTTTTACCGCTTTCATGATATTTTCGGGAGTATTGGCCTTATACGCCTTGAAAAGGGGCATAAAAACCATCAATGCAAACAAGACAACAAACGGTAAGGTGGCCATGTACTTCGACTCTTGAAAAAAGATAACGCAGCAAATGACCAAAACATATAGAAAACCCGCCAAAAGAATGGGGTTTTGGTTTTTGCCGTGTACTTCTCCACGGCTGACAAGGGTCACCGCTGAAATAAACAGCAACGGAATGACCAAATATTCCAAATGGGTAAACTGTCCGAAAACCGAAATTCCCAACAGCAGGTTCAAGGCCCTGCAAACACCCATGTTCAATGGGCCCAACACCTTGTGCTTCTTTGAATAGGAATCGTATGCCAAAATACATAGGGTTAGCACTACGGCCACAAGACCACTTCTCAGGTGGACCGTAAAAGACACCATTACACCCAACAGCAACAGCAAAGCCCCCAATAGAAAAGCATTCTTGCCCGACACCACCCCACTGGGTATGGGCCGTTCGGGCCGTTCAACCCTATCAAGGTCAGCATCAAAAAAATCGTTCAAGACCACTCCCCCGGCATAAAGCAAGACAGAGGCCGATATTAACTTGATTGCGGGTACCATGTTGGAGAAATCATAGACCCCCCCCTCATCAAAAAAACCTGCCAATGCCAATCCCGCAAGAATATCTGCCGCCGCCGTCGGCAAATTTGCCGGGCGGCACAACTGTAAATAAGCCCTTAGTTTTTGTCCCATCAGACAATTTTGTCACTATCAATTCTAGGTTGCTGCCCTCTGAGTACGCTGTTATCGTTAAAAAGTTTGCTTTGGTCGATGCCCTCGGCATTGAGCCAATGGCTTTCCTCCATCTTACCCGATTTTGAGAATACATCAAGAGCATTCTGATAACAGGTCTTGATCACATCTTCTCTGGAAACACCCCTTTTCAGCATCAACCGGGCTGTTTTGGGCACTGCCAACGGGTCGCTCACACCCCAATCGGCAGAACTATCAACAATTATGTTGTCACTGCCGAACCTTTTCACCACTTCGACCATTCGCTCGTTGCCCATTTTTGTTTTTGGATAAATGGTAAACGCAGCAATGAATCCGCGGTCCAATACTTCTTGAACCGTTTCCTCATTGTTGTGGTCGATGACCACTTTACTGGGGTCAAGACCATGTTCAAGGCACACCTCCATGCTGCGTATGGTACCCGCTTTCTTATCCCTATGGGGGGTGTGTACCTGTACCAACATATCAAACTCTTTGGCGAGTTCCAATTGCTGGCGAAAATATTTGTCCTCGGCAGGGGTCTGATCGTCATAGCCAATCTCGCCCACGGCCACGACGTTTTCTTTATGCAGGTAAAGCGGAAGCAATTCCATCACTTCTTCGGCCAACGCTTCATTGTTGGCCTCCTTTGAGTTCAGCCCGATGGTGCAGTAATGCTTGATACCAAACTGGCTGGCGCGAAAGGGCTCCCAGCCCACCAAACTGCTAAAATAATCTTGAAAAGACCCCACTTGTGTACGGGGCTGCCCCAACCAAAAAGAGGGTTCGATAACGGCAACCACACCTGCTTCGGCCATGGCCTCATAATCATCGGTGGTACGTGAGGTCATGTGTACATGCGGGTCGATAAACATCAACTTATCATCCATATTTGTATGTTGTATCCAAAAATTTAGTGTTTGACAAAACTAGACAATCAGAGGTAGAAATCATTGCTGCCATCCAAAAAAGAAAGATGGTCAAAAATGATAACAATTGACATGTATTCGAAATTCCGTTAGGTATAATAGTTTTCGTATCAACCTGTTGGGCTTTTGAAAACTAAAAGGAAAACTTCAGTTCAAGTTTTTCCATCAGGAAAAGTATCGAGAACAAGGTTCTTTACAATATAAAATTCTATTCCCGATACATCCCGACAAATATGTCGGGGTACACGAATTGACGAAATTTTTATCGAAATGTCCAACTGTTGAATTAATCGTTTGGCGTGTTCGTAGGCTCTTAAATGTCGTACAGCAAATTTTTATACACAGAACTGGTTTGTATATCTATTTTTAGGCCTTTATCTTCATCCACCAATTCAAACGACCTTCTATGAAACCTTGTTTCACTTTAGTGCTTTTTCTTACAGCGGCAACTTTTTGTACTGCCCAAAAAAATATAGATCTCACGACCCTTGAAGACTTTCAGGGGCCTTTTTCAAATTGGCAAATTATAGGTGGTATCTCGGTTGATCCCGACATAGACGCGCTGGCCTATGCAAAATCACAAGCACAGCCAATTTCAAAAAAAGAACGGCGTAGAAGGCAAAAAAAGGGCATTGTCGAAATCAATCCTATCAAAACAACATCTGGTACGGGCATACTGTTCAATAATTACCGCCCTGGCCAAGACAAGCATTTGCTCACCAAGTGGGACCATGGCGATATCATGCTCGAAATGGAAATCATGGTGCCCAAAGGCTCCAATTCAGGAATTTATCTTCAAGGCCGTTATGAAATTCAGATAATGGACAGCTGGGGGGCAAAAAAACCGAAATATGGCGATATGGGCGGCCTTTACCGTAATTGGGAGACGGAGCCCGAGAAAGTATTTATGGGGGTACCCCCATTGACCAATGCAGCCAAGGCACCCGGGCTATGGCAAAAACTCAACATACATTTTAAGGCTCCAAGGTTCGATGGTTCTGGCAATAAAATAGAGAATGCGCGATTGGTGCACGTATACCTCAACGAGGTGTTGATACATAACAATGTCGAGATTCCGAGACCGACCGGAGGCCCCATTTCAAAAGAGGAAGTCGCTAAAGGCCCACTGATGATACAAGGAGATCACGGACCTGTGGCTTTCAGAAACATAAAGTATGTTCCGCTCTCAGATTTGGATGCCTCGCTCGATGAGTTATCATTTGCAGCTTATAAGGGAGAATTCAAAGATTTGGAAGATATTGCGTCTGCAGCGCCCGTACATACCGGACAGACCAAAAAGATAGATGTAAACCTTAGTGGCGAAGAAGACCAATACGGATTGGTTTTTGAAGGAACCCTAAATGTGCCGAAAGATGCCGAATACATCTTTATAGTTGGTTTTACAGGCGGGTTTGACCTTCTGGTGGATGGAAAAAGTGTGGTGAAGGCCAACTCAAGTTATGACCAGGGACAGCGTGGGGCACCTGTTTTTTTGGAAAAAGGGAAGCATCGCATTTCGCTGCAAAATATAAAGGCCGCCGCTTGGTTGGCACCGAGATTGGGTCTTACGGTGCGTACCTCAGATTCTAACCCCAAAAAATTCCACTCCCTTGATTCATACCCCACTTCGATCAACTATGTGCCTCCCATTTATGTGGAGGTGGGCAGCGAACCACGACTTTTGCGGGGCTTTGTCAGCTTTGGCAATTACGGTGAAAAGCGATCACATACCATGGGGGTGGGCATTCCCGATGGGATCAATTATGTGTATGACCTACAGGCTGGCAATGTAATAGGGGCATGGCGTGGGGCCTTTGTCGATGCAACCCCCATGTGGCATAACCGAGGCAACGGTTCTTTTAGGCCCAGGGGCAGCGTGCAATGGACATTTTTGGGACACCCATTGGCCGAGTTGGACGATATGCAAAAACCTTTTTCGAGTGCAGAAGAGGTCAATGGGTACCATCCGTTGGGCTATGTCATCGATTCGGGCACTGGGCTTCCTACGTTTCGATATCGCTATAAAGATGTCGAGGTCGAGAACAAAATCATTCCTGCCGACAAAAACAGTTCGCTGGTGAATGAAATCTCCTTTTCTGAAGGAAACAAGAGCAACTGGTACTACAAAATCGCTTCCGGCACAGTTAAAAAACTTAAAGAGAAGACCTATGTGCTAAACGACCATCAGTATTATCTGACCATCGAAAGCGGCCAGACACCCATCACCCGAAAAATCAACGACCAAACCGAATTGTTGTTGCCCGTTGATGGCAATACGATCAAATACAAAATCACATGGTAATGAACATTCGTTTTAAATCAAATAATATCTTTTTCGCACGACTGGCTGTACTAGCTGCCATGCTCGTAGCGATTACCGCCCACGGTCAAGATCTACCCAAGGAACAGGATTATTATACCTTGACAACCCTGCCCGCGCCCGAGGGAGTACACCTAGAAGGTGGTGGGGTGCAGTCACTGCCCAACGGAAGCCTTGCGATTGCCACTCGCAGGGGTGACGTTTGGATCATTCAAAACCCGACCATGGCCAACGGCCAACGGGCCATCTTTAAAAAGTTTGCAAGCGGACTACACGAACCGCTCGGTCTCGCCTATAAAAACGGTTCTCTGTATACCGCACAGCGCGGTGAGCTCACCAAATTGACCGATACCAACGGTGATGGCATTGCAGACGAATACCGCACCATTTATGCCTGGCCGCTATCTACCCATTACCACGAATATTCATTTGGGCCTGTTTTAGCCCCCGATGGTACTTTCTTCGTTACGGGCAATGTAGCATTCGGCAATGAGGAATGGTGGCGTGGTGAAAGTCGTGTGCCGTGGAGGGGATGGACCATAAAAATCACCGAGGACGGTCAAATGGAACCTTGGGCCACGGGCATGCGTTCACCCGCAGGTTATGGCCTGGTCGACGGCGAGCTCTTCTATGCCGAGAATCAGGGCGACTGGATAGGTTCAGGAGGGATATGGCATCTGCCAAAAGGGGTCTTTACAGGACATCCCGCAGGATTACGATGGACGGGGGAACCGAATTCCCCCGTCAAGTTGACCGAAGAACAGTTCTATGCCCGTATCGATAAACGGCAAGTCAAAAAGAATGGGCGCTATGTGAAACCCGAAAACATCATCGATGAAGAGGACCCCGATTTTATGCACGAGCTGAAGGAATTTTTTCCTGAACTACAGCTACCCGCCGTCATTTTGCCGCACGGCATCATGGGAATCTCAAACTCGCAATTACTGGTCGATGAAACCAATGGCAAATTTGGTCCCTTTGCAGGGCAACTGTTTGTGGGCGACCAAGGACAAAGCAAGATCATGAGGGTCGTTTTAGAAAAGGTGAAGGGTGAATACCAAGGGGTGGCCTTTGATTTTAGGTCAGGTTTTCAGTCGGGTGTCATGCGCATGGATTTTGACAGCAATGGCAATCTCTTTGCGGGCGAGACCAACCGTGGTTGGGGCTCAGCAGGCACGACCAATTCTGGACTTGAATTTTTAACTTGGACAGGCAGGATGCCTTTTGAAATGAAGACCGTAAAGGCCATGCCCGATGGTTTTGAAATTGAGTTCACCAAACCTGTGGACAAAGAAACTGCAGAAAACCTTGATTCGTACTCGGCCAAAAGTTATCTGTACAAGTATCACGCGGTGTACGGTAGTCCGCAAACCAATGTTGAGGATATTGCCATTAAGGGGGTAAAGGTCAGTGATGACGGTATGAAAGTCCGATTGGTCACCGAAAAGCATAACCGTTACAACGTGCACGAAGTAACGCTTCATGGTGTCAAATCGAAGGAAAAAAGTCATCTGGTGTTGCATCCAACCTTCTTTTACACCATGAACAATATTCCCGAAGGGGAAAAACTTCCGCTTTCAGAGCTTTCCACAAAACGCACCAAAAAGGTAGTAAAACCCACCAAACAGACGGTTTCAAAAAAGACGGCAGTCAAAAAAACCTCTGTGCTTACCGATGCGCAGGTTCAGCCACTGTTGACGAACAACACCTGTGTTGCCTGCCATGCCAAAGACAAACGAATGGTAGGACCCTCGTTCGTGGCCATTGCGAAAAGGGGATATTCCAACGAAAAAATTGTAGACCTCATCTACAATCCGCAACCCAAAAACTGGCCCGAATATGCCACGCCCATGGCACCGATGCCACAGGTGCCCAAAGATGAAGCCCTAAAGATTGCCGCATGGATCAATTCGTTGAAGAAATAAAATAAGTTTCAAAGCAAGTTGTTGCCAAAAAATTAGTTTGAAATTCGTGTCCAAATACCACAATGAAATAGACTAGGCAAGCTTGTAATGATAAAACTTAATTGAGTTTAAAAAAGTTGCCGATAAATAACCATATCACCATTATTTGATATTTGACCAAGTCAGGTCGCCACTTTCAATCTGCCCCACCAAATCTTGATGGTCGCTCAATAGTGCCTTTGCCCTGTCATTACCACTGTGATGACAGCAAAGTGCCGCTGCCCTGTTTTCGGCGGCATCATCACTGGCCAAAAGCCTTTCCATGTCTTTGAGCAGGGTGCCTTCAAGGTAGTTTGTCGTAGGCCTCCATATCAAGGGGTCAATGGCACGGGATGCTGCCCATCGTTCATGGGCATAATCAGAGATGATCCTTGCTAAATCAGCATTGGCACGTTGATCGACCCCTTGCATCTTGCTCAGGTCACTGCCTATAAAAACGGCTTTCAAGTACATTTGATTCCATTGCTGGTCATTGAAATGCAAGGTTGGGTATGGGTTGTTCAATGCAATGGCATCAAACACAGTGGCAATATTGGTTCTTAAACTATCGACAGCTATAAAACTGAACCTTCCCGGTTGGGGCAGCAGCACCAAGTACTTCAAAAACGTTTCCAGTTCTTTGCTATCTGCCATCTGTACCAAACGCACAATCTTATCCGCAAAATGCCCAGCATCCGCTTCAAGGGCGTTTACCAACAAGGCCAATCGCCCTGTTTCGACCAAACCGGTGTTCCGTTCCAAAAGAAAATCGGCCAATTTTTTATCGTTGCACTTCGATGCATCAAACGCCCGGTCTTTAAATTTACTGCTACAGAGGCTATAGGTCAAATACAGCTCACGCGCTGATTTTTTTTCGGTTATGGCTTTTATCTTTTGGGAAAACCAGTTTTTGGTGTCTGTATCCAAGTGCAGTTCAGCCAATTCTGAAAGCAATCTGCCAGATGCGGTATATTGCATAAAAGATATGATATAATTGTTTCGGAGTATCCACAAAGATAACCATCGCTTACCATTTTTATTACGCGCTCGGGGCAATGTTTTATCTTTGCATCACTAATCTTCAAAGTTTCAATAATGCTTGGATTAAAACTTCCTACTGACCCCAGATGGGTGAACATTGTTGAGAAAAATATTGAGGAAATCCTCACCGACCATGCGTACTGCGAGCAAAAGGCAGCCAGTACCGCTATCTCACTGATCGTGGGTTTTCCTGAGAAATCAGAACTTGTCAAAGAAATGGTGTCCCTGGCCCGTGAAGAAATGGGGCATTTCAACATGGTTCACGAGAAAATTCTGGAAAGGGGCTGGACGTTGGGACGGGAGCGTAAGGATGAATACGTTATCGAGCTGATGAAGTTTTTTCCCAAGGGAGGCAGTCGAGAGACCCATTTGGTGCATAAATTATTGTATGCCGCACTTATAGAAGCTAGAAGCTGTGAACGCTTCAGATTATTGTCAGAAAACATACAAGATGAGGAACTTTCTGAGTTCTACCGGAAACTAATGGTCAGCGAAGCGAACCACTACACCATGTTCTTAAAGTTTGCCCGAAAATATGGTGATCGTGAAGAAGTTGACCAAAAATGGCAAGAACTGCTCGATTATGAGGCCGAATTGATGAAAGACCTCGGTAAAAAGGAGACCATGCACGGGTAGGGTCAACTTTCCCTGTAATACAATGTTTTGATAATGCCATCGGATAGTCCGATTTGCGGTACATGTATTTTCTTTGCCCCGCTCCATTTTGCCGCCGACAAGAATATCCGCGTTGCAGGTACGATAACATCGGCCCTATCTGGGTTCAGCCCCAATTCAGCGACACAATCGTCATAGTCCATACTATCTAAAAAGTGGTACTGGGCATTCAGCCAAATGTATGAGAGGGGCTGACCCTGTTTACGGCCCGACATTTTGTGCAATTTATTGATATTGCCCCCAGAGCCGATTATTTCAACCTTTTGATAGGTCTTCACATGGGTGGTGACCCAATCTTTGATTTGTGTCCATATACTGTCGCTCACCAGATTATTGAGCAAACGAACGGTGCCTATTTTGAACGATTTTGAAACCAATACCTTATTGCCCGAAAAAAGGGTAAATTCTGTACTGCCGCCACCAACATCTACATACAGATAGGTGATGTCTGATTGCATAAGGTTTTTAAGGTCGGTCGAAGCGATGATCGAAGCTTCCTTCTTGCCATCGATTACTTCAATTTTGATTCCAGATTCATCATATACCCTCTCGACCACCTCTTGACCATTATTGGCCTCTCTGATTGCTGAAGTGGCGCAGGCCATATATTTTTCAACACCATGTACCTCCATCAGTAATTTGAACGCATGCATGGCCTTTACGATCCGCTCTTGGTTTCTGTCTGATATTTCACCGATGGTAAAAGAGTCTTCCCCTAAACGAATGGGCACCCGAATGAGCGCATTTTTTCTAAATTGTGGATTTTTGCCCTCCTCTTCAATCACGTTGTGTATCAGCAACCGAATAGCGTTGGATCCAATATCGATTGCTGCAAGTTTTCGAATGACCATTGTGTTTGGCTATGATTCCAATTTCCTTAGATAATAATCGTACATGGCAAATTGTGAACGTACCTTGGGGCCGTTGGCCTTTCGATAGGCATTGTCTTGGGCCTCTGAAAAGACCCTGGCCTTCACATTGTCGCTCCAACTGATCTCGAAGGTATCGATAAGTTCTTGCTTTATATCCTCATCATAGATGGGGCAGCCCACCTCAACACGATAGTCAAGGTTTCTTGTCATCCAATCCGCAGAAGATATATATACCTTTGGGTCGCCGTTATTGGCAAAAATGAACAATCTGGGGTGTTCCAAGAACTTATCGACCACACTGATGGCCTCGATGTTCTCGCTCATGCCCTCGACCCCGGGAATCAGGCAACAAATTCCCCTGATGATCAACTGGATCTTTACCCCTGCCCTGCTGGCCTCATAGAGCTTATCTACCATTTTGTACGAGGTAAAACTGTTCATCTTTATTTTGATGTACGCTTCTTTACCCATGATTGCATTGGCAATTTCGTTGTCTATCAACCTATTAAAAACATTTTTGGTGTAATGCGGCGAAACAATGAGGTGCTTGTACTTGTTGATCTTGTAGGAGGTCTCAAAAAAGTCAAAGACCTTGTTCAACTCTTTCAAAATACCATCATGTGCCGTGAACAGGGTGTAGTCTGTATACACACGGGCCGTTGATTCGTTGAAATTACCCGTACTGACAAAGCCGTATCGCTTAATGCCCTTTTCTTCTTCGCGCTCGATCAAACAGATCTTGCTGTGCACCTTTAACCCGGGTATACCAAATATTAGCTTTACCCCTTCTTCTTGCAGTTGGTTGGCATATTCAATATTGGCCTGCTCATCAAAACGGGCCTGCAGCTCGATCTGCACCGTTACCTGCTTGCCATTTTTAGCAGCGTTGATCAACGCCGCTGCCACCTGTGAGTTATTGGCCAAGCGATATACGGTGATCTTGATGGCCCTGACCTTTGGATCCAAGGCCGCCTCTTTCAAAAACTTGATAACATACGAAAACGTATGATAGGGCACATATTGCAGGTAATCTTTTTTGGCGATGCTCTCAAAAAGGCTTCCTTCAAAACTGAACCCCTTGACCGGGAGCGGTTTGATCTTTTCATAAAGCAAATCGGTACGGCCCAAGCTTGGGAACCCCATATAATCTCTCCTATTGTGGTAGCGCCCACCTGGTATTACGCTGTCGTTTTCTGCGATGCCCATCTTCTCTTTGAGATATTTCAGCGTATCGCGTGCTATGCTTTTGTCATAGACAAAGCGTACCGGATCGCTGATTTTTCTGTGTTCAACGCTGGAAGAGATCTTTTCGATGAAGCTTTTGCTCAAGTCATTGTCTATATCGAGCTCGGCATCGCGGGTAATCTTGATCATATGGGCCGATATGGACTCATAATCGAACATGGTGAAAATCTTATCAAGGCAAAATCTGATAAGGTCATCTAGAATAATGATATAATCTTTTCCATCTTTTCTGGGAAGCACCACAAAACGGTCAATGCCCTTCGGAATCTCAATCAGCGCATATTGCAACTCTTTCCGTTTCTTCAAAAGCCCTCCCGTTTCACTGTTCAAGACCATTTTTACGGCCAAATAGGCCGCAGTATCTTTCAATACGGGAAACTGTGTCACGTCGTTGAGGATTATGATCATCAACTCGGGACTGACCTTTTTCTGAAAATAGTCTTTGATGAACTCTGCCTGGTCATCGGTGACCCCTTCTTCGTTGACAATAAAAATATTCTGTGCCTCAAGTTCATCTTCAATATGCTTTAGAATCTCGATGCTTTTTGACTGTTGTGCGATGACAATCTTGGTAATCTCTTCCAACAGGTCTTTGGCGCGTTCGCCCCCCAAGACACTTTTTCCCTTTTTACCGGCATCAACGATACGTTTCACCGTAGCGTAGCGCACTTTGAAAAACTCATCAAGGTTGTTGCTGAAAATACCCAAAAACCGTAGCCTTTCGATCAAAGGCACGTTCTCATCCGCACTCTCTTGCAATACCCTTTCATTAAAATGTAACCAGCTAATCTCACGGTTTATGTACTCGTTGTTCAGTTTCGTCATATTGCTACTTTAAATGCTTTGGAAAAATTACCTGTTCTGTTTTCCCTTTAGAAATCGATTCCCATGTTGTTTGCTCGAACCGAATCTGCACCAACCCTGAAGTGGTAACGTTTTCAATGTACCGGTCGCCCCAAGTATTGGCCAAATTGGTAAAGGCATAGTTATGGCCGAATATCATTACCGCGTTTAAACTGTCATCCAGTGTTTTTAAGAAAGATTGCACAGCAGCGCCCGAAAAATCATATAGGTCATCTACAATTTGGACCTTTTGGAGGTCAAACTTCAAATTTCTTGAAAAGATCATCGCTGTATGCAGTGCCCGGTTCGCCGGACTAGAAAAGACAAAATCGATTGCCGGTCTGTCTTTTAAAAACGTCTTTGAAACCAAGTGGGCATCATTGATTCCCCTTTCTTTTAGAGGCCTGTCTCTGTCGGCCACGTCATATTCCCATGATGACTTGCCGTGCCTGACCATTATCAATCTCTTCATCATTACAGTTTTTAAGGTGCCAAACGTTCAATTTTCCAATTATAGTCTTCTTGCAATGTATAGCGTATACGATCGTGCAACCTGTTGGGCCTACCCTGCCAAAACTCTATACTGAACGGTCGCACCAAATAGCCGCCCCAATTTTTGGGTCGTTCAATTTCCTTTCCTTCATATTTTTTTTCGAGCTTCTTCATCTCTTGTTCCAGAACGGCCCTTGAGGGGACCACCTCACTTTGGTTTGAGACCAATGCACCCAACTGACTCCCTCGCGGGCGGCTCTCAAAATACCCGTCGGAAAGGTTCTCCGCTATCTTTTCTGCCTTGCCCTTTATGATTACCTGCCGTTCAAGGGTGGGCCAAAAGAAAGACAGGCAGACCGCAGGATTCTTCTCTATGGCCCTGCCCTTCTCGCTGTTGTAGTTCGTATAGAATATGAACCCTTCGTACGTAAACTTTTTCATAAGCACCACGCGGCTTTTGGGGTATCCATCAAGGCCATGGGTGGCTATTGTCATGGCATTGGGCTCATCCATGCTATCGGTGGCCTCAACCTCATAAAACCATTTTTGGAACAATTCCAAGGGGTTTTCAGGAATTGCATTCTCGATCAACTCGCTCTTTTCGTACGATTTTCGGTAATCGCTCAAATCTTTTTGCATGTCCCCGATGGTTTCAAACAAATTTCAACAAAACAGGGCAGAAGATAAAAGAATGTTGGTATTTATTGTGAAAGATTGCCTGAAAAATCAAATACTTTGCCATCATCGGCCAATGCTACCCTGTCAAAATGAGCTTCGGCCTCTTTTTTAAAGAGCTCCAATGAACCGTAGCGCATTGAGTAATGCCCTAAGATCAGTGTGCCAACATCGGCCAATTTTGCGATTTTGGCAGCCTGCGCCGCGGTCGAGTGTTTGGTTTTAAGGGCAAGGTGTTCATCTGAGGTCAAGAAAGTTGATTCGTGGTAAAGCACATGTACCTTTCGAAGGAAATTGACAAGGCCCTCGTCATAGACGGTGTCGCTACAAAAGGCATAGCTCTTGGGCGGTTCAGGGTCATGGGTCAACAATTCGTTGAATATGGTTTTGCCCTCGGTATCAGTGCCATCGCTACCTTGTTTGATCAGGTTGAACTGGCTTTTGTCAACGCCATATTTTCGGGCTGCCGCTATGTTGAGTTTGCGCAATGCCGGTTTCTCCTTAAAAAGAAAACCATTGGTATAGATGCGGTGCTTGAGCGGAATGGTTTCTACCGTGACCTTATCATCCTCAAAAATAAGCTCTGAGCCTTTTGAACCGAGCTCATGGAATAGTAACGGATAGGTTGTCCAAGAATCGCCCAGTTTCAGCATAAGGGTGATGGCCTCTTTGATTCCTTTGGGCCCATATATATGAAGCTCTTTTTTCCTGCCCAAAAGCCTGAACGTGGATACGAGTCCCGGCAGGCCAAAAAAATGATCTCCATGCAAATGCGATATGAACACATGGTTGATGCGCGAGAACTTGATCTTGTTCTTTCTGAGCTGAACTTGGGTGCCCTCTCCACAATCGATCAAAAAAAGATGGTTGCGAATTTCGAGTACCTGCGCGGTAGGGTTGGTCAAGGCCCTTGGGGTTGCCGAATAACAGCCGAGAATATGAACTTTCATAGGTCCAGATCCCGTTCAATCTCTTCCATTTCAATGATGTCCTTTGCCTCTTGGGTCGTAGGTACTACGCACATTTCATCAGGCACTTCATCATACGTCACTTTGTCGGTGACCAATACAAACGATTTTTTTGCAACTCGGTGTTGGTTTGAAAGTTCCAAGAACTCCAAAATATCATCGGCGGTCAACTTGTCAAATGAGAACAAGTTTACCACGATGTTGTCGTGCTTTAATTTAGGGTATGCATTTCTAAGGTTTTGCAAGAAGGTCTTCAGTGAGATGTTTTCTTGAAACACTATAGTGGTTGCACCATCTTTGTCAAAAATCATCTTATTTTATTTTAGAAGCCAATAAGTAAATAACCGCCATACGAATCGCCACTCCATTTTCAACCTGCTCAAGGATAATGGATTGGTTCGAATCTGCCACATCACTTGTAATTTCAACGCCCCTGTTTATGGGTCCGGGGTGCATGATCACAATTTGCTTGTCCAATCGATCTAATATCGCCTTGTTTACCCCGAACTGCTGGGTATATTCACGGGTAGAGGGAAAATAACTGACCTCCATGCGTTCGTTTTGAATGCGTAGCATATTGGCAACATCGCACCATTGCAATGCATTGAAAAGATTGGTTTCAACAGAGACTCCCAATGATTCGATATGCTTGGGTATCAAAGTCTTCGGGCCGCACACCTTGACATTTGCCCCCTGCAGTTTCAGGGCGAAAATATTCGATAGGGCCACCCTAGAATGCAATATATCGCCCACAATGAGCACATTTTTACCCGCTACGGTGCCCAGTTTTTCCTTAATGGAATACGAATCGAGCAGTGCTTGTGTAGGGTGCTCATGGGCCCCATCACCGGCATTGATAATGGAAGCGTTGACGTGTTTTGCCAAAAAAATGCCGGCGCCGGGGTTCGGGTGGCGCATCACCACCATATCAACTTTCATCGAAAGTATATTGTTCACCGTATCAATCAGGGTCTCGCCTTTCTTGACAGACGATTGCGATGCAGAAAAATTTATGACATCGGCCGACAAGCGTTTTTCGGCCAGCTCGAATGAAAGTTTGGTACGTGTACTGTTCTCGAAAAAGATGTTGGCAATGGTGATATCGCGCAAGGTGGGCACCTTTTTGATGGAACGGTTGATAACCTCTTTAAAATGGTCGGCAGTTTCAAATATGAGCTCTATATCCTTTTGGTTCAGATATTTGATTCCCAGTAAGTGGTTAACGCTCAATTCCCTCATTATTTCACTTATTTACCAAATAAACCACATCTTTTCCATCATTTTCCTTCCACATGACCTTTACTTTTTCTTCATTGATGGCATCGACCTGCCGTCCCTTGTAGTTCGGCTGTATGGGCAAATGCCTGCTAAAACGCCTATCTATCAATGTTAAAAGTTCAATTTCTTCTGGTCTGCCAAACGATTGTATGGCCGTGAGTGCCGCCCTGATGCTGCGTCCTGTATAGAGCACATCGTCGATAAAGACAACTTTTTTGTTCTCTACCAAAAAATCGATTTTGGTCATGTTCGCTTCCAAAATCTTGTCGCCCCTTCTAAAATCATCTCTATAAAACGTAATGTCCAAAGAGCCGAGTTTTATGTTTTCAACGCCATATTCCTCGCTCAATAGCTTGGTCAGCCGTTCGGCCAAGTAAATACCCCGTGGCTGAATACCTATCAACACAGTGTCTTTGAAGTCGAGATGGTTTTCAAGTAATTGACAGGCCAGGCGATGGAGAATAATTTGGATTTCTTTGGAGGAAAGCAGCACTCTCTGACTCATGGGCTTTGCACTGGCTCGTTTGTTTGACAAAAGTAATCATTTCTACAAAACCATTCTGCACAAAAAAAGCCCTGACGTTACGTCAGGGCTTTACTGTTCTTAAAATGAAAGTGCCTACTTCTTGTTTTCAGCCTCCATTTTATCTTTCAATGCCTGCAATTGTGAATTCGCATCACCAAGTGTCGGTGTCGCCTCATCAGATGAGGAAGACCGTTTTTTGGCCGCTTTGACATTGCGTTCTTCTTGCTCCCTGAAAATGGCGGTATGGCTGGCCACCACTCGTTTGAAGTCTTTGTTGAACTCAATGATCTTGAATTCAGCTTCCTCTCCCTTAACGAGTTTCTTGCCATCTTCCTTTTCCATGTGGCGCGAGGGTACAAAACCGGTTATATCCTCGTTGAACTTAACTGTAGCGCCTTTATCGACAATCTCAGCGATCGAAGCTTTGTGTACAGTCCCTTCGGCATACTCCTCGGCATATTTGTCCCACGGATTCTCAGTGGTCTGTTTGTGGCCCAAGCTCAATTTTCTTCCTTCCACATCAAGCTCCAATACCTCCACTTCAATCGTGTCACCAACGTTTACAAACTCTGATGGGTGCTTGATTTTCTTCGTCCAAGAAAGGTCAGAGATATAGATAAGGCCATCGATACCCTCTTCCAACTCGACAAATACGCCGAAATTGGTAAAGTTTCTGACGATACCTTTATGTCTTGAACCAACAGGGTATTTAGAGGTGATGTCCGTCCATGGGTCAGGAGTCAATTGCTTCATGCCGAGCGACATTTTGCGTTCTTCCCTGTCCAAGGTCAATACCACGGCCTCGACCTCATCGCCCACTTTCACGAAATCTTGGGCCGAACGCAAATGCGTTGACCATGACATTTCTGAAACGTGTATAAGGCCCTCTACACCTTCGGCCACCTCGATAAAGGCACCATAGTCGGCAATTACAACTACCTTGCCCTTTACCTTGTCGCCAACCTTAATCTCATCACCCAAGGCATCCCAAGGATGTTTCTCAAGTTGTTTAAGACCCAATTGGATTCTTGACTTGTTATCGTCAAAATCAAGGATAACCACGTTCAATTTCTGGTCTAGCTCGACCACTTCGTTCGGATGATTGATCCTGCTCCATGAAAGGTCTGTGATGTGGATAAGACCGTCAACACCGCCCAGGTCAATAAAGACACCGTACGAAGTGATGTTCTTGACAACACCCTCCAATACCTGGCCTTTCTCAAGCTGGCTGATGATCTCTTTCTTCTGTTCTTCGATATCGGCCTCGATCAGTGCTTTGTGCGATACCACAACGTTCTTGAACTCGTGGTTGATCTTGACCACCTTGAACTCCATGTTCTTGCCAACATATTGGTCGTAATCGCGAATAGGCTTCACATCTATCTGCGAACCTGGCAAGAATGCCTCGATACCGAATACATCTACGATCATACCACCTTTGGTGCGGCACTTTACGTAGCCCTGTACAATCTCTTCTTTGTCGTGGGCTTCGTTGATACGGTCCCAAGCCTTGATGGTTCTGGCCTTTCTGTGCGAAAGTACCAACTGGCCCGTTTTGTCTTCCCTGATGTCGATTAGCACCTCAACCTTGTCTCCTACCTTTAGGTCTGGGTTGTAGCGAAATTCGTTCAGCGAGATAACGCCTTCAGATTTAGCATTGATATCGATGATGGCCTCGCGGTCTGTCATGTGTACCACAGTACCCTCGACCACCTCTTCATCGGCCGTGTCCACGAAGTTTTCTTCAACAAGCTTCTCAAATTCTTTAAGCTTCTTGTCATCGACCCGTTCGATACCTTCTTCGTACTTGTCCCAATCAAAATTTTCAAGGTACTCTTGCGGGTCTTGTTTTGGGGCTTCTTCTTTTGTTTCTTTAGATTCTTCGTTGACCTTTGCAGTAGTTTCGTCAACGTTTTGCTTTGCTTCGGCAGCATCTACTGCTTCCGCAGTTTTTTTTTCTTCAGCCATGTGCTGATTTCATTTGTATTCCACGGAGTTACAAGAGTCAAGCGATTTCGTGGAAGAAATTATTATTTTGTTTTTCCATTCCTTTTTCCTCTTGGATTCGCTAAAAAAGGAGCGCAAAAATACAATTAATTACTTGTATTACAAACCATTATTGCCTCTAAATGGACAATTTTTCAAAAATGGCCAATAATTGCCTGCCCTGTGACTTTTATGGCTATCTTGTTTCCCAATTAGTAACCATTAATTTAATTAAGAATATTATGAGTGTAAAAGCAAAATATCAACCCGTATTGGATCTTGGGCAAAAGCTAAACATCAAAGACGGGGACGTACGTGAAGAAAACGGTGTCCTTAAAATAAAGGGGGTGGCAAACACCCAATATGAAAAAAACGTTCTTTGGGACAAGATCAAGGAAATCGGTGGTGAAAATCCCTCTGACATTAAGGCCAACATTACGGTTGCCGACAGTTCGGTATACCACCGCCACACCGTTCAAAGTGGCGAATCGCTCAGCAAAATTGCCAAGCACTATTATGGTGACGCCATGAAATACAACAAGATTTTTGAGGCCAACAGAAATATTCTGAAAAACCCAGACCTAATACATCCTGGGCAAGAGTTGGTTATCCCAAACCTCTAAAATCTTTTAGGATTTGAATGTTGAAAAGACGCCTATCGGGCGTCTTTTTTCTTGTCTTGACCAGAAATTACATCAAGGGCATAGTTGTGAATTGCCTCAAACTGCTCTTCCAACCCAAGATTTGAATTATCGAATTCAATGGCTTCCTCTGCCTTTTGCAAAGGCGATACTTTGCGGGTAGAGTCGATATGGTCGCGCTGACGAACATTTTTGAGTACCTCGTCGAAGGTAACCTGCTCCCCTCGTTGCCTCAGTTCATCAAAACGCCTTTGGGCACGGGTTTCGGGCGAGGCGGTCATAAAGATCTTCAACTCGGCATCAGGAAACACCACAGTGCCAATATCGCGTCCATCCATCACCAACCCTTTTTCGGCACCCATTTTTTGCTGCATTTCCACCAGTTTATGGCGCACCGCTTCTAGGGTAGCCACTTGGCTGACATATTTTGACACTTCGAGTGTACGTATCTCACGCTCTACGTTTTCACCGTTCAAATAAATATCTGATTGACCTGTCTCAGCATTGGGGCGGAACCTTAGGTCAATTTCTGAAAGACTAGCGACCAGGGCATCAAAATTGTCTTCAGCACCCCCAACATAGCCGTTACGGAGGGCAAAGAGCGTGACCGCCCTGTACATGGCACCTGTATCGACATACACGTACCCCAAGGCCTTTGCCAAACGCTTGGCCACGGTGCTTTTTCCTGTGGATGAGTAGCCGTCGATAGCTATGGTGATTTTACGCATGCGCCAAAAATAGACAGAATTTAAAGAAAAATACCTGCTAAAGCTTTTTGGCGTTCTTCACCTTTTGCTTGGTCAAGGCAATGGCGATTACCTCGCTCATGTCTTTGACATAGTGAAATTTGAGTCCTTTCAAATACTCGGGCTTTATTTCCTCTACATCTTTACGGTTGTCCTCACAAAGAATAATCTCTTTGATGCGCGCCCTTTTGGCGGCCAAAATCTTCTCTTTGATGCCTCCCACCGGAAGCACCTTGCCCCGTAGGGTTATCTCGCCGGTCATGGCGATGCTTTTTTTCACCTTTCGCTGGGTAAACAGTGACACCAATGAGGTAAGCATCGTTATGCCCGCGCTCGGACCATCTTTCGGTGTGGCCCCTTCGGGAACATGGATGTGTACATTGTACCTATCAAAAACATTGGGGTCTATACCAAAGCTTTCTGCATTCGACTTGATATACTCCATGGCAATGGTGGCCGATTCTTTCATTACCTTGCCCAAATTGCCCGTGATGTTGAGGGTGCCCTTGCCTTTCGACAGAATGGCCTCTATAAACAGGATGTCGCCGCCCACACTGGTCCATGCAAGGCCGGTAACCACCCCTGCCACCTCATTGTTCTCATACTTGTCACGTTCCATTCGGGGAGGGCCCAAGACCTTTTCGATATCGGCATTGGTAACCCTTACATTGTACGCTTCTTCAGTGGCGATGTTCTTTGCTGCATAGCGCACCATTTTGGCGATTTGTTTTTCAAGTGTCCTTACACCCGATTCACGCGTGTAGCCCTCTACAATCTTTTCAAGCTGTGGTTTACCAATTTTCAAGTCTTTGTTGGTAAGGCCATGCTCTTTCAATTGCTTGGGCAACAAGTGCCTTTTGGCTATCTCTACCTTTTCTTCAATGGTGTAACCGGTAACGTTGATGATTTCCATTCGGTCGCGAAGTGCAGGCTGAATGGTCGACAGGTTATTGGCCGTGGCAATGAACATGACTTTTGAAAGGTCGTAGCCCATTTCCAAGAAATTATCGTAGAAATCGTTGTTTTGCTCGGGATCCAACACCTCCAGCATGGCCGAAGAGGGATCCCCTTGGTGGCTATTGCCAAGTTTGTCGATCTCATCCAAAATAAAGACTGGGTTCGAAGTGCCCGCCTTTCTAATGTTCTGCACAATACGGCCGGGCATCGCCCCGATATAGGTCTTTCGATGGCCCCTGATTTCGGCCTCATCACGTAGGCCCCCAAGAGACATGCGCACATACTCCCTGCCGAGTGCTTCTGCTATCGACTTGCCCAACGAGGTCTTACCAACACCCGGAGGGCCGTACAAACAGAGGATGGGTGACTTCATATCGTTGCGCAACTTCAATACGGCCAGGTACTCGATGATCCTGCGTTTTACATCTTCCAGACCATAGTGGTCGCGGTCCAATATCTTTTGGGCCCGCTTCAGGTCAAACTTATCCTTCGAATATTCGTTCCAAGGCAGTTCAAGAATAAGGTCTAGGTAGTTTCTTTGAATTGAATACTCTGCCACCTGCGGGTTCATACGCTGCATCTTCGCCAACTCTTTCTCGAAATGCTCCCTTACCTTTTTGCCCCACTTTTTCTTTTTGGCCTTTTTGCGCATTTCTTCGACCTCTTCCTCGTAAGAGACACCTCCCAACTCTTCTTGAATGGTCTTCATCTGCTGGTGCAAGAAGTATTCGCGCTGCTGTTGGTCCATATCATGGCGCACCTTCGATTGAATGTCGTTCTTGAGCTCCAGTTTCTGCAGTTCAAGGTTCATGTACCGTAAGGTTGCCAAAGCCCTTTCTTGCAGGTCTGCAATTTCCAGTAGCTTCTGTTTCTCTTGAACGGAGAGGTTTAGGTTCGATGAAACGAAATTGATGAGAAACGAGTTGCTCTGGATGTTTTTGATGGCAAACGTTGCCTCACTGGGTATGTTCGGGTTATCTTTTATGATTTTGTAGGCCAAATCTTTGATGGAATCGATGATGGCCCCAAACTCCTCGTTGTTCTGATCTGGTCTTATTTCGTTCGCTTCGCGAATGGTAGCGGTCATATAAGGCTTCTCTGTGAGCACCTCGGCAATTTCAAAGCGCTTCTTGCCCTGTATAATGACCGTGGTATTGCCATCGGGCATTTGAAGTACCCGTAAAATACGGGCCACCGTACCTAACGTATTAATATCGTTTATTCCCGGATTTTCGGTCTTTTCATCTTTTTGTGATACCACACCAATAGTCTTGCTGCCCTGGTTGGCTTCTTTGATCAGACTGATAGATTTATCCCTTCCGGCGGTGATGGGGATTACCACACCCGGAAAAAGCACCGTATTGCGAAGCGGCAAAATTGGTAATATTTCAGGAAGGCTTTCGTTGTTCATTTCTTCCTCATCTTCGGGGGTCAATAATGGAATCAACTCAGAGTCTTCTTCAATTCCTTGAAAAGACAAATTGTCAAGATTTGTAAATTTCAATTCTGCCATATGTTAAATTTCGGTCATTCTGTCACGAACCCACAGAACAATTTCGTGCCCAATTCCAAGAAAGCATGGCCAAAATCGCCATTATTCAAGGGGTTCGACGGCAAAAATCTCTTATTTTACTGTACTTTGAGCAATTCTTATGCCATCAAACACAAAATTTCTGTTCAAAACTGTAACAAATGGCAAAACACCTACTCTATAAGACAAACCATTCAACTTTTTGAGCCGCCAAAATGAACATACTGATGCCCTCTTGAAAGAGTGCTTGGAAGGAAAGCAAAGTGCCCAGCTTGAAATTTACAACAGGTATTACAAGGCCATGTACAACACGGCCCTCCGGATTGTAAAGCACACGGCAGAAGCAGAGGATGTGATGCAAGAATCGTTTTTGAACGCGTTTACGAAACTGCACACATTCAAAGGCGATGTGACCTTCGGGGCATGGTTAAAACGAATTGTGGTGAACAACAGTATCTATCACTACCGAAAGCAACAGAAGTTAAAAGCTGTTGCCATAGATGAGGTACTTTACAAGGTTGAGGACAACGACGAGGTTGTTTTGAACCAAGATGGTTATACAGAACTGAAGGTTCAAAAAGTGATGGAAACCATGAAAAGTTTGAAAGACAATTACAGAGTTTCTTTGACCTTGCACCTCATCGAAGGATACGATTATGAAGAAATTAGCCAGATACTCGATATCAACTATGCCAATTGCCGGACCACTATTTCAAGGGCCAAAGAAAGTTTGAGAAAAAAATTGTCAGTAAATATCAATTGATTATGAAAAAGGATGCATTAGACGAGCTTTTTGGAAGATTGCAAGGCGGGTTCGACATAGAGGAACCTAAGACCGGGCACCAAGAACGCTTTCTTGAGAAACTCAGCAGATCAAAAGGCGTGGTCGCCATGCGACCAAAAAAGACGTCTTGGTGGAAGGCTCTTTCGATTGCCGCCTCATTGTTGTTGCTGTGCGCACTGGGTCTTAAATGGTTTGTTGAAGGGCCGTCCATTGATCAGCAAGTGGTCGAGATTGCACCTGAGATTTCCGAGACCCAATTCTATTTTGCCGGTCTCATAGAAGAACAGGTGCAAGAGCTCAAAAATGCCAAATCGCCAGAAACGGCACAAATGGTCGATGATGCCCTAAAACAACTCGATAAGCTGGAAGCCGATTACACCCAATTGGAACGTGACCTGGTAAATGGGGGTAACAGCAAGATTATTTTGAACGCAATGATCATCAATTTTCAAACACGGATCGATTTACTGAAAGAAGTATTGACCAATATAGAAGAAGTTAAAAATTTAAAACCATACAATGATGAGAACTTTACTATCTAAATATCTCTGCCTTATACTATTGGCCCTGCCAATTACCTTAGCGGCCCATACAGACCTAGGTGGCTGGAAGGGGAAGTATACCAAAGAAAAAACAATCAAAAAAGAGTTCAATGTCAATGCAAATGCCCTTTTAAAGGTAAAAAACAGCTACGGCAACCTGAACATTACCTCTTGGGACCAAAACATGGTCATGATCGAGGTGCACATCAAGACCAATGGCAACAATGAAGAACGCGTGCAAGAACGCCTTGATGAAATCAACGTTTATTTTGAAAATAACAGCAGCATGGTCTCGGCCATTACCCGTTTTGGAGACCGCGACCGAAATTGGGGCTGGAATTGGGGTAAACGAAACAATGTGAACGTACAGGTGAACTACACCATAAAACTGCCCGTGAAGAACAGTATAAACCTGAACAACGATTATGGCAATATATACCTAGACCGAATCGATGGCCATGCAAAGATCAGCTGTGATTATGGTAAAATGGAAATAGGTGAGTTGCGTGGCAGAAACAATGAACTTCGGTTTGACTACACCTCACGCTCAACATTTGAATATGTGAACAGTGCAGAGATCAATGCCGACTACTCCGGGTTTACCGTTGAAAGGGCGGGCAACCTCGTTGTCAAGGCAGATTATACCAATGCGGTTATAGGTGAAATGGAGAGCCTTCTCTATTCATCTGATTATGGTTCTATGGAAGTGGGCAGGGTGCAAAATGTTAAGGGAAATGGCGATTACATTGGCGTCAAGCTCGGAGAAGTACATGGAAATGTTGACATTTCAGCAGACTATGGATCCATCAAAATCTCAAAAATGGCTGCTGACGCAGGAAGCATTAATATGAACACAAATTATACGAGAATCAAAATAGGGTATGATCCACAATATTATTTCGACTTTGAAATCAATACGGAATATGCCGGGGTGAGTGGCAAAGAAGACTTTGAAATCAATATCAGTAAAGAAAAATCCAGTGAGCGTTACTACAAGGGCTTTCATGGAAAGAAAAACTCAGGGAACCAAGTGTACATAGTTAGTGAATACGGTGGAATAACCTTTTACAAAAATTAATCATCAATTTGTGGCCAGGTTTTAAATGTTGAATTAAAGCAATAGTTGAGACCAAGCTCGAACCATTAACACTAAAAACAAAACCATGAAGAAAGTATTGACATTAGGACTGGTTTTCTGTACAGTTGCAGCCTGTGCCCAATGGGGCAAACGTATAAAAGGAAACGGAAATGTAGTGACCATTGAACGCTCTGTGGGCGATTATGACCAAGTGGCCGTAGCGGGCTGGTTCGACGTAGAACTGGTCGATGGCAACGAGGGCGAGCTAACCCTTAAGGGCGAAGAAAACCTACTCGAATACATTAAAACCGAGGTAAAAGATGGCAAATTGGTCATCAAAACAGAAAAGGGTGTGAATCTCAGGCCTTCAACTTGGAAGGACGGTATTTTGGTAACGGTACCTGTAGAGCAAATAGAAGGCGTATCGCTATCGGGATCGGGTGATGTTATTGGAAAGACAACTTTGAGGTCTGACCGGTTCAGAACAAATATTTCAGGTTCCGGCGACATTGAACTGGCCATTGAGGCCGGTGAGGTTTCTGCCCAACTTTCAGGCTCTGGTGATATTGAACTGGAAGGGAAGGCAGACAAACTTAATGTGCAGGTTTCGGGATCGGGCGATGTAAAGGCATACGACCTTAAGGCCGAACATGTAGATGTTCAAGTATCAGGTTCTGCCGATGTCAAGGTAACCGCCAACCAGTCATTGAATGGCCGGGTATCTGGATCGGGCGATATCAGCTACAAGGGAAATCCAAAAAAAGTGAACACCAAGTCTTCTGGTTCAGGGGACATCAACAGTTATTAGCGAGTTTATTACAACAATCGAGACGAACAGCAATCATCAAACCGTCCGCCAGCGGTGGACCGAAAACAAAAAAGTCCTGTTTATCCTGATAGCTATCAGGAAGCGGGACTTTTTTTATGGACCCTTGTCAACAAAAAGGCGCCCATCAAAAAGAAAATGCCCAAAAAGATGGCGGCGTTTCGCATACTACTAGTAAACTGGGCCACAAAGCCATACAGAAAAGTGCCTATCACAATCCCAATTTTTTCGGCCACATCATAAAAACTGAAAAAAGAGGTGGTATCGGTGGTCTCTGGCAGAAACTTGGAATAGGTAGAACGTGAAAGTGCCTGTATGCCGCCCATAACAATGCCTACCAAGCCTGCTGCAATATAGAAATCGGTCGGTGTAACCAAAAAATAGGCGTAGATGCACAACAGCAGCCAAAAAATATTGATGGCAATCAGGGTTTTGATGTTGCCTAAAGCCTTTGAGGCCTTGGCAGTTGCCGTGGCCCCTAAAATGGCCACGATCTGAATAACCAAAATGCTGATGATCAAACCGGTGGTGCGCTCACTGTCAGTGCCCCAATTAATCTCTTCCTCGCCAAAATAAGTGGCGATCAGCATAATGGTCTGCACGGCCATGCTGTACACAAAAAAGGCAATCAAATAACGTTTCAGACGGGTCTCTTGCCCCAATTGCTTCCAGACGCTGCGGAGTTCGAGAAATCCGTTCAAGATGATGTTCTTTCGTTCCCCTTCTTTTCTATAGCCTTTGGGCAAGTGGTGAAAGGTATATTGGCTAAAAAGCATCCACCAGATACCGACGGTTACAAATGAGTATTTCATGGCCTTTATCTCGGCCACCTCTGCCCCACTATCGGTAATACCAAAAAAGTCAGGTTTCATGACCATGGCAAGGTTGAACAACAGTAGAATGACGCTTCCTACATAACCCATCGAAAAACCTTTTGCACTGATGCCGTCTTGCTGTTCAGGATATGCTATATCGGGCAAGTACGAATTGTTGACGGCAAAACTGACCCAAAACCCCACCAATCCGAAGAAATAACAGGTAAGTCCGAAGTAAATATGCTCCAACGAAAACCAGTAAAGGCCAATACATGAAACAGCCCCCAGGTAACAAAAGAATTTTAGAAAGACCTTTTTGTTGCCCAAATAATCGGCAATGCCCGAAATCAATGGAGTGACAATGGCGATAAAAACAAAGGCGGCCGAGGTTACATAACTGATCAAGGGCGCCCTGGCAATCTCACCACCAAAAACCGTTACCTCTTCTATGCCGGCGCTTCTGAAAAGCCCCCCGTAGAATATCGGAAAAATGGCCGAGGCAATCACAAGACTATATACCGAATTGGCCCAATCGTAAAACGCCCAAGCGTTCAACAATTTTCTGTTGCCTTTCATCGCCAGCACTTTCGCCATAGCGGTAAAAATATAAAAAGCCACCTAAAAATGGTGGCTTTTGTGTCAAATGGTAAAATTTTCTTTATTCAAAAGTAGTGACTCCAAATTTTGCAGCTTCTTGTTTGGCCAATGGTGCCCAGGCTGTAAGGTTCTTGATGCGTGTATCGGTAGAGGGGTGCGTGCTCAAGAACTCTGGTGGAGCCTGTTTTGCCTGTGCTTTCATACGTTTCCAAAGCTCAGCTGCCTCAGCGGGGTCGTAACCGGCGATAGCCATTATCTGCAGACCGATCCTATCTGCCTCTGTTTCATGGCTTCTGCTAAAGGGCAGCATAACCCCTACTGCCGAGCCAATACCGTAAGCCTGATTAAAAATATTACGTTTTTGCGGGTCTTTGATGGCAACATTGCCAGCAACTGCACCCAATTGCTGCAACATACCGGCACTCATACGCTGCGCACCGTGGTCTGCCAAAGCGTGGGCCACCTCATGGCCCATGACCACTGCAATACCGGTTTCATCTTGACAGATGGGTAGAATACCCGTATAGAAAACAATCTTACCGCCTGGCATGCACCAAGCATTCACCGTTTCGTCTTTGACCAAATTATACTCCCATTTATAATCTTTTAGATAGCCAGGATAGCCGTTGGCATCCAACCAACGTTCAGCAGCGGTGGAAATGCGCTGACCAACTGTCTTGATCATCTTGGCCTCTTTGGTACCCTCCACCACTTTGTTTTCATTCAAAAACTGGTCATACTGGGCAAACGCCATGGGAAAAATCTGGCTGTTCGGATAAAAATTCAAAGTTTTTTTTCCTGTAAAGGGATTGGTCTTACATGCAGCCACTGCCAAAAACAGTGTCAATGCCAATAAGATTCTTTTCATAATGCTAGTGTTTATGTTTCGTAAAGTACGAAAAAAATCAAGCTCCGAAAAGATGCAATTCAGTGAAATCTTTGCTGATTTCGATGTTGTTGTTACCGTTCAGCTTTACCGATTTCAAATCGACCTTTTCATTGTCGAGTTCAATTTTTTTGATGGTAAAGGGCAATCCGTGAAACTGCAGCCGCAGCTTGTTATAAGGTGTTATATAACTACCGTCTTTGAACTGCTGCACAATTAGCTCTTTGGGTTTGCCCCGTAGCCTGAACTTTCTAAGACTGAACCTGCCTTTTTTGTAGTCATAGCCTTCGTGCTGGTCTTCATAGACCATCGAGTTCTCGGTACCGTCTTTGTAGTACACATCGAGTTTCAGTTCAGTAAGTTCCTTCTCGCCCACATATTGCTGTACAGGGTACTTGGGCACTATGGCGCCTTCTTTGACAAAAATTGGAATTTTGTCAATGCCGGCCGCCACCCATTTCTCGTCGCCGCCTTCTACCACTTCATCTGTCCAATAATTGTACCATTTGCCCCTAGGTATGTACATTCTTCTTCCTTGGGCATTGGGTTCTTGAACCGGGCACACCAGTATCTGGTCTCCGAATATGAATTCATCTGTCCTAAAATGGGTTTGGGAATCTTCTTGATCGTAGAAAACAAGTGATTTCAACATGGGAAGCCCATCGTTCACATACTTGTAGAACATGGTGTAGATATAGGGCAACAGCTCATATCGCAATTCGATGAACTTTCTGACGATATCTGTTATTTCTTTGCCGAACGACCAAGGCTCTTGATCCCCGTGGTCACCACTCGAGTGTACCCGACAGAACGGATGAAAAATGCCCAACTGTATCCATCTGGCGAACAGTTCGCCATTGGGTTGCTCGGCGAAGCCACCGATATCGGAACCGATAAAAGAGTATCCGCTCATACACATTCGCTGGGCCTGAACGTTGGCAATCCAAAGATGCTCCCAAGTGGCCACGTTGTCACCCGTCCAAGTGGCACAATAGCGCTGGGTGCCCGAATATGCCGCACGTGTCAACACGAATGGCCGTTTCGGGAAGGTATATTTTTTAAGCCCCTCAAAGGTGGCCCTGACCATTTGCATACCGTAAACGTTGTGTGCCTTTCGGTGGCTGCAACGGTGACCATCATAATCGTGGCGTACATCGAGGTTGGCCGTTTTTGAGGGCACATCCATAATGGCTGGTTCGTTCATATCGTTCCAAACACCATGTACACCAACATCTGCTATCATCTCTTTATAAAGATCTGCCCACCACTCGCGAACCGCCGGATTGGTAAAATCTGGGAACTTGCACTCTCCAGGCCATACCTTGCCCTTAAAATGGGGGCCATCGGCACGTTTACAGAAATAATCGTTTTCCATGGCCTCTTGATATACCCAGTAATCGCGGTCGATCTTAATACCAGGGTCGATCATGGTAATGGTCTTGAAACCTATCTCCTCGAGTTCTTTGACCATTCTCTTGGGGTCAGGAAAACGACGGTTATCCCACGTGAAACAGCGAAATCCATCCATATAGTCGATGTCGAGGTAGATGGCATCACACGGAATCTTCAATTTGCGAAAAGTATTCGCTATCTGTTTTACCTTTTTCTCTGGAAAATAGCTCCATTTCGACTGGTGAAAGCCCAATGCCCAAAGGGGCGGCAATTCGGGTACCCCGGTCAAATTGGTATAGGCCTCGACCACTTGCGACATTTTGGGCCCAAAGAAAAAATAGTAATTCATTTCACCCCCATCGGCCCAAAAACTGGTGACGTTGCGCCGCTCGTGGGCAAAATCAAAGTAGGTGCTGAACGAGTTGTCAAAGAAAATGCCATAGGCCAAGTCGTTGTGAAGGCCCACATAAAAGGGTATGGCCTTGTAGAGCGGTTCTTGGTCTTTTCCAAACGCATATTGGTCAGTGACCCAGTTGTTGGCCCTTTTTCCCTTTAAATTGGTGTGGGAGGCCTTGTCGCCCATGCCATAATAACTTTCGGCAGATTGGGTGACTTTGCTCATCTTTACAATGTTACCCCCATAATCGAAGTTTTCCTCCCAATGAAAGCCCGTTTCATCTTCGTTGATGATCGTACCTTCCAAATCGGTGATCTTGACCTTTAAATTGCCTTTGTTGATGTAGATCCTGAGCTTTGAAGTGGTGATCAGGTATTCGAGTTTGCCATCTTCCACCTCCAATGAGTTGAACCCCAAGCTTACGTCATCGCTTATAGCATAAGAAAAATCAGGTTCGAACACATATTCGGTGGCATACCTGAACCTAATAACGCTATCTCTCAAAACGGTCAACTCTAAAATGACCCCATTTTTGGTGGTGAAGTACAGCCGGTCCCGTTCTTGCTTGAAATCAACTATTTCATTCGGAAACTGGTTTCCTTTCTTTTGAACTTGTGTAGTGGTAATCATTTCTGGTCTATTAAACGCACAAAAGAAGTGCTTTACTACGAGAACTAAAAAAGATATTTTTCACAAAAATAGCACTACATCGTTGTAGAAGAATTATTTATACACCAGGGCACCCAATGGCGGCAAGGTCATTACCACCGATTTCTTGTGGCCGTGCCATGCAGTGTCTGATGGTTTTAATGTTTTCTTGCCGACACCACTGCCCCCGTATTTTTTGTCATCACTGTTGAAAAGTAACTTCAACTGGGTCGATTTAGGGGTGCCCACCCGATAATTCTCACGTGGTATAGGGGTAAAGTTCAGCGCAATGACAAGGTCATCTTTTGGATTGCTGCCCTTTCGGATGAAGGTCAAGACCGAATTTTCGGCATCACCGTAATCGATCCACTCAAAACCTTCGGGGCTAAATTGCTTTTCGTGCAGGGCCGGATGCTTTTTGTACAAAGCATTCAAATCTTTTATCACCTCTTGAATGCCCTTATGGAAATCGTACTGTGTCAAGTGCCAATCAAGGCTTTGCTCAAAATTCCATTCTGAAGTCTGCCCAAACTCGCCCCCCATAAAAATAAGGTTGGTACCGGGGTGCGTGAACATATACCCGAACAAAAGGCGTAAATTGGCAAAACGCTGCCACTCATCGCCGGGCATTCGATAAATCAACGATTGTTTGCCATATACCACCTCATCGTGCGAAAACGGCAACATGAAGTTTTCGGTAAACGCATAGGTCAAACTAAAGGTAATATCGTTTTGATGGTGCTTTCTGTATATGGGTTCTTTCTTAAAATACTCGAGCGTATCGTGCATCCAACCCATCATCCATTTCATTCCAAAGCCAAGTCCGCCCAGAAATACGGGTTTTGAGACCCCGGAGAAAGCGGTCGACTCTTCCGCAATGGTCTGTATGCCATCAAACTGCCTGTAGACCTCTTCATTGAGCTCACGCAAGAACGACATGGCCTCCAGGTTCTCGTTGTTGCCGTACATATTCGGTTCCCACTCCCCTTCTTCCCGTGAATAATCGAGATAGAGCATTGAGGCAACGGCATCGACCCTGAGTCCATCGACATGGTATTGGTCAAGCCAAAATATGGCATTGCTGATCAAGAAGGCCCGCACTTCATTTCGACCATAATTGAAAATCAGGCTTTTCCAATCAGGGTGATAGCCCCTTCTGCGGTCGGGGTGCTCGTAAAGGTGCGACCCATCGAAAAATCCGAGTCCGTGCGCATCTTCAGGAAAGTGCGATGGTACCCAGTCCAATATCACACCGATATCGTTCCGGTGCAGTTCATCCACCAATAGTTTAAAGTCGTCGGGTTCACCAAAACGCGAAGTGGGGGCAAAATAGCCCGTCAGTTGATAGCCCCATGATGGGTCGTACGGGTATTCCATAATGGGCATGAACTCGACATGGGTGAACCCCATTTCTTTCACATAGGCCACCAGCTCTTTTGCAAGGTCTTTGTAGGAAAGAAATTCATTGCCATTCTTTCGCTTCCACGAGCCCAAATGCACCTCATAGACCGAAAACGGCTTGTCAAGCGCGTTGATTTCTTTGCGCTTGCCCATCCAATCGACATCTTTCCATCTGTAATCGTCATCCCAGACAATCGAGGCCGTTTTGGGGGGCTGCTCGCAGTAGCGTGCAAAGGGATCGGCCTTTTCTGTCTTGATATCGTTGTTGTGCGAGTGTATTTTGTATTTGTATTTGGCGCCTTTGGCAACACCCGGAATAAACCCCTCCCAGATGCCGCTTTCATCCCAACGTACATATAGGGGGTGGTCGCCCTCGGTCCAAAAATTGAAGTCGCCCACCACAGATACTGATTTCGCAGTTGGGGCCCAAACCGCAAAATAGGTGCCCTTTTCGCCATCGACCTCGATCAAATGCGAGCCCAATTTTTCGAAAAGGCGGTAGTGCTTGCCCGCTTTGAACAAATTGATGTCAAAATCGGTTAAAAGACTATGTGGTTTTACATTCGCCATGGAATATTTTTTTAGTTAGTTGGTTTCGTCAATGATGCTCATGATTCCCTCAAGCGGAATCACGGCCCAATCTGGTCGTGAGTTCATTTCGTAGCCAAGCTCATAGACCGCTTTTTCGAGCATACAGTATTTTAAGATAAACGTTCGTTCTTGCTTATACCCTATGTTCAGGTTGTTCTCTTGTATCAGTTTCATGTAACTATCATAAAACACGGCAATGAAATAGCGATACAGTATCTCGCCTGCCTTAAATAGTTCTTCTTTTGAATGGGGATAATCATCACCATTGTTGAAAATAGTCGCGTAAATGGCATAGTGGAACGACCGGAACATACCGGCCACATCTTTGAGCGGCGGCTGTTTGACCTTACGGTCGCGAATGGTACTCTCGGGCTCTCCCTCAAAATCCAAAAGATAAAAATCATCATCTTTTACCAACACTTGGCCCAAATGGTAATCACCATGTATGCGTATACGCTCACCCTTGAATTTTGTCCAATCGAAATTCACGAACCGCTTTCTTATTTCGTTCTTTCTTTCAAGAAAATTCTTGGCCAATTCCAACGATGGCCCCTGTAGACGCTCTAGGTTGTTCTCCACTATGTTCAAACGGTTCTGAAACTGGTAAAGCAGCCTGTTTTTCAACCAAACCTCGTAATCGCCGTTGTAATGGGTCGGGTGAAAGGCTGTATCACTGAACTCAGAACCCAGGGCCACATGCATCTCTGCCGTGCGCTGCGCCAATTTCTGCAACATCACAAACACGTGCAAGCCCGCCCAATCTATAATCTGGGGAGGCACATCGTTTATGCCCAGACGAGCGAACATGGGCACTTCAGGCAGATCATGTACGTTGATGCGCTTGTACTCAAGATTATGGAAAATAATGTTGAGCTGCTTGGTCATATAGCTCCAGGCGTCACCCTGGTTCTCTACCAATTCTTGCATCAGGGCAATGGTAATGTAGGCCCCGTCTGAGTCGATGACATTGCTGCTTCCCAAATAGGCAGGTGTGTTTTTGTACCCCTTGGTTTCGGACAAAAAACGGCTCATCTCGTAATCGGGATTCTTATCGGAATAAATCCTCCGAAAAAACTTGATGACAGCATTGTCATTGATAATGATAGAGGTATTGCTCTGCTCCATCCCCATAAAACGGGAAGATTTATACTCCGTATCCTTGAAGTGGGCGCTTTTGTGGTACTGCACTTTTGTGGTATCGTTCGGCACCGCGGTCATGATCCGTTCAAATACCAATTTTCTAAAGGCCTCGAGATTCAGGGCATCGATGATAAAACCGTTCTGGCCCTTCATGCAAATAGGCAGAATACGCTCCTTTTCGGCAAAACTCTCGTCTGAAACGAACGCAATGGGCAAAAAATAATGCTGGTAAAAGGCCTCTTCGAAATTGACCTGTAGCAACAGACCGTAATAGACCTCTTCGTTTTGTTGGATCTTGAAGTATTCTTGAAGCTCAATATACTTCAGTTTGCTCGACTTGCCCCCGTACCAACGCTGCTGCACCACATATTTTTCAAGCACGTCGGAAAGAAAGACCTTGATGAACTCTTCGTTTTCGATAAGTTCTTCCCAAACCACATCAAACTGGTAAGGGGGCTGCAGCACTTCATCTTTCTTCTTCTTTGTCATACCGCTACTTGTTTATATGGAATATATGAAAAGGAATGTCTGTATGCAATTCAACAAAGTTCCATTCATCATGCCACGTATATTGGTTACCGGTAATGGTATCGGTCAAGTGTACCGCATGCCCTGCGCCGACCCCCATCTCGTGCAGCGGAAGCTGAACATGCCCCTGTTGCGTATGGTGCGAATCAAGGCTGATGACCATCAAGGTCTCGTCTGTCTTGGCATCGTTCCACTTGTAGAAGGCTATAAGATAGTCATTTTCGATATGACAGAACCGGATGTTGTTCGTCTGCTGCAGTGATCCATGGTCTTTTCGAACTTGGTTTATTTTGGTGATCAGGTGCGTGACCTTGTTTTCGTGCGACCAATCCCAATGGCGGATTTCGTATTTCTCACAATCTTTGTACTCTTCCTTATTTGGCAGGGGGTCGGTGACCATATATTCGAACACGGGCCCGTATATGCCTATATTGCCACTCAAGGTAGCGGCCAGTGCATATCTGATCAGGTGCATGGCCTCATTGGCGCCTTGCAGGTGATAAGGGTTGATATCGGGCGTATTCGGCCAAAAATTGGGCCGGTAATATTCTTTCATGTCGGTTTGGGTAAGCTCGACCAGGTATTCGGTCAATTCATGCTTGCCCACACGCCAAGTGAAGTAGGTATACGACTGCGAAAACCCTTGCTTTGCCAATTGCTGCATGACCTTGGGGCGCGAAAAGGCCTCGGCCAAGAACAACACATCGGAGTGGTTCTTTTTTATTTGGGCGATCAGCCAATGCCAAAAATAGTAAGGCTTGGTATGCGGATTATCAACCCTAAAAACCGATACACCCCTATCGACCCAGTACTGCACAATGCTGAGCAATTCATCCCAAAGCGCCTTGTACGCTTTGGTCTCGTAATAAAAGTTTACAATATCCTGATATTTTTTTGGAGGATTTTCAGCATACTGTATGGTACCGTCGGGCCGCTTTCTAAACCACTCAGGGTGTTCTGTGATATAGGGGTGGTCAGGGGCAGCCTGAAAGGCAATATCCATTGCAATTTCAATACCCTGTCGCTTGGCTTTCTTGACCAAATCGATAAAATCTTGTTCGGTGCCCAATTCTGGGTGTACCGACTTGTGCCCGCCGTGCTTTGAGCCAATGGCCCAAGGCACGCCCGAATCACCCTCTAGGGCCGTTACAGTATTGTTCTTTCCCTTACGGTTCTTTTCACCTATTGGATGGATGGGAGGAAAATACAGGGTGTCAAACCCCATCTTTGCTATGCGTGGCAACAAGCGCTCACAATCTTTGAACGTACCATGCTTGCCCGGCTCGGGCGCCGACGAGCGCGGAAAAAACTCGTACCAAGTACTGAAATTCGCCTTTTTGCGATCTACGTAAACCTTCAATCTTTTGCTCTCACTGGCCAAAATCTTCTGAGGATATTTCATGAAAAGATTGTGCAGTTCTTTTGAGTTGGCCACTTCAATGGCCTCATCGTAACGATTTTCATCCTCGAAGAGCGTCATCCACCCCTTGATGGTGTCCTTTTGTTTGGTGGGGACCTTGTTGGCCAAAAATGTGAGGTACTGCACGCCATCCAACAATTCACTTTTGATGTGCTGGCCGTCTTTTAACTTGGCCTCGACCCCGTGCTGCCAATTCAGGGCGTAATCTACCCATCCTCGCACGAAATAGTCGTAAAAGCCCTGTTTTTCGACACTAAAGGTTTCGAAATACACGTCTTGCCCCTGGTGTTGCATACGTATCTCAGACCATTTTTTGTCTTTCTCGTGTTTGAACACGAGCTCAGCCTGGATCACATCATGCCCATCGGGTATCAGGTCGGCATATACCGTGACAGGTTCTCCTACGACCCTTTTGATGAAATATTCGCCGCAGTGCAGCTGTGGCGATACATTTTCTATAACGACTCTTTGCTGTCTTTTTTCCATGGATACAGGTTGGTTTCCCTAAAAATAGAAATTTCGGTCAAACCCCCATAGATTACCGTTTCTTTCTCTGATTGTTTTTTTGGAACGCTTTTTGATTTAATACGGTTAATTATTTAAAACCATGTCTAATCAAATCAAAACATCATGAATTCGATAAAAACAATTTTCAGTATCGTCTTGGCACTAATCGTTATCTCCTGCGAAGGTCCTGCAGGCCCTCCCGGCCCTCCCGGGCGCGACGGATTCGATGGGCTCGATGGCCAAGATGGCGTTAATATTTTAGGGCAGGTATTGGAAATAGAGGGCACTTTCTCAGCCGAAAATGATTACCGTATCTTATTTGAGTTTCCACAAACGGTCGAGGTTTTTGAATCAGACGTGGTTCTGGTATACCTCCTCTTCGACCAAACGGAAGACAGCAATGGAGAACCTGTTGACATATGGCGCCTTCTACCGCAAACGCGCATTCTTGACCAAGGTTTGTTGCAATATAACTATGACCACACCTTTTTGGATGTGAGTATATTTTTGGAGGCCGATTTCGATATGTCGACCCTATTACCGGGCGATACCGATAACCAAGTCTTCAGGATTGCTGTGATACCTGCAGAGTTTGCTTCTGACCCATCGATAGACTTTTCAAATCTTGATGCTGTCATGTCGAAAATCAACCTTGAAGCAGGTGGAATTCAGCAAATAGATCTAGACTGAGCCCATTTTGTTATAATTAAGAATCCAGAACCCAGAGCAACTGTTGTTTTGGGTTCTTTTTTTGTCGATCTTTATAAGATGAAAGGTGTGGCGTACTTCTTCGTCTAAAGCATAAAACGATAAGGATGTTAAAAAAAATTGCTCTTTTGGTCGTTGTTATTTTCATGGGCTGTATAGGACGCTCACAAAAAGACGCCAACACCAATGCAGATTCTGAAAGCAAGGTATTTGCCGTTACCAAAACCGATGCCGAATGGAAGGCCGAGCTGACCGAAATGGAGTATTACGTGCTGCGCAAAGCGGCCACCGAAAACCCCTTTACCAGCGACCTGCTTGACAATAATGAAAAGGGCACCTATGTCTGTGCCGGCTGTGGCACCCCTTTGTTCAAAAGCGAGACCAAGTTTGATTCAGGTACGGGATGGCCGAGTTTTTACAAGGAAATTGAGGGCAATGTGGCCTATGATGTCGACTATAAAATCGGTTATGCCCGAACAGAAGAACATTGTGCCACCTGCGGCGGGCATCTCGGGCATGTGTTCGACGATGGCCCACCACCAACCGGTAAGCGGCATTGCATCAACGGGGCTGCTTTGAATTTTGTTCCCGATAGCAAATAAACCTATTTAAAAAAATGAACGCCAAATATCCTGTAAACAAAACAGAGGCCGAGTGGAAACAAGAGCTCTCACCAGAAGAGTACCGGGTGCTACGACAAAAGGGTACCGAATATCCGCATACAGGCAAGTACAACCTTTATTTTGAGAACGGAGATTACCATTGCCGTGCCTGCAACGCCAAACTTTTTGAAAGCGAACACAAGTTTGAAAGTGGTTGCGGTTGGCCCTCGTTTGACCAAGCGGTAGAGGGTGCCATCGAATATATTCGCGACACCTCGCATGGCATGGTCCGCACCGAGACGGTCTGCGCCAACTGTGGCAGCCATTTGGGGCACGTTTTTGATGACGGCCCAAAAGAAACCACTGGCCAACGGTATTGTATCAATTCGGTAAGCATCGATTTTGAAGCTGAACAAAAAGAATGAACTTTTCACAGCACTACCTCGAAAACGCAAAATTTGAGTTTGAACGCTACAAAAAATTGGGCGAGGGCACTTTTGACCAACTCTCTGAAAACCAATTGCACTGGAGACCCAGCGAAACTGACAATAGCATTGCAATCATTGTAAAGCACTTGGCGGGCAATATGCTTAGCCGTTGGACCAATTTTTTGACCGAAGATGGTGAGAAACCTTGGCGCCATCGCGATACTGAATTTGAAGACCCACCCCAAACCAAAAAAGAGCTGTTGCTTCTTTGGGAAAAAGGCTGGCAATGTCTGTTTCAAGCCTTGGACTCGATCAATGAATCAAATTTCGATACCAAGGTGGTAATACGGGGCGAAGAACATTCCATCACACAGGCCATCAATCGACAACTGGGGCATTATGCAAGCCATGTTGGGCAAATTGTACTATTGGGCAAAGTGATACGTGGAGAAGCATGGCAATCACTTTCCATCCCAAAAGGAAAATCGGAAGCTTTCAACAACAACTTCTTCAGGAAAAACAAATCTTAAAATACAACCCTGCTAATTTCGTGGGGGCAATTCCAAAAGCAATTGGCAAAAGTTTAACCGGGCAGACCTTTTGTTACCAATCACATAATTCATGAAATTAATTAATCACGATCGAAAACAGAACTTTGAATTTGGGTTTCAAATTTGGTGCTTGGCACATGAAATGTGTACTTTTGCACCTGCCAAATTAGGGCAAGTTTCCATTGTAACAACTTAAATTGAACACCATGAGCAAATTTGACGTCATTGTTTTGGGAAGTGGTCCCGGAGGTTATGTAACCGCCATACGAGCCTCACAACTAGGATTTAAGACAGCCATAGTCGAGAAAGAAAACCTTGGAGGTGTATGTTTGAACTGGGGCTGCATTCCAACCAAAGCATTGCTCAAATCTGCTCAAGTATTTGAGTATCTCAAGCATGCTGAAGATTATGGTTTAAGTGCCAAAAATGTGGAGCATGATTTCGATGCGGTGGTCAAGCGAAGTCGAGATGTCGCCGATGGCATGAGCAAGGGGGTTCAATTTTTGATGAAAAAGAACAAAATCGAGGTTTTGAGCGGCTTTGGCAAATTACTTCAGGGCAAAAAAGTCATTGTAAAGGGTGAACATGGCGAACCTGCCGAATATTCGGCCGATCACATAATCATTGCCACTGGTGCCAGAAGCAGGGAACTGCCAAGTCTTCCGCAAGATGGTAAAAAGGTAATCGGTTACCGTGAGGCCATGACCCTAAAAAAGCAGCCCAAAAAGATGATTGTGGTGGGCAGTGGGGCCATCGGTATAGAATTTGCCTATTTCTACAACGCCATGGGCACTGAGGTAACCGTGGTCGAATATCTCCCAAATATTGTTCCTGTTGAAGATGAGGATGTATCCAAACAATTGGAACGGTCTTTCAAAAAGGCGGGCATCAAAATAAAGACCTCGGCAGAGGTCACCAAGGTTGACACCTCCGGTGATGGGGTAAAGGCCACCGTTAAAACCTCAAAAGGAGAAGAGGTTTTAGAGGCTGATGTCGTCTTGTCTGCCGTAGGCATCAAAACAAACATCGAAAATATCGGTCTGGAGGAAGTCGGTATCGCCGTTGACCGTGACAAAATTTTGGTGAACGATTATTATCAGACAAACATACCCGGATATTATGCAATTGGTGATGTTACCCCCGGACAGGCATTGGCGCATGTCGCTTCTGCAGAAGGTATTCTTTGTGTCGAAAAAATAGCCGGAATGCACGTTGAACCCTTGGATTACGGAAACATTCCCGGCTGTACCTATTGTATGCCCGAGGTGGCCTCGGTGGGCCTTACAGAGAAACAGGCCAAAGAAAAGGGATACGATATCAAAGTGGGCAAATTTCCATTTTCCGCAAGCGGAAAAGCCAAAGCCGCCGGCACTGCAGATGGTTTCGTCAAGGTCATTTTTGATGCCAAATACGGTGAATGGCTGGGCTGCCACATGATCGGGGCCGGTGTTACCGACATGATAGCCGAAGCGGTCGTGGCCCGTAAATTGGAGACCACCGGGCACGAAATATTAAAGGCCGTTCACCCCCACCCCACCATGAGTGAAGCGGTGATGGAGGCCGTGGCAGATGCGTATGGCGAGGTCATCCACTTGTAACGTTTAAATGTTTGAAAATTCATTTGTTGATGTGGTGTCATCTCAGCATTGAACTTTTAAACTTATAAACCCATAAACTTTTTATATGCTTACCGCTTTCCGTATAACGGCTATTTTAGAGGGCATATCGTACCTACTGTTGTTCGCGCTCACCATGCCATTGAAATACTGGGCCGACATGACCGAACCCAACAAAGTAGTGGGCTATGCACACGGTTTCCTGTTCATTGCCTACGTGGTAATCGCCATTGTTTTTGTTCGTGAACGAAAATGGGGACTTAGAAGAACCGCAATTTTGCTGATTGCCTCACTATTGCCGTTCGGAACTTTTTATGCGGATAAAAAGTACCTGAAGCCATTGGATCATTCTTCTTGAAATGTGTAGATGCTGCCATCAAAAGCGCAAAAATAGAGCTCGTTTTGCGCGTCCACACCGAAGGAAGCAATGTTCAGACCGGTATTGAACAATATCTCATTATCACTCCCATCAAGGGTCAATGCCCAAATACGGCCACTGATAAAATCAGCGTAAACGTACTTGCCCTGAAGCGAGGCAACGGCATTGCCCCGGTAAACAAAACCACCGGTAATCGATTTATCGCCCGCATCATGGTTGTACTCAAAAATCGGTGGCTCAAGCCCGGTATCGTCACAGTCGCCCGAAAAGCAAAAAGTGCCTTCAAAAAGCTTCCAGCCAAAATTGCCCCCAGATACGATGATGTTTATTTCTTCACGTTCGCCCTGGCCCACATCGCCCGACCATAGTTCCCCCGTTTGGTCGTCAAAGCTCATCCGCCACGGATTTCGAAGTCCGAATGCAAAGATTTCCCCACGCACGCCATTTTCACCAATAAATGGATTGTCAGCTGGAATGGCATAGTTCAATCCGGTCGAAACATTGTCTATGTCAATCCGCAAAATGGCCCCCAAAAGATTTGAGCGGTTCTGCGCATTGTTCTGGGGATCGCCACCAGAACCGCCATCTCCAGAGGCAATATAAAGATACCCGTCGGGGCCAAAGGCCAACTGGCCACCGTTGTGGTTGGTATAGGGTTGTGCAATCTCCAATAAAATCTGCTCTGAGTTGGGGTCTGCTCCATTTGCATTCGCCGATGAGACCTGAAACCGTGAGGTGACCGAGAGGGTTTCTGTCGGTGTATAGTTCACATAAAAATAGCCATTGGATTCAAAATTTGGGTGGAAGGCTAGGCCCAAAAGTCCCTGTTCATTGGCGTTAGTGCCTATTTTATTGCTGATATCAAGAAAAATCGCCGTTTCTTCAACAGTGGCATCGTTTTCAAATACTTTTATAACACCTCCCTGTTCCACCACAAACACACGCCCACTGCCATCATTTGGGGTCTGAAAATCCAAGGGGCGATCAAAGTTCAGGTTGGGAAAGGCATTGACGAAGACAAGGCTTGTACCATTGCCATCATCACTTTGACCATCATCGGTCATCGAATCGTCTTCTTTTGTAGCGTTGCAGGAAACAAGGACTGTGATACATAGAAAAAGTGGCAGCAGGTAGGGTTTCATAATAGGGGGCTTTTATTAAAGATACGGATAAATCACGTTTACGGATTTACCAAGCCCCAGAAAGACTACTTGTTTACTCTATAAAACTCTGTATGGCCAAATCATAGCTCTGCAGGCCAAAACCCAAGATCACTCCTCTGGCCACGGGCGAAATATAGGAAACATGCCTAAACTCTTCTCTAGCGAAAGTATTTGAAATATGAACTTCGACAACCGGTGCCTCTATGGCCTTCACGGCATCACCGATACCAACCGAGGTATGGGTATAGGCCGCTGCATTGAGCACAATACCATCGTGCGTGTAGCCTACTTCTTGCAATTTGCCGATCAACTCACCCTCTATATTCGACTGAAAATACTCAAGATGGATGTCTTTGAACTTAAACTGGAGTTTTGAGAAATAATTCTCGAAGGTGGTGTCGCCATACACCTCAGGTTCCCGTTTACCGAGCAAGTTTAGATTCGGTCCATTGATGATGATGATTTTCATGGGGTAAAGTAACGATAATTTCAAGGCATAAAAAAACGGGGGCTGTGCCCCCGTTCCAATAAAATTATAAACTTGATGACTATAGGAAAATCGTAAATCCTACAAAAGCTTGAAAAATGCTGTCTGCATCGGCCTCATCAAGGGTAAGGTTATAGCGAATACCGGGTTCAATGGCCACCATGTCACCCAAAAAAATGGCATAGCCGCCCTGAAGACCTATCCAACTGGCACCATTGCCATCTGAAGAGATTCCCGTGAAATCAGCTCCCAAGGGAATCTGACCGTTCAAATAGTACTTGGCGCCGACCTTATAGACAAGAAATCCGTCACCAATACCTACATCCGTATATCCCAAGCCGCCTTTGATCGCTAAATCTTCGGCAACAAAATAACCTACATCACCACCTATGGACCAAGAGGTGTTTCCATCGCTTGAAGTAAGTGAAAATGAGGTGTTTCCGGTAGAAAAAGAACCGGTGTTGGCTTCCAAGAACCAAGAACCCTCAGAAGTTTGCCCAGAATTGCCACTTTGGGCATTCATTAGGGCAATCGTACCAAAAATCGATAGTGCAGTCAATAGTACTTTTTTCATAATTGAAATTTTAATGATTTTTGTTGGGGGCAAATGTAGTTGTACCTGCGCCACGCACATAGGGTTTGTTGTGAAACAACGATTAAATGATGTGATAGCACGAAAACAGCACATGAAAATATTATTGGGCACAAAAAAACGGGGGCGTTGGCCCCCATTTATACCCAAACTTAATCGGTTTAGTTTATTTTATATCCAACACCTACAGTCAATGTGTTGATGTTCGCATTTTCTAAATCGCGTACAATTTCGAAACCATAACGTGCTTCAACAAAGAATTGCTCGGTTATGTTAAAGGCCGCACCTAGGGCCAGGTCCAGACCAAAAGCACCTTGATCAAAATTATCTTCCAAGATATAGTTGATCTGTGGCCCAGCCTGAAGATTGAATTGGTCTGAGATGTTGTATTTGGCCATAACTGGTATGTAAAGCGCCGTAAGGTCATCAACGATGCTCACAAGCAACGATGGCTCAATGTCAATTTCTCCACTCGTTTCGAACGTATAGCTTCCACCTAAATAGAAACCAAGTTCGCTCTCAGATCCAAAACCATCTACATCAATGGTCACGTTATTGAGTCCGGCTTTGACAGCAAAACCCTCTTGGGCCGCTGCTGTAAATGCCAAAGCGCACACTGCGAGTACTGTAAGAATTGTTTTTTTCATGATACGTTTTTTAGTGTTTCCCTTCAAAGATACGAAACAACGATCTTTAAGTATCAGCAGCATATTCATTATCAAAACCTCCAGTATTCGGCCTGTTCCGGCAAAAAAAAGGGCACATGGTGCCCTTTCCTAAAAGTCATATGGATTTGTGGCCTGCGTTAGAAAAGAAAAAGTACCCCGGCATTGACCGTATTCCAGCTACCGCCATCAAGTTCCACACCTGTGTACGAAAGTGCCAATTCTGTTGTTCCTGAAATGGTAAAGGCCAAGGTAGGACGATAATACAAACCACCATCGTTGCCCGAACTAATACCAACGGCATAACCCACATCGGCTCCAAAATTAACCCCTTTGGTCGGGTATAAGCGCACCAATGCGGCAATGGGCAGAAACTGTACGTTATCAAATTCGGCCTCTATGGTAATACCGCCTCCAGAAACGGTTTCGGTTTTTCCAAAAGCATTGGTGAACCCGGTAGCTACTCCTAAATCGATTAACTTGTTAACGCCCACATGGTACGCTAAATCTAGGCCCAAGCCAAAGCTTGATACATCACCGGCATCCCCAATGGGAAGTTGGGCATGAAATCCCGCACGGAAACTGTCTCTGTCAACTTGTGCCTCGGCACAAAAAATGGCCAAGAGGCACATAAAAAAGGTGGTAGTTGCTTTTCTCATATGTTTGGTGGTTTTACTGGTTAAAATCTAGATAAGAACGCAGAAATACCGTGATTATTTGAATTACGTCTCGAGCTTTACCTTATAAAACTACTATTGATTGATAAAATCAGTTGTCGGTGTGCCTTATCTTTAGCGCATGAATTGGCGTCAAGCAGTAGAAGATTATAGGCAATATCTCAAAATCGAGCGTGGACTCTCGGCCAACACCATCAGCGGTTATTCCCTCGACCTACAGAAGTTAATCGATTTTTTAGAGGAGCACGAACTTGACGAAAAACCTGTTGAGATCCAAAAAGAGACCATTCAACGTTTCGTGTTTGAACTGCCCAAAGTGGTCAATGCACGTTCACAAGCGCGTATTATTTCTGGACTAAGGGGATTTTTCAATTATCTGATCTTTGAGGATTACCGGCCCGACAACCCAATGGATTTGATCGAATCACCTAAAATCGGTAGAAAACTGCCCGATACGCTTTCCACAGAGGAGATAGACAGGCTGATCGCGGCCATTGACCTTTCAAAGCCAGAGGGACAACGAAACAAGGCCATTTTGGAAACGCTCTACGGATGTGGTCTCCGGGTTTCTGAATTGGTGGAGCTGCAACTCTCAGACCTGTATTTTGATGAAGGTTTTGTAAAAGTGACCGGAAAGGGCAACAAACAGCGTTTTGTGCCCGTGGGCGATACCACACAGAAATACATCAATATATATCGAAATGAGATCAGGGCGCACCAAACGCCCAAAGCGGGCCATGAGAACATCTTATTTTTGAACCGCAGGGGCAAACAGCTTACCCGTGCAATGATCTATACCATCATCAAACGCCTCGCTGAAAAGATCGGCCTGAAAAAAAATATCGGCCCGCACACCTTTCGGCACTCATTTGCTACCCATCTGCTCGAAAATGGCGCCGATCTGCGGGCCATTCAGCAAATGTTGGGCCATGAGAGCATTACCACCACCGAGGTTTACATGCACGTAGACCGAAAACACTTGACCGAGGTGGTGAAGCAATACCACCCACGGAAACAAACGTATGTAAAATCTTGATCGAAAGCGAAACGATGCAAAAAGGAATATTTTTAAGCAAAATACTTGCAAACCCATATATTGGCTTTTGAAAATGGGATTCCAACGCTTTCTTTGGCTTTTTTTTGCCATCGTTCTTCTGGAACTTGTGGCCTGTTCAAATGATTCACTGGCAGGGGTGCGCTTTATTTCGAAGCCTGCCATTACGATTTCGCTACTGATATTTTTGTTTTTCCAAAGCGAACTCCCTGCACGGGCAAAAAAATTCTTGGGGCTGGGACTATTGTTCTCTCTATCGGGTGATGTATTGCTGATGTTTGATGAATCTTCTCCCCTCTTTTTCATAGGAGGTCTGTTGTCTTTTTTGTTGGCCCACTTGATGTATTTATCGGTATTCTTAAAAAAATCGATGTTCGCGAAAAAGAGCACTTTGGTGTACGGAAACCTCTTGGCCTTGTATGCCTTGGCCATACTCTACCTCATACTTCCAAACGTTGGCAACCTATTGCCCTATGTCATCGTTTACATGCTTGTGCTGTTACTTCTTGTATTGGTGGCTTTTTTGAGAAAGCCATTTACCAATAGTGTCAGTTACCGCCTATTTCTTTTCGGGGCCTTAAGTTTTATGGTTTCCGACTCTTTATTGGCGCTGAACAAGTTCTACCTGGCTTTTGAAATGGCGGCGGTCGCCATTATGCTCACCTATGCCCTGGCCCAATTGTTGATTGTTTTGGGAGGAATTACGGCAGCCAAAAAACCTTAAGCCTTGAACTCTTTTTTATAGGGTCGGATGATCAGCCGCGCCTCCCTGTCAAAACGGATATAGTTGTAAACCCAATTGATGAAGACCACTACCCTATTACGGAAACCAATCAAAAAATAGAGGTGTACGAACATCCATACAAACCAAGCGAAAACACCCTGAAACTTGAAATTCGGCAGATCACAGACGGCCTTATTGCGGCCAATGGTGGCCATATTGCCTTTATCTTTATAGGTGAAGGGCTCCATTTGCTTTCCCGCTATCAATCGAATCAAGTTCTTGCCCAAAAGCCTGCCCTGCTGTATGGCCGGTTGTGCCATCATCGGATGCCCGTTGGGGAACGCCTCCGTTTCCATGTGGGCCACATCGCCAATGGCAAATACATTGTCAAAACCTTCCACTTGATTGAACCTATTGATTTTCAATCGGTTACATCGGGTCACAAAATTCTTGGCATCCAATCCCTTGATGGATACTGCTTTCACGCCAGCTGCCCAAACCAAGGTGGCCGTTTCAAAACTTGTTTCGGTATCGGTGGTGACCAATCTACCATCATAGCCGGTGACCCGTATGTTCTTCCAAACGTTCACACCCAGTTTTTCCAAAAAGTCCTCTGCTTTTTTTGAAGCGATCTCGCTCATGGCGGGCAACAGTCTGTCGCCACCCTGCACCAAGTTGATCTGCGCCCTTCGGGTATCAAGATCTGGATAATCTTTGGGCAAGATTCCTTTCTTAATCTCTGCCAATGCACCGGCCAACTCAACCCCAGTAGGCCCTCCCCCTACAATGACAAAATTCATAAGTGCCTCACGTTCGTGGTAATCATCGGTCAAGAGTGCCTGCTCAAAATTTTCCAAAATCAGGCTTCTGAGGTTCAGGGCCTGCGGTATGGTTTTCATGGCCATACTGTTCTGCTGCAGGGTCTTATTGCCGAAAAAATTGGTCTCGGTGCCCACTGCAACCACGAGGTAATCATATTTTAGGTCGCCGATATTGGTCTTGACAATCCGCTTATCGGTTTCTATCTGGTTGACCTCTGCCAGCCTGAAGTAAAAATTGTCGTACCCCTGCAATACCTTTCTGATCGGATAGGCTATGGAATCGGGCTCAAGCCCCCCGGTTGAAACCTGATATAAGAGCGGTTGAAAGGTGTGGTAGTTGTGTTTGTCCATCAAAACCACCTGAACCTCTTGCCCTGCCAGCTTTTTGGCCAATGAAATACCACCAAAACCGCCACCGATGATGATGATTCTGGGATGACTTGACTGCGGAATGTTCATAGGAAGAATTATAGCACAAATGTAAACATTCGCACCAAGTGCCCCTAAAAATACCTACTGCCATTTTTATTATATTTAGCCTAACGATTAACCATACTTGCCACATGAAAAAAATAGTCCCCCTATCGATTCTTTTACTATTTGCCTTTATGGCCGTTTCGGCCCAAAAAACAAAAAAGGATGTTTTCAACACATTGGAGGCCCAATACGACGAATACAGTACCATTGCCCAACAAATATGGGATTGGGCCGAGATGGGATATTTGGAGGAAAAAAGTTCGGCGCTGTTGCAAAAAACCTTGAAAGAAGCAGGTTTTTCGATTAAAACGGGGGTTGCGAACATTCCGACCGCATTTATCGCCGAGTATGGTAGCGGATATCCGGTGATAGCCATTTTAGGGGAATTTGATGCCCTGCCGGGTTTGTCGCAACAAGCGGTTCCTGAAAAGAAGCCTGCCGGTGGGGAAGCAGGCCATGCCTGCGGACACCATCTTTTTGGCACGGCATCGGCTGCAGCTGCCATTGCCACCAAAAATTGGTTGAGCACCAGCAAACGTGAGGGCACCATACGTTTCTATGGGTGTCCGGCAGAAGAAGGGGGCGGTGCAAAAGTGTATATGTCTCGAGAGGGTCTTTTTGACGATGTTGATGTGGCCCTACATTGGCACCCAAGCTCACAGAACGCCGCCAGTGCCGCAGCCGCACTTGCCAACATTTCGGCCAAATTCAGGTTCAAAGGTGTTTCGGCCCATGCCGCCGGGGCGCCACAAATGGGGCGTTCAGCACTTGACGGTGTCGAGGCCATGAACGTAATGGTCAATATGATGCGTGAGCATATTCCGCAAGAAGCCCGAATACATTATGTTATCACCGACGGTGGAAAGGCCCCCAATGTGGTGCCCGATTTTGCGGAGGTCTATTACTACGCCCGCCATAATAGCAGGGACGTGGTGCGCGATATTTTCAATAGGATCGTAAAAGCTGGTGAAGGGGCCGCCCTCGGAACCGGTACCACCATGGAATATGAACTGGTCAACGGGGTCCACGAGCTATTGCCCAACCTGACCCTCCAAAAATTGGTACACGAAAACCTCTCTGAAATTGGCGGAATCGAGTATACACCCGAAGAAAAGGCCTTTGCCGATAAAATAGCCCAAAGTTTGGGGCAAGAAAAAGCCAATGTGGAAATGGCCAGATCGGTACAACCCTATAAAGAGGTGGCGCGCGCCTATGGATCCACCGATGTGGGCGACGTTAGTTTTGTGACCCCAACCGTCGGATTCGGAACGGCCACTTGGGTACCGGGCACCCCGGCCCATAGTTGGCAAGCGGTTGCCGCCGGTGGCACGACCATTGGAAAAAAGGGAATGATGGTCGCCGCCAAAACCTTGACCTCAACAGCGATTGATCTGTTCTCTGACCCCAGCATTGTCAAAAAGGCAAAACAGGAGTTTGAAGAGCGCAGGGGCCCTGATTTTGTATATAAGCCCTTATTGGGTGACCGCCCCCCGGCTTTGGATTATAGAAAATAGGTCATAATCCTTTAGAAGGGTTGCAAGCTAGGGTATAGTTATGTTCAAAGAACCATAATTTGGCCATAAGGCCAATTTTGCCTTTGGAACACCGTACACTTCAAATTTGAAAATCAAGATGTTATAGCTTGGCCCAAACTTAGACCCTTGAACATTGTAACAAATCGATCAAACATCCTACTAACCATAAAACTACCCAACCCAATCAGTGACCAAAGAACTCGAACATCGCTTTGTAACTGAACTTGAGAACAACCAGAACATTGTTCACAAGGTCTGTAGCTTGTATACGAATGACAGGGATTCGCACAACGATCTCTTTCAAGAAATCACTATTCAGCTATGGAAGGCCTACCCGAAATTCAGGGGCGAATCAAAGTTCAGTACGTGGATGTACAGGGTGGCGCTGAACACGGCCATTACCCTTTACAGAAAGTCAAAGCGACGGGTCAAGACACAAGATTACGATTCGGTCATCTATAAGATCAAGGCGAACGAATATGACGATACCGAAGAACGCCAATTGAAACTGATGTATGATGCCATCAAGCAACTGGGCGATATTGACAAAGCGGTAGTCTTTTTGTACTTAGAGGACAAAGACTACCGAGAGATTGCTGAAACCCTCGGTATCTCCGAGGTGAACGCAAGGGTAAAAATGAACCGCATCAAAAACAAACTAAGAACCATACTAAATCCGTAAGGTTATGATGGATGAACTGGAACTCTTAAAAAAGGATTGGCAACAGAAAAAGGGGCAGTTGCCCAGGCTCAGCTACGACGAAATCTATAAAATGGTCAGGCGCAAGTCTTCCTCGGTCGTCAAATGGATATTCTATATCAGTATCGCCGAATTTCTCTTCTGGATCATTCTGTTCTTTGTGCCCGTGCCCGGTGGCAAACTCATGGCAGAGGGTGCCATTATCCTCCAAAGCATAGAAATGGGGCTCGAAATTATCCGATATGCTGCAGTGGCTTATTTCATTGTCAAGTTCTACCAAAATTTCAAAAAAATAAGTGTCACCGATTCGGCCAAAAATCTTATGAAGAACATTATCGTGGTCAGAAGAACGGTGATGCAATATGTTTGGTTCAATCTGGGGGTATTTGCGGTAATGATGGTAATTGTATTTATCGAGTATGTAAATTACGACCCACGAATCGAGCTGAAGACCATGATCGCAGAGGCCGAGAACAGTATTTTGCTTTGGTTGGGCGTATGTATTGCATTGTTGGTGTCCATTGGTTTCTTTGCTTTCCTGTTATGGTTGTTCTACCGTATTCTCTACGGAATTCTTTTAAAACGTCTCAATGAAAACTACCGCGAACTGAAAAAGCTTGAAATCTAATTTCGATGGCTGTACTTTCTTTTTTGGTGGTCGGCCTCGTAGGCGGCCAATTCCTCTTCGGGAATAACCCTTAGAAACGAAGGGTGCTGCTCGATGGCATACTCCAGTTTCTCAATGATTTCCTCGACCGACTCGTTGTCGTAATCAATCTCCAACGGTTCCTTTATCTGCATTGATTGCAGAATGCCCTTCTTTTTGATATACAGGCCCTTTTTGTCGAACGACCTACGAAACCCATCGATTACCACAGGTACAACAATCGGCTTGTATTTTTTTATTATATGTGCAGTTCCCTTGCGCAGTGGTTTCCATGGAGTTGTGGTTCCTTGTGGAAAAGTTATGACCCATCCATCTTGTAGGGCTTTCCCTATGTTCGAAATATCGCTAAACTTGACATGCCGCTTAACCTCTTGGCCATCTGCCCGCCATGTTCGTTCGATACTGATAGACCCTGCATACGCCAACAATTTGGTCAAGAGACTTTTTTTCATGGTCTCTTTGGCGGCGACATAGTAAATGTTGAGTTTGGGTTTCCAGAGATAACCGATGTTCTTAATGCTATCTTCACGACCGGCCAAACTTGCATTGAAGACATGAAACATGGCCACCACATCGGCAAAATAGGTCTGGTGGTTGCTTACAAACAACACATTGGTGTCAGGTAAACTTCGAATGACCTCAGACCCCTCGATCTGTAGTTCGTTAAAACCTTTGTACCGCCTGTGTGTCATCAGACCCAAGATACGGATGAGCCATTTCTTGAAAAAAAGAATATGTCCGAAAGGATTTCTTTTAAACAGTGCCATGCAGTTGTAAATTGAGTGCGCTAATTTACAAAAACAGGGTCAAAGCACTTGTCGCAAAAGTTCCCGGATTTCACTTAGCATCATGGCCGTGGCGCCCCACACGACATAACCCTTTAACTTAAAGGCCGGTACATCGATATTCTGGGCGTACGAGGTGCTCAGTTTTTGCTGGATCAGGTTGCCATCGTTCAGATATTCGTCCAACGGCACCTCAACCAACGCCTCTACTTCGGTTTTATCGGGCACAAACCGCTGTGGTGCCTTGCCAAGAGCCAGAAATGGGGTCACCATAAAATTGCTGGGCGGTATGTAGAGGTCGGTAAGTTCTCTGATGACCTCGACATTCTCGGGTCTTAGGCCAACTTCTTCACGGGCTTCACGAAGCGCAGTGTGCAAAAGGTCTTTATCGTGTTTCTCCATCTTGCCCCCGGGGAAACCAATTTGGTTCGAATGTACCCCAGGGTAGGCATTTCTCAGAATTAGCAATAGATGGGTCGTATAGCGTAAATCGGGATAGAACAAGGCCATTACCCCAGCCTTTTTGGGGTTCCGGTCTTTGAAGTTTTTTGATTTCAGCAACTTCATACGCACCTCTGGGGCCATTTTATAATGTGAATCGGCCCCTGGAAGTGGTAGATTTTTTATTTTTAGGGCCTGCTGATAAAAATCATCAAAATTCATGTTGCAGAGATTCACGCACGTTACAAGTATAGTATTATTTTTTTTGGTTTCGTGCAACGAGAAAGTAAAAGAAAGTGCCGTGCCAAAACAGCAAGAACCAATCATGTCCGATACGCTTGCAACCGCCAAAGAAGACAAGGAAACGGCATCGGAAGAGGAAAGGGAAAAGTTTGTGCTCACCGAAGAAAACGCCATCGACTTCTTTTTCAACTATGCGGACACCCTATCACAAAACAAGGTAAAACTGACCACTTCCATGGGCAGTTTCACGATTCAGCTTTTCGATGATGTGCCCTACCACAGGGCAAACTTCATTTACCTGACCAGAAAGGGGTATTTCGACAATACCCAATTTCACCGGGTGGTGAAAGATTTCATCATCCAAGGGGGCAATTCCGATGATAGAAAAACTGCCAACAAACGCAGGGAAATCGGCCGTTATCTTTTGCCCCCAGATGCCAAGAAGGGCTACAAGCACCATCGTGGCGTTATTTCTATGCCCAGTAGCGAACGCGACAATCCCCATAAACTGGCCTCGCCCTATGAGTTCTTTATTGTGGTGACCAAGCCGGGATCGTATCACTTGGACGGTTCGTATACCCCTTTCGGGCGGGTCATCGAGGGTATGGATGTGGTGGACGCCATCAACAATGTACCCGTGGGCGATGGCGATTGGCCGCTTCAGAATGTGTACATCGAAAAGGCAGAAGTACTGGATTGACACGGGTTCTACTCCAGATTTGCCATTTATATTTTATATGGGACAAGGGCCGATATTAATGGGACACCGCATTGGAATCAGGTACTTTTTTCCTTGTAAATATTGGGAAGCCTGATACCCAATTTAACGGCCAACAACCGAATGGTGATGACCACCAGGATGCCTGCAGAGTACGCATAGGCTTCCTGAATGGGGAATTGGAGCAGCAAAAAATAAAAGGCGCCTCCCACAATGCACGCCGTGGCATATATTTCCTTTCTAAAGATCACAGGAATCTCATTGCACAAAATATCCCTGATAACCCCACCAAAGCTTGCGGTAATGGTACCGAGGGCAATGCAAATGATGGGCTGCAGTTCTGCTTGAAGCCCCTTTTCGATGCCGACCATGGTATACAGCCCGATACCGATGGTATCGAACAAGAAAAGAGACTTTCTAAAATATTTCAGCTGGTTCACAAAAACAATGGCGAATACCACCGTTGACAGAATGGTGATCACGTAGGTGAGGTCGCGCATCCAAACCACCGGCACATTGCCGATCAATAAATCGCGCAGGGTGCCCCCACCGATGGCGGTCACAAAGGCAATGATGACCACCCCAAAAAGGTCGAGGCGTTTTTCCATTGCTATAAGCACCCCCGAAATAGTAAAGGCGATGGTGCCCAGAATATCGATGAGCTCGTAAAACAACATACTGCAAATGTTAAAAAATTGACTTGAAAAACAGATACGAATTTCACTGATTTACACAAATGCCTTTGTGACTGGGCTTTAAAAGGCTATTTAACCAAGCTAGCCAGAGAATCGCTGAGTTTCACATAGAAATAATCCAATCATTCGTAATTCTAAAATCATAAATACATGGGCACGAATGTCACGAATTTTCGCAAATAATTCTTGAATTAGTGTTTGATATTTGAACTTGAAAATTGGCACTCCACGATACGACCCCCCCCCTGTGGGGGCCGGGGCTACATTTTTTGGGTATAATAGTTATAATCCTTGATTACAACATCCACAAAATCGATCGGTCTCAAGGTGGTGGTGATACCGGTGACCTCTTTGATCCGCCTATCAAGTGATATGATTACGTTGTGGTTGCCATTTCGAATGGCCTTGTCGTAAAGTTCTTTGATGGTCTGCATTTCACGGTCATTGAACACCGTAACCTGGGCAAATTGCGGTTTGTAATCTTCAGGCAGTTCCCTTAAAATGGTATTGTGCAGGGCCACCTTTTTCTTTTCGCTGATTACCGTGGTGCCCGCGGCAATATCACCTATGCGCTGCCCATTGCCCCTGATAAGGATTGTCAATACGGCCGCACCGCCCGATGTAATGGTCACATCGACAATACGCAAGACCCAGCGTACAAAATAATTGCCAAAACTGGGCTTGGAACCGTCCAACTTGACCACGCGAATAGACATCAATCCCTTACCAATGGTCCTTCCGTCGGTAAAGGTTTCAAAAAGCAGATAGTAAAGAAATGCAGGCAGCCCCAATAACAGGTACAATGCCCACATATCGGCAAAATCAATTTCCAAAGAGGCCAATAGCAAGAACATTAGAATGGTGTAGACCCATATTACAAAGCTGTCGATAATGTAGGCCAACATCCGGTCACCCAAATTGGCGGTATTTTGGGTGATGCTTACATTTTGGGCCGTTTCTATTTGAAATTGGTTCATATTTTAGTTTCTTTACCCATAAACCCCTATTACATGCGAGAGGCTGCTTTCGTAAAACAAAATAAGGACAAATGGGCTGCTTTTGAAAATGTACTCAACCACAAAGCGCAAATGCCCCCTGATGAGCTCTCAGACCTCTATATAGAAATAACCGACCATCTCAGTTATGCCAAGACCTTTTACCCGGGCAGCAATACCGAGTTTTACCTGAACTCACTGGCTTCACAAGCCCATCAAAAAATCTATAAGACCAAACGTGAATCGAAGAACCGTATTGTATCGTTTTGGAAAACCGAGTTCCCCACCATGTTCTACGGGCATAGACGTGAGCTGTTGATTTCTTTTTTGGTGTTTTCATTTTTTGTGGCGGTCGGGGCCTTTTCTTCGGCAAACGAAGGCAATTTTGTTCGCTCCATACTGGGCGATGGGTACGTGAACATGACCCTCGAAAACATTGAAAAGGGCGACCCCATGGCAGTTTACAAAGAGCAGGGAGCCTTCAATATGTTCTTGGGAATCACCATAAACAATATTAAAGTGGCCATTTATGCCTTTGCGTTCGGCATTTTTTTGGGTATCGGCACCTTGATGATATTGCTCAGAAACGGCATCATGTTGGGCAGTTTTCAGTACTTTTTTTATGAAAAGGAATTGTTATGGGAATCTGTTCGCACGGTATGGATCCACGGTACCATAGAAATATCGGTGATCATAATCGCGGGCTGTGCAGGCTTGGTGTTGGCCAATGGCATGCTTTTCCCAGGAACCTACACCAGACTGGAATCATTTAAGCGCGGAACCAAGAACGGACTAAAAATTATGATCAGTACCGTACCCTTCTTTATTGTCGCCGGGTTTTTAGAAGGATTTGTGACACGGCATACCGAAATGCCCGATTGGTTGGCCCTTACAATTATTCTGGGATCTTTGGCGTTAGTGGTTTTCTACTACGTGATCTATCCGTGCCAGCTTAACAAAAAAATGCAATATGAACCAAACACCGTACATTGAATTCAAGAAACAGCGTGAACTGGGCGATATTCTGACCGACGCCTTTGGATTTATCAGAAATCAGTTCAAACCTTTTTTTGGCACTTTCTTCAAAATTGTTGGGCCTTACCTATTGGTTATGCTCATAGCATATAGCTTCTATTTTTACGCCATCGGCGACATTATGAACTTCAATATAGAAACCTCAAATGGGGTGGTCGGGCCATTTATGATCTTGATTGCCCTGTTTCTTTTTTTGGTGAGCATTTTTGTATGCTATGCCATGGCCCAGGCAACGGTGCTTTACTATATTCGCTCGTACGCCAACAATAAAGGGCGTGCAGACTTTCAAGAGGTAAAGAGGGATGTGTACACCAATTTTTGGCGTTTCTTCGGGTTGGTGCTTTTGGTGGGGCTCGCCCTTGCGGCCGGTTTCATGCTCTGTTTTATTCCCGGCATCTACCTCTATCCGCCACTTATGCTGTCGTTCAGTGTTCTGGTATTTGACGGAAAGAGTGTAGGCGATTCCTTTTCTTATGGTTTCACCCTTGTAAAAGATAATTGGTGGGCCACTTTTGGTACGCTTTTGGTAATCGGAATCATTGTTGCTGTTATCGGCTATGCCTTCAACATACCCGCGGCCATGTACATGTGGGCAAAAATGGGCATATTCTCGGGCGAAATGGATGCCGAAACAATGTCAAACGGCTTCATAGACCCCATTTATGTAATTTTAAACCTTTTGTCGGTTTTGGTACAGTTCATGCTCAACCTGGTATCGGTGGTGGCCGGCGCACTTATCTATTTTCACCTCAACGAAAAAAAGAATTTTACCGGTACCTACGAACGAATCGAAAATCTGGGCAAATCGTCTCAACAATAATTTATGTGGACACGTCTATTGCCCATATTGTTACTGCTCTGCTGTGTGCCGGCTTTGACCCAGAATGACATAGTTTCGGTAAAGTACGACGATACTAGGCTTCAGCGTATAACCATTGACGAAGACGATTTATCTACCTATCGTTCCGATGAAAAATTTGACTATACCCTTGAAAAGACAGAGAATACTTGGCTCAGCGGCATCAAAAACTGGCTCTATAATCTGTTGCACCGATTTTTCGAATGGATTTTTGGCGTCGAAAAAGCCACAGGATTTCTCTCATTGTTCTTACGGATACTCCCTTATATATTACTGGTAATCTTGATATACCTGATGGTCCGATTCTTCGTAAAGTCACAGGTAAGTCCGTTTTTAGATTCAAAAAAGAACCCCAACACAGTCATTCTTACAGAAGAAGAGCGCATTATCAAGTCAGAGAACATCCAAGATCTCATCAAAGAGGCCTTGGCCAACAAAAACTACCGTTTGGCCATTCGTTATTACTATCTGTACATACTCAAACTGCTATCGAATAAAGAACTGATTGATTGGCAACTGCAAAAAACCAACGATGACTATCTACATGAACTATCGAATGGAAGCTTGAAAAAGGCCTTTGCCAAGGCCACTTTTCTATACGACTATGTTTGGTACGGTGAATTTCAGTTAGATGAGTCCAAATACCAACAAGCCGAGCGTACCTTCAAGGCCCTTCAAAATTCCATAGAAAGCCATGGGTAAGAAATGGGGCATATATATGGTAATTGCGGTCGCAGCCCTTGGGCTGCTATTGCTCGTTGAGTACAGCAAGCCAAAAAAAATCAACTGGTTTCCATCGTATGTGGCCCAGCACAAGATTCCCTATGGTACCTATGTACTGAACGACCTGATACACAAAAAACTGGGCGATAGTGTGGTGCCGGTTTACACGCCCCCTTTTGAGTTTTTAATGCAGAACGATTCGGTACAGGGCACTTATTTCTTTGTGAACAATTCGGTGAACTTTGGGGAAGCCGAACTCGATGCCTTGTTGGATTGGGTTTCAAAAGGCAATAAGGTTTTTATTGCATCTGAAGGTTTTGAGCCCCAATTGCTCGATACGCTCAATCTCGAGCAAATAAGCTTTTACAATGGCAATGACCTTAACCCCGTTTATCACCATCGTTTGGTGAACAAACATCTCGGCAGGGCGCAAGCTAGCTTTGACAAAGAATACTACACCCAGGTCTTCAACGAGGTCGATACCGTGAACACTGTTGTGCTGGGCGAGGTCTTTAATGACGAGAGCTTGAAAAACGACCCTAAGATCAATGTGGTGAGGCAACCCTTTGGCAAGGGGCAAATTATTTTGTCGTTGTTCCCCAAGGCATTTACCAATTATTTTATCCTTAAGGATGATAATCGTGCCTACACCGCAGGCCTTCTTTCTTACCTCAAACAAGGTGGGCGGGTGTACCTAGACCACCACCATAAATCAGGAAAGAGTTTCTATACCTCACCGATGTACATCTTCTTGAATACAAAAGAATTCAAGTGGGCCTATTATCTCGTGTTGATCGGCACCCTGTTCTATGTTATTTTTGAAGGCAAGAGAAAGCAGCGCGCCATTCCGGTGGTAACGCCACTTACCAACCAAACATTGGCCTTTACCCGTACCATTGCGAATATGTACTTTGAGAACAAGCAACAAAAAGAACTGGTCGAACACAAGGTGGCCTATTTTCTCGAATACATCCGCACGAGGCTACATTTACCAACATTGGACCGGGACGAGACCTTTTACCGGAATTTGGCGGCACGCAGCAACAACTCGGTCGATGATGTAAAAAACCTGTTTTCGCTGATCGATCGGCTCACAAAACAGCAAAAGGTATCCGATGCAGAACTGGGGCATCTCAACAAAAGAATAGAAGAATTTAAAGCTAAAATTGATGGAAAACACTGATTTGGATTTTGACAATCGAATTCCCCTTGAAGAATTAAAGACCACGGTCGAAAGCATCAAACAAGAACTCGCCAAGGTCATCGTGGGCCAACAAGATTTTATTGAGCTCTTGATCGTATCGATGTTGGTCGATGGCCATGTGCTCATAGAGGGGGTTCCCGGTATCGCCAAGACCATTACGGCCAAACTGTTCGCCAAAACGCTTGATACCGGCTTCAGCCGCATACAGTTCACACCGGATCTAATGCCAAGTGATATTCTGGGCACCTCGATCTTCAATGTCAAGAATTCAGAATTCGAGTTCAAAAAAGGCCCCATATTCTCGAATGTCATTCTAATCGATGAGATCAACCGGGCCCCTGCAAAGACCCAATCGGCCCTATTCGAGACCATGGAAGAGCGGCAGGCCACCGTCGATGGCACCACCTACCCAATGGGCAATCCGTTTATGGTGCTGGCCACACAAAACCCAATCGAGCAAGAGGGCACCTACGCACTGCCCGAAGCACAATTGGACCGGTTTTTGTTTAAAATAAAGGTCGATTACCCCTCGGTCGAAGAAGAAGTGCAGATCATTCAAACACACCACGAACGAAAGGGTAAGAATGCCGAAGAAAATATAGAAGTGGTCTTGAAGTCCAAAAAACTCGATGAATTCAAAAAGCAGATACACGATGTGGTCGTAGAGAAAAAAATCGTCAGATACATCGCCGATATCATTGCCAACACCCGAAACCACCCCCACCTGTACCTGGGTGCCTCGCCAAGGGCATCGATAGCCGTTATGTATGTTTCCAAGGCTTTTGCCGCCATTACCGGTCGCGATTTTGTAACTCCCGAAGACGTCAAAAAAGCCCTAAACCCTGTTTTGAACCATCGCATAATCTTAACACCCGAACGTGAAATGGAGGGCATGACCACCGAGAGTGTCGTCAACATGATAGCCGAATCTGTAGAAGTACCGCGATAATGCTGCGTTTTATAAAGTCATTCTACATACACGGTACCTTTTTTATGTACATCGCCCTATTGGCCGGTGCATTTGTGCTGTCGTATTGGCTACCGTTCTTATATCCCATCTGCTGGCTGGCCGTTTTTGTATTGCTCGCCCTTTTTTTACTCGACATCTTTTTGCTGTACGGCAAACCATCAGCTATCAAGGCCGAGCGTGAACTGCCCCAAAAACTATCGAACAGCGATTTTAATGTGCTGAAAATCTCATGCTCTTCGGCCTATCCCTTTAAAACATATGTATCGATCATAGACGAATTGCCGGTACAGTTCCAAAAGCGTGATTTTGAGCATAGGATCTTGTTGAAGAAAGGAGAAACCCACATATACGAGTATTCCGTTCGGCCAGTGGAAAGGGGCGAATATGTCTTTGGCAACCTGAATGTATACGCCTCGTCGCCCTTACAGATCGTCAAACGACGCTATACTTTTCAGAAAGACCAAATGGTGCCCGTGTACCCTTCAATCATACAAATGCAGAAGTATGATTTTTTGGCAATCGGCAACCGGCTTACAGAGTTGGGCCTCAAGAAAATCAGAAGAATCGGCCATACGCAAGAATTCGAACAGATAAAGGAATATATCAAGGGAGATGATGTGAGAACCATCAACTGGAAAGCCACGGCCAAGCGAAACCAACTGATGGTCAACCAATACCAAGACGAAAAGTCGCAACCGATCTACTCCCTTATCGATACCGGAAGGGTCATGAAAATGCCCTTCAATTCGCTCAAGTTGTTGGATTATGCCATCAACGCCACCCTTGCCTTTTCGAACGTGGCCCTTAAACGCAATGACAAAGTGGGCCTGCTCACCTTTTCCAAAAAAATAGAAGCCTTTGTGCCCGCCCAACAGAAACTGACTCATCTCAATACCATTCTTGAAAAACTGTACAACGTCTCGACCGAATTCACCGATTCTGATTTCGGACTGCTGTATGCGCACACCAAAAGAAAGATCACCCATCGAAGCCTTTTATTGCTCTACACCAATTTTGAGCACATTTCCTCCCTAAAAAGACAACTGCCCTACCTACTGGCCTTGGCCAAGAAACACCTGTTGGTGGTCATCTTTTTTGAAAATACAGAGTTGGAAAAGCTCATGGCCACCGATGCCGAAGACCTGCAGGCCATATACCACAAGACCATTGCCGAGAAGTTTTCACTTGAAAAACGGTTGATGCAAAAAGAGTTGCAGCAATACGGCATTCAGACCATACTGACCAAGCCGGAAAGCCTGACGATCAACACCATCAACAAATACCTTGAGATCAAGGCAAGGGGGCTATTGTAACCCTTCGCGTACCTGTGTCGAGAGGCCCAATTCGGCCATGGTGGGCAACCCATCGACCGTATCGAAACCGGTAAGAAGCAAGGGGTCTGCGGGCAGGTTTCCGCCCACATCTGTAAACCCCAATGAATTTCTTCGTTTTTGGCGTTTTTTATTGGTGAAAAGCTCAATGGTGAGCCCCACCGTCATGCCACCCAACACCGTAGCCAAAAGGTCTTCATTGTCCCATCCATTTTCACGTTGGCCCGCATCTACGGCCTCTTTGGCGAGGCCGATCATCAGACTTCCGCCGACGGCCCCCGCAAAGGTCCAGTAGCGGTCACCATCAGAAAGCTGCTTGGCAATGCCCGCGCCGGCAAGGCCATAAAGGTTGCCGCCCAAAAAATGGAGTGCCTTGTCACGTTCGACCTGCCCATTTAAATTGGCAATCAACAACAAGGCGATTATGAATAGGGTCTTTTTCACGTAGTGGTAAAGGTAATAAAAGTCACTATATGGGCATAGCTCCCATTTTGGGGAAATAACTTATATTTAGTTATAAACTTAAGCACCCTCAATTTATGAATCACCTCATACCACTTTTAACACTTCTGATTTCTGTATGTTGTCATTCTCAAGATAAAAGGGTGACGGAAAAAGTAGATGTTCTATTCATTGGAAATAGTTTGACCTATTACCATGATATGCCAGAAATTTTACAAGAAATGGTCAATGAGACACATCCGAATATCGACATTGAACATAGCACATTCCCTGGAATGTCTTTATCAGGACATTTAGACAATATTATCGAATCTCGAACGGAAAATGGGATCAGCACCCGAATAAAAAAAGAAGGAGAAAAAACCGAAACTGAAATTAAAATAGCCGAAAAAGACTGGGACTTTGTAATACTTCAAGAAGGAACTGTTAGACTTTTAATTCCTGAGGTCAGAAAATATAAGGTTGAAAGTGCAATTTCAGAAATAAGAAATCGCTTATTAAATCCGGAGTGTAAATTCGTCTTATTCAAAACATGGCCGTCAAAAAAAGAATACCCAAAACAATATTGCTATTCAAAATGGGCCATTAATCATTCATTGGAAAATGATAAATATTGCTCGCCGGAAATAAAAAACTTGGAACAAGAAATTAAGTTAATCAATAAATCCTACGATTCGGTCGCTGAAAAATATGGGCTTATACTATCTGATAACGGAAATAAGTTCCATGAGGTATTGACTGAATACCCATTTATCGATGTTTATGATGACGATATTCATCCAAACAAATATGGCGCGTTTCTAAACGCCTGTATTTTTTACCAAATCTTGACAGGTAAGAAAGCCTCCGAATTGAATTATACTGGAAAAATTGAGCCCGATACAGCGAATTTATTAAAGAAAATTGCGGAATAAGCCATTGGTAAGTGCTGCTGCCATAATTTAGTTCGAATCCTAAAACCGCACCACTTCCAAAACACATTGCAAAATATATCTTATCTTAATTTGAAGAATATGGTTTAAACACCTTCACAATGAGCAAAAAGTACATTGGCATGATGGTATCCCTTTTGGCCATGGTCTTCATTTTTGGGTGCAATCATCGTAGAAAAGGTGAAAAATCAGCCATTTACGAGGCACTTGAAGAATACCCCGACAGCATCGTCGTGGGCGGAATTACATTTCAATATGGCTTTAAAAATCAAATGCTGGCCCATAGAGATGGTGTGTTCGATACCGCGCTGATCGTTGAAAAATTCTACAAGCCCAATCAATATCTTTTTGACTCCTGCTTCAACTTTTTCAGCACACCGATATACTCGCCCAAAGAAATAGTCCGTTGGAATTCGACCTACCTTGACGAATATGACACAATCGTTTGGAAGCAAACAAGGTTCTTACTTGAACAGAACATCGACAGTCTCTTGAAAAAACACCTCAACGCTGTGCAAGAAATGACCGGCATCAAAGGAGAAGCCAAGTTTCTGGCGTATTTCCCGCCTGAAGGATACGGCGTTTCAGGCGGTTGTGATCCGTATTCAATGGCCTTTGACCTGATGTACAAAATTGAGGACGCAGACTATCTGAAGAAAGTAATACCCCACGAAATTGAGCATACCATCTATGAAAACCAGATCGGGAATGACCCCTATTTTGCTACCGGTATCGGCGTAACTTTGGACGAAGGCCTGGCCACCTATTTTGAACGTACGTACAATAAGGCCGACAGCACCATCTTTTTTGACACAAAAGCTGAGACCGACTGGCTCTTAAAAAACGAGAGGGAGATATTTGAACGCTTTGAACCGTATTTGATGAAACCACTGGACAGTGCCTGTCCCCTGCTCTATCATTTCAACCGAACCAGCGACTGCCAACCCCTTTTTACCGAGGTTCCTACCAAACTTTTGGAAACGAACATGGGCTATTTTCTGGGCTACAGGATCATTGAACAGTATACGAAAGTACACGGCACCGATTCTTGGAGGGATATTTACCACATCTCACCAAAAGAATTCTATGAGAAAAGTGGCTACAAAGACTTTATACAAGCCCCTGAATAGTTCTTTGCACTTAAACCTTATAAAAAAAATCTGCGCAACCCAATGGGCAATATGAAATCATATGAGAAAATATTCAATGAAAAAGGTATTGGCCGTAATTATTATCGCTTTGTGCTTGTTTGTTTCTTGTAGCAATGATGAAATCGGCTTGACCGATACAAACTATTTGGTTTTCGGACATTTCTATGGAGAATGTGTTGGAGAGGGCTGTGTAGAGACCTACAAGTTGACCAAAACTAAATTGTTTGAAGATACAATTGATGATTATTCGGGCAAGGAATTAAATTTTATCGAGTTGGAGCACCGTAAGTTTGAACAGGTAAAAGATTTGATAGACTTTTTCCCGAGCCAACTGTTTCTTGAAAAAGGCAGGATTTTTGGTTGCCCCGATTGTGCAGATGGTGGGGGCCTTTTTATTCAATACTCTCAAAATGGCAACGTAAAAAGCTGGCGCATTGAACAAAACAAAGACAATGTGCCGAGTTATCTGCACGAATTTATGGACCAAGTCAATGAAAAAATACGACTCATCAACAATTAAACTTTAACACCCCTTTGCTTTTCTTTACCATTTTTCAGTCCCTACAATTTGTAGGTTTAGAGACACGAAAACCTGACCGGTGAAGAATTTTCTATACATGTTTTCATTATTGGTGGCCGTTACGGCCTGCCAATCGCAAACGAAACAAAAGGCCACAGGCAAGGTAGGTGGGCCCTGTGAAGGCTGCGAGGCCATACATGAATATGGTGACAAGGTACTGGCCGCCATTGACACACTGCCCAAGTTCAAGGAAACCGAGCCCAAGTTAAAGCTAACGGGTATCGTGTATGGGGCAGACGGAAAAACACCTGCCGAAGATGTAATCCTCTACGTTTACCACACCAACCGAGAGGGTATTTATGAAAAGAAAGGTGATGAAAAAGGCTGGGCAAGGCGTCATGGCCACATCAGGGGCTGGGTCAAGACCGGCAAAGACGGGCGTTATACAATTTACACCTTTCGGCCAGCCTCCTATCCCAATAGGAACGAACCTGAGCACATTCACGTAACGGTTAAAGAACCCGAAAAGAACGAATACTACATCGACGACTTTCTTTTTGACGATGACCCCTTGCTAACCGACGATAAAAGGGCAAAACTTAAAGGCCGGGGCGGGCAAGGGGTTTTTCTCCCCCAACCAAAAAATGGCATCTTGACCATTGAAAGGAATATCATTTTGGGAAAGAACATTCCCAACTATCATTGACCAAAGTTGTTCTTGAAACTATTTCGCCACATTCACCGAACGGGTCTCACGAATGACCGTTACCTTAACCTGCCCAGGGTAGGTCATATCGGTCTGTATTTTCTGTGAAATCTCAAATGAAAGTTCGGCGGCTTTGTCATCGCTCACCTTCTCACTTTCTACAATGACCCGCAATTCACGACCGGCTTGAATGGCATACGCCTTTTCTACACCGTTAAAGCCCAAAGCGATATCCTCTAGGTCTTTCAAGCGCTGAATGTATGAATCGAGCACTTGTCGCCTGGCACCGGGGCGTGCACCGCTTATGGCGTCACAAACTTGAACAACGGGCGCAATAAGCGTGGTCATTTCAATCTCATCGTGGTGGGCGCCAATGGCATTGCACACTTCTTTTTTCTCGCCATATTTCTGTGCCCATTGCATTCCCAGTATGGCGTGGGGGGTTTCGGTCTCTACCTCTGATGTGGGCACTTTACCGATATCGTGCAACAGCCCGGCCCTTTTGGCCAGTTTGGCATTGAGGCCCAGCTCAGCGGCCATGACCCCACAAAGCTTGGCGACCTCACGGGAGTGCTGCAAAAGGTTCTGTCCGTATGACGAGCGGTACTTCATTCGCCCTACCGCTTTGATCAATTCTGGGTGCAGGCCGTGTATGCCAAGATCGATAACGGTACGCTTACCGATCTCAACAATCTCTTCGTTGATCTGCTTCTCGGTCTTTTTAACGATTTCTTCAATACGTGCCGGGTGTATGCGGCCGTCTGTTACCAAACGGTGCAATGAAAGCCTTGCCACCTCTCTGCGTACCGAATCAAAACAAGAAAGTATGATCGCCTCGGGCGTGTCATCAACAATGATCTCGACCCCTGTAGCGGCTTCAATGGCCCTGATGTTTCGGCCCTCGCGGCCGATGATACGGCCCTTTACATCATCTGACTCAAGATTAAAGACCGAAACGCAGTTCTCGACCGCTTCTTCGGTACCAATTCGTTGAATGGTATTGATGACTATCTTTTTGGCTTCTTGCTGGGCCGTTAGTTTGGCCTCTTCCAATGTATTCTGCAAATAGGCCATGGCGTCGGTCTTGGCCGTCTCTTTGAGCGATTCTAGCAACTGGCTCTTGGCATCTTCGGCCGAAAGGCCCGAAATGACCTCCAGCTGTTGAACTTGGCTCTTGTGCAGTTTTTCAAGCTCTGACTGCTTTCTGTCGAGAATCTCACTTTTGTGCTCGACCTCTTTTATCTGTTTTTCGAGCTGCTCGTTCAATCGCTTGCTCTTGGCCAGCTCGTTGCTTATTTGAGATTCTTTGTCGCGACTGCGTTTTTCGGCCTCTGCAATCTTCTTGTCTTTGCTGATGATAACTTTTTCGTGCTCGGCCTTGAGCTCCAAGAACTTTTCACGTGCCTGGAATATTTTATCCTTTTTTATGTTTTCGCCCTCTTTTTGTGCCTCTTTTATTATGTTTGAGGCTTCCTTTTTAGCGTTTGCTATGGTCTTTGCCGCCTTACCTTTTTCAAGGGCATTGGCAATGGCAAATCCTACTCCCAATCCAATCACTGCGGCTATTGCAATGACAATATAACTATCCATATCTGGTTCACGTTTGGTTATAAAAAAAGCCCACATTGGAAGAAGTTCTGTGCAAACTCCTCGTGACAGGTTTAGGGCTACCAGACTGCTCAAGTATCCCTATACGAGTAGGGCCCGCTTTTACAGCCTAAACTCACCCTTTTTAATTAAAAATCTGTTGAGTTTGTCAAAAAATATTTACCAATGTGGGCAGTAACTATATGTATTTTAAAGAACTTATTCAGAGACAGTGTCTAGCCGTAAGGTAACCAATTCATCAAGGGCCTTCAATCGCTCAAGGGCCGCTTTGGTACTTTCAGAACGGTCTATGCCACCCTGCTCTATTTTTGAGGCGAACTGCAAAGCGCACATGGCCAAAACATCTTGCTTGTCACGTACCGCATAATTCTGCTCAAATTTCTTCACCAAGCTTTCAATGTTCTTGGCGGCCTTTCTAAGCCCCTCTTCTTGCCTTGGGTCTATCGTTAAAGGGTACACCCTATCGGCTATCGAAAGCTTGATTTTGAGCTTTTCGTCCATTTGCATGTCTCACACTATTCTGCCAAATGGGCAATACATTGGTCCAATTCGCGAATAAGTGTGTTTATTTTGAGTTTTGCCTCGGTTTTATTTGTATTACCACCCAGCATCGAGCTTGCCATTTTTAGCGATTCATACCGCTCTTCCCATTCTGCTATGACCTCTTTTAAAGCACGGTTCTGTTCTTCAAGTTCGGCCACTTGGTTCTTTAGCTTGGCGTTTGCCTTGTTGAGCAACTCCATTTTGTGCAACAACTTGCTTACCTTATTCTCTAAAGAATCAACTATCTCTACAAGTTCGCTCATGTGCAAACCTCAATGCGTTTCAAACAAAGTTAACGAACCTTGGGCTATCTAACAATATTTTTCTCATATATTGGTTTAGTAATCTGAAAATCAGCATTTAACCCATATGTTTTTTTACAGGTCGAAGGCTTTGTTTACTTTCGTACACAAAATTGCCCCAATGATGCGATTGTTGTTCATTTTGTTGTTTGTGCTGAACGGATGGGTGCTTTCGGCACAGATGAAATACCCCAAAGACTTTTTCCAATCTCCTTTGGACATACCATTGATCCTGGCCGGAACCTTCGGTGAGCTTCGCTCGAACCACTTTCATTCTGGAATAGACATTAAGACCCAGCTGCGGCAGGGACTTCCCGTCTATGCCATTGGCGACGGTACGGTAACCCGTATCAAAGTATCGCTATGGGGCTATGGAAAAGCTTTGTACGTGGCGCACCCCAACGGTTTCACTTCGGTCTACGCCCATTTGCAGAAATTTTCGCCCGAAATAGAGGCGTACATAAAAAAAGTGCAGTACCAAAAAAAGTCATATGAGGTCGAGGTGTTTCCCGAATACGGGGAGCTGAAGGTCGAAAAGGGCAAAATCATCGCCTATTCGGGCAATACGGGCGGTTCAACGGGGCCGCACCTGCATTTTGAAATCCGTAGCAGCATTTCTGAAAAACCCACAAATCCCCTGTTATATGGCTATGAGGTTCGAGATGCCACCAATCCGACCTTGGTGGGCCTATATGCCTACCCACTTTCAGAGGGTGCGGTGGTCAACCAAAGCGAGAGAAAAGTACAATTGAATTTCACCAAACAGGCCGATGGAAGTTTTTTGGCAGATAAGGTAACCGCCTCGGGCACCATCGGTTTTGGTTTCAATGCTTTTGACCGCCAAGATCTGGCGGCCAACAAAAATGGTATTTTTTCGATGGAACAAAAGGTGAACGGCAAGGTATATTCGGCTTATGACTTCGAGACATTTTCTTTTGGTGAAACGCGCTACATCAACACCCTTATTGACTACGAGCATTTTGGCAAGTACCGCCAGCGCATTCAAAAATGCTTCAAAGACCCCTCGAACCGTTTGGGCATTTACAAGACACTGCACAACAACGGAAAAATAGTGGTCAAAGAAGGTGTCTCGTACAATGTTGAACTGGCTCTGGCCGATATCGAGGGCAACGAAACAAAGGTGGTCATTCCTGTGGAAGGAAAGAAAGAACCCCCCAGAATCACCAAAGACCTCAAAAAGACCGAACATTATATCATTGCCCAGCGGCCCAACAATTTTGATTTGGGGGCGGCAAAAGTATATTTTCCGGCCAACACCTTTTACAATGATTTTTATATCGACCTTGAAAAAGGTGAGGATACCGTTACCATACACGATAACACGGTAGCGGCCCATCGAAATTTCACCATAACCTTTGATGTCTCCAAATATTCGGAAGTCGAACGCAAACAGTTGTTCATTGCCCGGCTCGATGAAAGGTCACGGCCCAATTACGCCAGAACCTATAAGCGCAATAATACGTTTACCACGCGTACGCGCAACCTAGGCCGCTACACCCTGACCAAAGATACCCTCCCACCGACCATACGGCCCAGAAATTTTAAAGACCGCCAATGGCTGAACAATTACCGGTATCTCAGTCTTGAAATTGCTGACGATCTTAGTGGCATTAACTCGTATGATGCCTACCTGAACGGTGAATGGATTTTGATGGAATATGAACCCAAGACCAGAACGCTCACCTATAATTTCGATGATAAAATAGCCCAGCAGACACAATGTGCGCTTAAAGTAATCGTTACCGATAATGTGGGCAATTCAAGTACCTTTGAGAGTACTTTCTTCAGAAAATAGCGCGTGTGTCTTAAAAAACCTGTACTTAATCTGTTGCTTTTTTTTGGCATTTTGACATCGTATGGTCAACATGCCATCATTACAGGCGTGGTGGTCGATGAAAACAACCGGCCCCTGCCAAATGTCAACATTTCATCAAACACATCGGGCACCACAACCAATGGCCAAGGCCTTTACCTGCTTCAGGTCGTGGCCGATACCGAAAACACCATAACTTTTTCCCACATAGGATACCAAAACATACTTCTTGAAAACCTCTTGCTGAACACGAACGAGACCTTTGAGTTCAATCCGGTGATGAAGGTGAACGTAACGCAAATAGCCGGAGTCGAGGTCTCGCCTACCGGCCAGAAAAAACTGGAAGGTATCGAAACACTGTCACCAGAAATGGTAAGAAACATTCCAGGGGCCAATGCCGGTGTTGAAAATGTGTTGAAACTCTTGCCAGGCGTTTCGTTCAACAACGAGTTGAGCACTCAATATACCGTTAGGGGTGGCAGTTTTGAGGAAAACTTGGTCTATGTCAATGAAATTGAGGTTTACCGACCTTTTTTGGTGCGCTCTGCACAGCAAGAAGGGCTTAGCTTTATCAATAGTGCCATGGTCAGCGACATTGATTTCTCAGCCGGTGGTTTTCAGGCAAAATATGGCGACAAGCTTTCTTCGGTACTGGATGTCTCATACAAAATACCCACTTCGTTTTCATTGCAGGCCGATGCCAGTTTGTTGGGTGGGGCCCTGACCTTGGAGACATTGACGAACGATAAGAACCTAGGCAATATAACTGGAGTCAGATACCGCACGAACGCGCTCTTTATCAACAGTCAGCAGACCCAAACAAACGTAAGGCCGAACTTTTTTGATGCCCAAACCTATTTTACTTATGGCATCTCAAGTAAGTTGGAGTTAAATTTCTTGGGCACCTTTTCAATCAATGATTATGAAAACCGGCCCCGAACGAGGCAGACCAACTTCGGAACCATAAACGAGCCAAGGGCACTTTTGGTAGCCTACCAAGGAAAGGAAAACAACCGATTCAGCACCGCCTTGGGTGCTTTCAAGGCCGATTTTAAACTGAACGAAAAGGTAAACCTAAAGCTCATCACCTCGGTCTACCATACCGTAGAGGAAGAATTCTCAGACGTTATAACCGAATATGAACTGGCCGAGGTCGACAACGACCTAGGGAGCCAAGATCTAGGCTCCCCGATCAACCCAAGGGGGTTGGGCCGCCAAATTAACAGGGCGCGAAACCAGTTCGACGCCCTTATCTTTAACATGTACCATCGGGGAAAACTAAAAAAGGAGAATACATTGGTACAATGGGGCCTTAAATACACCCATGAAGATATTAGGGACCAACTTCGGGAAGCCGAGTTCATCGATTCGGCGGGTTACTTTATACGTCCGCCACAATCGGGTATTGTCAACAACCAGCCAGAAGAACCTTTTACGGGCGATATCCTCCCATTCGAGGGCGCACAGGCCATCAATTTTGTAAAGACCAATCGCGTATCGGCCTTTCTGCAATATGGGCAACATGGCAAATGGGGCGAACATGATATTTACTACAACCTTGGTCTCAGGGGACAGCTATGGACAGTCAACGGGGTGGGGTTTGACAGCAACACGCAGTTTTTGGTAAGTCCGAGGGTACAGTTTGCCATCAAGCCCAACGGTGCACAAGACCTTTTGTTCAGATTGGCCATCGGCAATTACCAACAACCCCCTTTTTACCGAGAACTTCGTGATTTGAACGGTACTGTCAACCCTGATGTGGAAGCGCAAAAATCCTGGCACTTTGTGCTGGGCAACGAGTACAGTTTTACGTTATGGGGGCGACCGTTCAGCCTGCAAAGCGAACTGTACTATAAAACATTGTCCGATGTTAACCCCTTTATCATCGAAGATGTTCGGTTGCGCTATGCCGCTGTAAACAACGCCGTTGCGTATGCCTACGGATTGGATGTACGGCTCAACGGTACCTTTGTGCCCGGTGCCGAGTCGTGGGTAAGTGTGGGGTACCTCAAAACCGAAGAAAATATCAATGGCAGGGGCTACATATCAAGACCTACCGACCAGCGGTTAAAATTCGCCCTGCTCTTTCAAGACTATGTGCCCACCGTGCCCGATTTGAAGCTGTATATGAACCTGGTTTACCAAACCGGTGTACCGGGTGGATCGCCCAATTATGCCGACCCCTATGAATTTCAGGGCAGACTTCGCGACTATAAGCGGGTCGATTTAGGAATTTCCTATATTTTTGCCGATGAAAGCAAACAGCGATTTGACGGGGATAAGGCAATGAAATTGAAAGCCCTTAGCGCCGGTTTCGAAATCTTTAATCTGTTCAACAACCAAAACTCCATAACCAATACATGGGTACGCGATGCCGACACACAACGACAGTTTGCCGTACCCAACTTTTTAACGGCAAGAATTTTGAACCTGAAGATCAGTGCACGATTTTAGTGGAAACTATGAGAAAGATCCTTTTTTTTCTTTTTCTGATGGCCAATCTGGCCTGGGGGCAGAAAGATATTTTTGAAAGCCCCAAATTTGATGAGTTGACCAAAGACCATAAGGTATTGGCCATACTTCCCTTTGTGGCCAACCTTGACCTCAAGAAAGAGGTTCGTGAAAACGAACTGAAAGAACTGGCCGAAAGAGAGGGCTATGCAGTTCAAAATGCACTGGAAACCTATTTTTCCATCCGAAAGAAAAGAAAAAAGTTCAATGTCGATTTCCAGAACACCAATGACACAAACGCCCTATTGGCAAAAGAGGGAATCACCTACGAAAACCTGGACATTTACACAATCAAGGAGTTGAGTGAAATTTTGGGGGTCGATGGTATCATAAGCGGTAGCCTCAACCTAAATATTCTGCTCTCAAAAGGGGTGCCGACAGACTTCAGCCTATTGGATTATTTCAATGGAAATGCCAACTATGGCCGAATAGGTATTAAGATAAGTGATGGTGATACTGCAAAGTTGCTCTGGAAGTACGAAAAAGAAATCACCAAAAAGACGGGCAAAAACACTACCGAACTCATCGACAGGATGATGAAGCAGGCCTCTAGAAACTTTCCGTACGATCGAGAGAGAAAGCGGAAAAAGAAAAAAGACCGCTAGCTTTCCGCAAATTCTTTTAATACCTGCACCACATAATCGAGCTCTTCTTTGGTATTGTATTTTGAAAAAGAGAACCGCAACGATGGTTTTTTGAGCTCTTCTTTGTCGAGTATCTCATTCAGCACATGCGATCCCATATCACTGCCAGACTGGCACGCACTGCCCTTTGAGCATGCTATGCCCTTAAGGTCGAGGTGAAAGAGCAGCATCAACGATTTTTGGGTATCGAACGGCAACCGTACATTGGTCAAGGTATAGGTGCTTTTTTCCATATAGCCAGAAAGTCCGTTGAACGCCACACCTGGTATGGCAGATTGGATTTTCTCTACGAAATACTGTTTCAACCTTGATATATATTTACGTTCTTCATCAAGGTGGTCGTAGGCGGCCACAAAGGCCTCTTCAAGCCCCACGATATTGTGGAACGGCTCGGTGCCTGCCCTATTGCCGCGTTCTTGGGCTCCGCCAACGATAAGGGGCCTGAGCCCAGAGTTCTTTTTGACAAAGGCAAAGCCTATGCCTTTCGGTCCGTGAAATTTATGGGCTGCCGCCGTCATGAAATCAACCGGAACTTCTTGTACATCCCACTCAAAATGCCCTATCGACTGCACGGTGTCTGAATGAAATAAGGCCCCGCGGTCTTTGCACATACGCGCTACGGCAGCAATATCCAAAAGGTTTCCTATTTCGTTGTTGACGTGCATAAGGCTCACCAACTTCTTCTTGGCATCTTGGGCCAAAAGGCTTTCAAGGTGGTCTAATCGAGGATTGCCATCGCCATCCAAATCAACAAATTGCAATGCAATGCCATATTCTTTCTCCAGTTCTTCGGCCGTATGCAGTACGGCATGGTGTTCGACCTTTGAGGTAATCAAGGTCTCTATGCCCAAATCACGAACCGCACATCTCAGGATCATGTTATCGGCCTCTGTGCCACCTGAGGTAAACACTATTTCAGAAGGGTGTGCATTCAGGTACTTTGCAATAGTCTTTCTGGCCTTTTCAATTGCGGTCTTCGCCGATCGGCCAAAACTATGGGTTGATGAGGGGTTTCCGTAGCAATTTGCCAGGGCCTCTTGCATTTTTGCTATGACTTCATCTCTGACCCTAGTGGTCGCCGCATTGTCGAGATAGACTTTTTCCATGGGCACGCAAACGTTTTAGAGCACGCAAATGTAACCGAAATTAAGTTAATTTCTTCAAAATTGGGATTGCTAACTGTGATGAATAAACCAGAATTGCTTTAAATTTGGTGACATGAAAAAATTGGTTTGCGCCTTGTCCTTTCTTTTGTTCGCTGCATGCAGTGATGGTGACCTTCAAATCGAAACCATCGATTTTGATAGCGTTGCCGTTGATAATTGCGGCGACCTGAACGATGAGATCACAACGCTGTTCAAAATCAATGGGGACGAAGCCCTCATCTTAACACTACAGAGCGGTGTTCTGCAAAAAGGCATTGTTGGCGATACAGTGGTGACCACTGTAAGTACCATTCCCGGACAGTCGAAACTGGTATATCGTATTTTCTCCGAAAATGTCTCCAAGAATTATTTCTGTGATGAAATACCACCTGTAAGTCCTGTGGTTACGGAAGAAATCGACGCTGAAGATGGTATGGTGATCATTGAAACCACAGTCAATGCAGATAGTACCGCCTTTGACCATGCAATAAAACTCAGCGAGATTACCTTGGTCAACGATGCCGGTGAACGGATTACCGATTTGACCATCAACGATTTTGGTGAAATCTCGACCCCCATAGACAATTAGGTTTTCTGAAAAAGGCGTACCTCGGTGGCCCCAAGCCCATACTTTCTGTAAGCAGCATCATAAAAAGTCAAATGGTCGTACTTTTTAAGAAGAAAACGCAGTTCTTCTTTGAGCACACCATCGCCGACCCCGTGTATGAAAACCACTTTTTGAATTCGCTTTCGTATGGCAAAATCGACCTGCCTTTTGGCGGTCTCAAGCTGCAGGTCAAGAATGGCATAAGCATCCAACCCTTTGGTGGAGGGTACCAGTTTTTCAATATGCAGATCAACTTCTAGGGCCGGGGCATAACGCTCTTTGCGCTTTTTGGCCCCGACCCTCTTTTTTACGGGTCGGTCTTTGTTTGACCTCGAAAGGGCGGCTTCAAAGTTGCTAACCTTGATATCATCGTCAATTTTGACCAACTGTGAGGACTCAACCTCCATTTCAAAGCCATCTTCGAGGGCAATGATAATAGTGGTGCCGATAATGTTGGTCACGTTCCCGCTTAAGGGTTCATCAAGCAATTCAACCTTATCGCCAATTTTGTAGTCGACCGACCCCATGTTTTTTCATACTTCTTTTACAAAAGCAAAAATAATGGTATTTTGAGCCCAGAAACAATGCTGTCGCATGAACATTTTCTTAAGCACATACCTTTTGTCCGCAAAAAAATTCATGCTGCCGTGTTTCAGCAAACAGCTATTGGGTTTTGATTGCCCCGGCTGTGGCATACAACGTGCCTTTTACCTGTTGTTGCAAGGCGATTTTGTGGCGGCCTTTAAGATGTATCCTGCCATTTATTTCCTTGTTCTACTCTTTTCTTTTTTGGTTTTTAATAAGTTCTATTCCACCAAATATGCCAACAAAATAATTATATTGCTGAGCATATCGAGTGTGGCAACCATATTAATAAGTTATATCATTAAACTATCATCATAATCAACCATGGAACAAAAAAAACTACCCAATGGCGTCTTGAGCATTGTTTTAGGTATTCTAGGCTTCATTTGTTGCTGCACTGGCGTCTTAGGCGCCATTTCATCTGGCATCGGATTTTATCTCGCCCTGCAATCTGAAAAAATGTACAAGGCCGATCCCGAGGCCTATGATAATTATGGACAAATAAAGACTGGGAAGATCATTTCGTTGATCGCCTTGATCTTAAGTGTCCTGATGATTGTAAGATGGGCCTATATGATTTACAACGCGGGAGGCATAGCTGAATTCTGGGAAGAGTTTTCAGCTGCTTACGAAGAAACTATGCAGCAATACGAACAATAGACTTTACTTTATTTCGATAAATTAACCTAAGTCCGGGACAAGGATTTTAAATAAAAATTATGTCATATTGAGTGAAATCTTTGCAAGATTTCACTTAAACCTGCCTTGCCATCAAGCAGGCTGACGCATTGTGCTTAAACCGAACTTACATTAAATTAATACAACCTTATGAACCAACAACCCTTACCTGGCGCCAGTACGGTATTGACCATGGGCATTATTTCAATTGTGGGCACAGTTATTTGCTGTGGCCCATTCGGTATTATTTTTGCCATTATCGGTTTGGTCAAGGCAAAGGCCGCTGAAAAATTGTATCAACAAAGTCCTGATAGTTATTCAGATTACAGCAATGTAAAGACAGGGCGTATTCTTTCATACATTGGACTGGCCCTCTCATTGGTATATTTGGTGCTGACGATTATCTATTTTGGATTTATCATTGCCGTCATTACAACAGGTGAATGGCAGAGCTATCAATAATAAAGATCAGGCTGTCAAATAAAGTTTGAATTTACCTTACTGTTTGGTTGAGCACTGCCGACTGCCATCCATATGCGATGTAAAAAAATCATCTGGTCGGTTTTCGACTGCGCTCGAAATGACAGATGGGCTAACTTTTTACAGCCCCTTAATTCGCCACTTCACTGATAAACTTCAATCGGTACAGTCGAAGTTCTTCGTCTTCGTAGTCACCATCGAATTCTTCCATGGCATCTTCAATGCTATCGGTCTCGGCCTCTAGAAAATAATCGTGTATTTCTTCTTGTTGGTCCTCATCGAGTATCTCATCCAACCAATAGTCTAGGTTTAACTTGGTGCCGCTGTAGACAATCTGTTCCATCTCTTTGATTAGATCAGGAATTTCAAGGCCTTTTGCCGCCGCAATATCGTCCAAAGGCAGTTTCCGATCCACATTTTGGATAATATACAACTTAAGTGCAGAGTTGGCACCCGTGCTCTTGACCACCAAATCATCGGGTCGGGTAATATCGTTCTCTTCAACATACTTGGCTATCAACTCTACAAACGGACGCCCATACTTTTTGGCTTTTCCCTCGCCAACCCCATGAATGTTCTGTAGTTCTTCGATGCTTATGGGATACTTAAGTGCCATATCGTCCAATGATGGGTCTTGAAAGACCACGAAAGGGGGCACTCCCAATTTTTTGGCCTCCCTTTTCCGCAGGTCTTTCATCAAGGCCAATAATTTTTCATCAGCTACGGCCCCTACAGACTTACTGGCCGTAATGATACCATCGTCGGTGGACTCATCGTACACATGGTCTTTGGTCATCATGAACGATACGGGTTTTTCAAGAAACTTTTTGCCTGCTTCGGTTACATGCAAAATACCGTATTGCTCAATTTCCTTTCTTAAAAGTCCAGCCACCAACACTTGCCTTATCAGGGCCTTCCAATAATTCTCGTCTTTATCGGAGCCGCTTCCGAAAAAGTCTTTTTCATCAGTCTTGTGCGATGATATCAGGGCGTTCACCTTTCCGACAAGTGTTTTCACTATTTCTTTGGTCTTGAACTTTTCGTTGGTGCCCTGCACTATCTTTAAAAGCTTGACCACATCATCCTTGGCTTCCTGTTTTTCTTTGGGATTTCGGGCGTTGTCGTCCATATCGGCCCCCTCGCCGTTTACCTCGTCGAACTCCTCCCCGAAATAATGGAGTATGAACTTTCTTCGTGAAATGGATGTTTCGGCGTAGGCTACGATCTCTTGCAGGAGCGCATGGCCTATTTCTTGTTCGGCAACCGGTTTGCCCGACATGAACTTTTCTAACTTCTCGACATCTTTATAGGAGTAAAAGGCCAAACAGTGGCCTTCGCCCCCATCTCGGCCGGCACGCCCTGTTTCTTGATAGTAGCTTTCGATACTCTTTGGAATATCATGATGTATCACAAACCTGACATCGGGTTTGTCTATACCCATGCCAAAGGCAATGGTGGCCACGACCACATCTACCTCTTCCATCAAAAACATATCTTGGTACTTAGAACGTGTCTTGGCATCAAATCCAGCATGGTAAGGCACCGCACTAATGCCGTTTACCTGAAGTACCTGTGCCAATTCTTCAACCCTTTTTCGGCTCAAACAGTAGATGATGCCAGATTTACCTGCGTTTTTCTTTACGAAACGTATGATATCGGCATCGACATTCTTGGTTTTTGGCCGTACTTCATAATAAAGGTTTGGCCGGTTGAAAGATGCCTTGAACACCTTGGCATCTGACATGCCGAGATTCTTCAAAATATCTTCTTGCACCTTTGGGGTGGCGGTTGCGGTCAAAGCCACAATGGGTATGTCGTTGCCCAAGCGGTCAATTATGCTTCTAAGGTTTCGGTATTCAGGTCTAAAGTCGTGGCCCCATTCAGAAATACAATGCGCTTCGTCAACTGCAACAAAAGATAACTGAACAGACTGAAGAAAATCCACATACTCTGCTTTGGTAAGCGATTCTGGTGCTACATACAATAATTTAGTGATGCCATTTGAGATATCGCTCATAACCTGTTTCACCTCCGATTTTGTCAAGGATGAGTTGAGCACATGGGCCACCCCATGGTCAGCCGAAACGCCACGAATGGCATCGACCTGGTTCTTCATAAGTGCAATCAAGGGCGAAACCACAATGGCCGTGCCATCTTTCAAGAGTGCGGGCAATTGGTAGCATAGTGATTTACCGCCACCAGTGGGCATGATCACAAATGTATTCTCGCCTTCAAGCACATGTTCAATGACCCCTTCTTGCAGCCCTTTAAATTGTGAGAAACCAAAGTATTTCTTTAGAGCAGTCTGTAAATCATTCTTCGTCAGCGCCATACAATTAAGTTGATAAAGCTAGCAGGTCAGCATCAGGTCAGCTTTCTTGCCATGTTTGGGGAATATTTCAAATTCAAGGCCAAAGAAGCGTTCTTTTGAGATTTATAAAAGATTGTTTGTTTAATTTTGTAATCTAAATATATGACATTCTTTCAGGAAAACCAGTAGAAAATCCAAGAATTACCTTGAACGACAAGCAATCAATCCTATCCATCGCAAAACGAACCATTGAAACAGAGGGCGGGGCCATACAGAACTTGGTCAGCCTTTTAGATGAACAATTTGCCGGGGCCACCGAGTGTATTCTACAATCAAAGGGCCGCGTTGTCGTGTCTGGGGTGGGCAAAAGTGCCCTGATCGGTGCCAAGATTGTGGCCACCTTCAATTCTACCGGCACACCGGCCATTTTTATGCATGCCGCAGATGCCATTCATGGCGACTTGGGCACGGTACAGCAAAACGATGTGGTCATATGCATCTCAAAAAGTGGCAATACCGAAGAAATCAAACAACTGATCCCGCTCATAAAAAGGGGAGGCAATAAATTGGTGGCCATTACGGGCAACATGGATTCTGTTTTGGCCAAACAGGCCGACTTTGCATTGAACACCTATGTTGAAAAAGAGGCCTGCCCCAACAACCTGGCGCCTACCACAAGTACCACGGCACAACTGGTAATGGGCGATGCCCTGGCCATTTGCCTGTTGGAACTAAAAGGCTTCAGCAGCGATGATTTTGCCAAATACCACCCCGGGGGCTCTTTGGGAAAACGTCTCTATTTAAGAGTTGCCGATATTTTTGGAAACAACCTTAGGCCCGAGGTCGATATCAATTCAAAGGTCAAAGAGGTCATTGTAGAGATATCGGAAAAAATGTTGGGGGTTACGGCGGTGACCCAAAACGGAAAACTGGTCGGTATCGTAACCGATGGGGATATTAGACGAATGCTCAACAAGCACGATAACATAAGTGCCCTCACCGCTAAAGATATCATGACCTCCAACCCAAAAACAGTCTCGCCTGATGTATTGGCCATAAAAGCGTTGGAATCGATGCAAGAAAAAGGCATTTCACAGCTTTTGGTGATGGATGGGGATGAATATGTGGGCGTGGTGCACATACATAACCTTATAAACGAAGGCATTTTGTAATGGCCAAGACAAGAAAAGACCCAAACGAAATGTCCTTTTTGGACCATCTGGAGGAGCTGCGCTGGCATTTGATACGCTCTACCTTGGCCATTGTTTTGGTGGCCGTGGTGGCTTTTGTCATGAAAGATTTCATCTTCGGCATCATCTTTGCGCCAAAGAGCATGGATTTTCCTACCTATCGCTTTTTTTGTAGGATAGCCACCTTCTTTGGAATCGAATCTGAGTTTTGCGGAGAAGAACTGCCGTTCACCATTCAGAGCCGGTTGATGGCAGGCCAGTTCTCGGCCCACATCTGGACCTCGATATGGTCAGGTTTCATCATCGCCTTCCCATACGTGTTGTGGGAACTGTGGCGCTTTATCAGTCCGGGGCTGTACGAAAAAGAGCGCAAGTATTCTCGGGGCTTTATAACAGTGGCTTCGCTCCTATTTTTTATGGGTGTACTGTTTGGCTACTATGTGGTCGCCCCTCTTTCCATCAACTTTTTGGGCACCTACCAAGTGAGTCCCGAGGTTAACAACGAAATTGACATTGGTTCGTACATCGGCACCGTACGGGCAGCGGTGATTGCCTGTGGTATCATGTTCGAGCTGCCGATCATCATTTTCTTTTTGACCAAGGTAGGCTTGGTAACTCCCGAAATTTTGAGAAAATACCGGAAAATAGCCCTAGTGCTGGTACTGATCCTATCGGCCATTATAACACCCCCAGATGTGGCCAGTCAAATAGTGGTGGCGGTGCCTGTGCTGATACTTTATCAGATCAGCATCCACATTTCGAAGCTCGTCATCAATCGCGAAGCAAAAAAAGCAGCAAAAAATGCCAAATAAAGTAGATGAATTCAATGAATACCGTTCAAAGATGAACGAAAAGCTATTGGCCGACAACAACAAGGTCATCAAGCGCATATTCAACCTAGACACCAACGCCTTTTTGCCCGGGGCATTGGACGCCAAGACAAAGGAACTCTTGGGGTTGGTCGCCTCGGCCGTGCTAAGGTGCGACGATTGTGTCAAATACCATTTGGAGAGTTGCCAGAAACAAGGGGCCAATACCGAAGAAATTATGGAAACCCTTAGCATTGCCACCTTGATTGGGGGCACCATCACCATTCCGCACCTGCGAAGGGCCTACGAGTATTGGGAGGAGTTACAGGAACCCAAAGCTTAAAAAATTCAAAAAGCCAATGACACAGTTGAGCAATATGTGTAGTTTTGGCAAATACCGATGAAATTACGAGCAGAAAATATAATGAAAGCCTATCGCGGCCGAAAGGTCGTAAAAGGTATTTCTTTGGAAGTGAACCAGGGTGAAATCGTAGGGCTTTTAGGGCCCAATGGTGCGGGCAAGACCACCTCTTTCTACATGATTGTCGGATTGGTGAAGCCCAACGGCGGAAATATATACCTCGACTCGATGGATATCACCAATTTTCCCATGTACAAAAGGGCGCAGCACGGCATCGGTTACTTGGCACAAGAGGCCTCTGTTTTTAGAAAACTCAGCATAGAAGACAATATTTTGAGCGTACTGCAGACCACAAAGCTGAGCAAGAAAGAACAGCACATGAAAATGGAGTCGCTCATCGATGAATTTGGCCTAGGCCATATTCGGAAAAATAGGGGCGATCTCTTATCGGGCGGTGAACGACGACGGACCGAAATCGCCCGTGCCCTGGCCACAGACCCAAAATTTATTTTGTTGGATGAACCCTTTGCCGGGGTGGATCCTGTAGCCGTTGAGGATATTCAGCGCATCGTGGCCCAGTTGAAGAACAAGAATATCGGTATTTTGATCACCGACCATAACGTGCAAGAGACACTCGCCATTACCGAACGATCCTATCTCATGTTCGAGGGAGGCATATTAAAGGCCGGTGTGCCCGAAGATCTTGCCGTAGACGAAATGGTGCGAAAAGTATATTTGGGTCAAAACTTTGAGCTGCGCAAAAAGAAGCTCGATGTATAAAATTATTTCAATCCGAATGTCAATGTAGCCCAATTTGACTCGTAGTCAACACCCTCTTCATCACTTTTTTCCATATAAATCGTGGCCACATACCAATTACCGGACTGGCTTGGTATAATGGTTACAATACCATTGTTATCGGTAATGGACGATTTCTCACTGTCATGGGCATCTTTACCCGGTACAGAAGTACTGTAGTGCACAGTCTGCCCTGCCAATGGTTTGCCCTCTAGTAGCAACTGAAAACGAATGGGTTCCCCTGCTTTTTTTGAGTATGGATTGTCAATAGGCAGGAATTCAATCGGATATCCTAAAACAGTTTTGTAATCATCAGTCATAAGGTCACCCACCTGTAAAATAGCCTTGACATGCTTTGAGTAGATTTCAGTGGCATCATCTTTCAATGTTCCTTCCCTTTTCCGTTCATTCAAAGTGCCTTTAAGGCCCTCGTGATCTAAATAATCATTAAAGGCCTTGGCATCAAGGTCAATTGTTCTGGGAAGCGTGGAAACACCGGCAACATAAGTACCAGCACTTTCAGTGGTAAAATTCAAAAAGGTAGAAGTCTCCTCTAGTCGATAGGCACTATTAGCCGGAAGAAGCTCAAATTTTGGCCCAATTATCCTAGCGTCGACTATCCTATCAATCGCAATGGCATTCTCGCTTTGGTCAAAAGTGCCATTGAACAAAAATAATTCCACCGCTCGGTTTTCTTCCAAAAAATAAGATGTCGATTTGAGAAACAGCTCGTGAGAACTACATAAGAGAAATACTATGGCAAGGCCAATAAATGTGATACATTTTCTCATATAATCATTTATTGTAGTTACGTAAAAAAATATCGCCAGGTTTTATCAATTTCAAAAAATTTTCCAAATCATGGGGATGGCTTCTTTGAAAGGAGTGATGCCAATATATAAAACAGAATAATAACCGGTATTGCCAAAAACTTCATCGTCAGCAAAAGTACCAAACTCCCTATCAAGAAGAGATATTTTACGGCGTTGTCCTTAAAACTGTAATTCTCAAACTTCAAGGCAAAAAGCTCAATTCTTGAGTTGAGCAAGTAACTGCTCAAAAGGGTCAATGCCAACAAGAACCATTCGTTCAATATTATGCTGTTAAGTATATCGTTGTTTTGATAGATCAATATAAGCGGCAACGAAAGAATCAACAATGCATTTGCTGGCGTTGGCAGGCCCAAGAAAGAGTTAACCTGATTCTCGTCAACATTGAAATTGGCCAGCCGATAGGCCGATGCCATGGTTATCAAAAAACCCAACAGCGGCACTAAGCCTACCTCTGTATGCACCCCAAAAAAATCGAGGTTCCACCCTCCTTTTTGGGCCATTGTCAACAATTGGAACATGACAATGCCCGGCACCAGGCCACTTGTTATCATATCGGCCAACGAGTCTAATTGCACCCCAAGCGCACTTTTCACATTCAAGAGACGTGCGGCAAGACCATCAAAAAAATCACAGAAAATGCCCAAAAAGACAAAAAGGGCCGCAAACTCTAATTGGTTCAGCACAGCAAAAACCGATGCAATACACCCGCTCAGCACATTGAGCAAGGTTATAAAATTAGGTACGTGTTTTTTCATTTCAAGGGTGGTTAAACTTAGTACTCGAATAGGCCATTCTAATGGAAAAAGGCAAAACCATTGAGGTAAAAATAAACCAAAAAATGAACTATATGAACCGTGGGCAGGCCGTGTATTGTAATTATTCAGATATTTGGCCTCGTTATGGTTCGAAACTTTTTCTTCTTGGCCTGTGTTCTTTTGGGCGCATTTGCTTCAGCGCAACTGCCGAGACTGTCTCAAAATGCGCGAATAAGTGTGCTGACCTGCGGCTCTGGAGATGAACTCTATTCGGCTTTTGGCCATACCGCCTTCAGGGTACAAGATTCGGTCTTGGGCCTGGATGTGGTATACAATTATGGCACTTTTGACTTTGACCAGCCCAATTTCTATTTGAACTTTGCCAAGGGCAACATGGTCTATTCATTGAGTAGAACCCGTTTTGCCAACTTTCTACTGGAATATGAAGCAGATAAAAGATGGATTCGTGAACAGATTCTTGACCTTGACCAAGTGGAAAAAAATAAGTTTCTGGCCTTTTTGGAAGACAATTATCGCCCCGAGAACCGAAATTACCTATATGACCCCCTTTTCAACAATTGTTCGAACATCACCGCCAATATTTTAGAGAAACTGTTCGATAACCAGATCACCTACAGCTATTCGCACCTCGAAAAGCGGCACACCTTTAGAGAGCTTATTATGCAGCACCTACATTGGAACTCGTGGTCTGCCCTTGGAATAAACTTGGCCTATGGGTCGGTGGTAGACAGAGAGGCCACCCCTTACGAACATATGTTCTTGCCCTATTATACCATGTACCAGTTGAGAAACACCACCAAAAATGGCAAGCCCTTGGTGCTTCGCGAGCGGGTGGTATTGGATTATGATGAGCATGAACAACGGAGCTTCTTTTTGACATCGCCCCTTTTCTGGCTTTTGTTGCTGTTCATGTTTGTGGCCGCCATTACCTTTCTTGATTACCGCCATGACCATAAGAACCCATGGCTTGATACCGTTTTGTTAACCCTGACCGGCTTACTCGGCTTTTTCATCGTTTTTCTTTGGTTTTTTACCAATCATTCGGGTACCGGAGGCAACCTGAATATTTTATGGGCGGTACCGTTGAATTTCATATTGGTGTTCATGCTATTGTTCGCTGGCCGCCCTGCTTGGTATGTACAATATCTATGGTTCTTGTTAGGGCTTTTGGCACTCTTATTGGCCATCTGGGTGCTGGGGATTCAGGTTTTTCCGGTACTGGTGCTTCCCATCATGGCTACCCTGGCCATTCGCTACCTGTATTTGTGGTACTGGGAATGGAAAGTGCCAAAGCCCTGAGCGGGTATTTTCATCTTAATGCAATATGCCGTACTTTTAAGTAAATACTTAGCGTAATGGACAATACAATTTATGTGGTCGTCATTGTCTTGGCAGTCATCTATTTGGCCATTTTCGTAATGAACAAAAAGGGCAGAAAGCGTAGACGGTCAAGAAAGTTCATGGAAGGCAAAAAAAGGCGGGAAAGAGATGATTGAATACCTAAATTAGCGCAATTTTCAAAATCTGTCTGTCAATAACGACCCAAAACATGAAAATCTACACCAAAACAGGAGACAAGGCCCAAACAAGTCTTTTTGGGGGCACCCGTGTATCGAAACACCATATCAGAATAGAAAGCTATGGCAATATCGATGAGCTGAACTCATGGCTGGGGCTACTGCGCGACCAAGAAATCGACAGCCATTCAAAAGAGGTCTTGATGGCCATACAAGACAAACTCTTTACCGTAGGGGCCATTTTGGCAACAGAGTCAAAAAAAGACAATCGGTTGAAGATTCCGCGCATCGATAGTGCCGATATTGAATATTTAGAGCATGAAATCGATGATATGAACGCATCGCTTTCTGAGATGACACATTTTATTTTACCGGGTGGTCATACCACCGTGTCATACTGTCATATCGCAAGAACCGTCTGCCGCAGGGCCGAGCGGGTCATTTCCCTCCTACATGAAAATGAGCCGGTTTCAAAAGAACTGCTCATGTATATAAACCGCTTATCTGACTTTCTTTTTGTGTTGGCACGAAAATTGTCTTCGCAACTACAAGCCGATGAGGTCAAGTGGATTCCCAAGAAATTGGACAATTAAATCCGTTTTTCCTGCGTTATGGAAGTGATTATTCAAAATAATCGCCAAATAAAGCAGAAATAACTTGGCCGTTTGGCTTTAAAAATTATTTTTGCAAAAAATTTAAAATCAAACCGTTACTATGTACTGGACGTTAGAACTAGCCTCATATTTGAGCGATGCGCCCTGGCCAGCGACCAAAGACGAACTTATAGATTACGCCATACGAACAGGTGCACCCCTTGAGGTGGTAGAGAACCTTCAATCCATGGAAGAAGAAGGCGGTGAAATCTATGAATCAATAGAGGAAATCTGGCCCGACTATCCTACCGAGGAAGACTACCTTTGGAATGAGGATGAATATTAAAAAACATACGTGCTTTAGATAACCAAAAAGTCTCATTCGAGGCTTTTTTTTATGTAATTTTGACAGCCATAAAGGCCGTTCACAACAAATGTTCCACTGTGGAATGGCTTTTGCACACCAAAAGAAAATTTAATCCATGAGTTTACTGAATTCTGTACTAAAGGTTTTTGTGGGAGACAAGTCAAAGAAAGATGTGAAGGCCCTACAACCCTTGGTCGAAGAGATAAAATCATTTGAAAAGCAACTCGAGGCCCTTAGCAATGATGAACTGAGGCAGAAGACCATGCAGTTCAAGGCCCAGATACAGGAAGATTGCAAAGACCTCAACCAACAAATAGAGGCATTGAAGGCCGAAGCCCAGGCCTCTACCGACATTGACCGCAACGAAGAAATCTATGGCGAAATAGATGCCCTTGAAGAAGAGGCCTATAAAATCTCTGAAAACACCCTTAACAAGATTTTGCCCGAAGCCTTTGCCGTGGTGAAAGAAACCGCCAAACGCTTTGCCAACAACGAAACCCTTGAGGTTACGGCCACCGAGTTCGACCGCCTGCTATCGGGCACCAAAGAATATGTTACCCTTGATGGCGATAAGGCCATCTGGTCAAATTCTTGGGATGCTGCCGGAAAAGAGGTCACATGGGACATGGTGCATTACGATGTTCAGCTCATCGGCGGTATTGCCCTGCACCAAGGCAAGATTGCTGAAATGCAGACGGGTGAAGGTAAGACACTGGTTGCTACCTTGCCCCTGTACCTAAATGCCCTTCCGGGCAAAGGCGCCCATTTGGTAACGGTCAACGACTACCTTGCAAAACGTGATAGTGCTTGGATGGCTCCAATCTTCGAGTTTCATGGGCTCTCGGTCGACTGTATCGACAAACACCAGCCAAATTCTGATGCGCGAAGGGCCGCCTACAACGCAGATATCACCTACGGCACCAACAATGAATTCGGTTTTGATTACCTGCGCGACAATATGGCGCACACCCCGAGCGATTTGGTACAGCGCCCGCACCACTATGCCATTGTCGATGAGGTCGACTCTGTATTGATCGATGATGCCCGTACGCCTTTGATCATCTCGGGACCCGTACCAGAGGGTGACCGCCACGAGTTCAACGAGCTGAAGCCCAAGGTGGCCGATATCGTACAAAAACAACGGCAATATCTGACGGGTGTATTGGCCGAGGCGAAAAAGAAAATTGCCGAGGGAGACACTAAAGAAGGAGGCTTTTTATTGTTAAGGGTACACCGCGGGCTTCCAAAAAACAAGGCACTCATCAAATTCTTGAGCGAAGAGGGCGTAAAACAGCTCTTGCAAAAGACCGAGAACTTCTACATGCAAGACAACAACCGTGAAATGCCTAAGGTAGATGAAGAGCTGTTGTTCGTGATCGATGAAAAGAACAACCAAATCGAATTGACAGACAAAGGGGTCGAATATATTTCTGGGGAAGAAGACAAAGATTTCTTTGTTATGCCCGACATCGGCAGTGAAATCGCCAAAATAGAGAACCAAAACCTCGATATTGAGAAGGAAGCGGAGCTCAAGGAAGAACTTTTTAAAGATTTTGCCATAAAGAGCGAGCGCATCCACACGTTGACACAGCTTCTAAAGGCCTACACCCTATTCGAGAAAGACGTTGAATACGTGGTGATGGACAATAAAGTGTTGATCGTGGACGAGCAAACAGGGCGTATTATGGATGGCCGTCGCTACTCAGACGGACTGCACCAAGCCATTGAAGCAAAAGAAAATGTGAAGATCGAGGCCATGACCCAGACCTTCGCCACCATTACCCTGCAGAACTACTTTAGAATGTACAAAAAGTTGGCGGGCATGACAGGTACGGCCGTCACAGAAGCTGGCGAATTTTGGGAAATTTACAAGTTGGATGTAGTGGAGATTCCTACCAATAGGCCCATTGCAAGAGAAGACAAACACGATTTGATCTATAAGACCAAGCGAGAAAAGTACAATGCCATTATAGAAGAGGTAGAACAACTCTCTAAAGCCGGCAGACCTGTATTGATAGGTACCACTTCTGTAGAGATCTCAGAGCTGCTCTCAAAACTCTTGAGTGTTCGAAAGATTCCGCATAACGTACTGAACGCAAAACTTCACAAAAAAGAGGCTGATATCGTGGCCGAAGCAGGCAAGCCAGGTGTGGTGACCATTGCGACCAACATGGCTGGCCGTGGTACCGACATCAAGTTGACCGACGAAGTTAAAAAGGCAGGTGGTCTGGCCATTATCGGCACCGAACGTCACGACTCGAGAAGGGTCGACCGTCAGCTAAGGGGCCGTTCGGGGCGTCAGGGCGACCCCGGTAGCTCACAGTTCTATGTGTCGTTGGAAGACAACCTGATGCGTCTCTTCGGTTCAGACAGGGTGGCCAAACTGATGGATAGAATGGGGCTAGAGGAAGGCGAGGTCATTCAACACTCCATGATGACCAAATCCATAGAACGCGCACAGAAAAAGGTAGAGGAGAACAACTTTGGCATTCGAAAGCGCCTGTTGGAGTATGACGATGTTATGAACGCCCAGCGTGAGGTGGTCTATAAAAGACGACGCCATGCCCTGCAGGGTGAGCGCTTGAAGGTCGACATTGCCAATATGGTCTATGACACCTGTGAGTCGATAGCCGAAACCAACAAATTGGCAGAAGACTACAAAAACTTTGAGTTTGAGCTGATCAAGTACTTCTCGATCACTTCGCCCATTTCTGAAGAGGAATTCAAAAGGCTCAACTTCCAAGAAATCGCCAACAAAGTGTACAAAGCGGCCTATGAATACTATCAAAACAAGATGGAGCGCAGTGCCGAAGTTGCCTTTAAGGTGATCAAACGGGTCTATGAAGACCAGTCGAACAAGTTTGAGCGCATTGTGGTGCCCTTTACAGATGGTATCAAAACCTTGAACGTTGTCACCAACCTTGAAGAAGCTTACAACAGCAACGGAAAGCAGTTGATCAACGATTTTGAGAAGAACATTACCTTGGCCATCATCGATGATTCTTGGAAAACGCATCTTCGTAAAATGGATGAGTTGAAACAATCGGTACAATTGGCAGTGCACGAACAGAAAGATCCGTTGTTGATCTACAAATTCGAGGCATTCGAGCTCTTCAAACAAATGATGGACAAGGTGAACAAAGAGGTCATCTCGTTCTTGTTCAAGGGCGAGCTGCCCACGGCAGACCCCAACCAGATCCAAGAGGCCCGAACGGTTCGTAGACCTAAAGAAAAACTGAAGACCACTAAGGAAGAGATTCCGAACAGTGACGAATTGGCCGCCCAGAACAGGGCTGCCGGCCAGACCCAAGGTCGTAGGCCGCAGGTAACCGAGACCATTGTTCGCGAAAAACCAAAAATCGGCCGAAACGAGCGCGTCACCATCAAGAACATCATGTCCGGTGAAAGCAAAACCCTAAAATTCAAACAGGCAGAGCCCCTTATAGATAAAGGAGAGTGGGTGCTGATCGATGAATAGCATTGCTTTGAAAATAACACCAGCGGTGGTCTTTTAGGCCACCGTTTTTTGATTATGAACCAAAACATATTTAGATTTACACTGGCAAGCCCCCGACCAGACCGCCAGCAGAAATAGTGATTTATTGCAACTGCCCCAAGGGCTGTAGTGAAACAACCAAAATGCATGAAGATACCTACCAAAGACAGGTACCGATTAGAAGATAAGACCCAATTGGTATTGAAGGTCAACTACTTCGCTTCACTTTTTGCCCTATTCTTTGGCCTTATCTGTTCTTTTTTATTGAACATTCGAGGAGTGGTTCCTTACACATTTTTGTGTTTTGCAGTATTGAACCTGCTCAACACCTTAATGTTGAAGAGCCATGGCAACCTCACCATCACATATAATATAACTTCGGTACTGGCCATGGTATCGGCTATTTTGATAACGCTTTTCAGCGGGGGCATTCAAAGTCCCTTCATCTATGTTCTGGGCATCGTGGTTTTTGCCGGTTACGTATCCACACGGGTCTATGGCAAAATATACCTGTTCATCAACCTGATCGTGGTAGGGCTGATATTTCTGCACGATCTCAGCGATTTCAATATTGCGGATGATACGGTTCCGTTAGAATCAAAAGATTGGTTTGCCTTTTTGAGCATTCTCTTGGCCGTTTATCTTTTGGGCGGCGTCTTCGGAAAAAACTTGCTCCGGGCACACCACAAACTGTACAAATCAAGACAAGAGATCGAAGAGCGCATTCAAGAAAAGGAAACCTTACTGAAAGAGGTGCACCACAGGGTCAAGAACAACCTGCAGACCGTTTCAAGTCTTCTGAGCCTACAATCACGTGCCGTTAAGGATGAAAAAATCAGCGGCATCATCAAAAACAGCCAAAACAGGGTGGTATCTATGGCCATGGTGCATGAAATGCTGTATAAGCGTGATGACTATCTTTCAAAAATCGAATTAAAACCCTATGTTGAAGAGCTTTGTGAATACCTGCTCCGTTCGATAAAGGGCAATACCAACAATGTAACCCTAAACATTGACATACCCAATTACAAACTAAGCATCGATACGGTAATACCCTTGGGGTTGGTAATCAACGAAGCGGTCACCAACGCCTTAAAATATGGTATTGTCGACGACAAACCCGGTGAGATTACCGTTGTGCTCAAAAAGGCCGAAGGTGATACCTACGAAATGATCTTGGGTGATGATGGCAAAGGGTTTCCTGAAACCGTTGGCCCAAAGACCTCACAGTCGCTGGGACTCAAACTTATCCACAACCTGGCCCGTCAATTAAGGGGTTCTGTAACGCGCGACACCCAGCGTAAAGGTACGTACTACCACCTTGTCTTCGAAGAAATTATCGAAGACTTCAACTCACTTGAGTAATTTGTTTTTTATATTTAGGAAGTCATTAAAAACCTTCCTGAGAAATGATAAAAAAAATTCTTTTTGCGGTGATGTTCATCACCGCACAGCTTTCTGCACAAGATTATTATTTCAAAAAGTACCACCCCTTTGATCCCGATGTTCCCTCCCCAGAAGAATTTTTGGGCTACGGTATTGGCGAGCACCACACGCGCCACGATTTGATCGTGGCATATTTGACCAAATTGGCCGAGGTATCGAACCGGGCTTCGATCCACCAATATGGCAAGACCCACGAGGGCAGAAAATTGGTCATCTTAACGGTGACAGACCCCAACAATTTGGCAAATCTATCTTCCATCAAAGAAAAGCATCTGGCATTTACCGACCCGAACCAAAATGTTTCCAACTATGGTGTAGTGCCCATCTTCATCAATTTGGGCTATAATGTTCATGGCAACGAACCCTCCAGTTCAGAAGCGGCTTTGCTGACAGCCTACACCCTTACGGCATCCAACCATCCTGAAGTGTTGAACTATCTGAAAAATGGGGTCATCATGATCGATCCTACCATTAACCCAGATGGCCGTGACCGACACACGCAATGGGCCAACACCTATCAGGGCAATCCGTTGGTGGCCGATCCACAAGATGCCGAGCACAACGAATATTGGCCCAGGGGGCGCACCAATCATTACTGGTTCGACCTGAACCGCGACTGGCTTTTGGGCATAAACCCCGAAAGCAGGGGCAAATTGGCCTGGTACCATGAATGGTATCCGAATGTTGTTACTGATTTCCATGAAATGGGTACCCAAAGCAGCTATTTTTTCGAACCCATGAAAGACAATGGCTCTTTGAATCCTATAATGCCCAAAGAAAACTATGTGGACCTCAACAATCTTTTCGGGGAATATTTTGCAAAATCACTCGATAGTATCGGATCTTTTTATTTCACCAAAGAGGTTTTTGACGGCACCTATCCAGGTTACGGCTCATCTTATCCCGATCTGCAGGGCGGACTTGGACTACTTTTTGAACAAGCCAGTTCTAGGGGGCACAAGCAAAAGACGGCCTTTGGCGAAATTACCTTTCCGTTTACCATTAGAAACCAGTACGTTTCCAGTATGGCCACCGTAAAGGCTGCCGTTGAAAACAAAGAAACGTTGCGAAAATATCAGCAAAAATTCTTCAAAAGTGCCTTGAGCAACGCTGCCAAGGGCAGGATCAAAGGTTACTCGTTCAAAGATTTCTATGATCAAAACCGCGTAAAAGCCTTTATCGACAAGCTATTGCTGCACAAAGTAGATGTATATCGTTCGGGCGATGGGTTTGTGGTACCGACCGACCAACCCCAATATCGAATGGTACAGACCTTTTTTGAAACCTACGACAAATACCGGGATAGTGTCTATTATGATGCCTCTGCTTGGTCGGTAGCGAACTTTTATAACATGAAATACCGGCCGGTCAATAACTTGAATCTCGGCGAAAAAGTTACCGATCTAAATGGCTTGGTCGAAGTTACCCCCGTAAAAAAGAGTGATTATGCCTACATCATAGACTATGACGATTACAATGCCGTTGCCGCTTTGAACCACCTGCAATCGAACGGGTTGGTTCTGTCGTCTTCCTTCAAGCCCTTTATGGCCAAAACCACCGAGGGCAACAAAAGTTTCAATTATGGCGCCTTGGTAGTGCCGGTAAGTTTACAAAAAAAGGATGCAGACGAAATCTATTCCTTGGTAAAGCAGGCGCAGCAAAAGTTTAAGGTATCGATGTTTGCCGTTGATACGGGTTACAATATTAAGGGCATCGATTTGGGAAGCCGCTACGTGTCTCCTCTTACAGAGCCCAAGGCGGCCATGTTGATCGGCGATGGCGTAAGTTCATATGAGGCAGGCGAAGTCTGGCATTTGCTCGACACTAGGGTACACATGCCCATTACCAAAATACCCATGCGAAATTTCAACCGCGCCGACCTCGATAAGTACAACACCTTGGTCATGGTCTCTGGAAGGTATTCATGGAGTGAGAACCAACTGAAAAAAATAAAGGATTGGGTCAGCAAGGGAAATACCTTGATTACCATTGGCAGGGCCTCAAAGTGGGCCATTGACAAAAAGTTGGTCAAGGAAAAACTAATCGCAGAGGAAAAGGATTCTACCAAAACCGTTGAGAGAAAGCCCTACGTCGACGCACCAGAAAATATCGGCAAGGAAGAAGTTGGGGGAGTCATCTTAAAAGTGGATTTAGACACTACCCACCCCTTGGCCTTTGGATATCGAGATCAAACCATTCCTGTTTACAAAAATAATTCGGTGTGGTTGGCCCCCAGTAAAAACGAATATGCCACAGTGGCCAAATACGCCAATAATCCCCATATCGATGGTTTCATCACCGAAAAAAACATGGAAACCTATCTAAAACCCGCTGCTTCACTTATAGTGAGCAAACTGGGAGGCGGCCGAGTGGTCATGTTTGCCGATAACCCGAATTTCAGGGGCTCATGGTACGGTACCAACCGACTGTTCTTGAATGCCCTGTTTTTAGGTGATAAAATAAGGGTTCCCGAATAATGAGAAAAAGCCAAAACCCCTCATTTCAGACAAGGGCAAGTGGCCGCCAATTGCGGGGGGCGCTGGGGGTTTGAACCAATACAGAACACTATGAAAACAAAAAAACTCTTTCTATTCTTTTTGGCCATATCATTTGCTTTTGCCGGTCTTTGTCAAGAAAAACTGGGCGAAGGGCCCTTTGGTCAACTGATCATTCGCGGGGTGACCCTTATCAATGGTAATGGGGCGCCACCACGTGGGCCTGTCGATATTGTTGTGGAGAACAACAAAATTGTAAGCGTTCAGGTCGTGGGATATCCCGGTGTTGAAATCGATGATGCCAAAAGACCGCAATTGAAAGAGGGCGGCAAGGAATTGGACTGCACGGGCATGTATCTATTGCCCGGTTTTGTTGATATGCACGGGCATATTGGCGGGGTGGCCCAAGGGGCCGATTACGATTATGTCTTTAAACTGTGGATGGGGCATGGCATCACCACCGTACGGGAACCCAGTGGCAGGGGCATCGATTGGACCTTGGATTTAAAACGGAAGAGCGAAAAGAACGAAATTATCGCCCCACGAATCTTTGCCTACACCGGTTTTGGGCAAAAAACAAAGGATTTCAACCCCCTGAACGACGCGCCCATCAGTACCCCTGAACAGGCACGCAGGTGGGTACGGGCCAATGCCGAAAGAGGTGCCGATGGCATCAAGTTTTTTGGGGCACCCCCTGAAATAATGGCCGCTGCATTGGATGAGAACAAAAAATTAGGACTGCGCTCAGCCTGCCACCATGCCCAATTGGATGTGGCCCGTTGGAACGTACTGCACTCTGCCCGTGCCGGTCTCACCTCTATGGAGCACTGGTATGGCCTGCCGGAGGCCCTTTTTGAAGACCGAACGGTGCAAGACTATCCACTGGACTATAACTATCAGAACGAGCAACACCGCTTCGAGGAGGCGGGAAAACTCTGGAAACAGGCCGCAAAACCGTTCTCAGAGCATTGGAACCAGGTTATGGACGAGCTTATCAGCCTTGATTTCACCCTAGATCCCACCTTCAACATCTACGAGGCCAGTCGCGACCTGCACCGGGCACGCAGGGCCGAATGGCACGAAGACTACACACTGCCATCGCTTTGGGAGTTTTATCAGCCCAGCAAGATCAGCCATGGTTCGTACTGGCACGATTGGGGCACCGAACAAGAGGTGGCCTGGCGTGAGAATTACAAACTTTGGATGACCTTTGTAAACGAATATAAAAACCGGGGTGGCCGCGTTACGGCAGGGTCTGATTCGGGCTTCATATTTCAGCTGTACGGCTTTGCCTATGTGCGCGAATTGGAGTTGCTGCGAGAGGCAGGTTTTCACCCATTGGAGGTCATCAGGGCCGCTACCTTGAATGGTGCCGAAGCTTTGGGCATCGATGACAAAATTGGAACGGTCGCCGTCGGCAAATTGGCCGATTTTGTGATCGTCGAAGAAAATCCCCTCAAAAATCTAAAGGTTCTATATGGCACCGGGGCCATCAAATTGACCGAAGACAATAAGGTTGTTCGGGTCGGAGGTGTAAAATACACCATAAAAGACGGCATTATTTACGATGCCAAACGGCTCTTGCAAGACGTAAAGAAAGTAGTAGCGAAGCAGAAACAAACAACAGGTTACAAAATATTGCAACCTGGTATAAAAAATTAAGGGTCACCGTTAAAGAAAGGTAGGTTTCGTTGTATAGCATGGCGTAACATTCCAAGCCCCAAATTCAAATCTCAAAAAAAAAATCGGGGCTAATTCTTATAATTCATATCCAATCATCAAAAACAAGTGTATCCCAAGGGAGACAAGCCCAATTGATTAAGCAAGTTTAGAGGCGCTTCTTTTGGTAGCGAATACCAACGCCTTTTTAACTCTAGAATTTTTGAACTTGTAAAGACGGGCAGTTTCGTTGTCGTTGTTGATTTCAATTTCAAAAGAAACCTCAGAAACATTTTCTGAAAGTACAACACCCATTTCAAAAGTATCGACCTTAACCTCTGTTTTGGCATCTTGGGCAAAAGCGAAAGTTCCGAAGAAAACTACTAAGATGATGGTGATGATTGCTTTCATGATGTTTTATTTTGTCTTTATTATTAAAACGGGCAGGTGTATTTCAACCACGGAATGAATCGCTGAAAACCCCTTATTTTTCGGTATCTGTCGCAATCTCGGACAAAGTGGAAGCAAACATCGATAAACGGCAAGGGGCCGTTTTACACTTAATCGGCCAAAAAGGTATTTGACCGAAGTATCGGAAATCTGAAATTCGTCAAAAGAAAGTCTTTTGACCTAATATGTAACCAAGGTTATTGGTCTATGGTCTGCTTGGCCAATCTATAGCCAATAAAAATAGTAGCAACAATAAATAGGCTGCAGGTCAAAAAAATCGATAGCAATAAAAGTATCATAGTGCAAGGTTAGGCCAATTTGGCGCGGTTTCTCTTGGTTCTGAAAGAAAGCTCTTTTTTGACCCTAGAATTCTTGAACATATAAAGCCTTGATACTTTATGGCGTTTCTTGAAAATCTTTTTGGTCTCTACTTTCTCAACGGTGATGGTCTGAACCGCATTCTCAACCGCTGTGCCCTTTGCTTCTTGTGCAGAGGCTATAACTCCGAAGAAAACTATTGCGATAATGGTTAAGATTGCTTTCATGACTTGGGGTCTTTTACTGATATAAAATTACCCCAGGCCCATAGCCAGTAGCGATTTAACTCGCTTTGACGCTGATTTTATCGATTAAAAACCTTGAAAACGATGAAGTGTAAAAAAGTATCGATGACCGTTTTTGGGCCACCTGACAACATATCGAAATAGCGTACCGTTCATCGAACATGTAAAGGCCTATAGTTGGAAGAATAGGGCCGGATCGGGACAGTTTTTTTGATAAAATGCGATTTTTTCTGCACTGCAAACCCCGGGATAATCACCTTGGCACCCCTGAAGGTCTAGAATCAATTGAAAATGCAGGTGGGGCGCATAGTTGACATTGATATCAGTTGTGCCGAGATAGGCAAGCACCTCGCCTTTGGCAAATGGTTTTCCCTTAAAAAGCCCAGACAGCGATTCAACAGACAAGTGTCCATAAAGGCTGTAAAAAACAACTCCTTGGGGCAAATGGTGCTCAAGAATAATGGTCGGGCCATAATTGCCCTTGTCCGCATTATTTTTAAAACTGTGAACCATACCCCCAAAAGGCACCACGACCTTGGTACCCGCCTCGCACCAAAAATCCACTCCCAAGTGTATGTCGCGCACCTCCCCTTCTGAAAATCTTCCAGAATTGGCATAGAGATTCCTTTTTTCAAGATATCCACCATAGGCCACCTGTGCATTGTTTCTTTTCAGAACAGCATCAATATACCGTTGACATGCCTCAGGATTGGAAAGGGCCACATTCTCCAACTTTTTGTTTTCCACTGATAAATCTATTGGGCAATATTTTTCAAAAGGGATGGCCCCATCCAATGGCAAGACTGGTTTGTTTTTACCAAAACCATCTGCAAATAAATCTTCAACAGACATCGTGTTCACGCTAACAAAGTTGATTTTAAAGATAGGATTGTTATGCCAAAAATTGTGTGTTTCATTGTCAGTTTGATTAAATTAAGGGCTGCAAATAGCAATGTCGAATTATCAAATTATAAAACGATGAAAATTACCTATTTAGGCCATGCTTGCTTTCATATTGAAATTAATGGCACCCACCTGATAGTCGACCCCTTTATCAATGGCAACGAATTGGCGAAAAACATAAAAATCAACTCTTTGAAAGCCGATTACATCTTGATTACCCACGGTCACCAAGACCATGTGCTCGATGTAGAGGCCATTGCAAACAACAATCCGAAAGCCACATTGGTCTCAAATTACGAGATCATCGAATGGTTTGGCCAGAAAGGGCTCAAGGGGCATCCGCTTAACCACGGGGGAAAGGTTTCTTTTGATTTCGGAACGGTAAAATACGTAAATGCCATTCACTCTAGTGTGCTTCCCGACGGTTCGTACGGTGGTAACCCAGGCGGATTTGTCATCACCGCCGGCGACAAATGTATCTATATTGCAGGCGATACGGCCCTTACCATGGACATGAAATTGATTCCCGATATGGGCCATCGCATCGATTTGGCCATATTGCCCATTGGCGACAATTTTACCATGGGCTATGAAGACGCTGCACTAGCAGCTGATTTTGTAAAGTGTGACAAGGTCATTGGCTGTCATTACGATACCTTCCCACCCATCGAAATCGACAAAGAACGGGCACAGACCTATTTTTCATCCAAGGGTAAGATATTGCTGCTACCCAATATTGGGGGCACCATAACTATTTAATATACGACCATATGCATGTGGACACGTTTAAGATAGTCTCATCACCAGAGGTAAAAGCCGTGTTTGCTGGTTATCCAGATTTTGTGCGGCCCAAAATGGAAAGCCTCAGAAAATTGATACTCGAAGCTGCCCAGGAAACGGAGGGCATTGCCAAATTGGAAGAAACCCTAAAGTGGGGCGAGCCCAGTTACCTTACCAAAAACGGGAGTACCATACGAATTTACTGGAAGCCCAAAAAACGAAATCAATATGCCATCTATTTTAAATGCACGAGCAAGTTGGTGCCCTTCTTTAAAAAGGTGTACGACCAAGTGTTTACGTTCGAGGGCGATCGGGCCATTATATTTGAAATGGACAATCCATTGCCAAAGAGTGAATTGAAGTGCTGTATTGTGGCGGGCCTGACCTACCATAAAGTGAAGAAAATGCCGCAGCTGGGTTTGTGATACTTATGAAAAATGACTTGTTATGATTACCGACAGCATCCTACTAATTAGAAAATACCACCTATGACACGAAGCACACTCATGGCAATGGCCCTACTGATCTCGTTCAGTTGCCAACCCAAAAAGACGGAGAAGCAGTCTGAAATGGTTGTGGAGGCAAAAACAGAAAAAACGTCGCTAACGGCAGAACAATTGCAACAATACGAGACGGCCTACTTTGCCAGTGGCTGCTTTTGGTGCGTAGAGGCCATTTTTGAAAGTGTCAAGGGCGTAAAAGAGGTGTTCTCAGGCTATTCGGGTGGCACCGAGACCAACCCCACCTACGAAGATGTGGCCTATGGCCGAACCAGTCATGCCGAGGCGGTTCAGGTCTATTACGACCCAAAGACCATTACTTTTCAACAGTTGGTGCAGGTATTCTTTGGTTCGCACGATCCTACTTCGTTAAACAGACAAGGCCCCGATAGGGGTCCGCAGTACCGTTCCATCGCTTTTTATAAGAATACGGAGGAAAAGAAAATCATTGAAGATTATATTGCCCAATTGGAACAAGAAAAGGTCTATGACCGGCCGATTGTCACCGAAGTGACAAAATTCGACAAGTTTTGGAAGGCCGAGAAATACCATCAAGATTATGAGCGAAAAAATCCAAACAACCCTTACATTCGGGCCGTATCGATTCCACGATTGAACCGTTTCAAGAAAAATTTTCAGTCTTTTTTAAAGGAAGGGACGCATTAGCAGGACTTGGAAAGAAAGGTGCTTGAATTGGGACGCCTTTTTGCGGTCTAGTCCTTCAAAACCACCTCACTGTATTTCGAGTTTACGGTAATGGTCTTGCCCGAATCCGGTTTCAGCAAATAACCCTCATGGGTCACCAGATTGGCATTATTAATACGGCTCATCTTCAACCCTGAAGGGTAACTGATGGTTGACTTTGTACCGTCTAAATGCAATGAGACCGCTGTTTTGGGCAGGTTGCAGCTAAACTCACCATTTTTGACCGTCACGTTTACATCAGAGAAACCGTTTGAAATGGCGTTGATGGCCAAATCACCCAAATGATTGGTGACATAGGCCCTGTCGTTCACTTTGTCGATGATGATACTCGAAGAGTTCGCGATAAGCACTAGGTCGTCAACCTCTTTCAAACTAACGAGGTCTGCGTAATCGGTCTTTAGGTCGCCCAGCCGCCATTTTTCTACTACCACAGGGGTATAAGAAGCCCTTATGTTGGTTTGCTCCCCGTCGATGGTAGCGGCAAGCAAGCTTGCATATTGCAAGCTTGCGTTGATGTTCTTGGTGGTCGCTGCCAATTTCACCTCACCGTGCCGTACGTTCATTTTCAGTTTGACCGATTTCGGCATTTTTATCTTAATTGTTTTTTTGATCTTGTATTTTTTGCTCTCCCCATCGGATGGAAAGAAAAACACATCGGGCGCCTCGCCTTTTTGCCTTGAAATAATGACATTTCGCTGCTCTTCACGAATTTGTTCACGAATGTCTTGTCGCTGCTCCCTGAGGGCTTCACGCTGCTCTTGCAAAGCCTGACGCTGTTCCTCGCGGGCGGCCCTTATTTCCTCCATGGCCTTTTCGCGCTCTTCTTTGCGTTCTTCAAGGCGTTGTTTCATCTCTTTGGAACGCTCTTTCATCTCTTCGCTCCATTCCTCAAAACGCTCCCGATACTCTTCGTCAAAATTCTTGTCGAATTCCTTTTTCCATTTTTTCAGGTATTTGTCGCCATCTTTTTGATAGGCCTTATAATCAAAATCCTTGAATGGCATGGGGGGCATTGGTGGCATGGGGGGCATTTTGGGCATCACCGCCAATTCGGGCATTTCGGGCAATTCGGGTATTTCAAGATCCAAAAAGAGGGGCTCCACATCAGGAACGACAAAATTAAAATTCTCTCCCCTGAATGAATACGCCCATGAGTTTTTACCTAGGGTACTCACCTCAATTTCACGGCTGTTGCCCTTGATCTCGATAGGCGGGCGGTCAAAATACTTTTTTGCCTCCTCGTCAGACGCACCCTCAAATTCGACCACGGCAGTGATTTCGACCTGGTTTTTGTCCCATGTTTCAAATTCGATGTCGGTGTGCGTGGTATTAATTTCAAGCACGGCTTCATCGCCTACATTGAAGGTCTCTTTGTAGGTCTTCGATTGTTTTTGGGCAGTGAGCCCGGATGCTGCCAAGAAGACAACCCCCAAAAAGTTAGATAATATGATTCGATTGCTGTTCATTTTTTGATGATTTTAATTGGTTCAACTTTGTTTTCAATTTTTGCAGTAACTGTAATCTGAGCTGTAGGTTTTTTATCAGTGCCGTTATGGTCTGGTCATTGGGGCCCACTTCGTTCAGTTCTTGGTTCAGTTTTTTATATTCCGCATCCAGTTCGGCCAACTGCTCCATATAGCCATCGACCAAGGCCTTGTTTTCGTCGGAGACATCTAAACTGGCCAACTCCATATTGATATTGGCCACATAGTAGGCCTCTACCTTTTGCAGATCGGGCGAAAGGTCGCCCAACGAAATGTTTGGCTGTGCTTGTTCTGTATTTGCCCGGTCGACCGTGGTGGTCTTTATATTATCACTGGCACTGTTTCGCGTAAAGAGAAACGCACCGACACCTATCAACACCACGACAGTAGCCGCGATCTGAAGCCAAACCATAGGGTTTCGTTTTTTGGTTTGGGGCATGGCGGCTTCCAGTTTGTCGAAGAACCGCTCTTCGTGCCCATCCCTCATGTTGAAGGCTTGTTTTTTTCGTTCTTCCTCAAAAAGTTTTTTAAGATCCTGTGCCATAACTTTTGTCTTTGAGCATTTCTTTTATGTATCCTTTTCCGCGCAATAACCGTGTTCTCGAAGTGGTCTCGGTAATATTGAGTATTTCTGCAATCTCGTTATGGTCATATCCTTCCACCAAAAACAATTGTACCACATATCGATACTTCTCGGGCAGTCGGTTTATGGCCTGTTTAACCTTATCTAGCGATACCCCATCGCTCACCGTCCAGTCCTCCTGCTCGTCTGCAACCCTCATATACCCCTCGTTCAATGCTATCGAATTCATTTTTTTTGTCTTGAGAAAGTCAATGCTTCCGTTGACCACTATTCGCTTTAACCACGCCCCGAAAGACACCTCGCCCCTGTATTGTTCGATGCGTTGAAAAGCCTTGACAAACGATTCTTGCAATATGTCCTCAGCGTCGTGCTCGTTACCCAAAAAACGCATGGCCACACAGAACATTCCTTCGGCATATTTTCGGTACAGGTCCATCTGGGCCTTCCTATCGTTTGCCTTACATCGTTCTACAAGTTCAACCTGTAACATGGTCAGTTTTCGGGTTTGTTCAGTTGTTGCACACTTAAAGGACGACCAAAAAAAAGCAGCGTTGCAAAAAAGATTATTTTTAGGCCCTTTTTAACAATATTTCTTGAAGCAAGTTACTTTAAATAATGGGGTCATTGCGCTAAAGGTACTCGATTACGGTGCTTTGATACAAGAGCTTTGGGTGCCTGATGCATTCGGAAAAAAGCGCAATGTGGTGGTCGGATTCCACCGACCTACCGATTACCTAGCAGACCAGTACTGTCTTGGGGCCTCGGTGGGCAGATTTGCAGGAAGAATTTCTGGGAAGGGATTTGAACTTGAAGGTACGTTTTACCCACTGCACCACAAAAACGGGGTGCATTTACATGGCGGCAAAGAAGGATTTCAAAAGAAATACTGGCAGATTACCCAAATTGACGAGGGCCAGCACCCTTTTATTGAGCTCACCTATCTGAGCAAAGATATGGAAGAGGGCTACCCGGGCAACCTCAAGGCCAGCATTCGTTATCAATTGATAGAGAACGCCCTGCACATTACCTATTCGGCGACTACTGATAAAACAACGATAGTCAACCTCACCAACCACTCCTATTTTAAGTTGGACAGTGCCCCTACCATTGCCGAACATCTGTTGAAACTGAACAGCATGTCTTTTTTGGAAACCCATGCAAACTTGCTGCCCACAGGAAACATCTTGTCGGTCAGTAATACATCTTACGACTTTCGTATGGAACGACCTATTGGAGAACCGCTGTTTGATACGCCCATGGTGCTTGAGAACAACAAAGGGTTTGCCGCTGAATTGACCTCTACCGTTTCGGGCATTACAATGGGCGTTGCCACCGACCAACCGGCTATGGTGGTGTATACGCCAAAACGGTTTTCGGGTATTTGTTTTGAGACCCAAAATTTTCCCGATGCGCCAAACCATAGGCATTTTCCGTCTGCAGTGCTGCGACCGGGAGACGTATATCGAAACGAAACGAAACTTGCGTTTGGCCGCTGTTCTTGACTTGAACCCAAACTTGTTACCTTAGTACCGGCAAAGAATTTTTTGTTTAAAAAAGTACCACAAATAGCATCCAAAGAGAACATATCAAAAATCAAGCGGCTTAGAGAGCAGGCCCTTTCAGTCGACCACTTGGTCGATGGTATTTTCAAGGGCGACAAAACTGCTTTGGCACGGGCCATTACACTGGTCGAAAGCTCGGCCCAAGAACACCTTCAAAAAGCTGAGGCCATTATCGAAAAATGTCTCTCAAAAAAGAGTCATAGTGTACGCATCGGCATAACGGGCGTACCCGGTGTCGGCAAGAGTACCTTTATCGAGGTGTTTGGCAAAATGCTCACAGAAAAGGGTAAAAAGGTAGCGGTTTTGGCGGTGGATCCCTCCAGTTCGTTGAGCAAGGGCAGCATCTTGGGTGACAAGACCCGCATGCAGACCCTTGCCAGAGATCCCAATGCATTTATACGCCCCTCCCCTGCGGGTGACTCGCTTGGTGGTGTGGCACAAAAGACGAGGGAGGCCATGATCCTCTGCGAGGCGGCAGGACACGACATCATTTTGGTAGAAACGGTCGGTGTGGGCCAAAGTGAAACGGCCGTACATGGTATGGTCGATTTTTTCCTTTTGTTGAAACTTGCCGGCAGTGGCGATGAATTACAGGGCATAAAACGGGGCATCATTGAAATGGCAGATGCCATTGTGATCAACAAGGCCGATGGCCCAAATGAAGAACAGGCAAACTGGGCAAAGACAGAGTTTACAAGGGCCCTGCACCTATATCCCCCAAAGAAAAACGAATGGACCCCAAAGGTGCTGACCTGTTCAGCTACTGAAAACAAGGGCATTATAGAAATATGGCAATTGATAAAAGACTTTGTTGCATTGACAAAGCAAAATGGTTCGTTCGTAGACAACAGGGTGCGCCAGAGAAAAAACTGGTTTTTGCAGGGGGTCGATGAACATCTTAAGAGGCAATTCTATTCTGGCCAATCATCAAAAAGCCTTCTCAAGAAATACCTTTCAATGGTCGAAAAGGGCAAAATGGCCCCATCACACGCCATTCGAAAGTTGTTTGCTGAGTATAGGCAGTAAGCAGTGAACAGTCGGCAATCGTTGTTCGCAAGACTTAAAACAAACAATTCGTGGTTATTCGTGAAATTCGTTTCCAATAAAGAACAAGGCTACAAACCTTAAATTCCAAATTTCAAAACCCTATACGGAAGGCTGTAGCCTGAAACCTCTGGGCCTTGAGCTTCGAACCTAGAAAAAAAAGGTAAATTTGCCGCGAAGACGACCCTAACATGAAACCAATCACCAATTCTTTTTTGTCAATAGTAGTGCCCCTTTACAATGAACAGGACAATGTGGTGCTACTTACCAAAAAAATACACGAAAGCCTGCCCGGTTATAACTATCAGATTGTTTACGTAGATGACTTTTCGACCGACAATACCCGAAAGGTGGTCAAGGATATGGATGACAAAAGGGTTCATTTGATCGAGTTGAAGAAGAATTATGGGCAAAGCTTGGCCCTGGCGGCAGGAATGGATTATGCCACGGGCGACTATATCATTACCATGGACGGTGATTTGCAGAACGACCCTTCTGATATACCACAAATGCTGGCCCATGCAGTAGCGGGCGAATACGATCTGATTACCGGCATACGGCAAAAAAGAAAGGATTCGCTTGTTAAGAAAATACCGTCAAAGATTGCCAATTTCTTGGTGAGGCGCGTCACCAAACTGGATATCAAAGACAACGGGTGCGCCCTGAAAGTATTTACCAAAGACATCGCCAAGGGCCTTAATCTCTATGGTGAGATGCACCGCTTTATTACCCTACTTGCCTATTTGGAAGGGGCCCAGATAAAACAAGTGAATGTCAAACACCATGCACGCCACGCGGGAAAATCGAAATACGGACTTGAAAGGGTTTTCAAAGTGGTTGCCGATATGATGCTCTTGCTGTTCATTAGAAAATATTTTCAGCGGCCCATACACCTTTTCGGGATTTTCGGGGTGTTGCTCATCATACTCGGAATCTTCATAAACATCTATTTATTGATCGTAAAACTTGGTTTTGGCGAGGATATCGGTAGCCGGCCCCTGCTAATCTTTGGTATGATGTTCATCTTGGGGGGCATACAATTGTTCACCATAGGCATTGTGATGGAACTGCTGATCAGAACCTACTACGAATCGCAGCAAAAACGACCTTACAGAATCAAAAAAATCAGCATTGGTGACGGAAAAGCTGCGTAAAAGACTTTTGACCGCCCTCAAAATCTTGATCAGTGCAGCACTGATCTATTTCATCTTTACCAAGATTGACCTTGCAGAAGTGGTGGCCGTTATCAAAAGGTCTGATCTGTTTTACCTGTTTTTGGCGTTGGTTCTCTTCATCGTATCAAAAGTGCTGAACGCTTTGCGTCTCAATCTTTATTTTCATGTAATCGGTGCCCCATTGACCCAAAAGAGCAACTTTAAACTCTATCTGCTGGGTATGTTCTACAACCTCTTTTTGCCAGGAGGCATCGGGGGCGATGCCTATAAGGGCTACCTCATACAAAAAACCTTTCAGCCTGGTACCAAAAGAGTTGTGTCGGTGCTGCTGCTTGACCGTTTGAGCGGCATGCTATTGATCTTTATTTATGCATGCGCCCTCGCCCTGTTTTTAGAGGCCGACGCGTTCAAAGGGTTTCATTGGGTATTTGCTTTGGCCATTCCGTTGAGCATGGGTGTTTTTTGGGGTTTGAACAAAAAAATATTTCCCTACGTGCTAAAAGTCTTTTGGGGGTCAATTGGCTATTCTGCACTATTGCAGGCAGCACAATTGATAGCGGTTCTATTCATCTTAACAGCACTGTCAATTGACGGGAACACCTTGGCCTACCTGTTTATCTTTTTGATTTCCTCCATTGTTTCCGTTTTGCCGTTGACCATCGGTGGTATCGGCAGCCGTGAGGTTACCTTTCTCTATGGCGCCAAATGGCTGGGGTTGGTGGCCAGTGCCTCCATTGCCATAAGCATGGTCTTTTTCTTGATAACGGCCTTGGTATCGCTACTGGGTATTTTCTATCATTTCAAGAAACCAAAATTGGAAACATCAGGTTCCCAATGAAAATCCAACACTCATTGTCAACTCTTCAATAATTAAATATTTAGGTTTGTCAACTAGAGCGCAGTCGAGGGGTTTATGCGAAAATGCAACCATATTAAAATAAGGTCTAGACTGCTCCCGATAATTATCGGGACGACCTGACACAATAGCATTGCAAGGAAACCTTGGGAAGACTCTAATCAATAGATATGCACCAAATGCATCTTTTTGAGCACTTTGTGCCGTGTACTGGGCTCCAAGAACTTAAGCTGCAATCGTGTAATGCGGAAATTATCGACCGTTATCTGCTTGTCCCACTCAAGATCGGCCTCTCGAAGTTTCCCAAGTTCCTCGTCACTGAGGTAGACCCACACATCGTTCATTTTGGGCAAATTGGCCATTGTTGTAATGTTGACCGGGTTTTTGTTGTAAAAGTCCAGCGCCCATGTATGCCGTTCCGATATTTTATAGATGTTATCCACGGGAATATCAAATTCCTTCACTTTTTGGGCCATGGTCGAACCCGCCTGATACTTCAACAGTTCTGGGTAAAAATGCATGTTCATAACCCCATTGAGCAATAGCGAGGCGTACACCGAAAGGGTAACGATACGCAGGTAATATGCTTCTTGCTTCAAGCAGAAGTAAATGATGACCAAAAGCGTTGCAATCAGTATAATGTAGGCCGCAGGGTTCTGAAATTTGAATACATGAAAACAAACGAGCAAAGAAAAGATAAAGACAACACTCAAAATAAAGTACTGTACAACCAACAATATCTTGATTGTTTTATGATTGGTCTGTCGGTGCAAACTGTACACGTAAGACGCGGTCAGAATTGAAAACAAGGGAATGATCACATTAAGATAATGCGGCAGCTTAAATTGGGCAAAGCTGATGATAAAGAAAATGAGTGCAATGCCGGCAACTGTCATAAACTGATAGTCGCCCCTATAATTGAGGTCATTTTTTATAAAGGTTTTGGCGCGTAACCAATAGGCTGCCAGTCCCAAGACCGTCCACGGCAAGAACACCCACAAAAAGGTGTGGAAAAAGAAAAAGTAATCGTTGCTGTTTTTGCCCACCCCTTCACCACTCAGGCGCTCAAAGCTCTGTTCCCAAAAAATAAAGAAGATGCCGCTTCGGTTGTTCTTGCCACGAATCACTTTCTCGGGGTGCAGATCAAACTGCTGGTAATAGGCGTACAGCATGGGAGCTATGGTAAGGGCGAACACCAAAAGTGCCAATAGCACCTTATAGCTGAACAAAACCTGCCATTTTCGGGTATAGGCAAGATGGCAGAGCAAACAAATTCCGATGACCAACAGGGCTATTTGCCCCTTGGTCGAAAAGGCCATGCCGGCACCAAAAGCCCCTAGAAGAATGTGCCATAATTTATTCTTTTCCACATAGGCCACCAGTTGCCAAATGGAAAAAATGGTAAAACCGGTCAGCACTGCATCGGTACGAACATCAATATTTGAAAGCACGATGGTCTGGGCGGTCATAAAGATCAAGGCCGCAAACTTGCCCACATCCTTGTTGTAAAAAAGTTTTGCCAGTCCGTAGCAACTGTAGGCGCCCAACAAGGTTGCCAAAATGGCGGGAATACGGTAGGCCCAGTCATGTATGCCAAATAGCTTGTACGAGAGTGCCGCCAACCAATAATGCATATGGGGCTTGTCGAGATATTCTTCGGGACCCTTAAAAAGATTGATGAAATCGTTCTCTTGCACCATTCGCATGGCCATGACGGCAAATTGGGCAGAATCGTTTTCGAAGAGGGTGACGAACATTCCGGCAACGTAGACCAGTACAACCAAAGTAATCAAGAACCAGTATCTGGTCGAAGAAATCATACCCCAAATTTGTAAAAGGCAAATATAGCCAACTTGCTGAACACCCAGCCAAAGAAGACGCCCACAAACATTCCTGTCAGCACATCCAAAGGAAAATGCACCCCGATATAGATGCGACTATAGGCAACCAAACTGGCCCAGATAATCAAAAAAAACCTTAAAAACCTTATTTTGCCTTGAAACAGAAAGGCAAAGAATGATGCCACGGCAAACGAATTGGCCGCATGGGCAGAAAAATAGGCGTACTTGCCACCACAATAACTTTTCACCAAACGCATGACACCACTGATGTCGGGGTCATGGCAGGGCCTTAAACGTTGTACCCCATATTTAAAGAAATTCGATAATTGGTCGGTGCAGGTAATCAAAAGGGCCACGGCCACTAAAATAAGTAGCGTTCTTTTGAGTCCGAAAAAACGATAGGTCAAAAACAGTAGTACTGCATATAGGGGTACGGCACTGATGGTATCGGTCATGAACATCCAGAAGCCGTCCCAGGTTTCGGTGCCCAGGCCATTTAAAAAAAGAAAGGTTTGCCGATCGAGCTGTACCAGTTTTTCAAGCATGACAACTACTCCTCGTAACGTGAAACTTCCCTATCATAAAAGGCGGTGGCCGCCTCTATGAGATTCTCGGCCTCAGCTTCCAACTCTTTTTCATCTTCCTTTGAAAACTCTTCGAGCCATTCGACCTCATCATTTTCCAAATTGATGATGAATCGCGGGTACTCGGTGTGTACCACAAAAATAGCAGTAGGATAATCGGTATTGTCGCCCAACAGGAATTTCGGCAATTCCATAGTTTTAAACTTTTTGAATTAATCGTTTGGTCAAATAATCGAACCGAAGATACAACAAAGCGGCAGATGCAGTGAGACCGGCAAGAAGTCCGATCCAGATACCGACGCTCTTGAAATCTGTATGCAGGCCCAGATAGTAGCTTATGGGAAAACCAATTACCCAATAGGCAATAAAAGTGATCCCTGTGGGAATCTTGACATCTTGCAACCCGCGAAGGGCCCCCAAGACCACCACTTGAATACCATCGGAGATTTGAAAAAAGGCCGCTACAAGCAACAACTGCGCCGCCAGTACGATCACCTCAGTGTTATCGGCCATGTTGACCACATCGTCAAGATCTAGATAGATGGTGGGAAACCAATGTCGGCCCAAAAGAAACAACGCCGCAAAAACGATTTCGAGCAAAAAGGTCAAAAAGAAGACCGATTGTGCAATTCGGCGCAGTTCCTGAAAGTTTTGCAGCCCTTTTTGGATGCCCACCCGCACCATGGCTGCAACACTCAACCCCATACCCACCATAAAGGTCATACTGCTAAGGTTCAAGGCAATTTGGTTGGCCGCTTGCGGGTTTTTTCCAAGCACACCGCTCAGCCATATGGCGGCGGTGAAAATGGCCACCTCAAAGAACATCTGTAGGGCGGAGGGAAACCCCAGTTGCACAATTTTTTTGATTACCTTTCTTTCAATCTTGGCAAAGTTGAACCCGGTCACATAAAAACTGAATTTCTTCTTTTGTTTCAGTAGAAACCAAAAAAAGAACAACATGATGAAACGCGATGCAAGTGTTCCGATTGCGGCCCCTACGATACCCAACTTAGGAAAACCCAAAGCACCAAAAATAAGCAGGTAGTTTAAGGTGATATTGACGACGTTGGCCAAAATGGTGGCATACATGGGGTATTTGGTCTGCGACAGTCCTTCTGAAAATTGTTTGAAGGCCTGGAACATGATCAAGGGCACCAATGAAAAGGCGACCAATTCAAGATAAGGGATTGCCAATTCGACCACCTCTGGCGGTTGGTCCATATGGTGCATCAGGGGTTTGCACAATAGCATGACAAAGAACAACGAAAACCCCAGCAAGGTGCAAAGCACCAATCCATGTTTTAAGGCACTTTTGCCGTCGAAGGTATTGCCCGCCCCATCAGCTTCGGCCACTAGAGGCGTAATGGCCGTCGAAAAACCGATGCCCAGCGACATGGCAATAAAAATGAAGCTATTGCCCAATGAAACCGCGGCCAGTTCTGCCGTACCCAATTGCCCCACCATGATATTGTCGGCAAAGGCGACAAAGGTGTGCCCCAACATCCCCAAAATCACGGGGTAGGCAAGTTTTAGGTTATAGCCAAATTCTTTGGTGTACTGTTTAAACACAAACCAGATTTTGAAAGCCCCAAAGATAGGGTGTTATGTTGGGTTGCATTGACCTAGTGGGAATGTTTTGGGCCGTATTCTCTACTGAGAACCTTCAGAAAAAGCCTCCTGAAGAATGGATTCCATTTCAGGATGCCCAACATCCATATCGCCATATTCTTTCCGCGCTGCCAAAAGGGCTTGTTTCATTTTGGAAATTATTCCGGCATGTTCAGGGCCACCTTGAACATTGTACGGTTCTTTGGGGTCTATTCATTACATTTTATCGTTGTTCTTTGCCTCCTCCCAAAAAACATCCATTTCGGCAAGTGTCATTTCCTTTAACGACTTGCCGTTTTCTTTGGCTTTTTCTTCCAAAAATTTAAAACGTTCGATGAACTTTTTATTGGTACGTTCCAGCGCATTTTCAGGGTTCACTCCCAAGAAACGGGCGTAATTGACCATAGAAAACAATACATCGCCGAATTCTTCTTCGATACGGTTTGTCTGCCCCGCTTTTACCTCTTCTTGCAGTTCGCCCAATTCCTCTTTCAGTTTTTCGAAAACCTGTTCGGGACGCTCCCAATCAAAGCCTACGCCTGCCACTTTTTCTTGAATACGGTTGGCCTTGACCAAGGCCGGCAAACTAGTGGGCACCCCTTGCAGCACACTTTTCTTGCCCTCTTTCAACTTTATGTTCTCCCAATTCTGTTTTACCTCTTGTTCGTTCGCTACGGTAACATCGCCGTAGATGTGTGGGTGACGGTTGATCAATTTCTCGCAAATATCGTTGGCCACGTCTGCAATGTCAAAATCATCGGTCTCAGAGCCGATTTTTGAGTAAAAAACAATATGCAACAACAGATCGCCCAGTTCTTTTTTGATTTCTTGCATATCTGCATCAAGAATGGCATCGCCCAGTTCGTAGGTTTCCTCGATGGTCAGGTGGCGCAGCGATTGCATGGTCTGCTTTTTGTCCCATGGGCACTTGGCCCGTAGATCATCCATTATGGTCATAAGGCGGTCAAAGGCCTTCAATTGTTCTTTTCTATTGTTCATACCCTGTTTCTTAAAATTCAAAGCTACAAACTCAAGGTAAATGCCCCCAGCGAATTGCAAAAAAGAAATCCCCACTTATCAACTGGTAAAAAACTGATAAAAGTTCTTTTTTAATAAGCGCATCACTTTGTATCTTGTATGCTTATTCATTTATAAAACCATTACGTATGCCGCGCTACCACATTACCTTCTGCCTTGTTCTCTTTTCCGTATTCACTTTCAACACTTCTTTGATGGCCCAACAAAACTTTGAGAAACAGATCGACTCTATACTGAATTTAATGACCCTTGAAGAAAAAGTGGGCCAAATGAACCAATATAACGGCTTTTGGGATGTAACGGGCCCGGTGCCCAAAGAGGGTAATGCCGCTGAGAAGTACGAGCACCTTAAAAAGGGCATGGTGGGATCCATGCTGAACGTACATGGTGTGGAGAATGTTCGAAAGCTACAAGAGCTTGTGGTGAACGAGTCGCGGTTGGGCATTCCGTTGCTATTTGGCTTTGACGTAATACACGGTTATAAGACACTGGCTCCCATTCCCTTGGCCGAAGCGGCCAGTTGGGATCTGGAGGCCATTGAACGTTCGGCCCGTATAGCGGCGAAAGAAGCTGCCGCAGTGGGCCTGAACTGGACCTTTGCCCCTATGGTGGACATTTCCCGTGATGCCCGATGGGGCCGGGTGATGGAAGGCGGTGGTGAAGACCCCTATCTGGGGGCCAAGATCGGGGTGGCCCGTGTCAAAGGCTTTCAGGGCGATGATCTTGCCGCCCCCAATACCATTGCGGCCTGTGCCAAACATTTTGCAGCTTATGGCTTTGCAGAGGCCGGGCGCGATTACAACACAGTCGATATCGGTTTGAACACCTTATACAATATAGTTTTGCCGCCCTTTGAAGCCGTGGTCAACGCAGACGTTCGAACCGTTATGAACGCCTTCAACATATTGAACGGAATACCCGCAACGGGCGATGCCTTTTTGCAACGGGAAATACTCAAGGGAAAATGGAACTTCGATGGCTTTGTCATTTCAGATTGGGGATCCGTTGGTGAAATGGTTCCGCATGGACATGCCGAAAACCTTGAACATGCGGCCGAATTGGCGGTAAAAGGAGGTTCGGACATGGATATGGAATCAACCGCCTATGTTACCCATCTTGTAGATTTGGTCAAAGCCGGAAAAGTAGAAGAAAAGTGGGTAGATGATGCCGTTCGCCGCATTTTAAGGGTGAAGTTTGAACTTGGCCTTTTTGAGGATCCTTTTCGCTATTGCAATGAAAAGCGTGAAAAAGAACGACTTTACCATCAAGACCACCTCAATGGGGCGCTTGATATGGCGACCAAATCGATTGTTCTCTTAAAAAACGAGAACGACCTATTGCCTCTGTCAAAAGACCAAAAAAACATTGTGATTATCGGCGATCTGGCCGATGACAAAAACAGTCCGTTGGGCAGTTGGCGATTGGCCTCTGATGACAATACGGCTGTTTCCGTTTTGGAGGGATTGCACACCTACACCAAAAACTACACCTATGTGCAAGGGCCCAAGATCTTTGATGACAAGGCCGACTTTTTGCACCACGTAAAAGTGCACGACAGCACTGAAGGCATCACCGAAGCTGTGGAAGCCGCCAAGAATGCGGAAGTGGTCGTCATGGTCTTGGGCGAGCACGGCTTTATGAGCGGTGAGGGCCGAAGCCGCACCAACTTGAACCTCCCCGGAAAACAACTTGACCTGCTCAAAGCGGTACACCAGGTGAACAAGAACATCGTTCTGGTATTGATGAACGGTCGCCCACTGACTATTACTTGGGAGGCGGCGAACATTCCCGCCATTCTTGAGACGTGGCATTTGGGAAGCCAAACCGGCCATGCCATTTCCAAGGTTTTGTTCGGTGATTACAACCCGAGTGGCAAATTGCCGATGACCTTTCCCAGAAGTGTGGGGCAAATACCCATCTATTACAACCACTACAGTACGGGAAGACCTGTCGAACAACCCAATGTGTTCTGGTCACACTATGGCGATGAGAGCAATAAACCCCTCTATCCTTTTGGTTACGGTCTGAGCTATACTTCCTTCAAATACGACGACCTTCGAATCGATTCAAGTGACCCAAAGAACATCAATGTCTCTGTAACGGTGGCCAATACAGGAAAGGTCAAGGGGGAGGAAGTGGTACAGTTGTATATTCACGACCGGGTGGCAAGCATTGTGCAGCCCGTGAAAAAATTAAAGGGTTTTAAAAAGATCATGCTGGCACCGGGAGAAACCCGTGAGGTTACCTTCACCCTGACCGATGCCGAATTGGGCTTTTATGATCAATCCCATAACTGGGTGGTAGAACCGGGCACTTTTGACGTGATGGTGGGTACCAGCTCGGTGGAAGGGTTATCGGAAAGCTTTACCCTCAAATAACAGAAAAACAGACACACTATGAAGCCAGTTTCAGTATTGATCTGCCTTTTTGCCGCAGTTACCACTTTTGCACAAGAAATCGTTCAACTGCCAATGGGCAATACCAAAGGAATTGTATGGGCAGGTGCTGAAAAAGAATACTATTCGCCCATTTGGTACACGCAGGTAGTGACCAATGTTTCGGTACCGACCATGCAGGTTTTTCGCCCTTCGATGGAGCACAACACCGGCACCGCCGTGATCGTGGCCCCCGGTGGTGGGCTCTACGCATTGAGTATCAACAGTGAGGGCAACGATGTGGCCAAATGGCTGAACAAAAAGGGCATCACCGCATTTGTCTTGAAATACCGCTTGGTGCCCACAGGTGAGGATGGGGTCGCTGAAATCACCCAATTGTCAATGTCAGACCCTGATAAAATTAGGGAAGAGGTCGCAAAGGTCATTCCCATTTCCATTCAAGATGGTTTGAACGCCATTGCCCATGTGCGCAAGAATGCCTCAGAATACGGTGTAAATCCTGAAAAGATAGGGTTTATGGGCTTTTCAGCCAGTGGGGCGGTCACGATGGGTGTAGGTTACAACTATTCCGAAGAAAACAAACCCAATTTTCTGGTACCCGTATATCCGTGGACGGATGCCATGCCCGTACAAGATCCAAAACCCGATGCCCCGCCCATGATCATCATCTGTGCCACCGACGACCCCTTGAGGCTGGCAAAAGGTTCGGTCGCGCTTTACAAATCGATGCTTGACGCGAAGAAATCCGTAGCCCTGCACATGTACGCCAAAGGGGGGCATGGGTTCGGTATGCGAAAACAGGGGCTGCCTTCAGACCATTGGATCGAACGTTTTTACGAGTGGTCGGTGGCCCAGGGCATAACCCAACCCAAACCGTAGTTTTTATGGGGCAGTTTGTTTGGCTGTTGCTGTTTGCATTTGTTTCGATGGGTGCCCAGCAAAATGAAAGTTTTCGGGATGAGGTGCTCGCAATCGAAAAAAAGTATGATACCCTTTGGGACGCTTCAAGGCCTACCATTGTCTTTACGGGCAGTTCGAGCATTCGCCTATGGCACGATCTGGAAGAACGCTTTCCGCAGTACCAGATCATCAACTCTGGCTTTGGGGGCTCACAAGCCTACGACCTACTGGTGCATTTAGATAGGTTGGTATTGAAATACCGTCCTAAAAAAGTATTCATTTACGAGGGCGACAATGATATCAGCTTTAAAAAGAAACCACGAAAAATAGTGGAGACCTTCAAGACCATCGCACATAAAATTCATGCCAAGGACCCGACCACCCAAATAGTGCTGATATCGCCCAAACCCAGCATTGCCCGTTGGCGGTTGCGCAGGCGCTACAAACGGCTCAACCGAAAGCTCAAAAAGTGGGCCGAGACCAACCCCAATCTGAACTTTGTGGACGTTTGGGGTATAATGCTCAACAACCGAAAGGTCAATAAAGACCTCTTTGTTGAAGACGGCCTGCATATGAACACATTGGGGTATGAACTCTGGTACAAGGCCCTAAAAGACCATGTCACCATTGAAAAAACCGAAAAAAACTATTATTATTTGAAAGAATAATACCGACCTGTACCGTACCCTGTTGTGTAACTTTGTGCCATACCGTTTTAAAAACCGATTAAAAATTTACATCATGTTGAGATCGACCATCTTCAAAAGTTCGTTGGCCATTTTGCTTATTGTAGTGGTAGCGGCCTGTGGCGAACAGAAAAAGAAAATAACGTATCCTGAAACCGATTTGGCCGAAGCCCCCCTTATTCCCAAGCCCTTGAAAGTGGTACCGACCCATTCGGCTTTTGGCCTCGATGCCAAAACAGCCATTTATACTACGCAGACCGACCCCGCCTTTGAAAAAGTGGGTGTTTTTCTCGCCCAAACGATCAAAGACCGCTTGAACCTTGATCTGTATGTAAATGGCGGTACCGATGAGACGGTTGAGCGCATCATCTTTATCAACCAGACCGATACCGTTGGTTCCGATAACCCCGAGGCGTATCAGCTCTACATCAAAAACGACTCTGTCTTACTGAACGCAAAGACTGCCGAGGGGGCCTTTCGTGGCATACAGACCCTACGGCAACTGATTCCCGAAACCAGCAACGACACCTTGGCCGAACGGCCCATGTGGTTGATTCCTTCCGGAAAAATCATCGATGAGCCGATTTTCGAATACCGCGGGGCGATGCTCGATGTGGCACGGCATTTTTTTACGGTTGATGAAGTTAAAAAGTTCATCGACCTACTGGCCTATTACAAGTACAACGCGTTTCATATGCACCTGTCAGACGACCAAGGGTGGCGTATTGAGATAAAGTCGTGGCCGAAACTGACCCAGGTCGGCGGACAGACCGAGGTGGGCGGTGGCCCCGGTGGGTTCTATACCCAAGAAGAGTTTAAAGAACTGGTCGATTATGCCGCCGAACGGTACATACAGATCATTCCTGAAATCGACATGCCCGGCCATACCAATGCGGCCTCGTTCAGCTACCCCATATTGGATGGTACCGGCAAAAAGTTGCGTGCCTATACGGGCACCCATGTGGGATTCAGCACTTTCGACGCCCGTAAAGATACCGTGTACGCCTTTGTAGACGATGTGGTACGAGAGATAGCGGCCATTTCACCCAGTCCCTTCTTCCATATCGGGGGCGATGAGAGCCATGCCACCAAAAAGAACGATTATATACATTTTGTTGAAAAGGTGGAGAAAATCGTGCAAAAGCACGGCAAGCGAATGGTGGGGTGGAACGAGATCGCCCAGGCCAAAATCGACCCCTCAACGGTGGTACACCTTTGGAACGAGCCCCACCACGCCCTGAAAGCGGCCCAAAACGGCTCAAAGATCATTCTATCGCCTGCCAAAAGGGCCTACTTGGACATGCAGTACGATTCACTCTCAAAACATGGTCTGCATTGGGCGGCCTTTATACCTGTTGACAGTGCCTACGTTTGGGATCCGGCCACCTATGTCGAAGGCTTGCCACGCGAAAGCATTTTGGGCTTTGAGGCGCCCCTTTGGTCAGAGACCATCAGCAACAGTGCCGAGCTGGAGTACCTGGCCTTTCCACGGGCCATCGGCTATGCCGAACTGGCATGGACACCTGCCGAACAGCGCGATTGGGAGAGCTATAGAAAGCGCTTGGCCGAACAGACCCCCTACCTCGACCGTATGAACGTGAATTATTACCCCTCAAAACTGATTGATTGGAAAGAAAATAAATACACTTTTAAAGAAATCGAGAAGGATTAAGGCGCCCGACCGTGTAATTTTTGGGATACGCATCGGTTCGATCCAAAAGCGCGGTTTTGTTGAATTATATTATCATTTAACGAATACTTTTTCTTTATCGCAAATGCTCAATAAATAGTATTTTGGTATGAAAAAGTATAAATATGGGCTTATTTACACGTTGAACATTCATGGAAATGACCAAAAATCTTGACCCCTTTGAAGATGCTGCCCTGACCACCATCTTGGTCGTTTCCGATATGGCAAAATCAAAATCGTTTTATGTAGATGTGCTCGGAGTTGAAATCTATCGCGAATATGGCGGCGATTCGCTGGTATTGCAGTTTTTGGGCAACTGGCTGCTGCTGGTCAGCCCGGGTGGCCCAACAGAAGACAAACCCGATACCCATTTTATGCCGCCGATGGACAAAAATTCAGTAAGCCAATCGTTTACGATTCGCGTCAAAGACTGTGTTCGATCATACCAGGTCTTACAATAACGCGTTGCCGATTTTATAACGTCCCCGTTGGCAAGAGGTTCTGAGACCCGTTGTTTTTTCAGGGATCCCGATGGCCATCTATTTGAAATAAGTGAATACCGAGAACCATGAAAACCACCGACCCGCCCATTATTATTGAAAAAAACATTGAAGTTTCAAAAGACCAGTTGTGGAAGGCCCTGACCGACCCCGGCCAGATGCGGCAATGGTTCTTTGAGAACATTCCTGATTTTAGGCCCGTGGTAGGTTTTGAGACCGAATTTCCAGTGGTCTCAGATGGCAAGACATTTACACATCTTTGGCAAGTTACCGAGGCCAAGCCCCATGAAAAGATAAGTTACCGATGGCGGTATGCCGAGTATGGGGGTGACTCCGTCGTACATTTTCAAATCAACGGTTCGGGCGATGATTGCCAGCTACAGCTCACCCTTGAAATCCTCAAAGCTTTTCCACAAGACATTGCCGAGTTCAAGCGCGAAAGCGGCATTGCCGGTTGGAACTATTTTTTAGATAGGCTCAAAATCTATTTAGAGGCTTCCTGACCTTTTTCGTCCGTTGCCTTGGTGTTTTCTTGCTCGGGTTCAGAAAAGTCGGTGATACCGTTGTCGTGCAGAATATTGTACCACTGGATGATTTTTTTGATATCACTGGCATATACCCGGTCTTCGTCATAATCGGGCAAGATCTCAAAGAAATATTCCTCCAACTTTATCTTCTCATCTTTATGGCTCACGGTGGTCTTGCCACCGTTTTCCTTTTCCTTGATCTTTTGGAAAACCTCGCGCAGCGGTACTTCGGCATCCAAGGTATAGATGGCTATTTCTGACAAGACGCTCACATTATTGCGCAAGCCAACCGATACCTTTTTTCCATCCAACAGCGATTCTCCCACAAAACCCGTACGTGTTTGGGTCAACAGTTTGTAGAGTCCCGGTTTACCAGCTATCGATAAGATTTTTTCGAGTGTCATATCCATAAAAGTTAGCGGCGCAAAATTATACTTTTCGTTTTATATGAACTATGCTATCTCCCCTTTTTAATATTCGGAAAGCGCATTTTATAATCCACATGTATTTTTCCCTTCGAGATTTTGTCCAAACGACTTTTCAACAGCCGCTTTTTGAGTGACGACAGTTTGTCGGTGAACAGAATACCTTCGATGTGGTCGTATTCATGCTGAATGACCCTCGCAAGCAGGCCATCAAAGGTCTCGGTATGCGTGTTGAAGTCTTCGTCTTGGTAGGTCAACGTAATTGTATCTTTTCGGGTCACATCTTCACGCACGTCGGGTATGCTCAAACAGCCTTCATTAAAGGTCCAGTCTCTGCCGGTCTCTTCTTGCATTTGTGCATTGATGAACACCTTTTTGAACCCATCCAGCTTTTTGCGCTCTTTTTCGCCCAGTTCATCGTCGTCGGCAAAGGGGGTGGTGTCGACCAAGAACAGGCGAATGGGCCTACCTATTTGGGGCGCGGCCAGCCCCACCCCGCTTGCATTGTACATGGTCTCCCACATGTTTTCAATGAGCTCATTAAGGTTGGGGTAGTCTTTTGCAATATCGGTAGCTTTTTTCCGCAGCACAGGATCACCGTAGGCAACAATGGGTAAAATCATAGATTAATTTCTTTCTAAATAGGCCTGCAAGATCAAGGTAGCGCTGATTTCATCAACCAGTGCCTTGTCTTGGCGCTTTTTTTTCTTCATTCCCGATTCCAGCATACTGTTCAGGGCCATTTTTGATGTAAAGCGCTCGTCTTGGCGCTCGATGGGCATCTTTGGAAAACGGGCCTTGAACTTGCCCAAGAATTTTTGGATCAGTTCCTCAGACTCCGAGGCAATTCCGCTCATTTGCTTAGGCTCGCCGATAATGATTTTTTCGACCGCTTCTTTTTGCAGGTAGTCCTCAATAAAGTTTAACAGTTCGTTGCTGTTGACCGTGGTCAGGCCCGATGCGATCAATTGCAGCTCATCGGTCACCGCGATACCCGTGCGAACCCTACCATAATCCAAAGCCATTATTCGTGCCAAAGCAAATTTTTGGCAAAAATAACCCTAAAAATGTTACACCATTAAAATTAGGCTGATTATTGTGGATGAGTGCTTATTTTTACCGAAAATCGGAAAATTATGACAGCACTCAGGGCAAAGATAGAAGAAGCATGGGACAACCGTGAATTACTAAAGGAGGCCGACACCCAAAAGGCCATTCGTGAGGTAATCGACCTAATCGATGAGGGCAAACTCCGCTGTGCCGAACCCACTGCAACCGGTTGGCAGATCAACGAATGGGTCAAGAAGGCCGTGGTGCTCTATTTTCCCATTCAAAAGATGGAGGTCTTGGAAGCCGGCATTTTTGAGTACCACGATAAGATTCCGTTAAAAAGGGGCTATCAGCAAAAGGGTATTCGGGTAGTACCGCATGCGGTTGCCAGGCATGGGGCCTATATCTCGCCCGGCACCATTTTAATGCCCAGTTATGTGAACATCGGGGCCTATGTTGATGAGGGCACCATGGTCGACACTTGGGCAACCGTGGGCAGCTGTGCCCAGATTGGCAAGAACGTACACCTCAGCGGTGGTGTGGGCATCGGTGGGGTCTTGGAGCCGTTGCAGGCAGCACCTGTCATTATCGAAGACAATGCCTTTATAGGTTCACGCTGTATTGTGGTCGAAGGGGTGCGGGTAGAAAAGGAGGCCGTACTGGGTGCCAATGTGGTATTGACCGCCTCTACAAAGATCATAGATGTCACCGGCACCGAACCCATAGAGATCAAAGGTAGGGTTCCTGAGCGTTCAGTTGTTATACCAGGTAGTTACACCAAAGAGTTTCCAGCAGGAAAATATCAGGTGCCCTGTGCCCTGATCATCGGTAAAAGAAAAGAAAGCACCAATAAAAAAACCTCTTTGAATGATGCGCTAAGGGAACATGGTGTGGCGGTTTGACGAAAATCCGTTGTAGGGTCCCAAAAAAAGAATCAAAAGATCAAACAACCCTAAAGTGTTTTCTGCATCCATGAAAAGATGCTATGCGGATTAACGGTCGATAGCTAACTTTGTAGGAAAAAATGTCCAATGGACAATTTTATATCGATTTTCCTGTTATAGTTTTGCAAGAGCGAACCATACATTTAACCAAAGCCAGAACGATTTGAGCGCCCCAAAGCAAAAATTATCAGCCCTAGTGATCACCTATAACGAGATAGGATATATAGAAAGATGCATTGATTCTGTTTCATTTGCAGACGAGATTGTTGTAGTGGATTCTTACAGTACTGATGGCACATACGAGTACTTGTTAAGTCATCCCAGAGTAAGGGTAATCCAAAACCCCTTTGAAAATTTTACAGCTCAAAAATCATTTGCCCTAAAGCAGGCTAGCCATGACTGGATATTGTTCTTGGATGCTGATGAAGTAGTGACCAAGTCACTTCAAAAAGAAATCATCAATACCATAAACGATTCAAAAGCCTGTGAGGCATATTGGTTTTACCGCACCTTTATGTTCAAGAACGAAAAACTGCGATTCAGCGGCTGGCAGACTGACAAGAACCACCGCCTGTTCAGAAAGAGTAAGGTTCGGTTCACCGACAAAAAATTGGTGCACGAAACATTGGAGGTCGATGGCTCTTCATGCATTTTAAAGGAAAAGCTTACCCACTACTGCTACAAAAGTTACGAAGATTATAAATCAAAGATGTTGTGCTATGGCAGGCTGAAGGCAAAAGAGGCTTTTTATAAAGAAAAGCACTTCAATTATTTGGCCATGTTCTTCAAGCCAGCATGGAAATTCTTTCATCACTTTTTTCTTAGACTCGGTTTTCTTGATGGGAAAAAAGGAGTTATCGTGTGCTATCTTAACGCACTGGGAGTTCTTGAAAGATATAGGGAACTGAAAAAGCTCGAAAAGAAAAACGAATTGGCCTATTATTTGGTGATGCCATAGTGTGTCCAAACGTGCTTTTGCTTTCTCGTTTCTTTTCTAATGGCTTGGTTTTTAGCAATTGAATCCGGGGTTTTGTAACCTCTCTTGTGGTCTAAGTGCACACAAACGGCACTATAACGAAGTTGTTTTGATTTTATTCCAAAATTCGTAAGGCGCTCCCCCAGTTCACGGTCTTGTCCACCATATTGCATACGTTCATCAAAACCGTTCACATTCAGTATATCCTTTTTCCATCCTGAAGAATTGTGCCCATTCCAACTGGCATTTGTTGGCGTAAAAGTGTTCAAGACCTTTGAAACAATGCCCCTTGCCCTCAGCTTGTTATTTTTAAATGTTTTGGGTATTCCTTTCTCCTTCAACCAGTTGATATTAAAACAGTGTTGCTTTTCAATATCCTCTTTAGTAATCATTTTGGAAATATTCATCGGCAACATGTAGTACCCTCCTGAAATAAAATAACCTTCTTCTTTATTGATATAATGTACTTCCACAAAATCCTCACGGGGTATGCAGTCGCCATCGGTCATGATAATGTAGTCTGCCCTACAGGCAACAATGGCTTTATTAAGGATTCGTGACTTTTGAAACCCATCATCTTCTTGCCAGATATGACAAATCTTGTAAAACACCTCATCGGCCATGTTATTGATAAGTTCTTTTGTCTTGGGCCCTGACCCATCATCGGCAATTACCACCTCAAAGTCTTTGAACGTTTGGCAATTGAAGCCCCAGAGCACCTTTTGCAACCACTCTTCTGAGTTGTAAGTACTAACAATTACTGAAATCTTGGGTTTCTCCATAACGTGGCTTCTTCCACCCCAAAAATATAAAAGTCTAAAGTATATCTTTGCTTTTCGGTAAAATTGACCAAATGCTTCGAAAAATCGGATTGGGCTTGTTGAAGAAAATGAAATTTCTACCACCTGAGACCTATGTCAAAATCTATTACGAGTATTACACCGGAAAAAAACTTGACCTTGATAATCCTGTGGAATTCAATCAAAAGATACAGTGGCTCAAAGTTTATTACAAGCCTCCTATCCTTACCCAACTGGTCGATAAATATTCGGTGCGGGAATATGTGGCAGAAAAAATAGGGAAAAAATACCTGAACCAGCTGCTTCTTGTTGCCGAAAAACCCAGTGAAATAAATTTTGACAAGTTGCCGAATCGGTTTGTGGTGAAAGGGGTTCACGGGTACAACTTTAACCTAATTGTCAAAAACAAAGAGCAACTTAACAAAACAAAGGCTCGGCTGAAATTTAGAAAGTGGCTAGCTAAAAACCAGTATTATAGAGGAGGATTGGAATGGGCTTATAAAAACGTGCCTCGAAGATTAATCGTTGAAAAATATCTTGAAGAACCTGGAAAAAAGACTTTGTATGATTATAAGTTTTATTGTTTCAAGGGGATGCCTAAGTTCATTCAAGTAGATATTGACCGTGGATATGACCCAAAAATCGCTTTCTATGACTTGAAATGGAACAAATTACCCATTTCAAAGGGTAAAAAGGGCATGTATGAGGGTACTGTCAAGAAGCCTGAAAAGCTTTATGAAATGATTGGTCTGGCAACTGTTCTGGCAGACAATTTCCCTTTCGTTAGGATTGATTTATATTTTGTACAACAAGACATTTACTTCGGAGAAATGACCTTTTACCCAGGTGATGGGCGTCAAGAATTTAAACCTGATTTATACAATAAGGTTTTTGGTGATTATCTTGATTTGCCACCCATTCCATCTGGTCAAAAATTTGTTACTTCCATTTAAGCATAATTATGAACAACTGAAATAATAATTTTGGCACAGTTGTCAAATACGATACCCCGTCCATTTTAATAGCAATGTAGTATGCCGTAAATTTGCAGTCACAAAAAAGGATGGCCATCACAGATGGTTACTTTCATGAACCATAAACAGGCACTTAACAACACTATTTTCAAAGTCATCGGCAATCTTGCCGATGACGCATCTTTGGAATGTTATGTCATAGGTGGCTTTGTCAGGGATTATTTTCTTGGCAGAAAAAGCCCAAAAGACATTGATATCGTAGTCGTCGGAAGCGGTATCGAGCTTGCCAGAAAAGTCGCCAGAGAACTTAAGGGGAAGCCCAAAATCTCCATTTTCAAGAATTTTGGCACCGCTATGATCAAGCACAACGAGCTGGAGTTAGAGTTTGTTGGGGCACGTAAAGAAAGCTATCACCATGACAGTCGAAAACCGATGGTGGAAGACGGTACCCTTGAAGATGACCAAAAACGAAGGGATTTTACCATCAACGCCTTGGCCCTCTCGCTCAATGCGGCAACCTTTGGCGACTTGTTGGATCCCTTTGACGGTCTGGGAGACCTGGAGCGCAAACTGATACGCACCCCGCTCGACCCGGGCATCACCTATTCCGATGATCCCCTGCGCATGATGAGGGCCATTCGGTTTGCCACACAGCTCAAATTTAACATTGAACTGAAATCGCTACAGGCCATCAGCCAGAACAAAGACCGGTTGAAAATTGTCTCAAAAGAGCGTATTGTTGATGAACTGCACAAAATTTTGATGGCCGACATCCCCTCGATCGGCCTGGCCCTGTTGAACCAAACAGGGCTACTGCCAATGATTTTACCAGAGTTGACCGCCCTACAGGGTATCGAAGAAGTCGAAGGGCAGCGACACAAAGACAATTTTTGGCACACCCTCGAGGTGATAGACAATATTGCCAAGACCACCGAGAACCTTTGGTTGCGATGGGCGGCGTTATTGCACGATATCGGCAAGGCCCCTACCAAACGTTTTGACAAAAAAATCGGGTGGACCTTCCATGCACATGAATTTGTGGGTTCCAAAATGGTGTACAAGCTTTTCAAACGCCTGAAAATGCCCCTGAACGATAAAATGAAATTTGTTCAGAAAATGGTATTGCTGAGTTCCCGCCCCCAAGTACTTGCCGAAGATTTTGCAACAGATTCTGCCGTGCGTCGCTTGATTTTTGACGCAGGTGACCATATCGATGAACTAATGACCCTGTGCGAGGCAGACATCACCACGAAAAATCCCAAAAAACAAAAAAAATATCTAGCAAATTTTAAAAAGGTCCGCCAAAAAATTGTCGAGGTGGAAGAACGTGATAGGATACGCAACTTTCAACCGCCCATATCCGGAGAAGAAATCATGGAAACCTTTGACCTCAAACCCTCCAAAGAAATCGGTATCATCAAAGAGGCCATTAAAGAGGCCATATTAGAAGGTGAAATTCCCAACGAGTACAAAGCAGCCTACCAATATATGCTCAAAAAAGGAACGGAAATCGGACTAAAACACAAGAACAATGAATAAAAGCCAAAAAAAAGACAACAAGGCTGTAATTACATGGTTATTGATAGGTTGCCTACTGATTTTTATAATGGTGGTCGTCGGGGGTATCACCCGCCTTACCCATTCTGGGCTTTCGATTACCAACTACCGTCTAATAAGTGGTACCATGCCCCCTATGAACGAAGCCGAATGGCAAGCGGCATTTGAACTTTACAAGCAGTATCCCGAATACCAAAAGCTCAACCAACACTTTACACTGGAGGATTTTAAGGACATTTATTTTTGGGAATGGCTGCACCGCGTCATTGGCAGGTTGATAGGTTTGGTGTTCATCATTCCCTTTATCTATTTTTTGGTTCGAAAAAAATTATCGAAACCTACTATAAAAAAGGCGCTGGTTTTATTGGCTTTGGGTGCTTTTCAAGGTTTTTTGGGCTGGTACATGGTCAAAAGTGGGCTCATTGACCGCCCAGATGTAAGCCATTATCGACTGGCAGCGCATCTTACCACCGCTTTCCTCACTTTTGCCTACACCTTATGGGTGGCACTGGATCTGATGTTTCCGCAGCGAAAAGAAATCGACAAGGGCCTTCGAAACCTTATCAGGGCAGGGTTGGCCGTGCTGATTGTGCAAATTATCTGGGGGGCATTTGTCGCTGGGCTGGATGCTGGGTTCATCCACAACCATTGGCCTATGATGAGCGAAGGAAAATTGATGCATGAAACAGTCTATATCGAACAAACCCCGCTGTTAAAAAATTTTGTCGAAGGGCGCAGCGGCGTGCAATTCATCCACCGTTATCTGGCCTATGTTGTTGTTGGTATCATAGCCTTTATCGGTTATAGGGCCTATAAAAAACCACTGGGCCCCTATCAAAAAAGTGGGGTCAATGCTTTGGTGGTTTTGGTTCTGGTACAGTTTGTACTCGGTGTGCTCACATTGATCTATTCCGTACCCGTGTGGTTGGGTGTGGTACATCAGGTCTTTGCCTTTTTTCTATTGGCCGCCATGACCTTTACCCTACACCGTTTTACCAAATAAACTACTTGCCAAAGGCAATCAGAATTGTACCTTTGCGCTGATCAAAATTGCTTTTAATGATCTACAAAATCAGAATCATATTGGATGCCAACGAAGATGTCTTTAGGGATATCGAAATCGAGCAGACCAGCAGTTTGGAAGATTTTCACAACGCCATAACCCAGGCCTTTGGGTTTATGGGCAACGAAATGGCCTCGTTTTACACCTGTGACGACGAATGGAACCAAGATGAGGAAATTGCCCTGTTTGACATGGGCGAGTCGGGCGGTGAAACCCGCCTGATGGGCGAGACCCTATTGGAAGAGGTCTTGACCGAAGAATCACCCAAGTTGATATATGTGTATGATTATCTCAGCATGTGGACCTTTTTTGTTGAATTGGCAGACATTGTTGAAAAAGAAGACGGCCAGGCCTACCCCAATTTGCTGTTCAGCTTTGGCGAACTGCCCGATTCGCCCCCCGAAAAAGAATTCAGGTCAGATGCATCCCCAGAAATCGATGACACCCTTGACAACTACGAGGACTTTGATTTTGATGAAAACTGGAACTAAATGCAGTGAACAGTTGGCCACGGACAGTTTTGACAGAAATAACCCTTAAACCTTAACCGAAAATATGTTCAACCTCTATTCAGCCCAAATCGAGAGCCTTTCTCTGCACAGGGTGGGCAACAAGACCAAGAACGAAGGAATTTTTCTTTCAGAGGAACCACATATCGTAAATGACGAAATCGCCGGTTTGCTCAAAGAGTACTTCTTTAGGCCCTTTCGTGAAAAAGAAGAAAATTATTACCGCTTTTTTCACGAGGCAGACCTCGAGTTTCATGAAATCTATTCGGCAGTAAGTGAATTGCTCATAGACCCATCAAAGGCACATACACTATCAAAGAAAGTGGCCCAACATCTGTTCGACCAGTCGAACCACCCACACATTAAAAGTGGTGAGCTGTACGTGGTACACTTTTCCAATTTGTTATTGGACAATGAGAAAGTTGACGGGGTAGGCATCTTCAAAAGTGAATTAAAACACGACTTTCTCCAATTCGAAGAGAAAGGAACCAATCTTGAAATACGTATTGAACAGGGTATCAATATCAATAAACTGGACAAAGGGTGCCTAGTGTTCAACTCAAAAAAAGAAGAAGGTTACAAGGTACTTTCAGTCGATAGCAACCGTTACGATGCCAAATATTGGCTGGAAGATTTCTTGGGATTGATTCCCTTGGAAGATGAAAACTTCTATACCAAAAATTACCTGAAGTTTTGCCAGAATTTTGCCAAAGACGTGGTGTTGCCCGCCGAGGACAAACAACAGGAAGTCCTGTTCATGAACCGGGCGGTGAACCACTTTGCCAAAAATGACAATTTTGAGGAAACCCGTTTTTTGAACGAGGTGTTGGACAACCCCGAACTGATACCGGAATTCAAGCATTACAAGGTTGAAAAAGGACCCAAATTCAGTATCGAGGATGTTTCAAGTTTTGACATTGCCAACAAAGCGGTCTCAGACACGCGTAAAAAAATCAAGAATGTGATCAACCTCGACACCAACATCCAAATAAAAATGGATTTTATCAATCCTGAATCGGCTGAAAAATTTGTTGAAAAGGGTTGGGACGAAGAACGGCAGATGTACTATTATCTGGTCTATTTCAACAAAGAGCAGAAGAGCTGATATGTCTTGTGTTCATCGTTTTTGGGTTCGGACCATAGACACCAAACAGTGAAGGTCAGAACTTTTTTTCGATGATCTGCCGCATGCTGACATCTTCGTAGTTACGTTTGACAAAATCAAGGGCAAGGTCTAAAATTTGGCCCATTCGTTCGCAACGCTTAAAATTCTTGTCATATGTGAGGCCGTAAATCTGTGTTTTAAGCGTATTTACGTGTTCTTCCACCGATATTTTATCAGTTTTTGCCGTGTTCACCAACCGTTTGATACGCTTGCCCGAGCTTAAAATACGCTTGGCCACGATGGAGCGTTCCTCGATCTTGTACTGGTCAACCGAATACTTTTGCAGTTTGGTCCGCACCAATTCGACCATTTGAAAGTTTTCCTTAAAAAATTGGGGGCGGTACACTTTAAGGTTGCCCTCGTAACATTGTTGGTCAAAATCAATGGCCCTGATACGGTACACCACATGGTCAAAATCATGTACCGGCACAATAACGTAATTGTAAGACCGCATATCGCCCAACAATCGGATCATACAACGTTCGTTGAACTTTACGAACTCTTTTGCAAGCTGGGCCTTTTCAGACTCCGTACAGGTAGGCAAAAAGTCCCTTATGAACACATCACCGGGTATGCCCGCTATGTGCTCTTCGATCAAGGTGTCTTTGTAGACCAAAAAGTTCAGGTTATAGGGCGACAGCATGTGCTCAAGCTCTAGACCGTATACCCGTGAGGCATCGGTCTTTTTTACATAGAAATACGTGTAATTGTCATTCAGGATATTTCGGATCTTGATGCGAAAAGGCTTTGAGTTGCCAAAGGTGCAGTAGTCCACTGCATCGACGTTCAGGTACTCTAATATTTTTTCGCTTCCGTCTGAGTGCAAGATTGAGTATACCCGTTTAAGGCTAAGATCGATTTCTTCGCGTTCAAAGTCGGAATAATACACCCGCACCCACAGGGTATCCTCTCCATCATTGTCATAAACCACCACAGAACCTGAAAAACGTAGCAGATCGTCATAAAAAATAGGAATCTCTATTTTTCGGCTGTACCGGTCCAAATAATTATCCAGCTTTTTGCGGATGGGAAAGGCCGGTTTTTTCTTCGACATCAATTTCTCGTCAGACATTTCTGTAGTGTTTGTTCGAACTCATTCGATTAAAATATAAAACCTTACGATGAAACGCCCAACAATATTCAATAAAAAGGCTTTACAACATCTCCAAAGGCTTTCACAACAATACTTTGCAGTACGTTCATGGTTGGTCTTACTTTGCCCTTTCGTGAAGAATCAAGCCCATATAATGAATAAGTGGTATTTTGCCCTTTTTGCAATTCTTTTGTTGGGATTTGCAGAAAACACCTTCGCACAGTTAAGCGACCTGCATTATTTGCCCCCGTTGAAACAAGGCCGAAACAACCAGGCCATTCGCCAACAGGCCGTTTACCTTTCTACGCCAGAACCCACGACTTTTACAGTGAATGCGTATCGGGGCACGAGTACGACGCCGATTGCCTCCTTCAACATCTCTAACGTAAGTCCGGCAGTGTACACCTTGCCTAATGGTGACAATAATATTACGTTGGTCAACAACGCCAATACCGGTGTTGTTCTCAACAACTCTGGCCTGCGCTTTGAATCGCCCAGTGGAAACCGGTTTTATGTCAACTATAGGGGCTATTCGTCTGCCCAAGCGGCATCGTTGACCTCAAAGGGGCGTGTGGCCATGGGAACCCGATTCAAATGGGGCGGAGTGCCTAATTTGGGGGCACACCCATCAAAATCGAACACCTTGGGCATTATGGCCACTGAAGACAACACCACGGTGACCGTTTATGGGTATGACCCGGCCTGTCGGTTCAGACAGGGAAACAATGTCTATGGAATCACAGACGACACGTATACCATTACCCTAGATGCAAACGAATCATTTGTGTTTGAGGCCTACGTGGGCAACTCCCCGACCCCGGCCCACCGCGATGGCTGGATCGGGGCATCGATAGAGTCAGACAAAGATATTGTGATCAGCAATGGATCGCTGAACTTTGGCCGCCAAGAAAATGCCAGTAATCGCGATGCCGGTATTGACCAGCCCGTGCCAGAAAACCGTTTGGGGAAAGAATATGTTTTTGTTCGTGGTAACGGGGGCACCAATGGGGCCACCGAATTCCCACTGATAATTGCAACGGCCGACAATACCCAGATTTTCGTCAATGGCAATACCACCCCTATTGCCACTATTGATAATGGGGAATATTTTGAGATACCCAGTACGTTTTACTCAGCCAATTCGGTGGGTGCCAATATGTTTGTGCAGACGTCTAAAGATGTATATGCCTATCAATGCATGGCTGGTGCCAGTCAAGTATATACCCAAGGGCTCAATTTTGTGGCGCCGGTCAATTGTCTTTTGCCCGATGTGATGGATAACATTCCAGATATCAGGAATATGGCCGGAACGAACGTTACCGGGGGGGTCACCATCATCGCTGCGGTAAACACACCGGATGCGAATATTACGGTCACAGATGGCAATGGGCCCGTAGCCCTGCCCCCATCTAACCCAGTTGCAGGGTCTACAGATTGGAAAACCTTTTTCATTCCCAACCTGAACGGAGATGTAAGTGTTCAGTCAACCGGACCCATCGCCGTAGGATTTTTTGGATATAACGGTGCAAGGGGTGTGGCGGGGTACTTTTCAGGCTTTGATACCGTACCCGAAGTAAACCTAGAGATAAGAGGCGGTAGTGGTTGCTTTGTAGGCTCTACCATTTTTGAGGCAACGGGCAATTTTGATGCCTATCAATGGTTCGGCGATGGCCAGCTGATACCAAGGGCCAATGGACCCAGTTATGCGCCCACTGTTGCCGGTGATTATTATGTACGTGGCACCAAAGGGCCCTGTACGTATGACTCGCAGCCTATATCGGCATATTATTGCGACCCTGACGTGGTCGTCAACAAAACGGTTGACAGACCGGAAATCATGGAGGGAGAAACCGCCACCTTTACCATAAAGGTCAGAAATCTGGGCGTCGGACCGCTTACCAATCTTCAAATCACGGATAATATCCCAGCCGGGCTCACCTTGGTCTCAGCCTTCACCATTACCGGGAGCTGGAGTGGAAACACTTGGGATATTGGAACCTTGAACGGCGGTGAGACAGCATTTTTGGAACTTGAGGTACGAGCAGATGAAATCGATACCCTGCCATTACTGAGCTTGACCAATACGGCCATCAATACCCAAGACCAACCCGATACCAATATCACTGTAGACAACCCCTCTGCCCACATCATCGTACACAACGACTCTGACAATGATGGCGTGAACGATAGTACTGATTTAGATGATGACAATGATGGCATTTACGATCAAGAGGAGTGCGGCACCCTGTTCTTCAATATCGCCAACGGCAATTCGCACACCAGCGCCCTGGTCACCAATGACAACTATTTGGTGCTTGACATATTCAGTCTAGACAACTCGTTCAATCTACAGATAAACGGAAACGATGTTGCTGGGGAGATACAATTTCAGAACACATCAGGAAATATAGCCCGGTTTATGGATGGCACCGGATATGGTGAGAGCGGTAACCCAAATATATGGACACTTACCGGCACCTACGGCACACCGATACTCAGGGTGGTCATCGACCAATCAGGGCGATTTGAGCTTTTTGGTGCACGCTCATCCAACGGGCCTTTAGAGCCTATGGTGTTGACCACTCCAGCGGCAACGGTTAGCTGGAACCCGGTTGGAAACAATGCCGTTGTTATTGGGCAGGCCGTAATAGGCCCCACCAACATGCGTGGCATGCTGCTTACTGCAGGCTGCGATACCGATGCCGATGGCATTCCCGATCAACTAGACCTTGATAGTGATGGTGATGGGTGTAGCGACGCCAATGAATTTTATAAAGATGACAATGCCGATGGTGGTGATGGGGGCGAATTCGGTACGGGCGTACCCGTGGTGGATGCAGCCGATGGCACCGTCAACAGCGCATCGTACACTAGGGTCTTTGCCCCTGAAATACTGTTAGGAAACACTTCTGAGGATTTAGGCGGAAATGATATCAACGGACAGGGCGTCAACCTTGGCCAAACTTTTAATTATGTACTGCGTTTTCAGAATACGGGCGATGACAATGCCGTGAACTACAGCATCCGTGATATTCTACCGAACAATGTAACACTCGACAACATTGATGTTTCGAACGCCCCAGGGGTTACCCACAGCTATGACATAAACACCAACACCATCATTTTTCAGGTACCCGACAACCTAGTGGAGGTAGACGACCCTGAATACACCATCGTGATTACGGTCACCATTTCGGCCAACTGCACAGATTTTGTGGATGCCTGCTCTTCACAATTGCAAAATCAGGCATACTCGACCTATCAGGGTGTTTTGAATCCATCCACTTTTACAGACGAAGGCGGTGCAACCTCAACTTCGGCCTGTAGTGTTCCGCCACAAGTGGCCAACAACAATATTTTAGATGATTTGGCAAACTGCAACCAAGCCCGAACCGTGCAACTCTGCGGTGATGATGTGGTGCTGTCGGCAGGTGTTGGCTTTACCATGTATACTTGGGCATTGGACAACAACAACGATGGCCAAATAGATGCTGGCGATACCCTCTTGAACGATGGCGACCCTGACAATGACCCAAGTACGTTATTGGTCACCGACATCGGAAATTATATTGTGGAAAAATCAGCAGGAAGCGGTTGCCCTGATTTGGTCGAGCGCATTACGGTTGAAAGGTTTGGATCCACCCAGACCAACCCCATAATAGAATACTTTAACCAAGTTAATGGCGATGGCAATCCTAATAACGATTTACAGGGTGAGGTCGTCACCTGTTCAATTGATGGCGATTTACTGCCCAAGCTATTCTTGTGTGGTGAAAATGACAGCGCTACCATACAATTGGGTATTACCGATGCCCAGAGCATTGTATGGCAGCAGCTCGATGAGGGCAGCTGTTCAGATGTAGGGGATGACTGTGCCAATAAAAGCGGTTCCTGTACCTGGACCGATTTGGCGACCCAAGACAATTATACGCTGACAGATAGTGGATCGTACCGGGTCGTCATCAACTATCAGAACGGTTGCTTTAGCCGTTTCTACTTCAATGTGTTCAAGAATAATTTGGATATTGAACATACCGCTTCCGATATTTTGTGCAGCACGCCCGGCAACATTAGAATCACCAATATTGGCTCGGGTTACGGATTTCAGTTGATCGATGCCTCGAACAACAGCGTGGTAGTGCCCTTTTCCGCAGATAACGGTCCCAGCTTTGATATCACGGCCAGCGGCACCTATCGCGTACAGGTCACCCAACTAGACCCTATCACCAATGATCCGATTGTAGGTAGCTGTGTTTTTGAAACTGAGGATATCGGTATATTGGAACGTGACTATCAGGTCAACCTCAGCAGCACCCCTGCCGAATGCGACGAATTGGGCACTATCACCGTTCAAGCATTGAACGTACTGCCAAATTATAGCTATGAACTTCGACTTGATGATGGGAGCAACGGCGGTCAAGGCACCTTCGTGGCCAATGAAACAGCTACCAACGATAACACCCATACGTTTGCAAATGTAAACCCGGGCAACTACATCGTGATTACCACAACGGATGACGGCTGTACCAACACCCAAAACATCACCGTAGGTGAGGTAGCCGAATTGAGACTTTCTGCCATTACCACAGACCATATTACCTGCAATGCCGGGGTCATTACGCTTACGCCACAAGGGGGTAGTCCAAATCCCGACTACGAAATGGCCATTTGGGCAAAAGACGGAGTACCACTGTACACTGACCCCAATGATGTTCCTGATACGGCCAAGCAGAATACCACCAATTTCTTGTTCGGGTATCGAGGTACGCCAGAGACCTATTTTCCGAATGAAGAGGGAGATTATCAGTTCATCGTTTTTGATGGAAATGGCTGCAGTGCCCTCTCGAACATAGTGAACATACAAGATTTGGGAACCGTTTCAATAGCCGCTTCTCATACTGATATTGTCTGTTCCGATTCTTCCACTTCAACATTGACGGTCACTGCAACCGGTGGTACGGCCCCTTATCAATACAGTTTGGATGGCGGTACAAGCTACCAGACAGAAAACACCTTTGTAAACCTTCCGGCCGGTCGCTACACCATTACCGTTATGGACTCAAGCGGTACCCCGACATCGAGATGTATCGAAACACTGGATTACGAAATTGACCAGCCGTTTCGGTTGACTGCCTCAGCTGCAATTGTGGAGGATGCCTCATGCAACCCCAATGGGGCTCTGGTAAAAATATTGAACCCCAATGGCGGGCAGGGCCCCTATGAATACAGTTTCGATGGCGGCAGCAGTTTTTCCGCCAATGACCAACGAAACCTTTTGCCCGGCAACTACCAATTGGTGGTAAGGGATGCCCTGGGCTGCACCTTTGATATGGACCTGGCCGTGCCAACACCGGCACCAGACCCCAATTTTGACAGCAACGTGGTTTACGCTTGTGATGGTTCAGGAAGTATCACGATTTCCCCATCGAACACGACCGATTTTGATTACACCTACACATTGAACGGTACCGAAAATACCCCAGCCGACAACAATGTATTCCCAAATGTTACAGATGGTACCCATACGGTAACCGTGGCATATGCAAGTAGTCTTCTGCCCGACCAGAGCACCTTGTTCTTTGAGGACTTTGGTGCTGGCACCACCACCCAAATAGGTGAGATTGGTCCAGATTATTGCTACGAGCCCCAAGATGGTTCAATTACGCCCTGCAATCGCGGCCCTGCCGGAATTTTGGTGAATGGTGAGTATACCGTTACCAATTTTGTGACCAATCCCATTACCTTGTGGACCAGCCCCCAAGACCATACAGGGCTGGTAGACGGCAGGTTCTTGGCCATCGATATAAGTACCTTCTCAGACACGGGCAATCCGCAACTCAACAATATTTTGTGGGCAAGAAGAAATATTGAGGTTCTGCCCAATAAAGAAGTGACCCTACGTTTTTGGGCCTATAATCTTATGAATGTTGGCGGAGCGGGCAACAATCCCGAAGTACGGGTAGAGATACTCGATAATACCGGAACGGTTATTTATAGCGAAGTAGCCCCTGAAATTCCGAAAAACACCAACGACACAGATTGGCACGAACGTATCATTACCTTCTACCCAGGGGCAAATACCGATATCGACATCGTATTCAGGACCAATGTCAACAGCAACGATGGCAATGACTTGGTTTTGGATGATATTACCGCATTTCAAATGCCCGATGTTTGTGAAAAGACACAAGACCTGACCGTGGTTGTTGAGGCCGGCCAAGCCTTTTCAGCCCAGTTGTTGGGTGTCAACGACCCAAGTTGCCAAGGTGCTTCAGATGGTTCAATTCGTTTTGAGGTTTCAAATTTTGATCCGACCATTGGCTTTGAATATTCGTTGGATGGTGGCACCAATTGGACAACTTCATTGACCTCACCGGTGATTACCGCCAACAACTTGGCAGACGGTTCTTATACTGTACAGGTACGAAAAGTGGACGATACCGCTTGCACGGCCAGTTTCTCGGCAACGTTGAACGAGCCGACCGTTATTATGCCGCTTCTAAATCAAACGGCCGATTACACTTGCTTCAATACTGGAGCGACCCTAGAGGCTTCGGCCACCGGTGGCACCCCTGGCTATGAGTACCAATTGGAAGATACGTCGGCAAACATTGTACGTCCGTACCAGTCCGCACCTACATTTACCAATGTGCCCGATGGTGGTTATTTGGTACGGGTGCGGGATGCGAATGGCTGTGAAGAAATCTCGACCACCCCCGTAACAGTTGTGGAACCCGAAACCATAACGTTTGACCTTACCGCAACAGCTTGTTATGATGGTCAGAACAATGCTTCGGTAACCGCAACGGTAACTACCGGCAATGGCGGGTATACCTTTAGGATAAATGGAGGTGCTTGGTTGACCCCAACGCCTGCTTCTGACACTACCTATACATTTACCGGACTTTCTGATGGGCTATACACCATTGAGGTTTCAGATGCCTACGGCTGTATTTCAAATCCCCAAGATATCACCATCCATCCACCTTTATTGGGCCAAATGGATGTGGTTGACGTAAGTAGTTGTGCCGATGGAAGCATTACTGTGAACGCCACCGGGGGAAATAATGGTTATGTATATGCCTTCTTGAACACAGGAAATACGGTCCAGGACTCAGACTTTGGAGCCTCCAATATGTTTACTGTAACCAATGCCACCGCTGGCACTTATGATGTGTACGTACGTGATAATGGTGGTACCAGTCCGTACTGTCAATACATGGAAACCCTTACCGTTCAAAATTCACCTGCCTTGGCATTTACCGCAACGCCGACCGATGCAGAATGTTATGGAGGCACCGGTAGTATCGCTGTTAATATCAGTAATGGTCTGGCACCTTATACCTACGAATTGGTCGATATCGACAATGGGGTTGCCAATCAGACCCAAACAAGCGTAGTGGCCATGTCTATAACATACTATAACTTATTGGCCGGACAGTACGATGTCATTATCACCGATGCCAACGGTTGCGCCACCACCACATCGGGAATAGTGGTTGCGGCGCCTGACGAGCTTACCGCTGATATTTCGGGCATTACCCCGGCAACCTGCACCGGAGATGTCAACGATTTCGGCTTTGGGTTCAGCAACTACCCCACCACTTTGGGCACCATTGAGTTCAGTGCCGATGGCGGGGCCAATTGGATAGGCGACAACAGTGTGCCCGGCACCACTGACCAATTGACCGGCTATCTATCGGGATCAACGGTATACCCTTCGATGCGAACGGTTGACGGTTCGGGCAATACGGTCTGCCAGACTGATTTCCCTCCCTTTATCATTCCCTATCCATTGGATGATCTCGATATTACCGTCTTGCCGATCATCGTGAATTGCAACGAGCTGCAAGTTACAGTAAGGGGGCAAAACGGTACCGCTCCCTATGAATATACCTATTCGGAAGACCCTGCCAATTTCAACCCGGCTGCCCCGGCCAATGGCTGGACACCTCCTTTGGCTTCAGGGGTAACGCACACGTTTCCCGGTCTGACACCCGGACGAACATATGCGTTCTATGTACGTGATGCAGTAGGCTGTATCCGTCAGAGCAACGTGAACGTGAACGATGTGGTGACCAATCCCATGGAAATCACGGCAGCGTATGAACCCTCATGTAATGGGGCAAACAATGGTGAAATCACCTATACGATTACCGATGATGATGGCCTTACTGAACCAGATATGCGGTGGACGCTTTATGATATCAACGATAATCCCATCACTTCCAGTGGCGGTGATGTTCCGTATACCAGTACCATTACCATTCCAAATTTGGCCCCGAACGAATATTATATTGTTGTAGAGCAGGTAAACGGAGGCACGGTACAATGTACCAGTGCCAGCGAAAACCTTATTTTGGAAGAGCTGGATCCCATAACCGCTAATCTAAATGTATTGCAACATATTACCTGCGAGGGTCCAGGACTTATTTCAATCGACAATATTCAGGGTGGTGGCGGCACCTACAGCTACACGATTACGGGCCCGGCGCCTTTTTCAACTATTTCGGGCACCACAGATAATCCTGTGTCGATTCCTGCAAATTCACCTGCCGGCAGTTACGCAGTAAGCATCAGTGACCAATATGGTTGTGCTTATTCGTTGGGAAGCGTCAACATGAACCTAGCTGCCAATCCGACCATAACGGCTGTCGATGTAGACAACTGTTCTTCATTGGCCACGGTAACGGTCACCGCAAGTGGTGCCTCACCGACCTTATACTCGTTGGATGGTGGCACTACCTATCAAGACAATGGAGGGGTGTTCAACAATGTTATCGCCGGAAGCTATACCCTTTTCGTAAAGGATGGCAACGGTTGTACCGCTTCACAAACAGTAAACGTGGAAACGACACTTGAAGTTACGGCAACATTGACGAAAAACTTGGGCTGTGGAGCAGGCAATGAAGCCGAAATACGAATTGAGGTAACCTCAGGTTCCAACAATTACGATTATGAAATTGTGGGTACCTCAGGTACTTTGGTTCCAAGACAGGCATTGGCATCAAATCCATTGAGCGTTCCTGTGGCAACTGCCGATACCTATACGGTAACCGTATATGACAACAATACCAATTCCCCCGAGTGCAATAGAAACTTCATAATAGAAATACCAGCGGCCACATCGCCCCACTTCAGCGCGGATGCAACTGATGTAAGCTGTTTTGGGGCCACAGATGGTACCATTTCGATTACTGAAATAAACAATGGCAACAATCCATTGAGTTATGTGCTGAGCCCCAACAATGGTACTTTTAACGCAGCAACCAACTCTTACGAAAATCTTCCTGCTGACACCTATCAAATCACGGCCACAGGCCCCAATGGTTGTACAACCATTAGCCCCCCTATTGTGGTGGGTGAACCTAATGAAATTACGTTCAATATGCCCTCTGTGACCCCATTTGACTGTTCAACCGGCAATAATACCGTAAATGCCAGCATTACCGTAGATATAGGCAGCATTACCGGTGGAAGCAACAACTACATTCGCTACGAATTTATCGACAATGCAACCAGTTCGGTACTTCAGAACGGTACCGCCCATAACTATATCTATACCGATTTTGCCGGTGGTGATGTAATTGTTCGGGTTTATGACGACAATGGCTGTTCAGGTGAAGTCACCGTTACCGTACCGGCATATGACCAATTGCTTTCGGCATCCATTCACGTTGACGAGGACATCAGTTGTAGCAATGCCGGAGAGGACATCAGCATTGATGCAGTGGGTAGTTTGACAAGTTATGGTACGCATCCTGCCAATTATGAATTCAGAATGTTGCCTTCGGGCAGCTATCAGGCATCAAACCAGTTCTTTGACCTGGTGCCAGGCAACTATACTTTCGGAATAAGGAATACCATCACGGGATGCGAATTGACCATTACCCATGTGGTCGAGGAGCCCAATACCTTTGATGTGACCGTTGAAAAACTGTCAGATGCGGTTTGCTTTGGCGATGATGGAAGCATTAGATTGACATTGATCGATGCCACATACACCGGAGGCTTCTCTTGGCAGATTTTTGACACCAACGGCACCCCTGCAGACCGTTCAGATGACGGTGCTGCAATCTTGAGTGGTAATTCTGTCAATCTTGGCCCAACAGCGGCCATAAGCGTTCCAGCGGGCAATTATCTGGTAGAGATGGTGCAAGATGCCTTCCCCGAGTGCAGCCAGGTAAGGTCGTTCAGTATTGCCACGCCATCGGCCCCCATTTCATTGAATGCCATAGACCTCACAGATGTAGGTTGCACCAATGATCAAGGCGCGGCAGCTATCAATCCCACGGGTGGCCAGGCACCGTACACAATTGACCTGACCCATGTTGGCAATAATAACACGACCACGGTTTCCAATGTGAACGCACATCTGTTCCAATCACTGGTTGCCGGCCAATATACAATTACAGTTACTGATGCGCTGGGCTGTACCGAAATATTTACAAATGCCTTCGAACTGTTATTGCCCGACCCGATTACAGGTACTGTTCACCATACCAATTTAGTATGCAAGGGCGATTCAGATGCATCGGTTTCCATAAGTTTGTCCCCCCGTAATTTAAGCGCCGCCTATCGCTATATATTGAACACGTACAATGATGCAGCGGGTAGTGTTCTGTTAGCGTCATCGACCTCACAAACAAGTGCCACATTCGATAATCTGGGCGCTGGTTTCTATACTATCGCTGCTCTTGATGATATGGGCTGTTCTTTTGAAACCCCAGTGGTCGAAATTGTAGAGCCGACAGAGGTTACCGCCCAACTTCTTACCCAACAGGTACTGAGCTGTCAACGGGGCGCAGAGTTGTTATTGCAAGCTTCTGGGGGTACCGCTCCCTACAGTTGGAGTGTGGATGGAACCACTTTCACCCCCATGAACGAGGTAAATGGAGCCAATACCCATCTCTTTACAAATGTAGCTGCGGATGCCTATCAATATTATGTGAGGGACAGTTTCAACTGTGTATCCATTCTTTCAAATGAAATTCAGGTCAATACGGTCCAAGATTTGACCCTTACGGTAGATCAATCTGCGGCATTTGTAAATTGTAGTGGCGATAGCACTGCCATAATCGAATCCTCGGCCACGGGAGGATTGGGAGATTATCAATACGCATTGTTTGGCGATCCGGCCCTGACTGATGAAATAGTGCCGAATCAGCCCAATGGCCTGTTCACAGATTTGCCACAGGGCAGTTATTATGTTCGGGTACAAAGTGATGATTGTGAAACCATTTCCGAAGAGATCATCATTCAAGAGCCTACACCTTTAGTGGTCGATACGAACATCTCAAATATCAGTTGCAATGGGGCTGAAGACGGTAGTATCGTACTGAACGTACAAGGTGGTGTCGGACCCTATCAGTTTGCCATTTCGCCCAACCTGAACCAATTTGTCGATGAAAACAGTTTCAATGGACTTGCACCGGGCGATTACACAGTTATTGCACAAGATGCCAATGGTTGCTTTGAGGTGGTAAGCTTCAGCTTGGCAGAACCCAACGAACTGTCTTTGACAACCACGGTTTTGGATGAAATCTGTTTTGAAAGTAGTGATGGTGCCATTACTTTACAAATCAATGGCGGTACCGCACCCTACTTCACAAGCTTGAACAGCAACAACGATGCAGATTTTGCTGAGGGCGTACTGGAATATAACAACCTGCCAAGCGGTACCCATGTAGTTTTTGTAAGGGATGCCAATGGCTGTGAACTGTCAGAGGTATTCGAAGTTGCCAGTGGGGCCAATCTTGCAGGTGAAGCGGTGGTCAGTTACCCCTGTGATTCGGGCGTGGCCACCAACTCGGTCAGTATAGCCTTCGAAGATGATACCGTAAGTGGTGAAGTTTTGTATGGATTGGATACCACAGACCCTGCTGAAATGGTCTTGGATGGCACTTTTGAAAATTTGGCCGGCGGTGACCATTTTATCACTGTGGTTCATAGCAACGGCTGCACCAATACTTTTGAATTCACCATTACAGAATTTGAGCCGTTGGAGTTACAATTGACAGAGGGTGACATTAATACCATCGAAGCATTGGCGTTTGGTGGGTCGGGCAACTACACCTTCAATTTCGATGGGGGTGATTTTTCTGAAGATCCTAGCCATTACATCACCGAGACCGCTACCTATTCGGTCACCGTAACCGATGAAAATGGGTGCAGTGTCACCGAAGAAATATTTATGGAGTTCATCGACATCGAGATTCCCAATTTCTTTACCCCCGACGGCGACGGCAACAATGATGTCTGGAGACCCAGAAACATTGAGCAATACCCCAACATCTTCATAAAAATATACGATCGGTATGGTCGAACGCTCTACCATTTTGAGGGCAACCATGATGGATGGAATGGCCAGTACCAGCTGACCGACCTACCATCTGGTGATTACTGGTACATCATTAAACTCAACGGTGTACAAGACACGAGAGAGTTCATAGGCCATTTTACCCTGTACAGGTAGATCAATCAAAAATTATTGGAATGCCTGCTGAGGTTACATCAACATTGGCAGGCATTATTTTTTAAGCACAAACAACAAAATACGTTCATTTTGCAACAAAGTGTTGCGAACTGCCATACAGTCTCAATAAATTGGCAATAGAACCATAGCCAACATAACCTACTTATTTCTAAATGAGACAATTTACTCTTTTTTGCTTATTGTTCACCGGTTTCTTAGGTCAAGCGCAATTAAGTGATCTACATTATTTGCCACCATTACGACAAGGACAGAACAATGCAGCGATTCAACAGCAGGCAGTATATTTGTCCACTCCCGAAACCACGCCCTTCACCGTAAATGTCTACCAAGGTACGAACCCGACACCGATTACCTCGTTCACCATTTCGAATACCAGTCCCGCGGTCTACACATTGGGCAACGGCAACAACAATGTAACATTGGTAGACGATGCCAATACTGGCGTGGTACTGACCAATAGTGGTCTTCGATTTGAATCTCCAAGTGGAGAAAACTTTTATGTAAACTACAGGGGGCGCTCTGGTTCACAAGCAGCATCATTGACTTCAAAGGGTCGTGTTGCCATGGGCACCCGGTTCAAATGGGGCGGGGTTCCCAACTTGGGCAGCCATGTTTCAAAATCGAATACCTTGGGTATTATGGCAACTGAAGACAATACCACCATTACGCTTTCGGGTTATGACCCGGACTGTGAATTTCGGGTGGGCAGCAATAGAGCCGGTATTACCGATGATTCGTACACCATTACATTGGATGCAAATGAGTCCTTTGTTTTTGAAACTTATATCGGCAACTCTCCGACCATGGCCCATGAAAGGGGTTGGATAGGCGCTTCCATCGTTTCTGATAGGGACATTGTTATCAGCAATGGATCATTGAACTATGGTCGCCAGGTCGGTGCAAGCAATAGGGATGCTGGAATTGACCAACCGGTACCCGAAAACAGGTTGGGAAAGGAATATGTTTTTGTGCGGGGAAATGGAAACGCCAATGGGTGGACAGAATTTCCATTGATAATCGCTACTGAAAACAATACACAAATTTTTGTGAATGGTTCTGCCACTCCAATAGCCACAATAAATGACGGCGAATTCTTTGAAATTCCAAGTACTTACTATTCTTCGAACTCGGTTGGGGCCAATATGTATGTAGAAACCTCAAAAGATGTGTATGCCTACCAATGTATGGGTGGGTCAACTGCTGCATATACACAAGGATTGAACTTTGTAGCCCCTGTCAATTGTTTGCTGCCAGATACCATGGACAATATTCCCAACATTACCGATGCCGCTGGGGTAAACATTACGGGAGGTGTAACCATAATTGCCGCCACCTCAACACCGGATAGCAGCATAACCGTAACGGATGGAAGTGGTACTGTTACCCTACCTCCTTCATCTCCGGTTATCGGCACTCCTGATTGGAAAACATTTTATCTTCCCAGCCTTACCGGAAACGTAAGCGTGCAGTCTACGGGACCCATTGCGGTTGGCTTTTTTGGTTTTAATGGGGCAAGAGGTATTGCAGGCTATTACTCTGGGTTTGATACGGTGCCGAACATCAATCTTCAAATAACCGGCAGTAATTGTTTGCCCGGAGCCGTCTTGGAAATTGCCAGCGGGGAAACCTTCGATGCCTATCAATGGTATGGTGACGGGGTACTGATTCCCGGGGCCACATCGGCCTCTTATACCGCCACAACTGCCGGCGATTACTTTTTAAGGGTGACTCGGGGGCCGTGCAGCTACGATTCCAATTCCATTGCTGTTTATTATTGTGACCCTGACATTGTATTGAACAAAACCGTAGATCAGAACAATGTTACCGATGGTACCGATGTAACTTTCACCATTACGGTGGAAAATTTTTGGAATGATCCCGTGACCAACTTAGTCTTGACCGACATACTTCCCAATGGTTTGGAGTTTGTTTCTGCTTCAACAACAACTGGTTCTTTCAATTATCCTGATTGGACCTTGGGCACGTTGAACCCTGGGCAATTGGAGACCCTGACACTGACTGCCAAAACTAAAATGACCAACATTTATCAAAGTTCCCAAACTTATACCAACACGGTAACAAATGCCCAAGACCAAACAGATTTGAATATTACCACTGACAATCCGAGGGTGAATGTTACTGTGAACATAATTCCGCCCACAACGGTAATCACAAACAGACGAATTACGATAAGGGTCAATAAAAACTAGGTCATGGGGTGTGGTTTTTTTTGGAATAACCCCAATTTAGAATGTAACAAAAACGGTTATCCATCGTCAATTAAGTATCAAGCAAAAAAAGATACTTCCTTTGGAAACCATCCTCACAGTAAAAAACCTGACCAAAAAGTTTGGGTACCTTACCGCAGTCAAAGACCTGTCTTTTACCATTGAAAAAGGCAATGTCTATGGCATTCTTGGGCCCAATGGCAGCGGCAAATCGACCACTTTAGGCATTATCTTGAACGTGGTCAACAAAACGGCCGGTGAATTCAGCTGGTTCGACGGCAACACCTCAACGCACGACGCACTAAAAAAGGTGGGCGCCATTATCGAGAGGCCCAATTTTTATCCCTATATGTCGGCCGTTAAAAACCTTAAGCTTGTCTGTAAGATCAAGGAAGTACCCGAGGACAAAATTCAAGAAAAACTGGAGCTGGTGGGGCTTTGGGAACGGCGTGACAGCAAATTCAAGACCTATTCGTTGGGCATGAAACAACGCTTGGCCATCGCCTCTGCCCTATTGAACGACCCTGAGATATTGATACTCGATGAGCCCACCAATGGGCTCGATCCAGCGGGCATCCACCAGATTCGTGAGATTATCAAGAAAATTGCGTCCCAGGGCACCACTATTTTGCTGGCTTCGCACTTACTTGACGAGGTTGAAAAAGTCTGTAGCCATGTCGTCATACTGCGAAAGGGCGAGAAACTTTATTCCGGTCCGGTTGACAGCATGCTGGCCAGTCACGGCTTCTTTGAGCTAAAGACGGCCGAAATGGAAAAGCTGCAACAGTTGCTTGAAAATCATGCCAGTTTTGGCAAGATTTCGGCAGAGAACGGCACACTGACCGCCTATTTGAAGGAGGAAATGAATGCCGATGAGCTCAACAAGTTGCTGTTTGAAAAGGGCATTGTGCTGTCGCATTTGGTGAAACGGAGGGAAAGTCTGGAAGAACAATTCTTGGCACTGACAAAAAACAACTAGACCATGGTACGACTTTTACAGATAGAATTCATAAAGCTTTGGAACAACAGGGCCAGCAAGATATTGATCGTTTCTTACTTTCTTATCCTGACCTCAATTGCCCTGATCGCAGCCATCAAGTTCGATATTGGCCCCGTTAAATTCCATTTGGCAGATATAGGCATCTTCAATTTTCCGTATATCTGGCACTTCAACACCTATGTGACCGCTTTTTTTAAGCTGTTTTTGGCAATTGTCATTGTTTCGATGATGGCCAATGAATACAGCAACAAGACCATCAAGCAAAACCTGATTGATGGACTTTCAAAAAAGGAATTCATTTTATCGAAGTTTCTCACCGTTATTTCGTTTGCGTTCATTTCAACGGTGTTCGTTTTTGTGGTTTCATTGATTTTGGGGTTGGTTTATTCCGATTACAATGAAATCTCGATCATATTCTCTGACTTGGAGTTTGTAGCGGCCTTCTTTTTTAAACTGGTAGGTTTTTTCTCATTTTGCCTATTCTTGGGGATTTTGGTAAAACGATCGGCCTTTGCCCTTGGTTTTTTGATTCTTTGGCAAATATTGGAGGGGATCATACGGGGTCTTTTGCGTTGGAAGGTCTTCGATGGCCCCACTACCGAGACCGTGATGGGTTTCTTTCCGTTACAGTCAATGTACAACCTTATAAAGGAGCCCGCAACCAGGCTCGAAGCCGTCCAGACCGTTGCGGATCAAGTCGGTGAGAGCATAGCGCTCAACTATCGTGTGCATTGGTACGAAATACTGATCGTGCTCGGCTGGACGGCCATTTTTATCTATTTATCCTATGCATTATTAAAAAAGCGTGATTTATAGTATCTTACGGTGTTGACAGATGCCGTATGATGAAAAAATTGCTGTACATCCTTTTTTTGGGAATTGGTTTTGCGTCTTATTCCCAAGAATGTCCAGATTTGCTGAGTCCGGTCGACGGCGCCACCAACGTTCCGGTCGATGCCACCATTACTTGGGAAGCGATACCTGGCATTCCTGGATACCAGATTAGATTGGGCACAACCCCGGGTGGCGGTGAGCTGGGCGTTACCTCAGTGGGGAGCGCCACTTCGTATACACCCCCACAGGGCCTTCCCGACAACACACAGATATATGTGACCATCATTCTTGATTTTCTTTTTCAAGGAGGCTCAGACATTGTATGTGAAAGCCAATCGTTTACCACGGAAGACGTGACCACGCCCCCAGCCTGTACCTCTATTCGCACTCCACAAGATGGTGCGGTAGATGTTAGCGTGTTTACCAATATCTCTTGGAACTATGCCCCAACCGCCACAGGGTACCGGGTAACGGTGGGCACCACCCCTGGTGGCAACGACGTTGTGAATGATTTTGATGTTGGCAACGTGCTGACATACAACCCGCCTGGTGAGTTTGACCCCAATACCACCTTTTATGTTCGCATTGTGCCCTATAACGAAAACGGGGCGGCCCCCAATTGCCAAGAATCAACCTTTATAACGGGTGATGTTGCCCCACTTCCAGGCTGTACAAGCCTTATAACTCCAGTAAACGGGGCCATCAACGTGCCGTTGACCCCCTTTCTGGAATGGGTGCCCGTGCCGGGCGCTACGGGGTATAGGGTCACTATTGGCACTACCCCTACCAATGCAAACATACTGGACAGTGCCGTATTTACGACCAATTCCACCTTTGTGATCGATTTTGAACCGAACCTGACCTTTTTTGTGCGCATCGTTCCGTTCAACGATTCGGGCGAGGCCATCGGTTGCGGACAGGAATCGTTCTCGACCCTCTTGGGCTGTGGACCCTTCTTGGATTTGACCACTGGCGAGTTCGTTAGTTTTAATCCAGAAGTTGTTTTCCCGCCCGTGTTCTCATTTTGTGAAAACGATGATCCACTGGTGCTTACCGCCCCCATTATTGCCGACGGATACCGATGGTATAGCGTGGACCCTTTTGATAATGTATCGTTGATCTCTGAAAACAGGGAGCTGACGGTAGACCAGGTTGGCGACTACCAATTGGAGGTCTATGACATTATATCACAGCCCGGCGGGGTCATAGAATGTGGTACAACCGTCGATTTTGAAGTGGTATCCTCTGAAATAGCGACCCTTGAACGATTGGATATTTCTGAAATGGCGCTGGGCCTTCGTATCGAGGTAGTGGCCAGCGGCAATGGCGATTATGAATATGCCATTGACGATGTCAATGGACCTTACCAAGACAGCAACGTTTTCAACGGTGTGCAGCCCGGCAACCATACGCTGTATGTAAGGGACAAGAACGGTTGCGGTGTTGTGGAGGAAAGCTTCGAGCAAGACCTTACAGTTGAAGGGTTTCCCAAGTTTTTTACCCCCAATGGAGACAACATCAACGATTTTTGGCAGTTCATTCAGCCCGAGGGCCAGAACATTGTGCTGACAAGTATTCGCATCTTTGACCGCTACGGAAAACTTTTGACGGAAATCAGACAAGACTCCCAAGGCTGGGACGGCACCTTCAATGGGAGGCAGCTACCGGCAGACGATTATTGGTATTTGGCCATTGATGACAGCAACCGGGAGGTTCGGGGGCACTTCTCTCTAAAACGCTGACCCCGCGCCAGGGATTGCAGCGGCACCCCGCACCGAGCAGGGCGAGTGCGGCGTAAAGCGGAAAGCCCGGTGCCGTTTTCAAAGGAAAGTCGCCGCTACATTGGACAGGGTCGGGATGTCTTTGGCAAGCAAATAAACATATCGTTCTCGACTGCGCTCGAACAGACAAATTAGTTTCCTTTGAAAACGGCAGGCGCCAAAATCATTTTTTGAACGCACCGAAGTAACGGCTATTCAGTATTTTTACATCATGAAATTCAAGGTAGTCGCAGAGTTCAGCCCAACCGGTGATCAGCCCCAGGCTATAAAACAATTGGTAGAGGGCATCGAATCGGGGGTCGAACACCAAACGTTGTTGGGGGTTACGGGATCGGGCAAGACCTTTACGGTTGCCAATGTGATTGAAAAGGTACAGCGGCCTACCCTTGTACTGGCCCACAACAAGACACTAGCCGCCCAGCTATATTCAGAGTTCAAACAGTTTTTTCCTGATAATGCCATCGAGTATTTTGTCTCGTATTACGATTATTACCAACCCGAGGCTTATATACCCACGAGCGGCACCTATATCGAGAAAGACCTTTCTATCAACGAGGATATAGAAAAAATGCGTTTGAGCACCACCTCGTCGCTACTTTCAGGAAGAAGGGACGTGTTGGTCGTGGCATCGGTCTCGTGCCTATATGGCATTGGAAACCCGGTGGAGTTTCAAAAGAACGTCATTTCCATCCACCGAGATCAGGTGATTCCGCGCACCAAGTTCTTAAAACTCTTGGTACAGAGCCTATATTCGCGTACCACGGCAGATTTTAAAAACGGGAACTTTAGGGTAAAGGGCGATGTGGTGGATGTGTTTCCGGGGTATGCCGATCATGCCTTCCGCATTCATTTTTTTGGGGATGAGATTGAGGAAATAGAAGCGTTGGACCCGTTCAACAACAATGTCATCGAGGTCTACGACCACCTCAACATTTACCCCGCCAATATGTTCGTGACCTCGCCAGATGTGCTACAAAATGCCATACACCAAATTCAGGATGATTTGGTAAAACAGGTCAACTATTTCAAGGAAATCGGTAGGCCTTTGGAAGCCAAACGGCTCGAAGAGCGTACCAACTTTGATTTGGAAATGATCCGTGAGCTCGGCTATTGTTCGGGCATCGAAAACTATTCGAGATATCTGGATGGCCGTGAACCGGGCACACGGCCTTTCTGCCTTCTGGATTACTTTCCGAAGGACTATCTCATGGTGATCGACGAGAGCCACGTGACCATTCCGCAGGTACATGCCATGTACGGGGGCGACCGTTCGAGAAAGGAGAATTTGGTCGATTACGGATTTCGACTGCCCGCTGCCCTCGACAACCGCCCGTTGAAGTTCGAGGAATTCGAGGCGCTACAGAACCAAGTCATCTATGTTAGTGCCACACCCGCTGATTATGAATTGCAGCTCAGCCAAGGCATCTACGTTGAGCAGGTAATACGCCCCACTGGGTTATTGGACCCCGAAATTGAGGTTCGGCCCAGCCAAAACCAAATCGATGACCTGGTCGAAGAGATACAAAAGCGGGTAGAGCTCGATGAACGTGTATTGGTAACCACTCTAACCAAGAGAATGGCCGAGGAACTGACCAAATACCTCACACGCATAGATGTTCGGTGCAGGTATATACACAGCGATGTCGATACCCTTGAACGGGTAGAGATCATGCAAGACCTGCGCAAAGGACTTTTTGATGTGCTCATCGGGGTCAACCTGTTGCGCGAGGGACTCGATTTGCCAGAAGTTTCACTGGTGGCCATTCTCGATGCCGACAAAGAGGGGTTTTTACGGAGCAACCGTTCGTTGATCCAGACGGTGGGGCGGGCCGCAAGGCACCTGAACGGGAAGGCCATCATGTACGCCGATACCATTACCGAGAGCATGCAAAAGACCATTGATGAGACCAACTACCGTCGTGAAAAGCAGATGGCCTACAATACCGAGCACGGCATTACGCCCACCGCACTCAACAAAAGCTTGGACAATGCCCTGGCAAAAAATTCGGTCTCTACCTACCACTTTGAAAAAGAGGAACTACGGGCCGCAGAACCCGATTTGGCGTATCTGACCCCGACACAGCGTGAAAAATTGATCCGCGATAAGCGCAGGGCCATGGAAAAAGCCGCGAAGGAACTCAACTTTATGGAAGCGGCAAAGCTGCGCGATGAAATCAAAATGCTGCAAGAACAGGAGTAGAAAACAAGAAAGCACCGCCCAAAAGGGCGGTGCTTTCATCAACTAACCAACTAAACAAACCAACCATCATGAAATGGACCGCGTGGGCCCAAACACAATACTGTTTCTTTTCTTAGGCAATATCAATCATTCGTTTTGGCTTTGGCAAGGCTTCTTCCTTCTTTGGAAGGGTCAACCTTAAAATACCATCAACGTAAGTGGCATTGATATTGTCTTCATTAACACTTTCTGGTAGAGTGAAAGAACGCCTAAACGAAGAATAAGAAAATTCCTTTCTGGTATAATTTTCTTCTTTTGTCTCATCTTCTCTGTTCACCTCTGACGAAATGGTCAACACACCATCTTCTACCTCAATGTTAAAGTCGTCTTTTTTCATACCTGGCATGGCCAGTTCAAGTTCAAAATCTTTTTCGTTCTCCTTAATGTTCACAGCAGGAAGATCTGTGTTTACGTTTTCCACGCCTCCCAACCAATCGGGTTTGAAAAATTCGTTCATAAAGGCAGGGAAAAGAACTCTATTGGTTTTTACTAGGCTCATGATGTTCTATTTTTTATGTTTTAGACTTCAGTTAAACATTCACCTCATCAATGGCAAAAGGTGTACCAACCCCAGCTCAATGCCTTTTTGTCATAAAAATTCAATAAGTAAATGCCAGAATGACATTAATTGTTTTGTGCGGTAAAAATGCGGAGCAATACGTTTGGAGGTACAATTTTATCGGGATATTCGTGCATGACCTCCAATACTTGGTCAATGGCAGCGGGTGGAAGCCCCATGGCCAAACCAATTTCATGAAGCTTTTGGATTTCTTGTTTGTGCTGTTCTTGGTCAATGTTCATAAGCAAAACCAACCGGTGAAACTGAACTATTCTATCGGCTTGGGACCCTAAGATTTTTTTCTTTGCTTTTTGCCTCAATAATTTTTCAAAAACCGATCTTTCGACTCCAAGGCTCAAAGCTACTTGTATGAGAAAAGCATATTCAGAAGATTTCATTTTGTCATCGACCCTGGCAAAAGCGATCAATTCAGATAATATGCTCAATTTTTCTTCGTACGTGCTCATTGGTGTTCGGTTGGCCTACTACAATAACTAAAAAATAAAGGGATTAGTGTATAAAAAAATCCTGGGTTGCCCCGGGATTTTTCTAACTAATTCAAATAATCACTGTTTTCTATGCGGTGATCCGCACTGCAACGGTGTACATTTTGCCCTCTTCTGTGTTTTGGGCATCTACCTTTTTGTAGTTCAAACGGCCTTTCACAAATCCTTCAAGGGCATTGTCTTCTGTCTCAACCGACAATACGACAATTTCCCCCTCGTTGTTGAACGTAAAACGCACTTGTGCATACAACTCTCCCTCTTCAATATCGAAAGAATTGTTCTGCAGCATTTTTTGAATTTGGGTAGAAATACTTTTACTTGGTTTGTTGGCGTCAAGGTCTGCTGCCAATACGTTTCCTGATAGTAGTAGCATTGCTGCCACTAAAACTAGACTGATTTTTTTCATGATGATTTCGTTTTAAGATTGATGATAAATTGATGAATATATTGAAAAGACGCCCCAAAAATTAAAATGTTACAACCAATTGTGGTTTTAACAGAATTTTAAACAACTTCATTCTAAAATACTTTGAAATTTCGGGTAACGGGATAACCCCGATATGATTTAACCGAAACATCGGGTTTCGCTAAGACCATGATAGATCATCCATCGCCAGTGTTAGGTATGGAACGGCAAAACAAATTCTTACCACCTTCATGACCTTTTGCTGAAAGCGGTCTAAATTTCTGGGGTTATCTTGATATCGATAACAAAGGCATCGCTCTTCTTTTCGGTAGCGGTAAGGATGACCTTTCTCCCGTTCAAATTCCTTTTTAAGAACCATTTTAAATCCGCTCTTTTCGAATCCACCTCCACAAGTTCTATACGGTTGTCCCCGTCTACTTTGAAAAGTACCCTTGCCGTAATGGCGCCTTTTTCAACATCAAAAGTGCTGCCCTGCAATAGTTGATGGATCTGCCCAGACAAATTTTGTGGGGGATGGTCTGCCGCTGTAACGTTCGCTATGGCCACCCCATAGAATACTAGTGCGATCGGCGCCGATAATAACTTCAATTTTTTTCATGACTCTGGTTTTATGATTAATAATTGATGACGCCCAAATAGACGACGAAAACACCATTTATTTACCAATTATTTTCCATTTAACCCCATTTTTTGAAAATATTATAATTATTTAACAATGTTGATGCAATTATTGTTAATATGGCCAAAAAAAAAAAAAAAAAGAGGCCTGGAACGGCCTCTTTTTTACACTGTATTTTAACGTGTCTACGACAGTAGTTCTTTGACTTTATCGGCAGCCTCTTGAAACTGCACAGCTGAGTGTACCGCCAGACCAGAATTGTCGATTATCTCCTTGGCCAATTCGGCATTGGTTCCTTGAAGTCTTACGATAATAGGCACCTGAATGGCGTCTCCCATATTTTTGTATGCATCTACAATACCTTGTGCAACACGGTCACAACGTACGATTCCACCAAAAATATTGATTAAAATCGCCTTGACATTGGGGTCCTTTAGAATGATCCGGAACGCTTCCTCTACCCTCTTTGCATCAGCCGTACCGCCGACATCCAAAAAGTTGGCGGGTTCGCCACCGGCCATTTTTATAAGGTCCATGGTGGCCATGGCAAGCCCCGCGCCATTGACCATACAGCCCACGTTTCCGTCTAGATCCACATAGTTAAGGCCTACGGCACGTGCCTCTACCTCAATGGGGTTTTCTTCACGAAGGTCGCGCATTTCGGCATATTGCTTTCTTCTGAACAGGGCATTGTCATCGATGGAAACCTTTGCATCGACCGCCATGATCTTATCGTCAGAGGTCTTCAGCACCGGGTTTATCTCGAAAAGACTCGCATCGCTCTGCTCGTATGCCTTGTAAAGGGCCGTGACAAACTTGACCATTTCTTTGAAGGCCGTACCTGAAAGTCCCAGGTTGAAGGCTATCTTTCTGGCCTGAAATGGCAAAAGGCCCGTCGCTGGGTCGATTTCCTCCGTAAAAATCAAATGGGGGGTCTTTTCAGCCACTTCTTCAATGTCCATTCCTCCTTCGGTCGAGTACATGATCATGTTGCGCCCCTTTGAACGGTTCAACAAGACCGACATATAAAACTCACTGGTCTCACTGGGGCCAGGATAGTATACATCTTCAGCAACCAAGACCTGGTGCACCTTTTTACCCTCTGGCGGGGTCTGTGGCGTCACCAAGTTCATACCAATGATGTTTCCTGCTATTTCTTCTACTTCCTTGAGATTTTTTGCCAATTTAACACCGCCGCCCTTGCCGCGCCCTCCGGCATGTACCTGTGCCTTGATAACGTGCCAGCCGGTACCGGTCTCTTGTGTCAACTGCTTTGCGGCGTCAACCGCCTCTTTGGCGTTGTGCGCAACAATGCCCCTTTGAACACGTACGCCAAAACTGGCCAAAATCTCTTTTCCTTGATATTCGTGAAGATTCATAAATATGCCTTGTTTGTTTGCGCCACAAAAATAGCAAACCACGAATAGAATTAATAATTTAAAGTGATGATTTGACGATGGGGTATTCGATGTTTGCGAAGACATCGTTGTTAAAAGCCCCCTTACGCCCCAAAATCTTTAAAATCCAACGGGTCAAAGTTTCTAAAATGGCCGTTCATGTCGATGATTTCCTTAGTGCGGTTTATTTGGTCAAGTACCTTGATGGTACCATCGAGATGACGTTGTATATACGACAAGCGCTCAGATTCTCGATTGAGCTTCAAAAGTTGATACTCTTGCTCAAATGAAAGGCCCATTTTATGGGCAAATGCATAGCTATTGAATTTTTCTAAGGGAATATTGGGAAACTCGACCCCCATCAGATCATACAACTCTTTCAACAACTGCAGCACCTCTGCACGCTGCGACTCGGGCGCATCGTATACCGACTCAAGCAGTTGCACTTCGCCCCCGGCATACAGTTTTCCGTTCATTTCATGTTGAAAAGACAATACCTTGAACACCTGTCGGGCAACGCAGACAACATCCATCTCGCCACCCTCATAGGTAGTAACCACTTCGACCAACTGTACCTCTGTACCGTAGGCTATGGTATCATCTATATACACCGGAATACCAAACGTAACGGCCTCTTGTCTGCAATCGTTTATCAACTGCTTGTACCGCTCTTCAAAGATGTGCAGGGGGACGGTCTCCCCAGGAAAAAAGACAGATTGTAAAGGGAAAAATGGCAGTTGCATCGTCAATTTTTTCTAAAAATACACAGCCCATGGAGAAATGACAACTTTAGTTCTGTTTATCATTTGTTATTTTTATAACATTTTGTTGCATTTATTTTTTGTTGTGAAAAATTTTTGTCTTACTACCCAACAAAAGGTAGTTTTGTGTAAAATCGACAACATATGAAGTCCACTGATCTGTTGAAAGTTGCCCGTGATTTTGGTGCACCCGTGTACGTATACGATTCTGAGAAAATTGCTTCACAGTTCAATCGTTTGTCGAATGCTTTCAAAGGTGTTGAAAACCTACGATTGAACTATGCGGCCAAGGCACTTTCGAACATCACGATCTTACGTTTGATGAACAGTTTGGGCAGTGGCCTTGATACCGTATCCATCCAAGAGGTGAAACTTGGCCTATTGGCAGGTTTTAAGCCTGAGGCCATTATTTATACCCCGAACGGCGTGTCGTTGGAAGAAATTGAGGAAGCCGCCGCTTTGGGGGTTCAGATCAATATCGACAACCTTTCGATATTGGAACAGTTTGGAAGCAAGCATCCCGACATACCTGTTTGCATACGAATAAATCCGCATGTCATGGCCGGGGGCAATTCGAACATATCGGTTGGGCATATCGACTCTAAGTTTGGTATCAGTATCCATCAGATACCACATCTTCTTCGTATCGTTGAGCTGACCAAAATGAACATCAACGGCATTCACATGCATACTGGCAGTGATATTCTTGACATCGATGTGTTTCTCTATGCCTCTGAAATACTTTTTGAGACAGCTAGAAATTTTAAGGACCTTGAGTTCATCGATTTCGGCAGTGGTTTTAAGGTGCCTTACAAAGAGGGGGATATTCAGACCAATGTAGAGGAATTGGGCAAAAAATTGACGACGCGCTTCAACGAATTCTGCGATGAGTATGGCAAACAACTTACACTCGCTTTTGAGCCCGGTAAGTTCTTGGTGAGCGAAGCTGGTTATTTCTTGGCCAAGGTAAACGTTGTAAAACAGACGACTTCGACCGTTTTTGCCAGTGTGGATTCTGGTTTCAACCACCTGATACGGCCAATGTTGTACGGGGCCTCCCACGAAATAGTCAATATTTCAAATCCCAAGGGGCGCGAGCGTTATTACTCGGTGGTAGGGTATATCTGCGAAACCGATACATTTGGCAGCAATCGCAGGATCAACGAAATCACCGAAGGTGACATTCTCTGTTTCAAAAATGCGGGTGCCTATTGTTTTACCATGGCCAGCAACTACAACTCACGTTACCGTCCGGCAGAGGTGCTTTGGCACCAGAACAAGGCATATTTGATTCGTGAACGTGAAGATTTCGACGACATCTTGAACAATCAAATAGATGTGAAAGAACTTTTCTCGACTCGAAAAGAACGGGTTTCGGCAAAATAGTATGGAAAATGCCTTCACCCTGATCATTGGCATCATCCTACTATCGCTGGGTTTTCTGCATATGTATTGGGGCTTTTTTGGCATCAAACACCCCGAAAAGGTGCTGCCACGGCCAAAAGACCAAGAACAGGTGGCCCTGCCGGGTAAAACTGCCACTTTTTTGGTGGGTTCCGTTTTGCTGTTGTTTGCCCTACTCTTTATTGCAAAACTGTTCAACCTTATTGTGGCCGATTGGTTGGTGTATGCACACATTTTCATTGGCCTGCTCTTTCTTGCAAGGGCCGTGGGCGATTTTAGACATATAGGCTTTTTTAAAACTATTAAAGACACCCCGTTTGCCAAGATGGACAATCGCTACTACAGCCCTCTATGTCTTCTGGTGGCCATCCTCATTGCAATTTCACTACAATGATGGTAAATACTTTTTTGGCACAATTTTCGTTAGTTTTGATATAGTCGATAGACTAAAACCTCAAATTTATGACGATGCGGACGATAACTTTTGTATTGACCTTACTTTTTGCGACCACTATAAGCGCCCAAGAGATCAACTGGTTGACATGGAAAGAGGCCGTGGCCCTAACCAAAAATGAAGGAAACACCAAAAAGGTGTTTGTTGATGTGTACACCGATTGGTGCGGTTGGTGCAAAAAAATGGACAAAGACACCTTTCAAAATCCAGAAGTGGCAGCCTATATGCAAGCCAACTTTCATATGGTAAAAATGGATGCCGAGGGCAAAGAACCCATAGAATACAACGGCAAAACCTTTAAATATGTGCCCTCGGGCAGGCGGGGCTACCATGAACTGGCAGCGGCTTTATTGCAGGGCCGTTTAAGCTACCCGACTGTGGTATTCTTAGATGAAAACCTGAACATGCTCTCCCCCGTTCCCGGTTACCAAAAGGTTGAGCCCTTTCTACAGATTGCCCGTTATTTTGGCGATGACATCTACAAGACCCAAGACTGGAAAAGTTATTCAGGGGTGGGGAAATAAGAATTGACACGCTAAACTTTATCTGACCAAATGGCAAGCTCATTTCCAGAAGGGTCAAGGAAGTGAAATCTCCTTCCACCCGGAAAAGAAAAAATGTCTTTTGATATTTGACCACCTGCCATAGCAATAACCTTTTTGATCTCTTCAAGGTTCTCGCTGTATAAAACCACAAGAACGCCATTGGTTATCATTTCTTGCGTCTTTTCAAATCCGCCTTCAAGACCGCTATTTGAAAAAGCAGTATAGGTAGGCCCATAGTCTGTAAAGCTCCAGCCAAAACATTCGGTGTAGAACCTTTTAATTTCTTCAAGGTCAATAGCCTTGAATTCCACATAATTTATTTGGTTGTTCACCATATCGCCTCTACAATCCTACCTGCTATAGTTCGGACTCTCTTTGGTGATGGTCACATCATGCGGGTGGCTTTCGTTGATACCACTGGAAGTTATCTTTACAAAACGGCCATTCTCTTTAAGGGCGGCAATATCTTTGGCGCCACAGTAGCCCATACCGGCCCTGAGTCCGCCGATAAACTGGTGCATGCTTTCGTACAGATCGCCCTTGTAGGGCACACGCCCCACAATGCCCTCGGGCACCAATTTTTTAATGTCGTCTTCCACATCTTGGAAATAGCGGTCTTTGCTACCCTCTTTCATGGCCTCGACCGAGCCCATGCCCCGGTAGCTTTTAAACTTACGGCCTTCATAGATAATGGTCTCGCCCGGTGACTCTTTGGTACCGGCCAACAATGAGCCGAGCATCACACTATCGGCGCCTGCCGCAATGGCCTTGGGTATATCACCGGTATACCGTATGCCTCCATCGGCAATCACGGGAACACCACTGCCCTTTATGGCCGCAGCCACTTCTAGCACGGCCGAAAACTGGGGAAAACCGACACCTGCCACCACACGGGTAGTGCAGATGGATCCCGGACCAATACCCACCTTAACAGCGTCTGCACCGGCCTTGACCAAATATTTGGCCGCCTCTCCGGTAGCAATGTTGCCCACCACCACTTCCAAATTAGGATAGGCTTTTTTGACTTCCTTTAAAATGGTGACCACCCCTTTGGTATGCCCATGGGCCGTATCGATTACCACGGCGTCAACACCTGCTTTGACCAAGGCCCCCGCCCTATCGACGGCATCGGATGTAACGCCAATGGCAGCAGCGACCCGCAACCGCCCATACTGGTCTTTGTTGGCTATGGGCTTTTGGGTAAGCTTCGTTATATCGCGAAACGTAATCAGGCCAACCAATTTATAATCGTCATCGACCACAGGTAGTTTTTCGATTTTATTCTCTTGAAGAATATCTTCGGCCTCGGTAAGCGTAGTGCCCTTTTTGGCAGTGACCAAATTCTCTGAGGTCATCACCTCTGTAATGGGCCGGTCGTTGTTTTTTTCAAAACGGAGGTCGCGATTGGTGACTATACCGAGCAATTTTTGATCTTTATCCACGATGGGGATTCCCCCGATACTGTGCTCTTTCATACTGGCCTTCGCATCGCGCACCACGGCATCTATCGGCAGGGTTACAGGATCCAAGATCATGCCGCTTTCAGCACGTTTTACCTTTCGAACCTTCATGGCCTGCTGCTCGATGGTCATATTTTTATGCAGCACCCCAATACCACCTTCACGTGCCATGGCAATAGCCATTTTTGACTCGGTAACGGTATCCATAGCGGCTGAAACTATGGGCACGTTGATGGTTATGTTACCGGTGAATTTTGTTTGAATATTTACCTCGCGGGGAAGTACTTGGGAATAAGCCGGCACTAAAAGAACATCATCGTAAGTGAGACCTTCGCCGACAATTTTTTGGAGGTGGGCTTCCATGGCAATTACAGATTAATTGCGTGCAAAGATACTACATATAATTCAACCCTAGAGCAGCGTATTCCGATAGACAGGTATTATCTTGGCGCCAATCCATATTTCAGAGCACCCATGCCCCAAATTGGAAAAAAGAGATAGGCTATTCTATTCCTTCCGGAAAAATTTTAACATCTGCTAATTTATTGGTTCTGAACCATTAATAATTCTTTGTTTTTATTTATTCTAAATAAGCATTGTTAACTCAATTTTATGATTTAGTTTTGCGGCAGTTTATTTTTAAATAGTCTAAATAAAATGAACAAGACGGTAACGCTCTTCGCATTATTTGCTTTCGTGGGTGTTTGGGCACAGCAAACTCCCCAAGCTATGGATTCAGTTAGGTTAAATGAAGTGGTGATCTCGGCCAAGAAAATTTTTGGCAGCAAGTTCGAGGCCCGAAACAGAACAGGGTCTTCCTACTATATTTCACCAGAGGAAATCAAAAAGTTCAATTATACCGATGTCAACCGCACCTTGAGAAGCGTACCAGGGGTCAACGTGTATGAGGAGGATGGTTTCGGACTTCGTCCCAATATCAGCCTCCGCGGTACTTCGCCAGAAAGGAGTGCAAAAATCACCTTGATGGAAGATGGCGTATTGATAGCCCCCGCCCCTTATAGTGCCCCTTCGGCCTATTACTTTCCTACGATAGCACGCATGCAGGCGGTTGAAATCTTAAAAGGGAGTAGCCAAATCCAGTATGGCCCCTACACCACTGGGGGTGCCATCAATATGCTTTCAACAGAAGTGCCCGACACCTTTAGCGCCGTGTTGAACTCGAGCTATGGCAGCTTTCAAAGTGGAAGGGTTCACGCCTTGCTGGGCGATAGCAAGAAAAACTTTGGTTATGCCATCGAATACCTAAACTATAATTCCAACGGCTTTAAAGAGCTTGACAATGGTGCCGATACCGGTTTTGACAAAAACGATTTGATGGCCAAATTCAGGGTCAACACCAATCCCGAGGCAAAGGTGGGACACGAATTCGAACTGAAGTTCCAGTATTCGGATGAAACCTCGAACGAAACGTATTTGGGATTGGCCCAACAAGATTTCGAAGACACTCCCTTTAGGCGATATGCCGGATCCCAAATTGATGAAATGAATACCGAGCATATGCAGTTTATGGGTACGCACACCTTAAAGTTCAGTGACTATTTTGTAATAACCACCACGGGGTACTACAACGATTTTAGTCGCAACTGGTATAAACTTGACTATGTGACCATTGATGGTGAACGCGAGGGCATCTCCAATATTTTGGAAGCCCCCAATACCCTTGTTGCCCATTACGACCTTGTGAGGGGCGCGATCAATAGCGATGCGGACGATCTGTTGGCGGTCAAGGCCAATAACCGCGATTATCTATCGACCGGTGTACAGACAAAACTCGATTATCATTGGACCGGCGAGAAAACCTTTCATGATATAGAAGTGGGGCTTCGCTACCACTATGACGAAGAAGACCGCTTTCAATGGGTTGATGACTATGCTATGAACAACGGTAATATGACTTTGGTCAACGCTGGGGTACCCGGCACCAATGCAAATCGCATCAGCGATGCCCGTGCCTTTGCCGCATATGCCCAGTATAAGCTCAAATACAACGACCTTACATTAACGCCCGGGCTTCGGTATGAAAACATTACGCTTTCACGGGCCAACTATGGAAGCAATGATGTGGCGCGTACGGGGGTCGATCTTTCCGAAAGGGAGAACAAAGTGGATGTCTTCATTCCCGGAATCGGTTTCAACTATAACTTTGACAACATCTCAGTTTTCGGTGGTGTCCACAAAGGATTCTCACCACCTAGCAACCAACCTGGCGAGAAACCCGAGGAAAGCATCAATTATGAATTGGGAAGCCGTTTCTCTTACGCCGGATTTACAGGTGAAGTGGTCGGTTTCTATAACGACTACAGCAACCTATTGGGCAGCGACCTTGCAGCCACGGGCGGCACAGGAAGTCTAGACCAGTTCAATGCAGGTGAGGTAAAAGTACAGGGTGTGGAAGTGCTGCTGAACTACAACCTATTGCCCAATGCCAAGAATTTTATTCTGCCCGTTACTTTTGGCTATACGTTTACGGATACAGAATTTTTGAACAGTTTTGGAAGTGAAAACGATATCTGGGGCGAGGTCAATGTGGGCGATGAGTTGCCCTATATTGCAAAGCACCAATTCAACACCACACTTTCACTGGAACATTCAAAATACGAGGTCAACCTAAGCGTCCGTTATAACGGTGAGTTTAGAACTCAGGCCGGTTCTGGGCCTATTCCGGCCAGTGAAAGGGTTGATTCCAACTTTATTTTTGACTTGGCAGGTAAATACCGATTGGGCAACCATTTGGCACTTACGGCCAACGTTATCAACCTATTTGACGAAACCTATGCCGTGGCCAGGGTACCGGCCGGACTGCGCCCTGGACATCCTTTTGGAATCTATGCCGGTTTTGAACTTCGGTATTAGCAATTTCCAGTTTAGTAAATCTAACGCCCGAAAAATTTCGGGCGTTTTTTTATTTGTAGGCAGAAAATAGTTCGGTAGCCTTATTGTAGGCAGCCTCGAAGACCATCCAGTTGACATTGGTTTCGGCCTTGGCTGCCGTAAAGTAAGAAAGCATCTTTTCGGTGGGCATATTGCCGGTAAGTTCGTCTTTTGCCATGGGGCAGCCCCCAAAACCCTGCACGGCCCCATCAAACCGGCGACAACCGGCCTTGTAGGCGGCATCGACCTTCTCGTGCCATTTACTGGGGGTCGTATGTAAATGGGCACCAAACTCAATGTGTGGATATTTGGGTATGAGGTTCGAGAACAGGTAATCTATAACTTCGGGCGTTGAGCTGCCAATAGTATCTGAAAGCGACAAGATCTTTACGCCCATACCCGCAAGCTTCTCTGTCCACTCCCCCACTATTTCCACATTCCAGGGGTCACCATACGGATTGCCAAACCCCATTGAAATATAGGTAACCACCTCTTTTTCTGCCCTGTTGGCAATCTCCAATATTTCTTTAAGGGTATCTACCGACTGGGCAATGGTCTTGTGCGTGTTCCGCATTTGAAAATTCTCGGAAATCGAGAAGGGGTACCCCAAATAATCAATGGGCTGGTGCTGGCAGGCATCGTTTGCACCACGTACATTGGCCACGATGGCCAGCAATTTGCTCCGCGTCTTGGAAAGATCAAGCTGCACTAATACCTCTGCGGTATCGGCCATTTGCGGTATGGCCTTGGGGGATACAAAACTGCCAAAATCAATGGTATCGAATCCACACCCTAAAAGCGACTGTATGTAGCGTACTTTTTCTTTGGTGGGAATAAAGGTCTTGATGCCTTGCATGGCATCTCGCGGGCATTCGATAATCTTTACCTGTTCGGGCATGTAGCCTTGTTGTTTATAGGTTTTTTGGTCAGTAAGCCACCGATATAAATCGTGGTCGCCTATTCCCATCAATAATAACCGATGTTCTCGGTCACCGTTCAAGAACCACCCAAAATTACCACTATTTATCAGATAGCAGCAGGTAGGCGGCTATGCCCACAAAGACCACTATCTGCAACCATTTTAGAAAAGTTCCGGTGTTGGGGTGTTTTTTAAGATATTCGGCTATGCTTCCCGCCAAAACGGCAATTCCCCCAAAAATAAAAAAGGTAACCGCCATAAACAACAAGCCCAAAATGTAAAATTGCCAAACGGTGCCCAAGGTCTCGCTGAAAAGGAATCCCGGAAAAAAAGCCAAAAAGAAAATCGTTACTTTCGGATTCAACACGTTCATGGTGAACCCGGTCACAAACAAATCTTTCAATCCTTTTGGGGAGACACTGCTTTCAGCCACATCAATGGAACCACCTGACTTGAACACCTTATAGGCCAAGTAAAGTAGATAGGCGGCCCCGAACAGTTTTATGATCCAAAAAAGCATATCGCTCTTGTTGATAATGGCCGACACCCCAAAGGCCAGCAGAGTGGTATGCACCAAACAACCGCTTACAAGCCCCACAACTGTGGCCAGACCGTATTTTCTACCATATGAAACGCTCTGGGCCAGTACAAATATATTATCGGGCCCCGGCGATATGGCCAAAGCGGCAGAAGCCATTACAAAAGCTACAAGTATTTCGAGGTTCAAACCCGTTCGATTTTGAGGGGTGAAAATACAAATTACAATGTTCGTGCCCCATAAAATCGTACCTTGAATTAAAAATGGAACGAGCTCTCGTAATTGTATTTATAATTGTCTTTCAAGGTTTGGCACTTGCCAATCCTAAAACAAACAACCATTTGCCCGTGAAACAACTTACCGATAGCGTGTTACGTCATGTAGTATTGTTCAAGTTCAAGGAGGGAACACCCGCAGAAACGGTCAAAAAAAATAGAAACGGCTTTTTCTGAACTGCCAACAAAGATTGCCGAAATAAAAGCCTATGAATGGGGACCCAACAATAGTCCTGAAGGATTGGACAAGGGTTTTACCCATTGTTTTTTCGTGACTTTCGAAAACGAGGCCGGCCGTGATGTATATCTACCACACCCTGACCACCAAAAGTTTGTCGCCCTGGCCTCACCACACATTGAGGATGTTTTGGTAGTGGACTATTGGACTCTTTCAGATTAGGCCCTTTCAAGAATGGACTTGTTTATTTTTTTTACCAAGGAAGGCCCCTCATAGATAAATCCGGTGTAGAGCTGCACCAAGTCTGCCCCGGCATCAAGCTTTTCAAGGGCATCTTCTGGCGAATGAATGCCCCCAACCCCGATGATCGGAAATGCCTTGTTGCTTTTTTCGGCCAAAAACCGAATGACCTCAGTACTTCTTTGGGCCAAGGGCTTGCCGCTAAGGCCGCCTTTTTCCTCGGCCAAGGTAAGGTGCGACTTTAGGCCTTTACGCTCAATAGTGGTATTGGTGGCTATGACACCGTCTAATTGGGTCGCCTTCACGATATATATGATATCCATCAACTGTTCTTCGGAGAGGTCTGGTGCAATTTTCAAGAGAATCGGCTTTTCGGCGGTCTTGAACTTGGCGGCATATTTCTTATTCTCGCGCTTCATGATTTTTAAAAGCTCCATCAAAGGCTCTTTCTCCTGTAATTCGCGCAGACCGGGTGTATTGGGAGAACTGACGTTGACCACAAAATAATCGACATGTTCAAAAAGGGCATCGAAACAAATGAGATAGTCTTTGGCCGCCTCTTCATTGGGCGTTACTTTGTTTTTGCCAATATTGCCCCCGATCAACACCCTATGCTCTTTTTTGAGCCTTTCTACCGCATCAAACACCCCAGAATTGTTGAAGCCCATACGGTTGATGATAGCCTTGTCTTCCTTTAGGCGGAACAGTCTTTTCTTCGGGTTGCCCGGTTGGGGCTTTGGCGTAAGGGTTCCTATTTCCACAAAACCAAAACCAAAATCCGAAAGTTCGTTGTAGAGCTTTGCATCCTTATCAAAACCGGCCGCCAAACCCACGGGATTCTTGAACCGTAGGCCAAATACCTCCCTTTCAAGACGAGGGTCTTCAACCACGCATATCTTCCGAAATAAGGATGTGATGCCCAACTTTGACAACAGCCTAATCGCAAAAAAGGTAACATGATGGGCGGTTTCAGCATCCAACAAAAACAACAATGGACGCAAGAAAAACTTGTACATTAAGAAGATTTTTGGCAAAAATATAAACTCTGCCAACCAATGGGTAACATTGACGCTATTTTTCGTTGACCTGCGGCTCGGCGAAAATGGGGGTACGTGAAACTTGGTTACAAAGTTTGATATACAGATTGTATTGGTCTTTACTAAACTGTGATAGCATTCGTTGATCGATCATGTGCATATTCTTCTGTATACTGTCAAGCAATACCTTGTACTTGTGCGACATTTTAAGGAGCTGTTCAGGTGGGCTTTCTGAATGCTGCTTCAGTAAGTTTTTTGCCTGTTCTTCCAAGAAACTGTTTCGGTATTTCAACTCCGCGCCCCAATTCTTCATCTTTTCGATCTGGGCATCGGTAAGCTTAAAGACCTCAATAATCTTTTCGTCGGAACCACTGCCCACGCCCAAATAACAAACTTCTTGGGCAAAGACCGAACCAGTGGCCAGTAGCATGTAAAGTAGCAGTCTATTTTTCATGATTTCCTTACAATAATAACGAATAGGTTCAAGTATTGTCCACTGATTTTCCAAATTTTCCGTCTGAATAAATCCTATTTTTGGGCAAAAACATTTTCCATGGACAAATTATTGCCGCGATTTCTTGAATACGTGGCCATTGATACCCAGAGCGATCCCCGCGCAGATACGGTTCCCAGCACCAAAAAACAATGGGACCTCGCCAAAAAATTGGTTATGGAACTTCAGCATATAGGCATGCAAGAGGTTTCCATAGATGAAAATGCATACATCATGGCAACCCTGCCGTCAAACACCGACAAGAAGGTTCCGACCATCGGATTTATTGCCCATTTCGATACCTCCCCTGATTTTTCGGGAAAGAACGTAAAACCACGGGTCATTGAAAATTATGATGGCGGCGATATTGTGCTGAACAAGAAAAAAAATATCGTGTTGTCTCCCGACTACTTCGCAGACCTCACACAATATGTTGGGCAAACTTTGATAACCACAGACGGTACTACTTTATTGGGAGCCGATGACAAGGCCGGGGTTGCAGAGATCATTACTGCAATGGAATACTTGATACAACACCCAGAAATCAAGCATGGCAAAATTAGGATCGGCTTTACCCCGGATGAAGAAATAGGTAAGGGGGCACATCATTTTGATGTGGAAAAATTTGGGGCCGCATGGGCCTATACCATAGACGGAAGCCAAGTGGGCGAGTTGGAATATGAAAACTTCAACGCTGCAAGGGCCACCGTGACCTTTTCAGGAAAAAGTGTGCACCCAGGCTACGCCAAGAACAAAATGGTCAATGCCATTGCACTAGCAAACGAATTTTTAAGCCTTTTGCCAAAAAAGGAAGTGCCTGAAATGACTACTGGTCGTGAAGGTTTTTTTCATGTGCACGAAATCAAGGGGACAATCGAGAAAGCCAGCGTAGACCTGATTATCCGAGACCATGACCCTGAACACTTTGAGGCCAGAAAAGAATTGTTATACGATATTCAGGACAAAATTAATTCACGGATAGAGAATGTCGTATCGGTGGTGATTGAAGATCAATACAAAAATATGCGCGAAAAGATAGAACCTGTCTTCCATATTGTGGAAATCGCCGAGGAAGCCATGCACCAACTTGGCATTGAGCCCATAATAAAGCCCATTAGGGGCGGCACCGATGGCTCTCAGCTAAGTTTTATGGGGTTGCCCTGCCCCAATATTTTTGCCGGCGGCCATAATTTTCATGGCAAGTATGAGTACATACCTCTTGAGAGCATGCAAAAAGCGGTCGAGGTTATAGTGAAAATTTGCGAACTTACAGCGGAAAGGTTTAGGGATTGATAGGTTTTGGGTTTGGGATTGTTTGAAATGGGAGTGGCAAAAATGTGATTCGGTGATAATCTGATAAGGACATTTCAAATTTCAAGCACCAAATTCCGAAAAAGGTACAATGAAAAAGTATTCGTGAACAATTTGTGAAATTCGCTTCCTGTTCAATCGTAAAAAAAAGTGGATGATGGAAAAATTGGAAAAAATTGAAGCCTATTACGAAAAGGAACACCCTTTTCGTGAGGGTATCAACCGGTTGCGTGAGCTGGCCCTCAAGACAGTGGCCGAAGAAACCTATAAATGGAGCATACCCGTGTACACCATAGACAACAAAAATGTTTTTGGCATCTGCCGTTTCAAAGACTTTTTTGGGGTCTGGTTCTTTAATGGAGCTTTGTTGAGCGACCCAAAAAAAGTCTTGCGAAATGCCCAAGAGGGCAAAACAAAAGCCATGCGCCATTGGAACTTTACCGCTTTGGAAGAAATTGATGAAAAAGGGGTTTTGGCCTACATGAAAGAGGCCATTGCAAATCAGAAACAGGGAAAAGTGCTGGCACCCAAAAAAAACAGTTCAAAGAAAGAAGTGGCAATCCCTGAACAACTGGCCGCGATTTTGAATGGCAATGAGGCACTCAAAAAAGCCTTCAATGGCCTTGCGCCCTACAAGCAGCGGGAATTCTGCGAGTACATTGGGGAAGCCAAACAAGAAGCTACCAAAAACAGGCGCCTTCAAAAAATCATCCCTATCATAGAAAAGGGAATGGGGCTAAACGATAAGTACCGATAACAAAAAAGCACCTTTCAACAAGGTGCTTCTTTTATCATTTTTATTTATAGCTACTTTTTTGCAGGGGGCGATGCGAGCTTTTTGCTCATTTCCATTGAAATGGCCGAACGGTCAAATTTTAAACGACCGGCCATCGTCTCGATGACACATGAATTGTCTTTGTCGTTCAAATCGACCACCTTTCCGTAAAGTCCGCTCTTGGTGATGATTCTATCCCCTTTCTTCAATGCCGCCGCAAATTTTTTCTCATCTTTTTGGCGTTTGATCTGTGGGCGTATCATAAAGAAGTACGCCACCGCAAAAATGAGAATAAGCGGTAAAAATTGTTCCAATCCTCCTCCCATTAGGCTATCCTTTTTTCATTGGAACAGCCAATTCTTGGCCATTCTTTGGGTTCACATATGCTTTGATACGAATTATTTCAGAGCCTTTGTCGGTATTGGCGACCACAGTTACGGTCTTGGTAACGGCACCGTTGCCCGAACCATTGAACTTAACCAACAACTCACCGCCCTCACCTGGCGCAATAGGAGTATTCTTGGGGTACTCAGGTACCGTGCAGCCACAGGTGCTTCTTGCATCGGTGATCACCAATGGGGCATCGCCCGTATTGGTAAACTTAAAAATGGTCTCTTGCGGGGTACCTTGAACAATGGTTCCGAAATCATGTTCCTTTTTGTCAAAGGTCATGACCGGAAGCTTTTTTTGCGCCTCATCCCTATTGGCGGCAACCTCAACATTGTCGGCATTGATCTTGCTGGTGGCCTTTTTATCCTTGCAGGAAAAAGAAACCAACAAAATGGCGGCCATTCCAAAGGTGCTCAATACTTTTTTCATAGTATATTATCGTTTTTGATTTCAGCAAAAATAACCAATTCTGTCGTTATAGAAGTCCGCGCCCCACTTTTTGTAATTTGCCGCTGGCCTTGTATTCTTTTACGAGCTTGTCTAACACCCCATTGATGAATATGCTGCTCTTGGGGGTCGAATACTCTTTGGCAATCTCGAGATATTCGTTGAGCGTCACCTTTTCTGGAATGGATGGAAAGTTCAACAGCTCACAGATGGCCATCTTGAGCAAGATACTGTCGATCTCTGCAATCCGGTCATTGTCCCAATTAGGGGTCTTTCCCTCAATTTCCTTTTCCCATTCGGCATCGTTCAATAGGGTTTTGGTCAACAATTCGTCGGCAAACACCATATCGTCATCATCTTTTAACAATCTGGGCAAAAAATATTTGTCGCCCACCCCAGGCTTTGCCTTGCCCATACGTTTGACCAAAAAAGTATTTACAATGGGGAAATCATCGACCCAAGTAAGTTTGTAATCCTCAAAAAACTCATAGATTTTTTCGTTGGGCGCAATAATGGTCTTGTAGAGTGAAATCAAGAATTCTTTGTCTTTTTCATAGCCATCGCCCTCATCGTTCATGTAATCGATGTACAACTGACTGCCCACAACCTCTTTGTAAATGATTTTCACATATTCATCATTAAGGTCCCATGCCTTCAACTTGCGTTTTGACAGCTCTTGTCTCAGCGCCTGGTTGTCCACTATCTGCCGAAGCAAATGATTATTGATGAATTTCTCTTTGTTGGGGTAGTTGTCCTCTTCGGTGGCCAAGTATTTTTTTGAAGCGTGCTGCACGTGCTTTTCCGCCATTTTGTGCACTTCAGACATAAGATCGAGTAGTAGCAGGTAAAGTACATACATGCTATCGATGCTATATTTCAGAAACTTCTTCTGCTTGTCCAAAGATTCATCTTGCGACTGGATAAGTGCATAAATGCACTGCATTACCTTTACCCTGATATGCCGTCTTGTGAGCATTTTTAAAGAACTTTTGAATCGATGTTGTGTGCTGACGGCGCAAAAGTACGCTATATTTTGTTTTGGCCTAGCGAATCATGGTTTGTTATCAGTTTTATAACATTTCTTTTCTGGTCGATCATATATCTTTGTCGAATTGCCAGCTAACATAGAACCGACCCTGTGGTCAAGAAACCTTCATGAAAGAACTTCGCTACTTAAATAAATATTTCAAAAAATACTGGTTCAAATTACTTGTCGGCATCATCATTACCATTATTGCCCGGGTATTTTCGTTGGTAATGCCGTCTTACGTCAACAAGTCGATACAGGCCGTGGAGGCCTTTATTGCCGGCACCGTTTCAAGAACCGAGACCAAAGAGGTACTGCTGCAATACATACTCATTATAGTGGGTGCTGCCCTGCTCTCGGGGCTCTTCACTTTTTTGATGCGGCAGACGATCATCAACGTATCGCGATACATCGAGTATGACCTCAAGAACGAAGTTTTTGACCATTATCTTTCATTGAACCTAAACTTCTACAAGCGCAACCGAATAGGCGATCTTATGAACCGCATCAGCGAAGATGTGGGGCAGGTACGCATGTATGCAGGCCCCGCCATTATGTACGGTATTCAAACATTGACCCTGTTTGCCTGCCTTATTCCGTTGATGTTCATCAAGGCGCCTACCATAGCCCTTTATACGTTGACACCGCTGCCGATACTCTCTATCTTGATTTATCAGATAAGCCGTATCATCCATAAAAGGAGCACCAAGGTGCAAGAGTTCTTGTCATCGCTCTCAACCTTTACCCAAGAATCTTTCTCTGGTATTTCGGTGATCAAGGCCTATAACCTAGAGCCCAAGGTGAATGCTGAATTAAAAGAGTTGGCCATTGAGGGAAAAAATACCAGTATGGATCTTGCAAAGGTGAACGCTTGGTTTTTTCCGTTGATGATACTGCTCATCGGCATCAGCAACATCTTCGTCATTTATATTGGGGGGAAACAGTATATCGATGGTGAAATTGAATCAATCGGAATTATCGCCGAATTCATACTCTACGTCAATATGCTCACCTGGCCCGTAGCAGTGGTAGGATGGTTGACTTCCATTGTGCAACGTGCCGAGGCATCACAAAAAAGGATCAATGAGTTCTTGAACGAGCAGCCGACCATTAAAAACGAGGTGGCCGAGCCCACACCGATCAGGGGCAAAATCGAATTCAAAGATGTCACCTTCACTTATGAAGACACCAACATCACGGCCTTAAAAAATGTATCCTTCACCGTTAAAGAGGGGCAGACGGTCGCCATTCTTGGCAAGACAGGGTCAGGCAAATCGACCATTTTAGACCTTATTGCGCGTTTGTACGATGTGCAATCGGGTGAGATCTTGATCGACGGACGGCCCATTAAGAGCTTGAACCTTAATTCGCTGCGGAACGCCATCGGGGCGGTGCCACAAGATGCCTTTTTGTTCTCCGACTCCATCGCCAACAATATTCGCTTCGGAAAAGAGGACGCCACACAAGAAGAAATTGAAGAGGTGGCCAAGAAGGCGGCCGTGCACAAAAATATAATGGGGTTTGCCAAAAAGTACGATACCGTGCTCGGCGAACGTGGCATTACCCTAAGCGGGGGGCAAAAGCAGCGGGTCTCCATTGCAAGGGCCCTGTTGAAAGACCCTGCCATATATCTTTTCGATGACTGCCTATCGGCCGTGGATACCGAAACAGAAGAAGAAATTTTGAACAATCTCAAAAAAGCTTCCCAAAACAAGACCACTTTGATTGTGAGCCACAGGGTCTCTTCTGCCAAGAGTGCCGATAAGATAATCATACTCGAAGACGGCAAAATAATTCAGGAAGGAACGCACGATGAACTCAACATGGTAGATGGCTATTATAAAGAGCTCTATCTTGAACAACTCACTGAGAAAGAATAATCAAAAGTTGCTCGGTTAGGTTTTTTTTTACATTTTTGGTAGAATAATTTAACAAACAGAACACTAAACCATTATTATGAGCGATAAAGATTTGATGGATCAAGAAGAGATCTATTCCAAAGTACTTAGAGCCGGCAGACGAACCTATTTTTTTGATGTGCGAAGCACCAAGGCAGGTGATTATTACCTGACCGTTACAGAGAGCAAAAAGTTCACCCATGATGATGGTTCTTTCCATTACAAAAAGCACAAGATCTACCTATACAAAGAAGACTTTGATGCCTTTAGGGAAAATATAATCGAGATGATGGATTACATTATCAAGGAAAAAGGGACAGAGGTCATTTCAGAACGCCATCAAAAAGACTTTAAAAAAGAGGAAGAGGAGAACAAGGCAAGTGAAAATGGTTCTCCCACCGAGAATTTCACCGATGTCGACTTCGATGATATTTGAGGCCCTCAAAAAAACTACAAAAACGGTCTGTTTTCGCAGACCGTTTTTTTATTTTTAATGCGGACTAATTCAACCCATGGTGCATTTTGATGAAAATTCGTCATTTCGAGTGTCCCGACTGTAAATGTTGGGGTATATCGAGAATAGAAATTTCAGTGCCAAAAACCTTGCCCGCCAGCGCCGTTCGAACGGGTTTTCAATACTTTTTCCTCCCGACAGCTGTCGGGAGGAAAAAACTCGAACTGACGTTGTTTGGATATGAAGCCATCAAAAAGCTCCACGGATTAATTCAATAAACACCTATGAAGAAAAAAGTACTGTTTTTACTGATTTTTGCAAGCCTTGTCGTCACCGCCCAGAACGATGTTACATTAAACTACTATCTACCCGATAATGTATCATATGATCCGAGCGTTCCAACCCCGAAAGAAATTATCGGGCACGAAGTGGGCGAATGGCACGTGACCCATGACAAACTGGCCATGTACATGCAGATATTGGCCGAAAAAAGCGACCGCATCACCATTGAAAACCGTGGTAGTACCTTTGAGGGCAGACCCATATTGTTGCTCACGGTAACTTCTCCTGAAAACCACCAGAACATCGAAAAAATCAGGCAAGACCATATTGCCCTGACCGAAAATGGGGGCACAGCGCTCGACATCTCACAAATGCCCATTGTGGTCTATCAAGGTTTCTCCATTCACGGCAACGAACCCAGTGGGTCGAACGCCGCCCTGGCCTATGCGTATCATTTGGCCGCGGCCCAAGGCCCTGAAATCGAAGAAACGTTGAACAATATGGTCATTCTATTAGACCCTAGCTTTAACCCTGACGGGCTGCAGCGTTTTGCCTATTGGGCCAATGTACACCGTAGCCAAAATTTGAATCCCGATCCCAACGAAAGGGAGTACCACGAAGTCTGGCCCGGTGGCCGTACCAACCACTATTGGTTTGATATGAACCGTGATTGGTTACCGGTACAGTTGCCCGAAAGCAGGGCCCGAATCGAAACCTTTCACAAGTGGCTGCCCAATATCTTGACCGACCACCACGAAATGGGCACGAATTCGACTTTTTTCTTTCAGCCGGGCGAACCCTCAAGGGTGCACCCGTTGACACCCAAGATCAACCAAGAACTGACCGCAGAAATTGGCACATACCATGCCAAGGCCTTAGATCGTATCGGGTCGCTTTACTATTCTGAAGAAAATTATGATGACTATTACTACGGAAAAGGTTCCACCTTTCCCGATGTGAACGGTAGCATCGGCATCCTCTTTGAGCAGGGAAGTTCTCGGGGCCATATTCAGGAAAGTGAAAACGGAATTCTCACCTTTCCATTTACGGTGCGAAACCAATTTACCACGGCCCTATCAACAATTGAAGCGGCTAAGAATATGCGCGCCAAAATACTTGATTACCAGCGAAAGTTCTATGCCGATGTCAAGAACGAAGGGGCCAGAAGCAAGGTCAAGGGATACATTTTTGGAGACACCAAAGATCGTGCAAGGGCATGGCACTTGGCAGAAATCTTGAACCGTCACAAATTAAGGTTTCATGAGTTGGCCGGCGATGTCACTGTAGCAGGTAAACGGTTCAAAAAAGGAGCCGCCTATGTGGTTCCCATGAACCAAAAGAACCCACGCCTCTTAAAGGCGATGTTCGAAAAGCGAACCGCCTTTACAGATAGTCTCTTTTACGATGTTTCGGCATGGACCTTCCCCTTGGCATTCAACCTAGATTACACCGAAGTTTCATCTTTGGCCAACGCCGGTGACGAAATCACCGATTTCAAACCGCTCTCAGGAAGCGTTTTTGGTAAGAGCAATTATGCCTATTTGTTTGAATGGCAAGGGTATTACACGCCTAAGGCGCTCAATATGATCTTACAAAAGGGGCTCAGGGCCAAGGTGGCCAAATCGCCCTTTACATTGGAAGGCACCAACTACGATTATGGCACCATCATGGTGCCCGTTCAAAATCAAAAAATGGACGTAGATGCCCTCCATGATTTTCTTCAAAAGGTAGCGAAGCAAGCCAAAATCGAGATAAATGCCGTTACTACCGGACTCACCCAAGGCATCGATCTGGGCAGTAATGACTTTGATCCGGTAAAGAAACAGAATGTGGCCATTTTGGTGGGCGATGGTGTTCGCTCGTACGATGCCGGTGAAATATGGCACCTGTTTGACACCCGCTACGACATGAAAATCACCAAAATAGACACCCGCTATTTCAATAGTGTCGATTTGAGCAAGTACACCGACCTTATCTTGCCAAGTGGTTGGGGCAGTCAAATTTTGGATAAGGAAGGTGCCGAAAAAATAAAGCAATGGGTAAGGTCGGGCGGTACGGTCATCGGATACCGAAACGTGGCCCAGTGGTTCAAGAAGAATGAATTCATGAAACTAGAGATGAAAGAGGACACCCTTGTGGCCAAAGACATCTCTTACGACCAAAAGCAAGATTATCTGGGGGCCCAGGTCACCGGTGGTGCCATTTTTGAGGCCAAATTGGACCGTTCGCATCCCATAGGGTATGGGTACACCAATGACAAAATTTCCCTGTTCAGAAATACCAACATCTATCTGAAGCCAGAGAAAAACAGCTATGACAATCCCATTCAATACACCAACGACCCGTTGCAAAGCGGGTATATCTCAGAAGAGAACGAGGAGCTGATCAAAAATAGTGTTCCGTTCAAGGTACGGAGATTGGGCAGGGGCCGCGTTATACTGTTTACCGACAACACCAATTTCAGGGCCTTTTGGTATGGAACCAACAAATTGCTGATGAACGCTATTTTCTTCGGACAGATGATGTGATTCCAATCACTTTTACCAAAAACAGATTTAGAACGGCATGCCCCAATACAAAAAGGCATGCCGTTTTCCATTCATAAACTCCTGTTAGGATTAATAATGCCAGCATATAAAAGATAGGATAGGCCAACATGGCAAAGCCAAAACGGAAAGTGGACATGAACTCGGGTTCGGGCACTTTAGGTTTGACCAATACCCTCCATAAAAAAACCAAGGGCAGATTGAGCATATAGAATAAAAATCTGCTTGCCGGTTTTAAGAAATGGGTGGTCCGTTTGTTCGATGGCAATTTGAAAGATGGTGCTTTGGCCAGCAGTGCATTGACTTTCTGGGGATTTGTAAAATCAGTACAGGCCATTTCAAGCCTTTCATCCCAAAGCCCGTATTCTTCTTCCGCTGCAATGTGGGTGGTCAATTGTTTCAACTGTTGAAAAACCGCTTCTTTCAAGGTATTGACACGGTCTTGCGAACTATGTTCTTGTACCCGAATGGGGGAGCCGTACCATACCGCTGTACTATCACCCATACTGGGGGCAGATTGATAGTTTTGGCCTACGGGTACCAAATGGATGTCCAACTTTCCATTATTGTCAAGTGCCGCATCGATCAATCGCGTGAACCCCTTGCTCAAAGGGCGTACACGCCTTCTGAGATTGTGGTTGGCTTCGGGAAAAAGAAGTATCGCCCCATTTTCTGCCAATATGTCCGCACATGCCTCGAAAATGGCTTGGTTCTTTGCCAGTGTATCTTTACCGTCGCGCATGCGATAAATGGGAAGCATCTGCAGAAATCGGAACAGCGGTCTGAAAATCGGGTTCTTGAACACATCTGAACGGGTCAAGAACCAAGGTTTCCTTTTGCAATGGGTGGCAATGAGCAGCACATCCATCAGGGCATTCTGGTGGTTCGAAAGAAAGAGCACCGGTTTGTCTTCGGGTACATTTTCAAGGCCAACGATATCTATCTTTCTGTAGTAGAAAAAAAGTCCTGCTGAAATCCAATACTTGAAGAAATAATAGCCGAACTTTTTCAAACCACTTCTTCTTTTTCAATGGCCCAGTGGCCCCAAAAACTGCCCAAGACCAATCCGGAGACGAGATGCCAAATACCCCAAAAAGCGGTTAAGAGGGCCATTCCGCCGAGCCCATCAAAAAAGGTAAAGATGAGCAAGAGGCCAAGGCCCGAATTCTGTATGCCCGTTTCAATCGTAATGCTTCGAACATTTTCCTTTGAAAAGCCCAAGAACTTTGCCAGTGAAAAACCGGTCAGGAATGCCACCAAATTATGCATGACCACCAACCAGAATACATAGATTACATACTCGACAAAAATGTCTACATTCTTAGCCAGTGCCAAAAAAATCAACAATACAAAAAAGGCCAACGATCCAAGTTTAAATCCTTTGGCCAAGCGTTTTGCCAATTGTGGCCGCAGATGGTTCACCCACATTCCCAAAACCAAGGGCACACCCAGTAATAGCGCCACCAATTTTACCATCTCGAGGGGCGATATGGCCACCTCGCGTAAAATATAGGCGGTCGGTTCGTACATTGAACCCCAAAATTGTAGGTTCAAAGGAGTCATGACAATGGCCAACAAGGTGGCAATGGCCGTAAGGGTGACCGATAGGGCCGAATTGCCTTTTGCCAAATGGGTTATAAAATTGGAGATGTTACCCCCTGGGCAAGCCGCAACCATAAACATGCCAAGGGCCATACTGGGCAGTGGTTGTGCCATCAACACCAATAAAAAGGTTATGGTGGGCAGCAGTACAAATTGACTGAACACACCAGCTATGACCAACTTTGGCCGGTTCAGCAATTGTTTAAAGTCTTCTAGGGAAATTTCCAAGGCCACGCCGAACATGACCAAGGCAAGGGCCATGTTCAGCACCCATAACGATTTACTGTCAAAATTGATATGGACATTGTCTATGAGCTGCTCCAATACATCACGAAATTTTGAGTCCGTTGGGAACCTTGACATCGGGTCGCAAGAGCACCACGTCATCTCCCTCAACAGCACCCAAGATAAGGCATTCGCTCATAAAATCGGCAATCTGTTTTTTTGGAAAGTTTATTACGGCCACAACCTGCTTGCCCAACAGGTCTTCTTTTTGGTACCGCTTGGTCAACTGGGCAGATGATTTTTTGACCCCTATTTCGGTGCCAAAGTCAATCTTAATTTTATAGGCCGGTTTCCGGGCCTTTTCAAAATCGCTCACCTCAACAACGGTCCCAACCCGCATATCGACCTTGGCAAAATCGGGCCACTCGATTGTTTTACCCATGTTTTATCTTCAATTTATCCAACATTTCCCTAGAGACATTGCCAGAATAGGTGCCGTAAGCATCGACCAACAAACCTTTTTCACCTGTTGAAGTCTCTATAACATACAGAATTGAATTGTCATCGGGGTTCGTCTCACCTTCAAAACGATAGTATTTGACCACGTTGAGGTTTGCGGCTTCATGTATTTTCTTCTTGGCCTTGTTTTCGACTCCAACCGTACAGAGGTTAAAATCTTCGGTATACCCTAGACGTTGTAGGTCTTGTATGGCTTCTGCCAACGAGTCATATGATTCTTTCATGGGTTTTATTTTACCTTTAAATTAGCAATCCTTAACTTCAATAGCAAGTGATAACAATTTAAAAAACACAACACAGATGGCACGAACACCCAGTAATATGTTGCCCTTGGGCACCTTGGCACCTGAATTCAGTCTGATGGACACCGTTACCGGAAAAACCCTTAATCTTCAGACGCTAAAGGGTGATCAGGGCACATTGGTCATGTTTATCTGCAACCACTGCCCGTTTGTAAAGCATGTGAACCCCGAATTGGCAAAATTGGGAAAGGAATACCAAGAGAAGGGAATCGGCTTCATCGCCATTTCGAGCAACGATGTGGAGAACTATCCTGAAGATGCCCCACATTTGATGAAAGAGGTGGCCAAGCAAGAGGGCTATACTTTTCCATATCTCTATGACGAGACCCAAGAAGTGGCCAAGGCGTACGATGCTGCCTGCACCCCTGATTTCTTTTTGTTCAACGAGGATTTGGAGCTGGTCTATCGCGGCCAGTTGGATGATTCCCGGCCCGGAAACGGTATTCCCGTAACCGGAAGAGATCTTCGCAATGCCATGGATGCCCTACTGGAAGGCAAACCCATTGGCGAAGACCAAAAACCCAGTATCGGGTGCAATATCAAATGGGCCGATAACCGGCACTAGTTTTTGTGAATCCTGATAACCAAGGTGAAAGAGGACCTACCAACCTTCCCTTTTGATCAGGTTTTTAATGTGGGCCAAATGATGACTGCCGTGCCAAGCGTAACGGCCTATGTTTTCTTCAAGTGTGGACTCTTGGTTGCCTTCAGGATGGGTAAATTTTCGCTGTAGATCTTCCTTGGACAATCCTTTTAACAAATAGACCAATTTGGCATGTACCGCAGTCAAGTGGTCGAGCGACAACTGAATGGGGGCCGTCTTGGCATCAAAGAGTTTTGACCATTCTTTTTCAAGATAGGGCTTGATGGTCGGGTTATCTTCCGTAAGGGCCCACTTAAACCTAATATAGCTGTGGTGGTGGCTATCGGCAATGTGGTGTACCAGTTGCCTGACCGTCCACCCGCCTGGGCGATAGGGTGTTTCCAACTGTTCTTCAGAAAGTAGAACGACCAGATTGCCCAAACGTTCGGGAAGGTTTTCCAAAACGGTTATCCATTCCTTAATGTGCGCATCGGTAATCGGATTGGGTATCCTATACGTACCGATGGGGTATCGCAATTGTTCCAAGACAGTTTCTTCCATTTACTAAAAGTACTAAACATAGTGCGACCGCTGACCGATATCATTGTATAAGACCAAACTTTAATACATTTTTAACCTCCGCCGGAACACTTGGCGACAATAATCTACTAATTTTATAGGATAAACTAAAAAACAGAACCCTATGGCAACAATACGATTGGGCGATAAAGCACCGGACTTCACAGCAAAAACGACACAAGGAACCCTTAATTTTTACGATTACCTCGGCGACAGTTGGGGCATTCTTTTCTCGCACCCAGCCGATTTTACCCCGGTTTGCACCACCGAGTTGGGCACCGCGGCAAAATTCAAGGAAGAATTTGACAAGCGAAACGTTAAAATGATAGCGCTGAGCGTAGACCCTTTGGATTCTCACCATGAGTGGATAAAGGACATCAACGAGACCCAGAACACGGTGGTTAATTTTCCTATAATCGCGGACGAAGACAAGAAAGTTTCGGAACTCTACGACATGATCCACCCAAATGCCGATGACAACCTAACAGTGCGATCGGTTTTTATCATCGCGCCCGACAAAACGGTGAAGCTGATCTTGACCTATCCGGCTTCCACGGGGCGTAATTTTTACGAATTACTAAGGGTAATCGATTCATTACAGCTAACGGCCTACCACAAAGTGGCCACGCCCGCCAATTGGGAGCATGGCCAAAAGGTAGTGGTAAGTCCTTCGATTCCCACAGATGAGGCGATGAAACTTTTTGATGAAGGTGTTGAGGAAATCAAACCGTACCTTCGGTTCACACCAGACCCATTGGCACAGTCGCAGGTATAAACCGAAAACACTTCAAGAGGCTGTCTGAAAAGTAACTTTAAGCTGTCAAACAGACATTTATGTTTTCCACGCTTTTCAGACAGTCTTTTTTCGGCAAAAATTTTCTTGAAAATCGTACGCAACCCCTTCCCAAATTTGTATCTAAAAGGCAAACAACCATGGTTCCCCAATAAATAACTTGACCATGACCACATTTTTTGGTATTCTGACCGTTTTGTTGGCCATCAACGGTGTGTTATTATGGGTAAGCGTTAACAACCGGTCAAAGAAATAGCGCCCTTTATAGCATAAGTCTTGCTGGGCCTTATTGTTAAAGTAACCATACTAAGTAGGGTTTTTGGCCGTTTATATGTTTTACATATGGAACGTTAGCTGATTCATTCGAAATATGGATACCTTTTTTAGCATTTTGGCCGTACTACTACTCTTGAACTTGGCATTGCTCATATTGAGTGTAAACCGTGCTAAATAATCTATTTATGTCTTGCCTATCTTGCCCAAAAAGCAGTTTTTTGGCAATTATAACGGGCCCGATTAGGCCCTTTGCCAAATAATAAATATTTCAAAAAAGGCTTCAATCGAAATAATTAGCCCTATATTTGTCCCATTATTTAATTTTTTAATTTTTATTATGAGTAAAGGAACAGTAAAATTCTTCAACGATTCAAAAGGCTACGGCTTTATTACTGAAGAAGGTTCAGAAACAGATCACTTTGTACACGTTTCAGGTTTAATCGATGAAATTCGCGAAGGTGATGCTGTAGAATTTGAACTACAGCAAGGTAAAAAAGGATTGAACGCAGTAAATGTACAAGTACTATAACAGCAACAATTTATCTTTTTTATAAGAGAAAGCCCCGACAGTGTCGGGGCTTTTTTATTGAATTACCGTTGCTTCCCGCGTTGGGGCCTAGCTAGCCCACCTTTACCAACTCTACATCAAAAAGCAATGTAGCGTTTGGCGGAATAACCCCACCGGCACCTCTGCTGCCGTAGGCCAAATGGGGTGGAATCACAAAACGTGCCTTGTCGCCCACCTTCAGCAGGGCGATGCCCTCATCCCAACCTGGCATCACCTGCCCGATGCCCAATTGAAAATCAATCGGCTGTTTTCGTTGGTAAGAAGAATCGAATACGCGACCATCGGTCAGCATGCCCTCATAATGTACCGATACCTTTTTGCCCTTTTCTGCATTGGCTCCGCTACCTTTTTGCATGATTTTATATCGAAGGCCGCTTTCGGTCTTTTCAAAACCTGCGGCCAGTTTTTCCAATTCTGCCTCGGCCTTGGCGCGCTCAGCGACCAAACGTTTCTGTTTTAAGGCCTCAAAGTTTTTGAACGCCTCTACAGCATCCCAGTTTTGGGCCTCTTCGCCCACCCGAACAATTTCCAAGTTATTGATGGTATCGCCCTGCTCAATGGCATCGACCACCTCTTGGCCGTGTTCAACATGCCCGAACACGGTATGTTTGTTATCGAGCCATGGTGTGGCCACATGAGTGATGAAAAACTGGCTGCCATTGGTGCCCGGTCCGGCATTCGCCATTGACAGCACACCGGGGGCATCGTGTTTCAAATCATGGTGGAACTCATCATCGAACTGGTACCCTGGGCTACCGGTGCCGGTACCCTGCGGGCACCCACCCTGTATCATAAAATCGTTGATGACCCGATGGAATTTTAAACCATCGTAATAGGGCTGCCCCTCCGGTTTGGCCGAATTCTTCATGTTTCCCTCGGCCAGGGCCACAAAATTGCCCACGGTTCCCGGGGTCTTGTCATGGGTAAGTTTCACCAAAATCTCACCTTTGCTCGTGTTGAATTTTGCGTAGATACCGTTTTGCATGCTTTGGATTGTTAAATTATTGGATTGTCGGATTTTTTTGGAGGTGCAAAGGTAGCAATTTGCCATGGGGCTAAAAAGTTACCTACAATTGATTTCAACTAAAAAAATGTCTGTCTAGAACATAAAAGCAAAGATCGAAGATCAAGAGCTTATAACAAAAACTGGCAAAAAAACATTCATCCATGCTTCAAGCTATTAAACGTCTAGGCTAAGTTTCACAATGGTTTATTAGCCCCAATCTATAAACAAATATGGGAGAGGTTTTTCACTAAAAATAAGCTCGAAAGAAACAGCAACTTCCATTGATTTTTGATTAACATTCATACATCATTTCATGTGAAGTCAAAGACCCTTATATTGATTAACCACAATTTTATGAACAATCTTACATATATTTATTTAGCATCATGACAACTTAAGAGGATTGTTTTTTAGGTTGTCATGACCCTTAAATTTTTAGGAATTTGATTTAAATCAAGGAAATTTTTGTGTTTAAAAATTAAATTTGAAACAAAGAACATAGAGGGATATGGAAAAAACAATGGTCAATAAATGGTGGATACCCGTGTTGCTCGGTGTAGTATTGTTTGCAGCTTCGATTTTCATAGTAACCAGACCTACAGAGGCCTTCTTGGGTCTAGCTTTGGTTTTTGGATGGTTCATTCTCTTTAGTGGTATCATGAACATCATCTTTTCGGTGCAAAACAGAAAGGTGTTTGACGATTGGATTTGGTATCTATTATTAGGGATTATTGAAGTGGCACTTGGCACTGCGCTATTGCTTCAGCCACACATGTCGGTCAACGCGTTGATTCTTTTTACTGGATTTTGGATGGTTTTTCTTGCGGTTTCGAGAATAAGTAGTGCCTTTTTACTTAAAAAAATGAAAATCTCGATGTGGTGGCTTCCGCTGGTGTCAGGTATTTTAATTTTCATTTTTAGCTTTCTCATTCTTGTCAACCCATTGATTGCCGTTTTTAGTATTATATATTTAACCGCCATTCCATTAATGATATATGGTGCCATGGCCATTTATTTTGGTTTTAATCTTAGAAATTACAACAAAAGTTGAAATTCCCTTAAAATTTAGAAGAATTTGAAGACAGAAAGACAAAAGTCTTAATCTAAAGTTCCATTTTGATCCTCCAGTAATGCTGTTGTTTGTTTGATTTCTTAACACATAAAAATCAGGACAATGTACTACTTGAAACTTTTTGAAGACTCTGGCGCTGTTTAAAATCTCATGAATTTTGCTTTTCCAATGAATTTCTGATTAATCGACCAGATTACTTTTCTTGAGCAATCCTTTTCTGTTCAGCAACTCAATATGGTCCTTGTTGTTTTCAATCAGTCCCTTATCATCCAACACCTTGAGATGTCGGCTAAGTGTCTCCGGGGTGATATTGACAATGGCAGCCAAATCTTTTTTGGGCAACCTAATGAGGCTATCGTTGAAAGTCGGGTCTGCATCTGACGACTGTTCAAGGCTCAAAAGTAGGTTTGCTATGCGCTCTTGTATATTTTTTGTTAAAAGGGTATCTAAATGGGTTTCGGTTTCCACCAGTTCATCGGCCAACATTTCTATCACCAATGAAGCAAAGGTGTTGTCTTTTTGTAAAAGTTCAAAAAACACCTGCTTGGCAATAAAAAAGACCTCACAATCAGTAACGGCCACTGCAGTACTTAGATAATCCCATTTTTTTATCAGTGAAAGATGCCCTATGAACTGGTTTTTTGTCACCAACCGAAGTACTTTCTCATTACCGTTACCGTCTACCCTTGATATTTTCACCCAACCAGACTTTATATAATGTGCTCCCTTGGGTATGCTCCCTTGCTGAAAAATTGTTTGTCCCTTTCTGTATTTTTTTGCGGTCAAGGGGCCATTGCCAGTTAACTCGGCATGGGAGGTCGTCAGCCTTTCAAACAATTCCTTTAAAGGTTTTTCATTCTTAAGTTGTGCCATTTTCAATGCAGAGGGTTGGTTAGGTGTTTTCTAGCCGTAACAAAAGTTCGGTCTGGAGTCTTCCGACATGAGGGTGTCTGGGGTTCATGTTCAATATGATCAAATTTCGGGCAAAAGAGGACAACAACCAGTCTTTGACCAACCCTTCTCTACTGCCTAGGTAAAGGCACTTGAAGTTTTGGTCGATATCGACACCATTGGCATTACAAGCCGAGACGGCCCGTTGCATCGCATCCTTTAGCTCCTCGATTTCCCATGTTTTTTCAAAAATCATTTCGCTCAAGCGATATTTGAGTTTCCGATACAACATGTGGTCCATCATTTTTTCAATGTTGGTATTGATAGGGTTGTTGGTTCGGTACAGTGTTATTTCCATCTTTGTTTTTTATGGGGAATTCAACCTTTGCCTCTTGATGGGGCCAAATTCTTCGGTTCTTATCCACAAAAAAGGTACCACCCAAAGGTTGGCTAATTCAAAAATAAATTTGAGCGATATCCTAGGTCAATCTTCGCAAAGCGTTGGATTCCAATGGTAAAAAGCATACGTCCAACTACCCCACCGATTCACCTAAAAGATACAAAAAATGCTTTTGTGCCCGTATGAATCTAGGACGGGGGTTCCAAAGGAAAAATCCGGTCGAACCCCCGTTTCCATATCCTTCTAAGGGTCAAGGAAAATTAATTGCTCCCACTGTTTGTGGACTTTTGGGAGGTACGGTTCTTAAAATTTCTTAACTTGTTTTTCAACTTGTCGAAAAGTCCTTGCGAATCACCGTCAGCTTCCACTGATTTCATGAGTTCTTTGATCGAGCTGTTCAACTCTTTGTACTCCTTGTCCCTTTTTCCGTAACCCAATTCCTCTGCCATGATCAATTGGTACTCTGCATTTTCAAGCAGGTTCAGCACCTCTTTTTTCTTGTCCTCGTCTTTGGCATCTTCACTTTGGGCAGCGGCGATCATGACCTCTGCCCTTAAGATGGGCAATGGTATGATTTCCTTTTCGATGACCAAGGTGTTCAAGGCAGTGTATAGGGCAATCTTGGCCTCTTCCATCTTGTCTTCATCAAGGAGCACGGCGGCCACCTTCATAGCATCGGGAAAGGTAGCGAGGGGAACCGATACGGTAGAAATCTCGACCTCACTGGCCATATCGGCTAAGGCCCGCCGCGCCACCTGTAGGTAGTCGTCTTCGATGGCCTTTTCTGCCATTTTCTTTTGTTTTTTGATAACCTTTAAGTCCGCGATGAAATCTCGGGTCTCGGTGGCGACTTCCACCGGAAGCAATGCCATACTGGGTTCCCTTGCCACTAAAAGCTCAAGTTTACCGGTCGCTTTTTCCAGGGCCTCCAAGGCTGCCTTTTTGTCTTTATCGTTAATGGCCTTTATGGCTTCGTAGGTATGCTGTACCGCCATTGCCGCCTCTTCAATAATCGCTGAAGAGGCCTCGTCCACTTCTTCCACTGCCTTGCCTTGAACCCCGCTGTCCAAATCTTCTTTTGACATATCAAGGGTTTCGGGCTTTTCTATACGCACTTCGTCATTATCAACACTGGCATTTGTTTCATTGCTACCTTTGTCATTTGATTTGTCTTGGGCACATGAGGTCAACGTAATCACTGCCATTAGCATATAGACGCTGTTTCTTAAGATTGTTTTCATTTTTCGTGTTTTTAGGGTTATTGTCTATTATTTATTGTTTATTGTCCAGATTATTATCAGCTTAGCTGAATTTTTCTTTTTGTTGGGTTGCCTTCTTTGAGTTTTCCAATAGATATTTTCAATATCCCGTTCTTCATTGTAGCATTAATGTCATCTGGGTTACTGTTTTCGGGCAACTGAAAGACCCTTTGAAACGAGGCATAACCAAATTCCTTGCGCATCCAATCGCCATCGCTTTCTTCTTTCTCGTACTGTTTTTGGGATGATATAACGAGGCGGTCATCGACGACCTCAACGTTGACATCTCCTTTGTCTACCCCTGGCAATGCCAAGGAGACTTCGAACGATTTTTTCTTGTCCTTGATGTTGACAGAAGGCACAGTGGCCACCAATTCGTCATGCCCCACCTCATCGTCGATTTTCTTTCCAAAAAAGTTCTCAACAATATTGGGAAATTTGGGCTTAAGGTTCTTTGTCCATTTAAATAGTTTCATAATGCTATGTTTTTTTTAATCGGTTCAATTTTTCTGTTTTAGATAAAATTTTTGTCAGATAGTGTATCTCTTTTTTTAGGCTTCTAAAATCCGTGATAAATTCATCCAATGTTGCCCTTATTGCGACCGCGTCATTTTTGACCTTTAGCTCATCACCTGTAAAGGAACCGTTCTGCAGTTCTTCCAAGGCAATCATCTGACCTGTTATTCTACGGGCAAGGGCCCTGTTCTGGTTACTCAAAGTATTGAGCCGTTCCACCAAACTCTGTGCTTGGTGTAGGTCTTCTTCGCTACTCAGCCAAACCAAAAAGCCGCCGATAAGATTATGGAGAAATTGGAATTCTTCGTCAAAGAAACTGGATTCATCTTTCCAGTGTTCTGTTTGGACATACATGACCTCCCAGTCAAAATCATTGGTATGCTTATGATTTTCCTTATAGGTTTTCATGGCCTTGATTTTAGTCTTTGTCCAACAATCTCAATTTAACAGCGCCCAAAATCCATTAACTTACACTGATCTGTTTTTTCTTGGGTTCTTCTTTTTCTTTTTTCTTTAGTGTGAGGAGCAGAATTCCATTTTGATATTTGGCAGCTATGCCCTCATCATCTATGTTTTCGGGCAACGTGAACAAGCGTGTAAATGATTTTGCCGCAAACTCTTTTCTGGTGAACTTCTTTTCTTTTTGTTCCTCTTCTTCGGTTACGTTGCCCGTAATGGTCAAAACACCATTTTCAACCGAAACATCGAATTGATCTTTTTGCATGCCCGGTGCCGCGACCTGAATTTCAAAATCTGTGTCGTTTTCGACAACGTTTACCGCGGGCACCCAATTTTGTCGTGCCACATTTGAACGGTAAACATCGCCGTCGAATAGGTCGTTAAAGACCGAAAAAGCCGGAAAATTTGATCGTAATAGTGACATGGCACTTCATTTTAAGGTTACTGCCTTAAAGGTAAAATCCATGCAGATTTTGTTACTTGATTTGAATCAAATGGAAGTGTTAAAATTTTAAAAAAAAAGCCTGCTTATAATTCCGATTGGGGGCAATAAAGAATTTCTTAAATCAACAATTATCGAGTCAGCGCCTTGGAGGTATTTTGCTGGTTTAATTTTGACCCAAAGGCCAAAACCGAAATTCTATTGCTAAGATTTACGCCTTCCCTTCGAGTGCGTTCAGGGTGACACTTGAGAATGATTTAAACATGGGAATCCCGACGCAGGGCATCGGGGATTTCTTTTCAATTAAAAATCGCTCAAGTTGCTAGGTCAAAATATGCATTTACATCGTGGAGTTGCAGGGGTAAACTACTCCTTTATGCTTAATCTTTCTTTCTTAAAAACATGAAATAAGTTCTGGAAAATCTGGATTAAAGAAATACCATCTCAAAACCGTTGCTGGTATTTAATTCTCGTATTGAGTAGTCTAATCTTATCCTGAAATTCAAACAGCCAGTCTTTAATACGTTCAGCTTCTTTTTTGCTAGATTCAGACGAAAAGAAAGTACCATCTGACTTTTGGACCCATACGGTCAGCAGAACGCCTGTAAGAGTCTTATTTGGTGCAAAACGGGTGTATAGGTTTACCTTATTATCGTTCAGCAATGGAAAAACCACCCCACTTGATTCCATTTCGACCACCCCCTTATTTACTGCGGTCACATAGGTTAAGCCTGAAAAATCAGTGATGTATTTCTGCCACTCGTTTATCACGAAGTCTTCGTTGTACCCAATGATGTTAATAGTAAAACTGCTCGCCTTTTTACTATAAGGTAGGGGCTCTTCTATAACTTCGAATGGGTTTTGCGCGTAACCCAATGTAAAGTTACAGGCTATTAATACCAGAATAAAATAAATTTGCCTTCTTTTCATGGTTTACTGTATTTTAATTATGAATTCGATTCTATTCTTAAACTTTCAGGTAGGTGCAAGGTACGTATGGGAAAAGGAATGACTATGCCTTCTTTGTTGAATCGTTTGTGCAACATTTTGACAAATTCGTGACGCATCTGAAACTGATTTTCATACAAATCAGTGGCCAGCCATACCTTCATATTGATACTGCTGTCACCGAATTCGAAAAACCGTACCCTGGGCTCAAAATTCTTTAGATTGGGGGCATATTTCGCCATAAGTTCTTTGGCGGTTTCCAGAGTCACTTTTTCAACATGTTCCAGATTGGAATCGTAATGTACCCCAACGGTGACCTGAAAGTACATGTTCTTTTGTAATGTGAAATAGTTAGTACTTATGGAGCTCGAGATTTTTGAGTTGGGAATGATTATTACATTTTCCAATAGGGTCTTGACTTCGGTATTACGCCAATTGATATCGACGACATAACCCTCTTCACCGGAATCCAATTTTATATAATCCCCAGGCTTTAATTGTCTTGCCGCTAAAATGTGCAGCCCGGCAAATAGGTTGCTCAAGGTATCCTGTAGGGCTAGGGCAACGGCAAGCCCCCCAACCCCCAACGCGGTGAGCACTGGTGCCAATTCAAAACCAATCAGATTCGTGAAAACCACCAAACCAGAAATGTAGGTCAGTATTCGTATAATAATATGGTAAAGTGATGTGGCCCTTCCAGATTTTGATTTTGTGTAGCTATCGTAGAAATAGACTAACAGCTCGGCAATGAGATAGGTTAATATGAATACATTAAGGCTTATCTTCAACTTTTTGAACCAGTTGTCAAAACTGATATCTGATGGGAGAATTTGAAGCAAGTTAACTGCCAAGAAAATGCCCAGCAGAAATGAAATTTTACTAAGGGACATAAAGAAAACACCAGAATAACTCAAACTTTTTCGGTCAGAAACCTGACTCATTTTTTTTAAAAGGGGCCGTAAAACCAATTGCCCGAACAGAAAGCCCACAAAAATTGCTAAGCTTATTAGGGCATATTGATTTTTTAGAAAGGTCAAATGTTCCATCTTCATGAATCCAATAAATCATTACTACTCAAAATTAACCGTCGCAACTCACTAACTTTCAACTCTTTTTTATCAGCTTGAAATAGGTCTCGCCGAATATACACGGTTAATTTTGACATTTCGTCCAATAATGAGTCTATAATCGTTTCATCCAAATTTTCTTTTGTTGTCTGGTGTGCAAAGAATTTGACAAAGTCATTGAAGGCTTGCAAAACCTCGGCACTTGCTACGAACGAAATGCGCTGATTCAAGAGTCTAAGCTCTATGATGTCCTCTTTATTTATCTTTTTTTTGGTGATGACATCTTGAAGCTGCTGTAACAATTCTTGGTAAACGCTCATTTTAAGATTAAGAAACAGTACACTTTCTTCCTTTTTTAATTCTGCTTCTGTTTGCTTGTTAAGCAATAAAAAGGTAACCAAAGCAGTCAGTGTAAAACCCAAAATTGCTGCGAACAGTTCAAAAGTGATGTTGGGCGAAGAACCATTGAATATAATCCTTAAGACTAGATAGCCAAGCGTTAAGACAATTGCCATCAGAATCAAGGCAGGTAGCCTACTGAATTTTATATCTATAATCATATAATTAATAAAAACTTAAGGTGGTTCTACAGAATTTGCCCAAAAATCACGCAATGGAAATTGAATGAATATCTACTATTGAGCACACAATTTAGTGAAACAATCGCATATAGGCATTTGAAAAAATACATTCAATGAATAAAGCACCCCCATATTTTATCTAGAAAAAACACCCTGAGCAACCAATCTTAGCTATTACTCAAGACCCATGACTTTTTAAGGCTTGTTTTAAAGTTTTTCTAAAGCATATCTGGATGAATCAACTATGCAATACACGCTAAAATTGCTGGATACTGTTATTAAAACCATGCTTGTACATCGCTTCTTACTAATTTTAAGCAAGTACTGTTTTGAGACCCTATAAATTTATTTGATACTCCATGATATGTCTTTTTTACAAAAGAGCCAGAGTGCCTCACCCTTTACAAAAATGACTGATGGGAGTATTTCTTGAATAGCATTTTGGCATTTTGCAAATAGATTGATCTTACCTAAATCCTTCATACAGTATTCCAAATCTTACAGAATATCATCTTGTATTTTTATGGATTCTTGGAATACTTGAACACTTATGGATGGTTCCATAATTCTAAATTTTTAAGATTGAAAAGGTAGGCCTGTGCAAGAAAATTTATAGGGAAAAGGAAATTGGAGCGCACAGGGTTAGATAGTCTCCCTTTCTTATAAATAAAGAAAGGGAGCTAGACGAAAAACACGCTTTGTACTTAAGTAATTCGAGAACTCGCTTTATAACCAAATCACCTCGTGATAAAACTGACAGAATGATTAAAACAAGGCTTCTTTTGAATCGAAAATCTTCTGATAGAAGGGCTGGAAATGCTCAAAAGTATAGGCATAGACCGCAATATCACTTACGTAAGCTACAAATCTAGATTTCTATCCTTTTATCTTTCGAGGTGGCACGGTGCCATATTTATCGACCAAATAGACCAAGCTAGCCATGGTGGCCGCACCGAGTTCCAATTCGCGTTTGTTCACATGTTCAAAAGTATCGTTTTCGGCATGGTGGTGATCAAAATAGCGCTGCGAATCGGGCCGTAGGCCCGCCAGTACAAGTTCTTCGTCTTTCAAAGGGCCAATATCGGCCCCACTTCCCCCACGAACAAACATATGTATCAAATACGGTTCAAATAGCTTTTTCCAGCCCTGTATCCGTTCAAAATTGGCATCATCGCAATCAAAAGAGAAGCCCCTTGGGGTAAACCCGCCCGCATCGCTTTCCAAGGCGAAGACGTGTTGCTCATTTTTGCTCTTGGCCACCTCGGCATATTTGTTGCCCCCTCGCAGACCATTTTCTTCATTCATAAAGAGTACCACACGAAGGGTACGCTTGGGCCTGTAACCTATTTTTTTGAAAAGGTGCAGCACCTCCATACTCTGCACGCAGCCTGCCCCATCGTCGTGGGAGCCATCGCCCAGATCCCAAGAATCGAGATGACCGCCGACCACCATGATTTCTTCGGGATGCTCGCTCCCGCGGATTTCGCCGATAACATTATACGATTGCACATCAGGAAATTGCCGACAATTCTGCCTAAAATAAAAATTGATATTTGGGTCCAACTTCAGGGTAGTGCTCAAAAGCTCGGCCCCCTTGGTGCTGATAGCCGCGGCTGGTATCCGTTTTTCGACAGGGGTATCACCATAGCTCATGGAGCCCGTATGCGGATAGTCATCTAGGCGAAGGGTCATCGAGCGCACGATAACGCCCACCGCCCCATACTTTGCGGCTTCTGCCGCCCCTGAATACCGCTGGTCAACGCAACCGGAATAGGATTGGAATGTATTGATCAAGGTAGGATCCATCGGGCGGTTGTAAAAGACTATTTTGCCCTCAATGTTTTCCCGTCCAAGTTTCGAAAGGTCTTCGATGCCCTGTACTTCAACCACTTGGGCCTTGAGTCCGCCCTCTGGGGTGGCCACCGATCCACCAAGCGCACAGATGGGCACGTTGGTGGTAAGCCCCGGTTTTGTCTCTACGTACGCAAACTCAGGTGCCCCCCGAACCCATTTGGGCACCATTACGGGCTGTAGCCACACCCGGTCAAGGCCCAAAGAATCCAATTGTTCTTTGGTGTATTCAACGGCCTGCTGCGCCTGTACCGAGCCCGAAAGCCTGCCACCGATTTGGTTGGAAAGATGGTTCAACCAGTAATAGGCCTTGCCCTCAGTCAATGCGGCATCATAAATGGCCCTGATCTGTTGTTCATCTTCTGTTTGTGCTTGAAGTCCGAAACCTAAAAAGAGCAATAACAACAGTGTTTTTTTCATTCCTTTTCTTTTTCCAACTGTTCGCGATACAATTCTAAATTAGCTTTTATTTCATCATCTAGCTCAGGGGCTTTGACATCTTTGTATTTTTTTAACGTCTGTAGCAAAATGGAGGCCACGATTACGCGGGCCGCTTTTTTATCGTCGGCGGGCACTACAAACCACGGGGCATGTACTTTCGAGGTTTTGTTGATGGCTTCCTCATAGCATTCCATGTACTTTTCCCATAGCTTTCGTTCTTTTAAATCTCCCGGAGAAAATTTCCAATGCTTTCGCTTCAGCCTCAGTCGCCTCAACAACCGCTGTCTTTGCTCTTCCTTTGACAGGTGAAGAAAAAACTTGAACACCACTGTGCCATTTTCGGCAATGTGCCTTTCAAAGTCGTTTATTTGCCGGTAGCGCTTTTCCCAAAACCCATCATTGATATCTTCCAATGCTTCGACACCAGGAATATTCTCAGAAAGTATGTACTGTGGGTGCACCTTGGTCACCAGTACATTTTCGTAATGGGTTCGGTTGAACACACTGAACTTGCCCCGTTCGGGCAAGGCGATATAGTGTCGCCAAAGGTAGTCGTGGCTCAGTTCCAGTTCTGTGGGCACCTTAAAGCTGTGGACCTCAACGCCCCGGGCATTCAGGTCTTTGAACACCTCGCGTATAAGGCTGTCCTTACCCGCCGTGTCCATCCCCTGAAGGCACACCAATATACCATATTTGCCATGGGCATATAACGTATCTTGAAAATCGGCCAGTTCTTTTCTAATGTCGTTCAGCTCTTTTTTCAGTTCGTCACCAGATTTATTAAAATCTTCGTGGGTATTGCGTTGTGAGAGTTTGACCGGCTCGGTCACTTGATATGCGGTAATGTCGACTTTATCCATTTTGGAAATATAAACATTTTCACTGTATCGCCTTTGGCTTCACTACCGGCATTTGGTCGAATTTTTTGACACTTTTTTGCAGCTTACAGCGTAATTGGGCTTTTTGGCGATATTTTTTTTGGGAAGCTTGCCATCGGCTTAATTTTAGGGTTCATTTATTGCGCATTGTCCCAAATCTTGCGTTATGAAACAGAAACGGATCATACTTATTGTGGTGTCCTTATTGGGCTTATGGCTCATGGTTTCCTTCCGTTCCTATAGTGCTTGTGAGTTTGCCAACTCGAACATCCAGTTCGTCAAGGAGCAAACCGAAGAGGCCCTACAGGCACCCGACCTAAAATTATCGAAATACTACGCCTACCGGGCGTTGAACAGCATCTATAAGTCAAAAAAGAGCTTTTCAGAATGTGGTTGTAAAGATGCCATTATCAATATCAATCTGGCTTCAGAAAATCTAAAGGAGGCCACAAAGGCCCATACTGTTGAAGATTTACAGGTCTTTCTACAGATTGCCATGCAGAACACCCTTAGTGGTATCAATGCCCTTAGAACCTATGGCGTGGACAAAAATAGTAAATATGGCGACGAATATCTTACCATGAACACGCATGAACTCGGGTTGCCGACCAGTGTATTGTCTGCCGAAGAGGGACAATTGGTTTCGATGCAGCGCATTGAAGAGCACCTGACCAAATTTGAAAACTCGGTGATACGTATTGTTGAAAATGTAGACTGCGAAAAGGCAAGACCCTTTATTGAACGAATGCAGAACCAAACCATTGGCAAATTGGCCAATCCAAGCCTTACGGAGAAAAAACAATACTACCACAACCGGGTGTTTGAAATAACCGATAGGGCCCTGAAGCAATTGGTTGATTGCCACTAAGTCTACTTGCTGGCAAACAGCTTCACATCTTCTTCACTTACTTCCTTGCCACCCAAGATGATCAAGCGTTCCACCACATTGCGCAGCTCTCTGATGTTACCGGTCCAATCATATCCCTTCAACATTTCGATGGCACCTTTTGAAAACTTCTTGGGCGCTATGCCCTGCTCTTCCGCTATTTTTTGCGCAAAATGTTCTATCAGCAAGGGTATATCGTCACGTCTTTCGTTCAACGAGGGCACCTGGATCAATATGACCGCCAAACGGTGGTAAAGGTCTTCCCTAAAGCGGCCTTCCTCGATTTCTTTCTTCAAATCCTTGTTGGTGGCAGCTACCACGCGCACATCTACTTTGATATCCTTGTCGGAGCCCACCCGTGAGATTTTGTTCTCTTGAAGGGCGCGTAAGACCTTCGCTTGGGCCGAAAGGCTCATATCACCGATTTCATCCAAAAAAATGGTTCCCTTATTGGCCGTCTCGAACTTGCCCGCCCTATCTTTGACAGCCGATGTAAAGGCACCTTTTACATGGCCGAACAGCTCGCTCTCTATCAGTTCAGAGGGAATGGCGGCACAGTTCACCTCGATAAACGGCGCCGAAGACCGTGCACTTTTTTGGTGAATCCAATGGGCCACCAATTCTTTACCCGTACCATTTGACCCAGTGATCAATACACGGGCATCTGTGGGGGCCACTTTTTCAATCATATCTTTGATGGCGGTAATGGGCTTGCTCTCTCCTACCATCTCATAGTTCTTACTGACCTTTTTCTTCAAAATCTTGTTCTCGACCACCAGTTCTTTGCGGTCAAGGGCATTGCGAACCGTGGTCAATAGGCGATTTAGATCTGGTGGTTTTGAGATGTAGTCAAAGGCACCCAAACGCATTGTATTGACAGCCGTATCAAGGTCGCCGTGGCCAGAAATCATGATAAAGGGAATCTCAGGCTTTACCTTACGGGCAGCCTCCAATACTTCGACCCCGTCCATCTTGGGCATTTTTATATCGCAGAGCACCAGGTCAAAGTCCTCTTTTTTGATGATTTCCATCCCTTTCAGGCCATCTTCGGCCTCTTGCACCTCGTACGAATCGCTTTCTTCGGTCAGTATCTTGACCAACACCCTTCTAATGGCAGACTCATCTTCGATTACCAGAATTTTAGACATAGTATCCTTTTAAAAAATTGATATTTTGAATCCTCCCCTAAGATAAAGATTCGCCTCTCTATTCAACAAAAAAACATCGACACGTTTGTTATCCCTCAATTTGCCCTCTTGTTCAATGGAGCCGCCCAGCAAAGTATAGAAGGACATCATCTTTGAGAGATTGAACTGGTAGCCCACCGCGCCCACCAGGGTCGATAACGAGATCCGGGTGCCTATACGGCCGTCGGGCAACAATATGTCATCTTGTAGGTTGATAAAGTATCCATCCAATAATAGTGCCAATTGCAATGTGTGGCGGTCTGTAATATGATATTTGAAGTTTGAACGGGGAATGCCCAGGGTGTAAGACCATTTTGGGTGGAACCGCCGGTAATAGCTGATCAGGGGCAATGGAAAAGGAAGGCCCGTGGTACTATTGTAAGAAAGCCCCAGCACCAACCTGAATGGTACTTCGGCATCCATACGCTCTTTCCATAGGGTGGCCGTGGCATTGATAAAGAAGTCTTTGGTGACCACGCCATCAAGAAGGTTCGAGGCCAATCTGGGCGTGGCAATGGTAATAAGGCGCCAATTGTCGTTCCATCTGGTGATATAGCCCAAGTTCATGTCCATCACATGAAGAACATCTATCTGCTCTGTATCAAAGGGTTGGGGCCGCGAGAAGTCAATTTCAAAACGATTGTACTCACCACCGATCACAAAATAATCGTCGTTGCCCAATTTGATGGGCACATTGAGCAATACCTTGTACCGCGACGTGCCGATGCCTGAATTGTTTTCGGGTATTCGCAAATAATCGATACGCAACAGGTCGGTGCTCTGGGCCCGCCCCAACACACCGAACAAAATGCAGCAAAACAACACTGGAACAAGGCGGTTTTGCATCATGGTTTTTTTGCTGCTGAGGCAATATCGATGGGCTCGTGCTGGTAAAAGTGAACATCCCGTTGTGGAAAGGGAATGGTAACATTGTGCTGTCTAAACTTTGCATCAATCGCATATCGAATCGAGCTTTTGACCTTGGGATCGCCAAAACTGTCGTTTGTGAAGAAATTGATGGAGAACAAAAGTGCCGAATCGCCAAAATCTTCAAAGAGCACAAAGGGCTTTGGGTTTTTGAATACCCCTTTCTGCTCGTGGGCCACTTCTTCCAATAACTTGGTCACCAGTTGCACATCACTTCCATAGGCCACACCCACTGCCACCCTTTCGCGGGTCATCTTATGGTTTTGTGTGTAGTTGTATATGATATCGCTGATGAACTTGTGGTTGGGTATAATGATTACCTTATCATCTCTGGTGATGGCTCTAGTGGTCCGCAATTTGATTTCGAAGACCTTGCCCACTTTACCGTTCACATCAACAATATCACCCATTTGAAGTGATTTATCGATAATTATAAAAATGCCTGCAATAACATCTTGAAACAATTCTTGTAAGGCCAGGCCAAGTCCCACAAAAAGTGCGGCCGAGGCGGTGATCAAAATGGTGATGTCGATACCCGCAGCACTCATGGTAAGCAGAATCACGGCCACATACACCACATATTTGATGAACTTGAAGACACTAATGAACTTCAATTTGTCATCTGCCTCCATTTTTCTGGTCAAAATCTGGCGAATGGTTTTCAGTAGAAAACTAGTCACAATAAAGGCCGTTATGAGCAAAAGCAAAAGCCCTACCGTAATATGAACCGATCTATCACCTTCGCCATAATGAAAACCCCATGAAAGAAATTCTTTAATGGAGCCCCAAATATCTTCTTTGATGACCTCTTTCAGGCCTTCGTTTTGATCTTGTACCATCCGCTAGTATTTAAGCCATTTGAGCAGTTCGCGATAGGTCGGTTTTTTACCATACATGAGAATGCCCACACGGTAAATCTTGGCCGCCAACCATACGATGCCTATAAAAGTAACGATTAACAACAGAATTGAGGTGATCAATTGCCATAAGGGCACCCCGCCCTCGCCTATTCCACTGGGCAACCGCATCAGCATGACAATGGGCGAGGTCAATGGAAATATGGAAAAGGCCACGGCTATGGGTCCATGCGGATTGCTAAAAACCGAAAAGAAACCGACATAAATGGCCAACATCATTGGCAATATTATCGGAAATATGAATTGTTGGGTATCGGTCTCGTTGTCAACGGCAGCCCCAATGGCCGCATAGATCGAGCTATATATCAGATAGCCCAGCACGAAATATACAATGAACGAGACCAACAAGGTTACCCACGGCAAATCAAAAAGCTCTTGGGCATAGCGCTGCATTTCACTTTCATTGCCCGTGGCAAGTGACTGCATCTCGGGCATACCGTTTAGGGCAAGGTTCTGAGAAGAATTCAAGGCCGTCAAATCAACATCCAAAAACAGGGCCGCTACCACCAACAATAGGGTTGCAGAAAATATCCAGATAGCGAATTGGGTAACCCCAGCCAACGAGGTGCCGATTATCTTGCCCAACATCAATTGAAAAGGTTTTACCGATGAGATGATAACCTCGATGATACGGCTCGTTTTTTCCTCTATCACACTACGCATCACAAATCCACCGTAAATAATGATGAACATCATGATCAAATAGCCGAAACCACCCCCTAAAAAGGCCTTGAACTCATTGATGCCCTTGAGGTTCTGCCGGCCATCAAAGGTCGAGGTTCCCAAATCAAAATTTCTTTCAACTTCTTCAAACTGCTCTGAGCTGATGCCCAACGAGGTCAAACGCTCTTTTCGAAGCTCATTTTGTATGATGTCCTCTATTTCATCCAACATATAGGTGGATGGATTGTCTTTTGTGAACAAGAACGCCCCTTTTGCGGCGGCTTCGACATTCGCCGCTTGGGGAATGTGCAACAAGCCATAGTAGCCTAACGACAGGGTAGAATCTTTGGCCGCCTGCAAATCGATATCACTTATTTGCAGATAGGATGTGTTATCGGAAGCGGTGAAGTGTTCCACAAAAAATCCGCTTTCATCCAACACGGAAATCACCCGCTTTTCACTGTCATTGATTTCGGTCAAATAGACTATGAGCAATACCATGGCCACCAACAGCAAGGGGCTCAAAAAGGTCATGACAATAAACGACCGGTTTCTGACCTTGGCCAGGTATTCACGCTTTATGATCAATCCTAATTTGCCCATGTACTTTTTGATTTGACCGTTTGGATGAAAATATCGTTTGCCGTGGGTATGGTCTCCTCGAAATGCACAACATTGCCGCAACGCGCCAATTGTTGCAACAATGCCGAGGTATCGTCTGTCGGAAGCTGCAAGACCATATCGAGCTGTTTTTCAGCACTGTCATAGTGCTGCTCTTTGAGTTCGAACAGGCCGTTGAGTTGGGCCAGTTTGCTTTGGTAATCATCAGTAGTCTTCAGCCCTACCTTAAAAATGTTTTTCTTGTAGGCCTTTTTGATATCGGCAAGCCGGCCGTCCAAAATCTTTTCTGATTGGTGCAGCAGGGCAATATGCTCGCACAGTTCTTCGACCGACTCCATACGATGGGTCGAAAAAATGATGGAAGCACCCTGTTCTTTAAGCCGCAAGATCTCGTCTTTGATGACATTGGCATTTATGGGGTCGAACCCGCTGAAAGGCTCATCAAAAATAAGCAGCTTGGGCTTGTGCAGTACGGTAACGATAAACTGTATCTTTTGGGCCATGCCCTTAGAGAGTTCCTGTATTTTTCGGTTCCACCAGTCGCCTATTTCCAAGCGTTCGAACCAATAATCCAACCGTTTTTTGGCCTCAGCCTTTGACAACCCCTTTAGTTGGGCCAGATATAGGGCCTGCTCGCCCACCTTCATGCTCTTGTAGAGCCCTCGTTCTTCGGGCAAATACCCAATCATTCCAATATGTTCGGGCGCCAAGGGCTCACCATTGAAAAAGATGTTGCCGCTATCGGGATGGGTAATCTGGTTGATGATCCGTATCAAGGAGGTCTTGCCGGCACCGTTCGGACCCAATAAACCGTAGATACAATTTTCTGGAATTTGCAAAGACACTTCGCTCAAGGCTTTGTGCCCGCCATAATTCTTGGTTACCGATTCAGCAACAAGTATGTGGTTCATCCAGTTAATTTTTTCAAAGATAATCCTCTTTGCGCATCACTTACCTTAAAGCAATGCCAAGGTGGTGTAAAAAACAAAAACCCACCCTTAAATGGATTCAAGGATGGGAAAAAAATTGCTATGAAAAAGAAAATTAAATATTGGTTGCCCAATATGAAATCAAATATACGTTTTTTATTTAAACCAGAACGTTAAACATTATGAGAACATATCTTTCACTTTTTCAAAGAAAGACTTGTCAGATTTCTCAGGATTGGGCGCAAAATTCTGGTCGTTTCTCATACGCTCGAAAAACTCCCTTTGCTCTTTGGTCAGCTCTTTCGGTGTCCATACATTGACATGTACGAGCAGATCACCGCTGCCGTAACCGTTCAGGTTGGCAATTCCCTTGCCCCGCAAGCGCAGTATCTTGCCCGATTGTATTCCTGGTTCCAATTTGATGCGCACCTTGCCCCCAACGGTATCGATTTCTTTTGAAGTACCCAATACCGCATCTGAAATACTGATGTAGAGATCATAGTGAAGGTTGTCTCCCTCACGTTTTAGGGTGTCATGTTCAACGGTCTCAATGGCCACCAATAAATCGCCGGGCACGCCATTGCCGAGTGCCTCGTTCCCTTTGCCAGAGACCTTTAGCTGCATACCGTCTTCGACACCGGCCGGTATTTTGATGGAAACCGTCTCTTCGGCCACTTTGAGCCCCTGTGCATCGGCATCATTGGGTTTTTTATCGATGGTCTGACCGGCACCTCCACAGGTATTGCAGGTGGCCGATGTCTGCATCCTGCCCAGAATGGTATTGGTAATTTTAGTTACCTGACCGCTTCCATTACAAGTCGGGCATGTTTTATATGTGACCCCGTCTGCCTGTACCTTTCGGCGCACTTTTACTTTCTTTTCAACTCCATTGGCCACTTCTTCCAAGGTCAGTTTTACCCTGATGCGCAGGTTACTGCCCTTTACCCTGCGTTGGCCACCAAAACCGCCGAAACCACCAAAGCCACCGCCAAAAGCACTGCCAAAGATATCACCGAACTGGCTGAAGATATCCTCCATGTTCATTCCACCACCGCCAAAACCACCGCCTTCAAAGGCGGCATGGCCAAATTGGTCGTACTTGGCACGCTTGTTTGGATCGCTCAACACCTCATAGGCCTCGGCAGATTTTTTGAACATCTCTTCCGCTTTGGCATCTCCCGGATTTTTGTCAGGGTGGTATTCCAAGGCTTTCTTTCGATAGGCCTTCTTTATCTCTGCTGCTGAGGCGTTCTTTGAGACCCCCAATATTTCGTAATAGTCTTGTTTCATCGGTACAGGTTAATTTCCAACCACTACTTTGGGATGCCTGATGATCTTATCACCCAACATAAAACCTTTTTCAACCACGTCGATAATTTTGCCCTTCATCTTCTTGTTGGGTGCGGCAATTTGGGTAATGGCATCATGAACTTCAGGATCAAAGGTATCTCCCTCTTTTACATCAATTTCTTTTAACCCCTTTGATTTAAGGGTTTCACGGAGTTTATTATTGATAAGCTCGACCCCCTTGAAAAGCTCTTGGTCATCTGATTTTGAAATTTCCTTCAAGGCCCTGTCAAAATCGTCCAACACGGGCAGCAAGGCGAGCATGACCTCTTGCCCAGCAGTCTTGAAAAGCTCCATGCGCTCTTTTGAGGTGCGTTTCTTAAAGTTTTCGAATTCCGCAAAAAGGCGCAAAAACTTATCCTTTTCTTTGGCAAGCTCATCATGCAGTTGTTGCTCAGCAGAGGCTTCGGCATCTTGTTGTTCATTTTCCCCAACCGTTTCCGGATTGTTTTCAACGGTGGTATCCTCCATATTTTGCCCTTGTTGGTTTTCTTCCATCTCTTGAACCTTACTTTTTTTGCTCATAGGTCTCTCTCTTAATAAGTCAATTTGAAGCGGCAAAAGTATTGCCAATTGTTTAAAAATGTCAAAATGTCACCGTTTTTTGTCGAAAAATCGGTCAAGACAGCGTTTGTCATCAACAATCACACTAGTTGGAAGTCAAGAAAAGTAATCAACGTGAAGAAGGTTTGTTCAAAAGGTTTTGAAGGGCCCCGCCGACATTGGCATATTCAAATACGAAGCCCCGTTCCTCAATTTTTTTTGAACTGACCCGTTGGCTGGCCAAAACCACATATGACATTTCACCCAGTACAAGTCGCAACACCCACTTGGGCACATTGGGCAACCACAAAGGTCTTTCGAGCACTTTGCCCGCCTCTTTGGTAAGTTTGGCATTTGTAACAGGGTTGGGCGCCACCCCGTTAAATACTCCGGCGAGTCCTTTTTTGATGACAAAAACAAACAATTGGGCCAAATCATCAATATGGATCCACGATTGCCATTGGTTACCCGAGCCCAATGGGGCCCCGACATAGTATTTTATGGGCCGAACAAGCGATGGCAGGGCCCCACCTTTGGTAGAAAGTACCAATCCTATCCTTATCTTGGCCACTTTAAGGTTCAGTTTCGTGAAGGTATCGGCCTTGCTTTCCCACGCTTTCACCACTTGCCCCAAAAAACTATCATCCACGCCCTTTTCATTTTCATCATAGAATTTTGATGCTGAGCTGGGATAGATACCGATGGCAGATGCCGTTACAAGCATTTTGATGTTTGTGTTCTGTGACCGCTCAAGGGCGTTGTACAATGTTTCGAGGCTTTGTAGCCGGCTATTGAGGATTTTCTTTTTGTTCTTTGCGGTCCATCGTTGACTGATACTGGCGCCTGCCAAATTGATAATGGCCGAAACGCCCTCCAATGCGGCCATATCAAGTTCTCCATTTGCCGGATCCCAGTAAAACCCTTTCCGTTTTTCTTTATTTTCAATCTTTTGTTTTCGGGTGGTCAGGTAATGTACGGTATGGCCTTCTGCCAATAGCAAATCGACCAGAGCAGTGCCTACCAAACCTGTTGCACCTGTCAAAAGAACCTTCATTTCCTTTTTTTTGCAAAGGTACTGCTTCACCTGCTAGAAATATTGGCTATTTACGAACCTTTAACAGGTGCCATAAGGTTTACGGCTTTGTCGCGCGAAGCATTTCTCTTTTTCCGGGCGGCCCAGGAAGCCGCTCGACTGAAAAACCTACGCTCTGCATGGCCCGGCGAACACTGCCCTTGGCGGCGTAGGTTACCAAAACCCCTTTTGAACGAAGGGCTTTGAACATTTTTTCAAACACCTCAACCGTCCAAAGTTCTGGCTGCACCCTAGCGCCAAAGGCATCAAAATACACTAGGTCAAAGGCGTTCTGGTCATCAATTTCCAGAAAATCTTGTTGTCTTTTTATTAAGAGGAAGTTTTCGTGAATGGCAACCTCTTTTTGCCAGTCACAGATATGCATTTTAGCAAAAATTTCTTGAAGCTTTTTGAAGCCCAATGCTTCGCAGTAATTGAGCTGTTTTATCTCCCCAATGGAAACAGGGTACTTCTCAACACCGCAATACCTGATTTTTTTATGTTCTTTTTGGGCCTCTGAAAACGTGATCAGCGCATTCAATCCAGTGCCAAAGCCTATTTCAAGAATATCAAGCTGGTTTTGTGGAAGATGCCTAAGGCCATGGTCTATAAAAACATGATAGGCCTCTTGTACCGCACCGTGCAACGAGTGGTACTGCTCATTCCATTCTTCTATCTGAATGGTTTTTGACCCATCGCCCGTGGTAATGATCCTTCGCTTCACCCCGTTAACTTTAAAAATTGTACGATTCCCACAGGCCCCATTGCCAGGCCCAAGGGATGAAATCTTGTTAAAACCGCAGACCGGTCTTGAAAGGGCCCTCAATCTTCTATCAAAACACCTTCGGCCTCAAAACGATAGGTTCTTTTCGGAGTGGTAATCTTGGCCAGCTTCTCTTTTGTGGCACCGGCATCGGCAGCATAGTGCTTTTGCTCATCCACAGACATCTCTTCGACAAACGCCTTGCCGCTCACCACCACCGTTTTGCCGGCCACGTCAGTGGGCACAAAAAACCCATAGTCTTTGAACTTGACGAACACCTGGCTGCCATCTTCCAAATCCACTTTCATCCAACAACCCTTTGCCTGGCAGACCTCGGTAATTTGACCGGTTAGCTGCGTAGTTAATGTGTCGTTGGCAGCAAGGCTTTTATAAATACTGCTGTTGAGCGCCATTTTATTTGATTTTTCAAATGTCTTTCCAAAAAATGAAACAGTTTCTTGGGCATTCAATCCAAACGCCATGAAGAAGCCTACAAAAACAACAATCAAAATGTTAAATAATTTCATATCGCTTAAAAATCTGTAATGTCTTAACAATTTCGGGATTTAAAATTAAGAAATCGTCAAACAAAAGCTAGAAATGGCTAATTTTATTTTTTAATTGATTATTAGGAATGGAAGTAAAATCTAACAACATTACGGTTGAGCGAACCAAGCGCTCAAAAATCGACCAAGTAGATTTTGACAATTTGTCATTTGGCAGCGTATTTGCCGACCACATGCTGGTCTGCGATTACAAAAATGGTGAATGGGGCGCCCCAAGTGTGGTACCCTACCAGCCCATTGAGTTGGAACCCTCGGCCAAAATTTTCCATTACGGACAGTCAATTTTCGAGGGAATGAAGGCCTATAAGGATGACCAAGGCGGTGTTTGGCTCTTTCGACCAGAAGAAAACCAAAAAAGGCTGAACATATCGGCCAAGCGTTTGGCGATGCCCGAACTGCCCAAAGAGATATTTATGGAAGGCTTGGCGACCCTTCTCCAAGTTGACCAAGAATGGATACCACAAACCAAGGGAAGCTCATTGTACATTCGTCCTTTTATGTTTGCTTCCGGAAATGGTTTTCATGCATCACCGGCAGATGCCTACAAGTTCATTATTGCCTGTGCCCCTTCGGGCCCCTATTTTTCAGGCAAGGTAAAGGTCTTGATAGAAGAACGTTATTCGCGGGCCGCCAACGGGGGTGTTGGTTTTGCCAAGGCGGGCGGCAACTATGCAGCCCAATTTTACCCCACCCAATTGGCTGTTCAAAAAGGGTATAACCAAGTTATCTGGACCGACGACAACACCCACGAGTACATAGAAGAGGCCGGTGCTATGAATATATTTGTCCGAATCAACGATACCCTGATAACAGCACCCACCAACGATCGTATTCTTGATGGCATTACCCGAAAAAGCATCTTGGATATCGCAGCAGATGAAGGAATTGAGACCGAGGTACGCAAAATTACGGTGGCCGAGGTCATCAATGCCGCCAAAGACGGGTCTTTAAAGGAAATGTTCGGTGCGGGTACCGCAGCCGTGGTGTCGCCCATCTCGGCCTTTGGATATAAAGAGGTGGACTACAATCTACCGGAATTGGACCAAAGCTATGCTGCTTTGCTCAAAAAACGAATTACCGATATACAATATAACCGCGGTGACGATAAGTTCGGTTGGCGATACCGGGTTCTTTAAACAAAAAATAAAAAAGCGGCGAAAACGCCGCTTTTTTATTTGTCCAGTATGGCCTTGATATTCGGTTTAAAGTAGTTGGGGCCTTTCAGAACCTTACCGTCCTCTCTGTAAATGGGCTTGCCATCGTGTCCCAATTTGCTCATGTTGCTTTTCTGGATTTCCTCAAAAACCTCTTCGATCTTGTGTTGCATGCCATGTTCTAAGATTGTTCCGCACAAAATGTATAACATATCACCCAGGGCATCGGCCACTTCTACCAAGTCACCATTATTGGCTGCCTCCAGATATTCCTCATTTTCTTCGCGCATTAGTTTGTAGCGAAGTAGGTTCTTGTCTTTGCCCAAATCGGCCCTTGGCTTTTGGGAAACCCCCAATCCGAATGAATGATGAAAGAGTTCGACCGCCTTGATTTTACTTTTCATTAATAGCCTTATTACGTTAGATTTGCATAAAAATATAAAATATGTTCAGTACTGGACAGTTGATTTTTGCCGGTCTATTTCTTGTCTGTTTCGTGTTTATCATCATCAAAGCCTATGGAAAAGACAGGCCCCTACACAAAAAAAATTACAAGGGAATTCAGTGGATCATAGCTTATTTTATGATTTTCATACTTTTTTTGTTCTTGGTTAAATATTTTATGAAGAACTAACGAAAAGTGTTGCGTACACCACAAAAATTAACCTTTACACAACAATATTACCGTTTCGTTCGTATAATAAAGGAAAAGACGTACTTTTGTATCGAACAATCAAACCATGATTACTTTTTTTAGCATTCTTTTTATTTTATTGGCAATCAATGCTTTGCTGTTGATTTTCAGTGTGAATGGCGCTAAAGACATGTTCAAAAAGCCTTTGCGAAAAATTTCGGATACTTCGATTGCAAAAGTTCTTCCCCGCGAATATTCCGAATCAGAGTACAAAAAAGCAGTTTAGTTTATACCTTTAAGGTGTGAAGCAATTGTTACTCGTTTTTCTGGGCGGAGGCGTTGGAAGTGCCTTGCGATATCTTATCTCAAAATTGCTGAACCCCGTGCACCCTTCCTTTTATTGGGGCACCTTTACGGTAAACATTTTGGGTTGTCTGTTGATTGGGGCCATATTGGGCTACACATCCAAAGTAAACCTTCTCTCAGAAAATCAACTGCTCTTATTGGCCACCGGATTTTGCGGGGGCTTCACCACTTTCTCTGCATTTGCCTTTGAAAAACACTCCTTATTAAAGAATGGCGACTTCATGCCTTTTTTCATCTATTTGGCCTCTAGCATCATTTTAGGCATTTTGGCCGTGGCCCTAGGGCTTTGGCTTTCGACCAAAAACCCTTTCTAAACCCTCCTTTCCAAATCAAAATCCCGAGGTCTGATTGCGGTTGCCTCAATTTTTATCCTTGAAGTGTGCCATATCTCCGGTAAAAGATTGTCTTATCAAAATAATTCATTCCATAATTCATAATTTTAATTGTTTTATATATATACCCCCTAATTTTTAGGGGTTAATTTTTTATATAATTAAAAAATTGAAATTACTACCCAATTTTTTTAGGGGTATTGTTTTTTAAAAATATATTTGAAGTAGAAAAAACCATCTTAATTATGAAAAAAATCGAGGCAATCATTCGAAAATCAAAATTTGATGAAGTGAAAAAAGCACTTCACCAAATCGAGGTCAACTTTTTTAGTTACTGGGATGTTACCGGTGTGGGCAATGAAAAACAGGGGCATGTATACAGGGGTATTTCCTATAGCACATCAGATATACAGAGAAGGTACCTGGAAATCGTGGTTTCTGACGAATTTTTAGACCGCACCATCGAAACCCTGTTCGAGTCTGCCGCTACTGGCAATGTGGGCGATGGAAAAATCTTTGTGTCAGAGGTTTCAGAAGTGTATCGAATCAGAACAAAAGAAAGCGGCAACGCTGCCATTAACTAATTAAAAACCAACTAACAATATTTACTATGGACGCAGGAGTATTTACAGCTAACAATGTTTGGATGATGATTTGCACGGGGCTCGTGTTTTTCATGCACCTAGGATTTTCTTTCTTGGAAATCGGGCTTACCAGACAAAAAAATACGGTCAATATTTTGTTCAAGAACGTCTTTATCATCTGTGTGGGGCTATTGCTTTACTACATAGGTGGCTTTAATTTGATGTATCCCGGATTTGAAAACGGCGATAGCGGCTTTTTGAAGTTTGCAGGTTTCGGGCTTTCCATTGCAGAAAATGGACTAACACCAGACTACGCAAATGGCGGATATACCTACTGGACTGATTTTCTTTTCCAGGCAATGTTCGCGGCCACTGCGGCGACAATCGTATCGGGAGCTGTGGCCGAAAGGATAAAATTGGGCAGTTTTATGGTGTTCACACTTATCTATATAGGCCTGGTATACCCTATAGTAGGTGCATGGAAATGGGGTGGCGGCTGGCTCGACAACATTGGATTCTATGATTTTGCCGGATCTACCCTGGTGCACTCGGTAGGAGGTTGGGGTGCCCTAATTTCAATTTACCTACTAGGCCCGAGAGTCGGAAAATTCGACGAAAATGGAAAATCAAACGCCATCCCCGGACACAATCTGCCGTTCGCGGCGGCCGGTGTACTCATTCTATGGCTGGGTTGGTTCGGCTTTAACGGTGGATCGGTACTTTCAGCGGACCCCGCTGCCACTTCACTGGTCTTGGTGACCACTTCTTTGGCAGCAGCAGCAGGAGGTGTTTCAGCCTTTATCACTTCATCGGTGATGTACAAAAACTATGATCTTACCATGTTCTTGAACGGAATATTGGGCGGACTTGTGGGCATTACGGCCGGGGCAGATCAAATGTCTCCCAACGAAGCGGTCATCATCGGTATCATAGCGGGTGTTGTCATCGTTCTAGGGGTGGCCCTTATCGAAAAAATAAAGCTTGACGATCCCGTTGGGGCCGTTGCGGTTCACCTTATTTGCGGCATCTGGGGAACTTTGGCAGTGGGCATTTTTGGAGCTATGGCAAGCCTTGATCAGTTCTTGATACAGTTGGCCGGTGTCGCTGCAGCCGCTGCCTTCTGCTCAGTTACGGCATTTGTGACCCTCTACGCGGTCAAAAAGCTGTCGGGCATCAGGGTATCAGAACTGGAAGAGATCGAAGGCCTTGATCTACACGAACACGGTATGGACGCCTATGCAGATTTTAGAATGAACCAACATTAATTAATACAAAAGGAGACGGGGCGTTTGGCAGAACACCCCGTCGGTAACCTTTTCAAATTCCACAAACAAATCAACTCCCTAAAGGGAATCAAAAATTGAATTATGAAAACGATTACAAATACAAAGTACATAAAAAAATCACTATGGTTGTTAGTGGCCCTTGTCACGTTCCCAATTTTTGCACAAGATGGTGCGGACGATAAAAAGAAGTTCACCTTCAGCGGAACGGTTGACGCATATTACCGTGCCAATTTAACAGCACCGAATGACGAAGACGCCATCGCCCCAGGTTCGTCGTTTGCAAATTTACCCGGGTTCTCTTTGGGTATGGCCAATCTGATTGCGAACTACGAAGGCGAGAAAGTGGGTTTTGTGGCCGACCTTGTCTTCGGCCCTAGGGGTACCGATGCTATTTTTCTCTCGCCCCTTTATTCGGCTACCGGAAACATCGTAAACCAACTCTATGTATACTGGAATGTGAGCGATGACGTGACCTTGACATTTGGTAACTTCAATACCTTTTTGGGCTACGAGGTCATTTCACCAGCGGCAAATTTCAACTACAGCACCTCCTATCTGTTTTCGTATGGCCCGTTCTCGCATACCGGCCTGAAGGCGGACTTCGATTTGGGAAATGATTGGAGTGCCATGGTAGCCGTTATGAACCCGACCGATGTAACCGAGTTCAACCCTACCGGTGATTATGCCGTGGGGGCACAGTTGGGCTATTCAAGCCAATTTTTGAACTTCTTGTACAGTCAGGGGGGATTTGAGGTTGACTACACAGGTGGGTTCGACCTCTCAGAGGAATTCTTTTTGGGCATCAACGCTGCTTATTTTGACAACAGTGACGATGCTGTTGACTTTGCCGGTATTGCCCTATATCCCCAATACCAAACATCAGATAATTTTGCCATTGGGCTTAGGGGCGAATACTTCACAGAGACCAATCTTGGGGCCATAGGTGGTGCCGCAGAAAGTGTTTTCGCGGTAACCCTGACAGGAAGCGCCACTATTGGCGACCTGTTGATAAAACCCGAACTTAGATTGGACTGTGCCGACGAGGATGCCTTTATCGACAACGATTTGGCCCCCACATCAAGCCTGGCCTCTTTTTTAGTGGCCGCGGTCTATTCATTTTAACACCCATTCAATAGCTGTAGTTGTCAACAAGCCCTGTATTATATCTAAGTGCAGGGCTTATTCTTTGTCTTTTTTAAAATCTTTCACTCCTGCCCTCACACTAGTTCTCAAATAGTTTTGCCTCGGCACTAAGGGGCAGGAGTACTTTTTGCTGTAGACACAATAGGGGTTGTAGGCCTTGTTGAAGTCAATTACAAGTGTATCGCCAATGGGGATTTTCAAATCTATATATCGGCCGCCGCCATACGTCTCGTCCCCGTTGGTCTCATCTAAAAAGGGCAAGAACAGATAATCTTCAAACCCTTCTTCATCGATCAAGTCCAGGGTCTGGTACACCTCTAACCGGTGCTTTTTACCGTTGAGCTCGAAGTGGGCAATGCCATATACCACCTCTTCCGTCTTTCTATCGGTGGTGGTGGGCATCATAAAGGGCTTGGCGTCGGGTGTACGCTCAAACCTTGCCTTTACAATGTAATTGGTATCTGGGTCGAAGAAATCCAATCCTTCAAAATCTTTGCGATACCTATCTGGCAAAGGGGATGTTTCTGGGTTTTTGAACTCCTTGTTCAGTTTTTCTTGAAAGGCGATAATATCCGCAATGGCTTCTGACGCAACCTGCACGCCTGTATCTTTTTGGTCATGGTACCTTTTTTCTTGCCTACAACCCATAAAAACCAAGACGATTGCCCAAAAGAGATAACGCATATTTCCGTACTTTTCCACAAAAGTACAACCTTACTATTTTTTTCGGATGAGTGTAAAGAAGATAAGATTCCTGAAGTTTTTGATATTCGTTTTTATGTCTGCCCTGGCCAACAATGGCTGCAAACAAAGTCCTGAGGAGATAACAGGGAATGAAAAAGGCGCACCGTCTTTGAATCCGGAGTATTACAATGTGGCCTTTTTAATTATGGATGGCACCTACAATACCGAGTTGACGGCCCCTTTTGATATTTTTCAGCATACCCAATACCGAAAGAATATCAAGGCGATGAACACTTTTACCGTGGCCAATACCACTGACCCCATCATTACTTTTGAGGGCATCCGTCTGATTCCTGATTTTGATTATACCAAAGATTCCATTCCTAAAATAGATATCTTGGTGGTGCCCAGTGCGGAGCACCACTTGGATACCGATCTGAACGATACCGTCATGTTGAATTTTGTGAAAAGGGTCGACAAAGAAGCACTATTTGTGACCTCACATTGCGACGGGGCCTTTGTTCTGGCAAAGGCAGGCCTACTCGATAAGGTATTCTCAACCACCTTCCCCAGTGATATTGGTCGATACCGTGTCATGTTTCCACATCTAAAGATAAAAGACAGCGTGTTGTTTGTACACGATGGCAAGTACATCACTTCGGCAGGGGGCGCCAAAAGTTTTGAGGCCGCCCTTTATCTGGCTGAATTGCTTTATGGGAAAGAAATAGCCGAGTCACTTGCCCGTGGCCTTGTCATAGACTGGGATGTTGATACGGTTCCGAAGTTTATTCGTCAATGATCTCGTAGCGGGCATCATCCAAATATTTTTCGATCACCTTGTTATATTCGGGGGTAATGCGCAATAGGGCGGTATGATCTAGCGAGTACAGTCGTTCTTTGTCTTTGTAGCCCCTTTTCAAAACCTCCTCCAGATAAAAAATGGCAGTACCGAAATCTTCCTTTTTTGCACTGAGGGAGATTACCTTTAGATAATAGTCGTAATCGGTAGGGTCTGTAATGGTTTTCAGCATATACAGGAACAACAACGCCTCCTCGTCGGGTTGATTTTCGGCATTGATAATGAAAATATTGTCTTCTACCAGGGCATTTATAAAACCCTGTAAGCGATGCCCCATTCGTTTCTCGGCGGCATTGCCCTGATAGATGAATTTATTGATCTCGGTCATCTGGTAGTTCCACCAGCCCAGATTGTTGTAATTGTAGGTAAGGATGTCTTCCTCGATATAGTACACATAGTCTTCTTTCAGCAACGATTCTTTGAAGCGGGCCGCATTTTCTTGCCGTTTGAGCGCACGGTACAGCTTGTCTTTTCTAAGCTCTTTTTTCAATTTTTTCAAAGAATCCACCTCCCTATGGGGGCGGTATACCGCCAGCATACGGTCAAGTACCTGTTCGGCCAACAGAAGCTTTGACCCACTGCGCAGTTCTTGAAACCGTTCTAGGTCTTGCCTATACGATTCATTGACAATCAGGGAGTCTTGGGGTATATTGCCCTTGGCCATTTCGGCCAAGTCAAACAAGGTGAGGGCCTTTTCAAAGTGTTGACTGTCAGGCCATTTGTGGCCCCCTTCAAAAACCAACAATTGGTTCGGATGCTTTAGACCGTTCAAGACCTTTTTCAACTTTAGCAACTCAATATAATTGAAGTCTTTGTTGCCCACAATACCGATAAAATGAAAGCGCCTTTTGCTGTTGAGCAATTCTAAGTTCATAAAGCTGGCACCACACGATATGACACCCCTGATCTTATTTAAAAATAATGGAGTGATGTTGGCAAAGCGGGCCCCATAGGCGAAACCGGCGACATATAGGCGTTCGTTCTGTATGGGCAAAAGCCGTGAGACCCCATCGATTGCCCTACCCACCCTCAGCATATTCTCTGATAGCGATAGTGTGTCGTTGATGTTATCGGGTGATGCAAGAATATAACCCTTGGCCTCGGCCGCCTGTTTGAACATCGACATGGCCTGAAGGCCCTTACCGTCCATATCAAAAACATATAACACAGGCCATTTTTTGGATGTGACAAAATTGGTGGGCAGGTATAGCGAAAATGTTTCATTGTTTTCGTCATCTACCTGTACAGAATCGATGATGACCCCCTTTCGCAAGGCCACTTCCTGCGAGATGCCAATTTGAAAAACCAAAAGAAAAATAAGGTACGGTAAGCGTTTCTTTATCACAAGTGGGTAGTTCTTTCTCATAGTAAGGTGCGCACAAAAATCTGGCCAAAAATGTTTGCACTACCTAAATATAGGCCAAAAAAGTCTTTGCCCCTACATCTTGTTCAAAGGTTCGTTAGAGACCACGTTCGAAAGCACAATGTGCGTACGGCACTCGCCATATGCAATAAGCTCATCTATAAATTTTTCAAGATGCCTTTGGTCTTTGAGCACAACTTCCATTACAATATTTTCGTTTCCGGTTATGCGATAACAATTCACTACTTCGTCGTATGACTTCACCATATCGAGAAAGGGCTTCAATTTGCCCATAAAGGCCCTGAGCATAATAATCGCCCTCAACTGGTACCCTAAAAAATGATATGCCAAGTGTGTCTGGTACCCCTCGATGATGCCGAGGTCTTCCATCTTCTTTATGCGTTCGGCCACCGCTGGGGGTGTCAACCCCACTTTTCGTCCGATTTCGGCATACGATTCACGGGCATTTTTCCGAAGTTCTTTAAGAATGCGCAAACTGAGCTTATCTACCTTCATTTAAAAAGAAATAATATACAAAAAACTTAAAATCAAAGGTAAAAATTTATTTCGTATTAACTTTCAAAAGTATGGTTTTGCCAATCTGATGTAATTTTAATGTACTAAAAAATTGCTGTAAGACTATGAAAAGCAACTCGTTACACTCGTTGCCCGTTTATAGAAAATCACTTGTGCTACGTGATTTGAGCGATGCCTTGGCTTCTTACCTCTCATACAACAAAGACCTTTTTTCACTTAGACAATCCAGTAGCTTTAGAGACAATCTTTCAGACTCGTTGCTAACCGATGCCACGCTCATTACCAAAGAGATCGAGCAGGCCGCTACCAGCTCTTCATATTCGGTTCGCATGAAAAGCCTTTCTTTTATCAACATCATGACCCGGAATATTCTGGCCTACTGCAATGGTTTGGAACGAGATGGGGTAAAAGAAAAGGAATATCTAAACCTGTTGCGAAAGGAAATCAAGAGTTTCAGGAAAGCATTTAAAAAGTGGCGGCTTTCGCTAAGGAACGACGAATATTAAGCAACTCCTTCATAAACAATTTTAGCCAGCCGATCAACTTGACGGTTTGAAAGATAACGATCGGCGTAAGCCACCCGCAATCAGAAACTTCGACTTTGTCTTGTTTCTGATGCCATTGTCCTCGGTCGGCAATTTGTGGGGACCGCTCGGCTTCGATAGGGGTAAGCGACTCGCAATCAGAAACTTCGACTTTGTCTTGTTTCTGATTCTCGCTGCTTACATATTTCGTCGGTACTGCCCCCCTACCTCAAACAGTGCTTCGGTAATTTGCCCTAATGAGCAGTACTTGGTAACCTCCATCAACTTCTCGAAAAGATTTTCATTGGCCACGGCAGTTTTTTGCAGCTCTTTGAGGAGTTGTTTTGATTTCTCCACATAGGTCTTATGGAGGTTTTTGAGCGTTTGGATCTGCAGTTGTTTTTCGTCTTCGGTGGCCCTGATGACCTCAGCGGGCAAAACCGTTGGCGAGCCTTTCGAACTCAAAAACGTGTTGACACCGATGATCGGGTACTTTCCTGAATGTTTCAAGGTTTCGTAATAAAGACTTTCTTCTTGAATTTTTGAACGCTGGTACATGGTCTCCATGGCACCGAGAACGCCTCCCCTTTCAGTAATTCGGTCAAACTCCATCAAAACAGCCTCTTCGACCAAATCGGTCAACTCTTCGATAATGAAAGATCCTTGAAGCGGATTTTCGTTCTTGGCCAAGCCCAATTCTTTGTTGATTATAAGTTGAATGGCCATCGCACGGCGTACCGATTCTTCTGTAGGCGTGGTAATGGCCTCATCGTAGGCATTGGTGTGCAACGAGTTACAGTTATCGTAAATCGCGTAGAGGGCCTGCAGGGTAGTTCGAATATCATTGAAATCGATTTCTTGGGCATGCAGGCTTCGCCCAGAAGTCTGAATATGGTATTTCAACATTTGTGCCCGTGATCCCGCACCATATTTTTCTTTCATGGCCTTGGCCCAAATTCTGCGGGCCACCCGACCGATTACGGCATATTCTGGGTCAATGCCGTTGGAAAAGAAAAAGGACAGGTTCGGACCAAAATCATTGATATCCATCCCCCGGCTTAGGTAGTACTCGACATAGGTAAAGCCATTCGAAAGGGTAAAGGCCAATTGCGAAATGGGGTTGGCCCCTGCCTCAGCAATATGATAGCCCGAAATGGATACTGAATAAAAATTTCTGACCTTATGGTCGATAAAATATTCTTGCACATCGCCCATTAGGCGTAGGGCAAACTCCGTTGAGAATATACAGGTATTCTGGGCTTGATCCTCTTTAAGTATGTCTGCCTGCACCGTACCCCTTACCTGCGAGAGGGTCTCTGCCTTTATCTTATCGTACACTTCTCTTGGCAGCACCTGGTCACCGGTGACGCCCAAAAGCATGAGCCCCAGCCCATTGTTGCCCTTTGGCAGTTCGCCATTGTATCTGGGGCGCTTTACACCCTTTTTGGCATAAATGGCCTCTATCTTTTTGTTGACCTCATCTTCAAGGCCATTCTGCTTGATGTATTTTTCACAGTTTTGGTCAATGGCGGCATTCATAAAAAACCCCAACAACATCGGGGCAGGGCCATTGATTGTCATGCTCACTGAGGTCATGGGGTCGCTCAGGTCAAAGCCAGAATATAGTTTCTTGGCATCGTCGAGGCAGCAGATAGAAACCCCCGCATTGCCGATTTTTCCATAAATATCTGGCCGCTTGTCTGGATCATGTCCATACAGCGTCACCGAGTCAAAAGCCGTGGACAGTCGTTTGGCCGGCATATCAAGGCTCACATAATGAAAACGTCGATTGGTGCGCTCTGGTCCACCCTCGCCCGCGAACATTCTGGTGGGATCTTCATTGGTTCTCTTAAAGGGATAGATTCCTGCGGTATACGGAAACTCGCCCGGCACATTTTCTTGCAACATCCATAACAGCAAATCGCCCCAGGCTTCATATTTGGGGAGGGCAACTTTTGGAATCTGAAGGTGTGCCAACGATTCGGTATGTGTATCCACCTTAATTTCTTTTCCGCGTACCTTGAACGAATATATTGGAGCCTGATAGGCCTTCTTCTTTTCATGCCATTGCAACAACCGCATCCAATTGTTGGGATCAAGGTTCATCTTTACCCTATCAAATTCGTCAAGAAGTTTTGAAACCAGTTGCTTAACATCTTCTTTTTTAGTTTTTGATAGGATGGCCGGCCCATCCAAACCTGACTTGGTCAAAAGGGAATGTTCAATGGCCCTATCATCTAAATCGATAAGCGATACCATGGTTTTAAAAAGTCCGTATAGCTTTTGTGCCACCTTGGCCTGCTTGAATACATTTTTGTCGTACCCTCTATTGTTCTCTGTTATTTCGGAAAGATACCGTGTTCTGGCAGGTGGAATGACAAACATCTTTTCAGGTTCGTTCTCGACCTTGAAATCAGAATCAAAGGTAGCGCCCGTTTTCTCACTTAGGGTCTGCATGGTCGCCACATACAGCCGGTTCATGCCCGGATCGTTGAATTGCGAGGCGATTGTTCCAAAAATGGGAAGGTCATCCAAATTGGCATCCCAGAGATTTTGGTTGCGCTGGTATTGTTTTTTCACATCGCGAAGGGCATCTTGGGCGCCCCTTTTGTCGAATTTGTTGATGGCCACCAAATCGGCAAAGTCGAGCATATCTATTTTTTCGAGTTGGGTAGCTGCCCCAAATTCAGGGGTCATTACGTACAGCGAAACATCACTATGTTCCAAAATCTCGGTGTCTGACTGGCCAATGCCCGAGGTCTCTAAAATAATCAAGTCAAAGGCCGCGGCCTTCAGTACCTGAATAGCTTCGGCCACATGTTTTGAAAGTGCTAAATTTGACTGTCGTGTGGCCAAAGAACGCATGTACACACGGGGGTTGTTGATTGCATTCATTCGAATTCGATCACCCAGCAAAGCCCCACCGGTCTTGCGTTTTGAGGGATCTACGGAGACAATGCCCAAATGTTTATCGGGAAAATCAATCAAAAAACGCCTTACAAGCTCATCTACCAAGCTTGACTTGCCCGCCCCACCGGTGCCCGTGATACCCAGAACGGGAACGTCTTCATTATTTATTTTTAAGGATGGAGAATATTCTTCAAATTCATCATGCCTGTTTTCGGCCAACGAGATCAACCTCGCTATGGTCTTGACATCTTTCTGCCTTAACAATGTACCAAGATCCTGCTTCTTTGGAATTCCCAGATCCGCAATCGAGAAATCTGACTTTTTCACCAGGTCATCGATCATACCCTGCAGCCCCATCTCACGCCCATCGTCGGGTGAATAAATGCGTGTTATGCCATAATCCATCAGTTCGTTTATTTCCTCGGGCAAGATGACACCACCGCCGCCACCAAAGATCTTGATATGCCCAGCGCCCCTTTCCTGAAGCAGGTCGTACATATATTTGAAGTACTCATTATGCCCCCCTTGGTAAGAGGTCATGGCAATGGCATTGGCATCTTCCTGTATGGCACATTCGACCACCTCGGCCACACTTCGGTCATGGCCCAAATGAATTACCTCAACACCAGCTGCTTGGATTATTCGGCGCATGATATTGATGGCCGCATCATGACCATCAAAGAGCGAGGCTGCCGTGACCACTCTGATCTTGTTCTTGGGCTTGTAAGGCTTGTTTTGCTCCATCTTCAAAAAAGTGCAGATTCGACCCCCGCAATTTACGGAAAATGCAACAAAAAAAGGGTTATAATCGGAATTGTACAAAAATATATTCGCGATAGGGCCTCTGATTCAGAATACGTTAATTTTAACCCCAAACCCAAAACCTGTGAAACTAACTTTTCTAATACATTGTCCCGATCAAGCCGGAATCATTAGCTCGGTAACCAGTTTCTTGCACCAGAACGGAGGAAATGTCATATACCTCGACCAGCATGTGGATAAGGAAGCTGGGGTCTTTTTCATGCGATTGGAGAGTGATTTTCAGCAAAATACAGACAAACAGGTCCTAAGAGCATCTTTTCAGGGCGAACTGGCCAATCGGTATGAAATGGAGTGGAGTATCCACCAAGAGCGCATAAAACCGCGAATGGCCATATTTGTGTCAAAATACAAGCATTGCCTGTACGATTTGCTCAGCCGGTACCAGTCTGGCGAGTTGCTGGTGGAGATTCCTTTTATTTTAAGCAACCACCAAGACCTTTCATTTATTGCAGATCAGTTTCAGATACCTTTCCATCATGTGCCTGTCAGCAAAGAATTGCGAGAAAAAGCAGCCCAACAACAACTCGATCTCATCGAAGAACACCACGTAGATTTTGTGGTTTTGGCGCGTTACATGCAGATTATTTCACCAAGAGTCATTGAAGCGTTACCCAATAGAATCATTAATATTCACCACTCGTTCTTGCCTGCATTTGCCGGCGCCAAACCCTACCATGCAGCGTTCAAAAGAGGGGTAAAGATTATTGGGGCAACCAGTCATTATGTGACCGAAGAACTTGACGCTGGACCCATTATTGCCCAAGATGTAGCGACGGTAAGCCACTCTCATTTCATTGAAGACTTGGTGGCTGTGGGTCGTGATCTTGAGAAAATCGTTCTCTCAAAAGCGGTACAATTGCACGTCAAAAGAAAGACCATGGTCTACAACAACAGAACGGTGGTTTTTACCTGATGACAAAAAGCGGTTGACCATATCAATTCACTTCACAATTGCATTCAATATTTCATCACCCAAAAACCAAATACAAAGGTTCTTTCGCATATATGTGAAAGATTTGGTAATTTTTTGATATAGAGACAATAAAGAAAATAATTGCCCGTTCTTTTTTAAGAAAACAAGCGTTATCTTAACGTATTTATAAGGTAAGATTAACCTTGAAGTTCTCATTTAAACTGAATTTTGTACCAAGTTATCTGAGTTAGCATTTTTTGAGTTAGTTAGTTTTAAAAACCGGCACCCTCGCCGGTTTTTTTTTACAACATTGCTGACTACATCTTTAATTTTTCAAAAAGATTTTATAGGTCTTTTTTTAGGGTGAGGAAGAATTTTGAAAAGGTAAATTCTTATCGGGGTTTACTTTATTGGGTTTTTTTTAACAATTCTCTCCTAACAATTTGTTAATTTCAAATGGTGCTAATTCATCAATCAAATCATGAGACCAAGGGTATTTCTTATTATCCTATTTTTCCTATTGTTCAAATGGAGTTATTCGACAATCCGTAGTGGGGCACCCGTTTACGAGGAGGAAATTATCTCAAAGTCCATGCAAGACTCATTGGATTGGGCTGATTACTACTACAACATCCACCAATATAATCGCGCCATTCCGTTGTACGAGAAGAATTTGGAGGGCGCTGTTCAAGAGAAACCGCATATTCTCAAAAAACTGGCATTGAGCGAGGCTGCTTTGGAGCATCCTGAAAAAGCAAGGGCCCATCTGAACGATTATCTTCTACTGGAGTTTGACCCGACCTTTCTTTCCCATGAGGGGTTTGACCCGGTCAGAAGCTCCCAAGAGTTCAAAACCATCTCAGAGGCAATCGTGCCAGACATCGATATCTGGTCGATTATCTATTTTGTGGTGGCGATGATCGGTTTTTACGTAATTGTCCTCATCCTTCTGAACAAAAAAATCAATGGGATTGCCGGGGTTCTTATCGCCAGTTTTGTATTCATACATTCTCTATTTATACTGAACATTTCTGTCAATGAAGCCCATTATTTGTTTGAGTTTCCGCATACATACCTGATGTCTACCTGGGCCTCATTCTTATACGGCCCCCTTCTTTATTTTTACTTCAAACGGATAGCTTTCAGATATCAGTTTAAACCGGTTGACTTACTGCATCTACTGCCAACATTGATTCTTTTGGCGTTTATGGGTATAACTGTTTACTCCATGTCGGCAGATGAAAAGGTTGCTTTGATGCTGACCCGCCTAAAAAACGGACTCAGTGCGCAAGACTCGAACAAGTTGCTGCTCATAGTAGTGCTCAAGATTATTTCGTTGGTGGTCTACGGATACTTTATTCGAAAGGTCTACCTAAAAAGCAAAGCAAAGAATGCGCTCGACCCCGCGGGCCAAACATGGCAAAAAAATATTTACTACATACACTTTCTCTACATTTTCACCTATTCTGCATATGGCATTTTGATTATTAATGGATTTAATTCTGGCCTGCTCTATAACCTTTCCATAGCGGCCATGGCCTTGATGGTTCTGTATGTTGGTTACTCGGCCAACATTCAGCCCCAAGTGTTCGGTGGCCGATACACGTATCTGAACCGTATGTTTCCGAAATATGAAAAATCTGGGCTTACCCCAAGTCTTTCCCTAGAGTTGAAAGAGAACCTGATAAGGCTTTTCGATAAAGAAAAAATTTACCGTGAGAACGATATTAACCTTGAAATGGTGGCCAGAAAATTGAATACCACACGGCACAATGCCTCGCAGGTGATAAACGAGCACTTTAAAGTCAGTTTTCATGCGCTGATCAACACTTACCGCATCGATGAGGCAAAGAAAATATTAAAGGAACATAACGACCACGGACTGAATATTATCGATGTGGCCTATGAAGTGGGCTACAACAACAAGGTAACCTTCAACAAGGCCTTCAAGAAGAAGACCCAACTTACCCCATCAGAATTTCAAAGGAGTGTTTCAAACCATTGACAGATTTTAAAAGAGTAAAGGTTTACGGGTTCTTACCCTTTTCATAGGATAATTTCGGACATTTATTTTAGAAAACGACCTCGAGGTTTGTTGACCACTTTCTTATCGTTTCATTCTTGATGGTGTTTAATTAGCATCACAGACCGGAGGTCGTTTATATTCTACCTTTTTTTAAGGCAAGCCTTAAAATATAATCCTAACACCTTGACCTTGGTTTCGAAACTTATTTACATATAATGGTTTCACCAAAGAGCATGTTAAAACCTGTTTGGATAGCCAACAATTCTACCAAAATTTAGTTAAAATTGGACAAATTGCCTGATTTTTAGATGTATACCGCACCACCTTGAAATCCAAACGCGGCTTTTCACCGTATCTTTGTTAGAACAAATCTCATGAATAATGAATAGTCAATATTGCAAAGTAGGTGCGGTGACCCCCATTACAAGTGGGGCACAAGCCGTGGCCATTCTCGAGCACAGATATCAAAACTTTCTTAGAAAAGCCGCGGATGCCACTTATATGGATACCCGACTGGGGGAATTTTTCGAAAGAAAGGCAAAAGACCTAAAAAAAGTATTGGAAAGCCTTGTCTAGGTATTTTGGCCGAATTTGGTCAATTCTTGGGCCATCTGCGACTGTAGTTCCCTAGCTTTTTCTGCGGCGACCTGTGCAAAATCTTCTCCTTGTGATGCATAGATTATGCCCCTTGATGAGTTTATCAACAGGCCAACATCAGCGTTAAGGCCGTAATGGCACACTTCCTCTAAACTACCGCCTTGTGCACCCACGCCGGGCACCAATAGAAAACTGTTGGGCACGATTTCCCTTACATCCCTCAAATAAGAAGCCTTGGTCGCTCCGACCACATACATCAGGTTTTGTGCATTCTTGTAGCTTTTTGAGGTCTTCAATACCTCTTTGTAGAGTTCCTTGTTCTCTACCATCTTGGTCTGAAAATCAAAAGCCCCCTCATTGGAGGTCAAAGCCAATAAAATGGTATGCCTATCCGCAAAGTCCAAAAAGGGCTCTACACTGTCCTTTCCCATATAAGGGGCCACGGTAATGGCATCAAAATCCATCTCCTCAAAAAAGGCCTTGGCATAACGGGTCGAGGTATTGCCTATATCGCCCCTCTTGGCATCGGCAATGGTGAACATTTCAGGATAGTGCTCGTTGATATAGCGTAACGTTTTTGACAACGATTCCCATCCTGCCGCACCATAGGCCTCATAAAACGCCGTATTGGGCTTGTATGCCACGCACAATGATTGTGTGGCATCTATGATGGCCTTATTGAAGGAGAAAATGGGGTCTTCGTGGTCAAGTAAATGGGTTGGTATCTTTTCCAAATCGGTATCCAACCCCACACAAAGAAAGGACTGCTTTTTTCGAATCTGGGTTACGAGTTGTTCTATTTTCATTATTAAGCGTCTCGACTTCGGCTACCTTCGAACAGGCAGATTCTATTGGTTCGCAATTGGATCCTTACAAAATTTCGGAGGCCTCTTTTAACTTTTCGGTATTCTCCACCAGCATCAACTCATCGATTATCTTCTGTAGGTCTCCATTCATAATGTTCTGCAAATCATACAGGGTCAGGCCTATTCTATGATCGGTGACACGACCCTGCGGATAGTTGTATGTCCTGATCTTGGCAGAACGGTCTCCACTACTTACCTGTGAATTTCTCTTGGCTGCGTCTTCTTCCTGTCTTTTTGCCAATTCAAGGTCATAGAGTCGTGAGCGCAATACCTTGAATGCCTTGTCTTTGTTCTTGTGCTGTGACTTTTCATCTTGGCACTGTGCCACTAGACCTGTGGGTATGTGTGTCAGGCGAACGGCGGAATAGGTCGTATTGACCGATTGCCCACCGGGACCTGAAGAACAGAAATAATCGATCCGAACATCCTTGGGGTCGATTTCTACCTCGAAATCTTCGGCCTCTGGCAGCACCATTACCGTTGCCGCACTGGTATGTACCCGACCTTGGGTCTCGGTCTGGGGCACGCGCTGTACGCGATGTACGCCAGCCTCAAACTTCAAGGTCCCATACACATCTTCACCTGTAACTTCAAACTGGATTTCTTTGTAGCCGCCACTGGTACCCTCACTAAGGTCGATAATATTGGTTTTCCAACCTTTTGATTCGCAATATTTGGAATACATTCGATACAGATCGCCCGCAAAAATACTGGCCTCATCACCGCCAGTGCCTGCACGAATCTCCATGACCACGTCTTTTTCGTCTTCGGGATCCTTGGGTATCAGCATGAACTTTATCTCTTCTTCCAGCTTTGGCAAGGCCTCTTTTGCTTCCTCTAACTGCATTTTGGCCATTTCCACCATTTCAGCATCACTGCCATCTGCAATAATCTCCTCGGCCTCATTTAGATTGTTGGTCAATTCAATGTACCGGTCACGCTTATCCATCAAAGCCCTTAGGTCTTTGTACTCTTTGTTCAGCCTTACATAGCGCTTTTGGTCAGAAATAATATCAGGCTGTATGATCAGGTCAGAAACCTCATCGAACCGTTGTTTTATGATGTTGAGTTTATCAAGCATTGTACTCGGTACTTTGGCTTGCGAAGTTACAATTTTTTGTTCGGAAGACCTTTGCCCAAAAGCTGTTCAGTTACCCACGAAAGTTGTTCCCAGTGTGATGATGAAAGCGCCCAACCCATCGCTACGGTCATATTGGTTCAACCTTACATCAATGGTCTTTAAGCCAAAGGCAAACACCTTGGCCTTGGTAAAAATGTCGGTATATCTGGCACCGATACCATATTGATGTGCATTGTACCCCGAAAGGTCGTAGTCAGAGGTATAGAACTCAAATGTGGAGAGTGCCGCTTCTTTGGGATAAAAATAGTCAGCTGCAGTCTGGGTGTAGTAGCGATAGGTCGGGTACAAGGTGAATTTATCACTTAATTTCAATGGCACCTCAACATTGGCGGTATGCGAGACAATGCCCCAATCATCCCAATAAAAGCGGTAATAGGTTCTCAGCACAATGGCGTCGCTCACAAACACGTTCAGCCGCCCCCCAAACGGAACCTTAAAGCGACTATCGGGAAGCCGTTCCACATCATCTGCCAACTGAAATTCGTCTATAAAGAAATCTTCAGTATCTGCAAAATAGACCCGTTGAAAAGGGGTGCTCAGCAACCCTTCTTGCAATACGAGGTCCATGAACAGGGCCCCTTGCCACCTCTTGCCCAAAATCTGCGAAAAAGACAGTGAGAGCGCATAAGAATTTCTACCAGTACTCCCAAACTCTTGAAAGTTTGGATCGTAGGTGCCATTACCCGTGATCCGGCTATCAAAAAATCCGCTCCGCAACTCAATGGGATACTGCGGATTCCAGCTATCGAGGTAGACTTGACCCCCAATGGAAATCTCTGTATTCTTTTCGTTGAATAGACGCGCATAACTACCCCCAAACCCGATGGAATTGTAATCGTACTCATTCGAAAAATAGCCGTTGACGCTCCATATGGTATTGCGGTCGTCAGCACTATGCTGGTACCTGGGGTTGATATGAACCAATTGATCTTTTCGCGACTCGCCCGAAGAGGCATCGAACGGACTCACATTCGGATTGCTACCGTCCAATGGATTGACATTGCTCGACGAAGCAGAAGTATAGGCCGAAAGCCCTGCATCAACGGTAAGCACATCATCTTCGTTCAGGGGCAACCGCAGCACGATCGCCGAAGTGGCATCGGTAAGGGCCTCAGTGCCTTCGCCCCCCGTCACGGCAGCATTTTTACCATCTTGATCGTAATAGCTGAAGAGCAAATCGATTTCGCTTGTCTCAAGCACCCTTTTTTTATAGGAGGAATCGGTTTGTTGCGATTTTCCCGTCAGGAAAACAAAAAAGACTACTATGGAAAAAACTGTTCTCAACGGCTAATTTGTATTATTTCAATAAAATGCAACCTTCATCCCCAACCATCATTTCCCTCCGTGCTGCGCTTGAAAGAATTGGGAAAGGGCCTTCCAACTCTTTTGAACAGACCCTTCGACTGCGCTCAGGGTAACTTCGACCAGCATTTTCTGCCGCGCTCCGCTTCCAGAAAATGGGCATGGGCCCTCCGACCTCCACAAACAGACCCTTCGACTGCGCTCAGGGTAACTTCGACCAGCATTTTCTGCCGCACTCCGCTTCCAGAAAATGGGTCTCAGTTAATTACAACCGCAGCCGCCCCCTGTTTTTCCGCCATTGGCCCCGGCGGCAGCTTCGCGATATATCTGGAAATTGGTCTCGAAACGTTCAGAAAACTTGGCACCCAACTGCATCTCGGTATCGTTGATATACACTTTGTCATATTCCCTTACCGCCACACATGAGCTGAAGAAAAGCAATACGACCACGATCAAAAGAAATGTGCGCATGTTTAAAATTACTGATTATTGTTGAACAAGATTCCTGAACTCCTATGAATCTTATTGGCATCGTCGACCACAACCACTTCTACCCCGTCAATTTGGTTGATCATATGAATACCACTGTCTTTTCCCATTACAAAAACCGCAGTGGCCAGGGCATCGCAGAGTTCTGCATATTTGGCAAAAACGGTAACACTTTGCACACCACTTGTCGGATAACCCGTTCTAGGGTCAATGATATGGGAGTATTTTTTTCCGTTGATGACGATATATTTTTCGTAGTTGCCAGAGGTTGCCACCGACGATTCTATAACGGGCAGCCAGCTGAACACCTTGTCTTTGCTCAACGGGTTGGCGATGCCGATCATCCATTTCTCACCTGTGGCCTTGGTGCCCCATGTGGTCAAGTCACCAGAAGCATTGATGAGTCCGCCCGGCACGCCCTTCGACATTAAAAACGCTTTGGCCTTATCGGCAGCATACCCTTTTCCGATAGCCCCAAAACCAATTTTCATCCCTTTTTGTGTTAAAAAAACAGATTGCACCTCTGCATCCAGCACAATTTTTTTATACCCCACTTTACTTACGGATTGCGCTATTGCCCCACGGGATGGCATATTTTTCATGGTACCATCAAATTTCCAAATATTGTCGACCGAGGCATACGATATATCGAAAGCCCCGTCGGTAATTTCTGAGATCTTTATGGCTCGCTCAATCAACCCAAAAAGCTCACGGCTCACCTTCACGGGCCTGATCCCGGCATTTTTATTGATGAGCGATGTTTCAGAGTCTGGATCCCAAGAGGAAATCATTTTTTCAATCCGCGTGATCTCTGAGGCCGCTTCATCAATGTTTATATATCCGATTTCTTCAGAGGGTGCCACAACCGTGATCTCAAAGGCCGTACCCATGAGATTGAGTGCCTTTTTTACGGTTACGTATTTTTTCTCTTGGCCCACTGCCAAAAAACATGACAACACCAGAAAAAATACCACCGCCCTTCTCATTTTAGAAAACCGTTTAGCAACGCTATGTAGTCTGCGGGAGCAATATTTTTATACCCCGTGACACCCAAAACATTCTGGCTGTTATCGAGCACCACGACCAAGGGGAAAAATCCGTTTGGGTTATATTTTTCGGTCAGTTTTTGGTTTTCGGCTGTTAATGCAGCTTCCAATTTGTTCGATTTCTTTCTGGGAAAGTCAGCTTTGTAAAGTACATAATGTTCGGCGGAATAGTTTCTGAACGCTTCTGACTTCCAAATTTTTTTGTCGAGCTTGATACAAGGGGCACACCAATCAGAGCCAGTAAAGACCAAAATTAGGGGTTTGTTCTCTTCTTTGGCCGTTTTCAGGGCATCTGAAAATGAAGGTTTCCAGTCTTGGCCCAAAAGGGGAACGGAAGCTATAAAAAACAATATGGCCAACAGCTTTTTCATGGCAAAACACCTACCTTATTCATTCAAAAATACGCAGTATGTCGCCGTTGAGCTCGGTATTGAATATTTTCAGCGGATTGCTGGTAGTGTTCAGGTTCAAAGAGGTACCATCTTGTGCAAATCGGGATTGATGCGTAGTGCAATGAAAAACACCACCATCCTCGGTTATGAAACGAATTTCCTCAGTGCCTTGATGACTGCATATCTTACTTGCGGCAATTAGGTTTCCTTCAAGGTTTCTTGCCACAACAATATCGAAATAATTCAATTCTGGATTGGACTTGACGGCGATCCAACCGCCATTATTTGCCAAGGGAGCAGCTTCGGGCGAGGTTAAATCAACCGTAAAGTCAACACCTGTGGGTTCAGGAAATGTTTCAAGCTCACCATCTTTTGAACAACCGTTTACACATGGGAACATTAGTGCAAATGCAGCACCTGCCCCCAGACTCTGCAAAAACTGTTTTCTTTCCATAGCATTCGGGGTTTATAATGTAAACGTTTGATTTGGGGTATTCGTATGGTCAGTAGTCGAAAGTACCGTATTCGCTTTTGATGGTCAGCCTTTTGCCTTTAGATTCTTCAACACGGCCTATGATTCTTGCATCGATGTCAAAGCTTTTTGATATGGAAATAAGGTCTTCTGCAATAGCTGCGTCCACGTATAGTTCCAAACGGTGTCCGCAGTTGAACACTTGGTACATTTCTTTCCAATCGGTGCCCGATTGCTCTTGAATCAACCTAAACAGTGGGGGAACAGGAAACAGATTGTCTTTGATCACATGAGCGTCCTCCACAAAATGTAGAATTTTGGTCTGTGCCCCACCACTACAATGCACCATACCGTGTATTACTTCTGATGTATATCTTTTCAGGATTTCCTTCACCACAGGCGCATAGGTGCGCGTAGGCGAAAGAACGAGTTTACCGGCATCCAGCGGTGAACCGGAAACGGAATCTGTAAGTCGTACTTTTCCAGAATATACTAAATCGTCTGGTACGGCTGGGTCAAAACTTTCAGGATACTTTTCCGCCAAATATTTTCCAAAAACATCATGCCGCGCCGAGGTAAGACCATTGCTGCCCATACCGCCATTGTACTCCTGCTCGTAGGTCGCTTTGCCAAAAGAGGCCAGCCCAACTATCACATCCCCTGCCCTAATATTGGCATTGTCAATAACCTCGCTGCGTTTCATTCGTGCGATGACCGTGCTGTCGACGATGATGGTACGAACCAAATCGCCCACATCAGCCGTTTCACCACCGGTGGAATGAATGGTAATACCATGCTTGACCAAGTCGGTAATCAATTCTTCAGTGCCGTTGATGATGGCCGAGATGACCTCTCCGGGAATCAGGTTCTTGTTTCGCCCAATGGTCGAAGAGAGCATAATGTTGTCAACGGCTCCCACACATATCAGGTCATCGATGTTCATGACCAAGGCATCTTGGGCGATGCCTTTCCAAACGCTCAAATCGCCCGTTTCTTTCCAATACATATAGGCCAATGATGACTTGGTACCAGCCCCATCGGCATGCATGACCAGGCAATGTGTTTCGCTACCGGTCAAATAATCGGGTACTATCTTACAAAAAGCCTTGGGAAACAACCCCTTATCAATGTTTTTGATGGCGTTGTGCACGTCTTCCTTTGAGGCCGAAACCCCACGTTGGGCATATCGCTTACTGGTATTTGAGGACATTCGAACGGTGTTTGCGCAAAAATAGGGAAAGTGTATAGACTATAGCCCATTATAACAAACATTCAAATTTTAACATTAAACCTTGGCAATAGTTTAGATTTTACATTCAATTATTAATAAAATATCATAATTTTAAAGGAATAACTAAAATCATGGCAAATTTTACACTTAACATCAACGGAAAAACACAAGAGGTGGACGTTGACCCATCAACACCCATGCTCTGGGTACTGCGCGATCACCTAAAACTGGTTGGCACCAAATACGGCTGTGGCATTGCACAGTGCGGGGCGTGCACCGTGCATCTTGGAGATGTCGCCGTACGTTCTTGCATGATAACGGTATCGTCGGTTGGAAACCAAGAAGTAACCACGATCGAGGGACTTTCAGAAAACGGTGACCACCCAGTACAAAAGGCATGGCTCGAGGTCGATGTTCCCCAATGTGGCTACTGTCAAGCGGGACAGATCATGACCGCTTCGGCATTGTTGAAAAAAAATCCGAATCCCACAGATGCGGAAATCGATATGGCCATGAACGGCAACATTTGTCGTTGCGGCACCTATCTCAGAATAAAAAAGGCTGTCAAAATAGCCGCTGGCAGCGAATCATAATCCATCCTCTTTAACAAACTATCATGACACTCATCAAAACACATATCGGACGTAGGGCCTTTATCAAAAACACCAGTTTGGCCGGGGGTGGACTCGTATTGGGTTTCAGCTTTTTGAACTCTTGCAAACCCAAGCAAGCAGAGACCATAGCGGCCCTTGAGATGCCCAACGAATGGTTTGAGATCAATGGTTATCTCAAAATTGGCGATAACGGTGTGGTGACCATTATGTCACCCAATCCAGAAATCGGTCAGAACGTAAAGACCTCCATGCCCATGATCGTTGCAGACGAACTGGAGATAGACTGGAAAAACGTCATTGTCGAACAGGCACCCCTTAACACCAATCTTTATAACTGGCAAGTTGCTGGTGGCAGCCGTTCGATCAGTAGCTCGTGGCAAAGCCTTCGTATGGCCGGGGCAACAGCCCGCCACATGTTGAAAGAGGCTGCCGCCAGGGCCTGGCAGGTACCCGTGGGTGAAATTACGGCGGTAGCGGGTGTACTTGCCCATGAAGCCAGTGGCAACTCGGCCGGCTACGGTGAAATGGCATCGGCCGCAGCTCAAATGGAAGTTCCCGAAGAGGTTGAGTTAAAAGAACGCTCCGATTTTTCCATAATAGGTACTTCCCGTAAAAATGTCGATGGGTTAAAGATTGTTACAGGCCAACCCTTGTTCGGCATCGATGTGCAACGCGAAGGCATGTTGATCGCCACTTTGGCCCATCCTCCTGCTTTTGGCATGCGCTTAAAATCTTTCGACGCAGAAGAGGCAAAGCAAATGCCCGGTATTCGCGATGTTTTTTCAATAAAGCTATATGACGATGACTTTAAGAAATCGGCCTTCCACCAGACGGCCTTCAACGAATTGGTCGCCGTAGTGGGTGAAACGACTTGGCAGGTAATGCAGGCAAAAAAAACACTGAATATTGAGTGGGAACAGTCGCCGGATACCATTGAGGCGATGAGCCTTTTTGGAAACGAAATGAAGGTAAACTACCCTGCCGGCATGGAAAATTCGGACACCCATACTGCAAAACTGAAAGAACTGAATTCCCGAAAAGGAAATGTAGTGCGACGAGATGGCAATCCGGAGGCTGCCTTCGCAAACGCTGCCAAAGTCATTGAACGCAGTTACAGTTGTCCGTTTTTGGCGCACAACACCATGGAACCTATGAATTTCTTTGCCCATGTCACAGAAGACCATGCAGAGTTGTTGGGCCCTACCCAGACCCCTGAATTTATGGAACCGGCCATAGCCGAACACCTAGGCCTTCCCTTAGAGAAAGTCGATATTCAAATGACCCGTCAAGGGGGCGGCTTTGGCCGCAGGCTGTATGGACATTTTATGGTAGAGGCAGCCGCAATATCAAAGAAGATGGTGACCCCTATAAAGCTGGTCTATAGCCGAGAAGACGATATGTCGCAAGGCACATACCGCCCATCATACTATGCCACCTATCGTGCCGCATTTGACGCCGATAACAATCTTATGGCCTTTCATGTAAAAGCCGGTGGGATACCTGAGAGCCCACTCTTTGCAAACCGCTTTCCCGCTGGGGCCATCGACAATTATTTGGCTGAGAATTTTACGGTTGACTCCAATATCACAACAGGTGCTTTCAGAGCACCACGGTCCAATTTTATTGCCGGTGCCGAACAATCATTTTTGGATGAAGTGGCAGAAGAAATGGGCAAAGACCCCATCGACTTCAGATTGGAGTTACTAAAACGTGCGCAAGAAAATCCTGTAGGCGATGCAGAGCTAAACGATTATGATGCTTCGCGTTATGCCGGCGTTTTGGAATTAGTTCGGGAAAAATCAAATTGGGGGCAGAGCCAATCTGGGGTTCACCGCGGGGTGTCGGCCTATTTCTGCCATAACAGTTATGTAGCCCAAGTGTTGGATATCGCCATGGAAAACAATACCCCGGTGGTACAAAAAGTTACTTCTGCCATCGACTGCGGTATTGTGGTCAACCCCGACGCAGCCACCAATATGGCCGAGGGCGGGGTTGTAGACGGCATCGGTCATGCCATGTACAGTCAGCTGACCTTTAAAGATGGTACGCCCGAACAGCAAAATTTTGACAAGTACCGTTTGATTCGGCACAGTGAGGCCCCCAAAGAAATTGAAACACATTTTGTGGACAATGGTATTGATCCCACAGGTATGGGAGAACCGCCCTTTCCGCCGATTATGGGCGCTCTGGCCAATGCTTTATATAAGGCCACGGGAAGGCGTTATTATCACCAGCCGTTCATTACCGACAAACCGCCTTTGGTCGGTTAGGTCAAAAAGCCCGGAAAAACGACCGGGCTTTTTGATTTTTTATTTTCCTATTGAATGCCATAGGCTGTTCGAAAGGTATACTAATTAGCTATCCAAACATCCTCCACCACATTTTTGGTCTTATATAGCCTCAATTGTGGTTTCGGATTGCTGCCATCGAACACCAGCTTTGAAGAAAACAGCAGCTTACCCTCCCCGTAGTGTGCCACCCAGTGGGGCACCAACGGATTTGCTTGTTTTAGCAGCTCTTCACTGCCCCCTGTATCTGCCATGACAACATATGACCTGTTGCCCCAATAGGCCAAAAGGAGTTCTCCATCTTTATAATCGGCATCAAAAACTTGGTTTCTGCCCAATGGGGCCTGAGCTACTTCATTCAGCAAGAGATCATTCCATTGCTTGATGATATTTCCGTCGGAATCAACCAGCCAACAATCGTCTTCGCCCAACAACAAAAGATTGTTTCCCTGCACAGCCCTTATCCTGTTTATCGGGGAGCCAAACTCAAAATATGGCGCAGGCTTCGCTTGTCGCTTGAGACTGTATATACCAGGATACTTGCCGAAAACAATTTCATCATCACTGGGCATCATAAAACCACCCTCCCCTATTCTCCAGCGGTCCTCGAACCAATCCCAAATAATGTTGGGGCTTTCACCGATTCTGAATTTTAGGATCCGTACCTCAAATTTTTGGGTTTGTCCGATATGGCGGCGCTCTATGGCATAAACAGTTTCGCCCCGGTTATAGAGCATAAAGTCGCTTGCCGCATGTTCAGATTTGAGCAGCACTTTGGGCGATCTGTCTGGGTGCCAAACCATTACGCACGCATGGTGGGCCAAATCATCGACAGGGTCAACATAAGGCCAAAGCACGAACTCACCCACGGTAATCATGTTACCTGTCGGATGTGCCCAAATGGCCATTTTTGATAGAAGTACAAATAGAAACAAGAAGGTATTTCTTCCAAAAGATGTTTTCATACCCAGAAGTTGCCATAAAATACCTTGCAAAGCAACTTCTTTAACCAATATTTAAGGGATGCTGCCATGGTTCGCGATAGGGTCTTTTCAAAAGGGCGGTAGCTTCCCCATCGTTGACCACAATTCGTTTTTCTGGATCGTATATCAAGGGGCGCTGCAGTGCCATGGCCATGTTTGCCAAAATACAACTGGCCGTTGATATGTGCCCTTCCGCTACATCTGCCACAGGATGTGTTTTGTTCTCAATGGCAGCCAAAAAGTCGAGCATGTGCAGTCGGGTGGCCGGTGCGGTATGCAACTCAATACGATCTTCAGTTAAATCCTCAGGATATTGATCCCTTTCGTAAACGACATCTTTCTTAATGGTTTCACCACCATTATGGGGCATATACTCATACTTGAATACACTGCCCTTAAAGGTTCCCTTATCGCCATAGATAAAAAATGCCCAGGGATACTCGGGATCCGGAGGATTGCCCCACGTTCGATGTTGCCAGACACAGTTGAGCCCTTCAAATTCGAAAATCGCGGTCTGGGTATCTGGTATGTTCGCCTTGGAATCTTTTTGCACGTAAATGCCTCCTGTAGAGCTGATGCGCTTGGGCCACCCCAGACCAAGCATCCAACGCACAGTATCGAGCATGTGCACACACATATCGCCGACTATGCCATTGCCATATTCCATAAACGAGCGCCACCTACCATGTGGAAGCCCATCAAAGGGGCGCATCGGGGCAGGGCCCGTCCACAAATCATAATCAAAGAATTCAGGAACCATTTTAAGAGGTGGGTTGCCATTGAAACGCATATGGTAGTAACAGCACATTTCAACATGTGAAACAGTACCTAAGAGGCCTTTGTCGATGATGTTTTTCTTCCCCTCCATCAAATGGGGCGTACTTCTTCTTTGAGTGCCAATCTGTACGGTTTTGCCATGTTTTCGAGCCGTGGACAAGATAGCTTCGCCCTCCAAAACATCGACACTTATAGGCTTTTGCAGATATACGTGGGCACCCGACTTTATCGCCTCAATGGCCTGTAGGGCGTGCCAATGATCGGGTGTGCCTATCACAACAATATCCAAATCCCCTTCGGCCAACATCTTTCTGTAGTCTTCGTACAAACGTGGCTGTTTGCCAGACTTTTGCCGCTGGGCGACCATCGCAGCTGCTTCCCTCAAGTGTTTTTCATCCACATCACACAACGAAACCACCTCTACGTTTGCCACCTGAATCAGCCGAAACAGGTCGCTTTTACCATACCAGCCGGCACCGATGAGGCCCACCCGCCATTTTCTGTCAGTATGCATCAACTCCAGCCCATAGGCCCCAAATGAAGAAAGTGCCAAAGCAGCAGTGGTTCCCTTTAAAAAATTTCGTCTATTGATATACAAATTCGCCATTGCCCATCTTCAGTAGTTACGGATGCTTGAAGATACTAAAAGCTATCGGTTGATGGGGCGCTACCCCGGCGCATACCAGCTTGGTGGGCATTACAACCCAGGAAGCAACTGCAAAAAATCCTCGGCCCAAATCCTTTGGGTAGTGGCTTGGTCAACATTGCCCCCTGAAATGACCACGAGCACCTTTTGTTTTGATTGCTGGGTCTTTAGCCATCTTCTGACGGCTTCCATCGTCATGGCACAGGTAGGCTCGATACGGCACTTCAATAAATGGGTAAGCCATTGCGTCCAATATGCCAAAAACATTTCTTCAATTTCATAGAAACCGTCAAGTTTTTTCAAATATTCGAAGGTGATGTCGCCCACGGCCATCGTCATGGCCCCATCAGCCAGCGTATCGGGCACTCCCGACAACCGTTGTATGCTGCCCTTTCGCAACGATTCGGCAGCATCATTGGCATTGAGCGGTTCAACCCCAATGACCATTGTTTTGGGCGATAGGCCCCGTGATGCGATGAGGGAACCCGATAGCAAGCCACCGCCGCCACAGGGGGCAAACACGGCATTGACCTCCCCAAGTTCGGTCAGTGCTTCGTAAACGGCAGTGCCCTGCCCACAGATAACCTGCTCGTGGTTATAGGGGGGTATCCAATAGGTTCCCTCTTTGGTAGCCGCTTCCTGTACCTTGACATCGGTAATATCGCGGGTCTCGCTCAACACCACCTCGGCCCCGTAGCCCTTTGTGGCCTGCACCTTCACCTTTGAGGAATAGTTGGGCATGTAGATAGTTGCAGGGATATTAAACTGTTTTGCAGCGTAGGCCACGGCCTGGGCATGGTTGCCCGAACTGTTGGCCACTATATGCTTAGGACGGTTGTTGTTTTCAATCAACCATGACACCGTGTTCACTCCACCACGAACCTTGAAAGCCCCTATTTTCTGGAAGTTTTCGCACTTGAAGTAAATATCATGGCCAAGCCATTTGTTCAACAGCGAAGAATACAAAATGGGAGTTTGTTTGATGTAGGGGTCAATGCGTCTTTTGGCAGCTTGGATGTCTTCTAGGATTAAGTCCATAGATTTGTTTTTTCCAAATTTAGGAGGTTTTTATCCCTTTCAACCCGACCCTCTTCCCAAGAGAGGGGGCTCACTTCACAAACAGCAACTCCCTGTACTTGGTAAAGGGCCAGTGCTCGTCAGCTACTAAACGTTCAAGCCGGTCGACATGATATCGAATCGATTCAAAAAATGGCCGTACCTCATTGCAGTATGCCTCGGCCTTTTTGGTGATGTCGGTAAGGGCATTTGCCTTTTTTCGCGCCTCGATCATGGCATCGGTCTGCTTTTTCACTTCATCGAGGTGCCTTGTCATTTTCTGCAAAATGTCGAGTTGGGGCCCTACAAGTTTTTTATGGCCGGCACCATAGACCTCTTTGAACCCCTGAACATTCTGCAGTAATTGATTTTGGTATTTCACCACTGCAGGAACCACATAATTGTTGACCATTTCACCCAACACCCTACCTTCTATCTGTATATGGAAAACATAGGCTCCCAATTCAACCTCGCGATGCGCGTTCAGTTCAACCTCGCTCATAACCCCCATATCGCCAAAAAGCTTCACCACCTCTTTGGTGGCAAGAACTCTCAAGGCATCGGGAGTATTTTTATTGTTGCTGAGCTTACGCTTTTTTGCTTCCTTCTCCCAGTCAACACTGTACCCATCGCCATCAAAACGAATGCGCTTTGAGGTCTTGATGTACTCTCGAAGCACATTGAAGACCGCTTCATCCTTTTTTAGGTTCTTTTTGTCAATGAGCGCATCTACCTCTTTCTTAAAGTCGGTCAACTGCTTGGCCACAATGGTATTCAAAACCGTCATGGGCTTTGCACAGTTCATCTGGGAACCCACCCCTCTCATTTCAAATTTGTTGCCGGTAAAGGCAAAGGGCGAAGTTCTGTTGCGGTCTGTGTTATCGAGCAATATTTCAGGTATTTTGCCGACCACATTGAGCTTTAGCTCGGTCTTTTCCTCTGGGGACAATTTGCCCTGCGACACCCCTTCAAGCTCATCTAGCACACTGGCCAACTGCTTGCCCACAAAAATGGACAAGATCGCCGGAGGTGCCTCATTGGCTCCCAATCGATGGTCGTTGCCCGCCGAAGCAATGGACGAACGCAACAGCTCTTCATAGGTATCGACCGCCTTGATGGTATTTACAAAAAAGGTCAGAAACTGTAGGTTCTTCATTGGTGTGCTGCCCGGGCTCAACAGGTTTACTCCCGTATCTGTGGCCAATGACCAATTATTGTGTTTGCCCGAACCATTGAGCCCGGCAAAGGGTTTTTCATGAAAAAGCACCACAAAACCATGCTTATCGCCTATCTCTTCCATTAAATCCATTAGCAATAGGTTGTGGTCTACCGATAGATTGGCCTCTTCATAGACAGGGGCCAACTCGAACTGGTTTGGTGCCACCTCGTTGTGACGTGTCTTAACTGGTATGCCCAGTTGTGTGCACTGTTTTTCTAGGTCGCTCATAAAACTCAAGACCCGGCTGTGGATGACCCCAAAATAGTGGTCGTCAAGTTGTTGGTCTTTTGCCGCTGCATTGCCGACCAAGGTACGCCCGGTCATCAAAAGGTCAGGGCGCGATTTGGCCAAGGCCTTGTCCAACAAAAAATATTCTTGCTCCCATCCCAAAGTGGCGTAGACCTTGCGCACATTCTTGTCAAAGTATTGGGCAACCGCTGTGGCCGCCTCGTCAACAGCGTGCAACGCCCTTAAGAGGGGTGCTTTGTTATCTAAAGCCTCTCCTGTATACGCAACAAAAATTGTAGGGATGCACAATGTGGTTTTATAGATGAAGGCCGGTGAGGTTGGGTCCCAAGCGGTATAGCCACGGGCCTCAAAGGTATTTCGGATGCCGCCACTCGGAAAACTTGAGGCATCCGGCTCTTGTTGCACCAATTGGCTGCCCCCAAATTTTTCCATGGCGCGGCCATCGGGCAACAGGTCAAAAAAAGCATCGTGCTTCTCTGCTGTGGCCCCTGTCAAAGGCTGGAACCAATGCGTGTAATGGGTAGCGCCCATCGAAAGGGCCCACGCTTTCATGCCCTCGGCCACTTGGTCTGCTATTTTACGGTCGATTTTCTTACCTGAAAAAATCGCGTCCTTAACCTTTTTATAGGCCTCACGACTCAAGTACTGAAGCATTTTTTCATCGTTGAAAACGTTCTTGGCAAAAAGTTCAGAGCGTTTTCCTTTTTCCTCAATGGTAATCGGTGTGCGTTTATGGCTTTCGGTTAGCGCATCAAATCTAATCTTCGACATGTCATTGGTATTACAGGGCAAAACTAATCATTAGCAAATTAATAATATAACGTACAAAAATTATTTTTTGTTCATTTTACCCCCTAAAATTTAGGGGGTGTATCAATTATATCGAAAAAATGATGTTTTTAACCCTTAAAAATCAGGTTTGTTTGTTCAAAAAATATATTTTTGTCCAAGTTAAATTTGAGAACGAAAATTATCCGAATTATGAGTAAATCAAAACTAGAGTACATTTGGCTTGACGGTTATACCCCCACCGCCAATATGCGAAGTAAGACCAAAATAGAGGAAAATTTCAGCGGAAAGCTGGAAGATTGTCCCATTTGGTCTTTTGACGGAAGTTCTACAAAGCAGGCCGAAGGCGGTTCTTCAGACTGTTTACTTAAGCCCGTTGCTATTTATCCCGATCCCGCAAGAGAAAATGGTTATTTGGTGATGTCAGAAGTACTGACCGCTGATGGTGAGCCGCATCCTTCCAACTCAAGGGCCACTATTGATGGTGATGAAAACGATGATTTCTGGTTCGGATTTGAGCAAGAATACTTTATAATGGATACCCATACTCAGCTTCCCTTGGGCTTTCCTGTTGGCGGATACCCCGGCCCACAAGGCTTGTACTATTGCTCTGTTGGCGGAAGAAACACCCACGGGCGGGAAATTGTGGAGCGCCATGCCGATTATTGTATCGAGGCCGGACTGAACTTTGAGGGTATCAACCAGGAAGTTGCCTGTGGCCAGTGGGAATTCCAGATTTTCGCCAAAGGCGCCAAAAACGCCGGTGACCAAGTCTGGATAGCACGATATCTGCTCGACAGACTTACAGAAGAATATGGCTACTATATCGAATACCACCCAAAACCTGTTAAAGGCGATTGGAACGGTAGCGGTATGCACGCCAACTTCTCGAACAGCGTGTTGAGAACCTGTGGTTCTAAAGAGGTCTACGAAAAAATCTGTGAGGCCTTTAAGCCTGTGACCAAAGAGCATATCGAGGTATATGGTGAATTCAATGACCAACGTTTGACCGGTCTTCACGAAACCCAATCGATTCACGAATTCAGTTATGGCGTCTCCGATAGGGGTGCCTCCATACGAATTCCGATCATGACGGTCGAAAAGGGTTGGAAAGGCTGGTTGGAAGACCGTAGGCCCGCCTCGAACGCTGATCCATACAAAGTAGCGGCCCGAATCATTAAAACGGTCAAGTCGGTCGATGTAGGGGCTTTGGTATAAATTTGTAGTTATTGTTTATAATGGAACCGCTTGTTTTGCTCGAAACAGGCGGTTTTTTCATTTTAACCGCTTTAATGGCGTATTCATCCAATAGCCTTTGCCCCTATCTGGCATGCGAATGGGCCATATGAAATTATGAAGGGGATGTTGTTATGACATAATGCGCTTTTCCAATCGAAGATTTTCTGGAAAAGACATCTTTTACTCTATTTCACCGTCAGGTAAATGAAGATAGCATAAAATGCCAATAGCACCAAGCCATCTCGCCACCCCAAACGGAGACCCTTTGGAAAGAACACCAGCGGAAGTATCAGAAACGAGATGCCAAACAGCCAGAAGATATCACCGGTCAACAATCCCTGGTCTACACCCCGTATCGGGGCAATGATAGAGGTTATGCCCAAGACCGCCAAAAGGTTGAAAATGTTGGACCCTATCAAATTTCCGACGGAAATCGCTTTTTCTTTTTTCACTATAGCGATTACCGATGCGGAAAGTTCAGGAATACTAGTGCCAACAGAAACAACGGTTATGGCAATAACACGCTCGCTGACACCAAAGGCTTTTGCCAGCCCAACGGCACCATCTACCATAAGCTCAGAGCCGCCCCAAAGGGCCGTGCCCCCCAGCCCCAAGTACAAAACGGTTTTATGCAAGGGCAACAGCACATCATCTTCGGGCAATTCATCGACCACGGCAGGTTTTTGAAAGCGGAGCAGGTACACCAAGAACAAAAAGAGCGTCACCACCATAATGACCCCTTCGTAGCGCTGGAGCACTCCGTCAAAATATATAAACCCCACAAAAAGCAAGGTGGCCAACATCATAACGGGCCAGTCGGTGGTGTAAAAGCTTTTACGAACGTTGATACTGCCCAATAACACCGTGACCCCCAAAACCAACCCAAGATTGGCTATATTGGAACCCACCATATTGCCCAATGAAAGATCTGGGAAACCGTCAAGCGCGGCATTTACACTGACAATCAATTCTGGGGCAGAAGTAGCGAACGACACAACGGTCATGCCGATCACAATCTTGGGAATCTCTAGCCGTAGTGAGAGGGCGACCGCAGCTTTAAGCAACCACTTGCCACCCAAAATAAGCAATACGAGCCCCAATAAGATAAAAAGTGCGTTTATCAAGTCAGATGAAATTTGGGCAAATATATGGGAAGATTTCAAGTCATGATGCACAATACCATTGAAAGGAAATACTAAAAATTTAGTTAAATAACTATAAAAATAGTTGTGAAACTAAAATTATCGTAGTACGTTTATTCCAAAATAGCACACTATGCAGAAGTTGACCAATAAGGAAGAGGAGGTCATGATTATTCTTTGGAGACTCAAAAAAGCCTTCGTAAAAGACATTTTGGCCGAATTCAAGGGGAACAAGCCCCATTACAATACACTTTCTACCATTGTTCGCAATCTAGAGGATAAAGGTTATGTTTCCCATGAAGCCTTTGGCAATACCCATCGCTATTACCCGGTGATAAGCAAAGAGGAATATCGAAAAAGATATGTTAACTCGACCATTGCCAACTTCTACGACAACTCCTACAAGAGCTTGGTTTCTTTCTTTGCCAAGGAAGAAAAGATTTCGGTTGAAGAACTGAAAGAGATTATTGCACTAATCGAAAGCAAAAAATAGCACACCATGGAAATCTTTTTCGAGCATTTATTGAAAACCTCGGTGGTACTAGTGCTGTTTATTTTAGCCTATCACTTTTTTCTAAAAAGGGAAACACTCTTTACCGAAAACCGCCTTTTTCTGATCAGTGGCCTGCTGATCGCGGTTCTCTTTCCTTTTGTAACGCTGACCAAGACCGTTACGATCGAACCGACCTCAGCTGTCAATAGTGCGGTTTCCGTTAACGCGACAGCTTTGCAAAGTGTCGCGGCAGACAATACGGACGCTTTTAATTGGGGACTGTTTTTTCTGACCATCTACATTGTGGGGGTTCTTTACTTCGGTATTAGATTGCTACTACAGTTGCAGACCATCCAAAGAGTAAAACTGAACAGCGTAATAGTTCCTGAAGATAATTTTTATCATGTCAGAACCCCAGAAAAAATTGCCCCTTTTTCTTTTTTCAGGCATATATTCTATCATCCGAGACAGTTTGAAAAAAGTGAGCTGCAGGCCATTTTGGCTCATGAAAAAGTTCATGCCAAAGAGCTGCACTCTCTGGACATACTCTTGACAGAGATCATCTTGGTGCTCCAATGGTTCAACCCTGCCATTTGGTTATATCGTTTGGCAGTAAAACAAAACCTGGAATATTTGGCCGATGCCAAGACCTGTAAATCGTTTTCCAACAAAAAGTTTTACCAGTACGTGATGTTGAAGCAGGCCGTGGGCAGCCATAAAATAGCGATCGTAAATCCCTTTTTTAATTCATTAACCAAAAAACGAATAGTCATGATGAACAAAAATCAATCAAAAAAACGAAGTCTACTGAAGATGTTGCCTGTTGTGCCGGTGCTTGCGGGTCTATTGGTGGCATTTAATACCAAAGAGGTATATATTGCCTCCAGCAATGGCATCAAGGCCGTTGAACAAAACGAAGACGCGAGAATTGAGGTAATCATCAATAGTGGCACCACCGATGAAGAACTCAAAAAAGTCAAGGAGGACCTAAAGAAAGAAGGAGTGGATCTGAGCTATCGCACAGTTCGCAATGATGACAAGAAAATAATAGCCCTCAAAATTCACTTACAAGGACGTTCTGAAAGTGGCAAGACCTTCAACGCCAATTTCGATGTAGAATCAGAAGAGCCGATAGACCCTGTCATGTTACGCGTTGATACTGAAAACGGCACCGCATCGGTAGGTAACCACATGGGGCACAATTTTACCATGAAAACAGGTGGAAATGCAATGTTCTGGAGTGGCTCGGATAAATCAGGGAAACTAAAAGATATCGTAATTACCAAAGAAAATGACCGAGAGATCATCAAGGTCAATGGCAAGGTAGTGTCAAGAGAAGAGCTAGGCGAAGAAAGCAAGGCCGAGAAAATCTTTGTCCAAATGCTCGACGCCACCGATAGTATCAATGGCAATGTGATCATTCATGAAATAAAAGTAGATGAAGAGGACAATCGTGAAAAAATCATAAAAGTTAAAAAGATTGGCTCCAGCGATGAAGACAAATACATCTACTGGAAATCTGACGACGGTGATAATGAAAAAAAAGGGAGCGGCTACAGCGTAAAAATTATTGCCGACTCTGATGAGGAAGTTGATATTACCAAAAAGAAAGGTGCCTTTGTCCTAGACACCAAAAACAGTGAGAATACCCTTTACTTTATAGATGGCAAAAAAGCAACTGCCAAAGATGCTCAAAAGCTTTCTCAAAATGATATTGAGTCGATAAATGTTTGGAAGGGAGACAAAGCAATCAAGAAGTATGGCAAAAAAGCAAAGGATGGGGTGGTAGAAATCACGACCAAAAAAGAAAACTGACCAAAAAAACAAATAATTTTATAGACCGCCCCCTTTCACATTCGGGGCGGTTTTTTCGTTCATCACAAATAACGAAATTGCCAAAAAGCGGCATTTTTTAAACGAAAAGGGCCTTGCAATTTCAAATTTGACCAAAAAAGGCCCTACAATTCTACCTGTTTCTAGTCAAAACCTCCGTTTCGCCTTCTAGCCTATAACTTCACTCAAGGAGGTCACATAAAATTCGTAATCAATAGTATTTTTTTAATTACATATTCGTATTCAATTTCATTTATTTCTTTCAATTTGTTTGGAAACATGACAAATGTCATTATATATTGAAAAAACGAACCGGTTCAAAGTCAATTGTTCAACCCTTTAATCAAACAACAATGATCACCCTGATAAAAATTTTGGTCATGCTTTTCGTGCAGATCATCACATTAATTATTTGATAACCTTAAAACCAACCGTCATGTTAACTTTCTTAGGAATTTTCGTCATTATAGTGGGTATTGCAACCCTGATCATAAAACCCCTTTTCAAAGGCAATGGACTATTGTCTTGGTTCAACACCAAACGAAGCTTGCAAATAATTCTCGTGGGCATTTATTGAGCATCGTAACCGGTACACTCTTTTACGCCGAGCCCGGTACGGCCTATGCGGTGCAATACCCATGGGGCGGTCAAAAAGCAGTGTTTAGGCAAGGCATACACACGAAAATGTGGGGCCTGTTGATTCCCATTCAATTCGAGCTGCCCATAAAATATGTTATCCCCGACAGCAATGGCGAATTGGGTGAGCAGAGTGAATATGCCAACGTCGACAAGGCAAAGTATCGGGCATTCAGTGATGCAGTGAAAGCAAGAATAGCCACTTCTGTGGTCATCAGTATCAATACTGAAGATGAAGGGCAGTTCTTGTCGGTCGCAGATCGTAATAAAACGGAGCAGAATCTTATTCGCTCAAGAATCATTCCCAATATCGATCAGTCTATCAAGAACACCTGTAAACTGATGGATGCCCAAGACTACATTTCGGGCCAAGCTTCTGATTTTGATCGCTATTTCAAAGATCAGCTAGAGAATGGCATGTATGTACTGGAAGAGTACTCTGCAGACAAGCCCAAAGAGATTATTGGCGATTCATCGACCGTGCGGACGGTTATCAACAAAGAGACCAAACAAAAACGCTTTCGTATAAAGTATAAGGATGGCATTCCAGTACGCGAGCACGGCAACTCGCTCAAGGCATATGGGCTTACCGTTGTGCAAGCCGTGGTCACCGAGATCGACTGGGAAGAAACCTTCGACAAACGACTTCAGTTGCAAAAAGAAGAGGTGGCACAGACCCAATTGGAAAAGCAACAGGCCGAGCGTGAGTTTTACCGCGCCCAAAAAGAAAAGGCCCGTGGCGAGGCCGAAAAAGCCGCTGAACGTGCACGGCTCGAAAAAGAGCAGATCCAGAAGACCATCGCTGCCGAAACTGAGGCCAAAGTGGCCGAATTCAATCTCATAAAAGAGAAAAAACAGTTTGAGGTAGAGAAGTTCAAGGCCCAAAGCAAAAAAGTGGCTGCCGATGCAGAGGTCTATCAGAATGCCAAATTGGTCAGCGCAGGGCTAACCCCCCAAGAGCGCGCCGAATGGCAGTACAAAACTGCTGTGGGCGTTGCCGGGCAACTTAAAAGTCTGAACCTGCCCGACATCTACATCAAGGGTGGTACAGACAGTAACGGCACCGGCAATCTATTAGAATCGCTTATCGGTACAGAGCTGGCCAAGAACATGATGGGCAACGATCAGAAATAAGCAGCCCAAAGAACCAACCATAACAAAAAGCGGTCAACCCCATTGACCGCTTTTAATTTTAAATAGTAATATCGATTTTACATTTTTGTTTTAAAGTACCTTTGACAAAATCAGCAAATGAAAACGGGATTTTTTAGGTTTTTGGCCAAAATGAACAAAATCTTGCTGCCCTCGTTGACAAAAAAAGGGTTAGACCCCGCCAAGGCCTCTAAGTGGCAATTGGCCCTTTTGGGCTGGCGTTACTATGTCACCATTAGGGCCCTTGATCAATAGGTCAGTAGCGATGTGAGCGGGTAGCCGTTTAATTTTTGCGGCCCGTTCAGATACTCGAGCACAATCAAAAAATTACATTGTACCACTTCGCCGCCCAACTTCTCGACCAGATTACAGACTGCCTTGGCAGTACCTCCCGTGGCAAGAACATCGTCATGCACCAACACCTTTTCGCCCCTCTTGATTGCATCGGTATGGACCTCTAACCGATCAACTCCGTATTCGAGATCAAAAGACTCTGAGATGGTAGTAAACGGTAGCTTCCCCTTTTTACGCACCGGAACAAACCCGGCATCCAATTTTTTGGCCAATATGGGAGCGAAGATAAACCCCCTGCTATCAATGCCCACCACCTTGTCTATCTTTCCGACGCTCACCATTTCGAACAGGGTTTCGGCTGCTGCAGAAAAAGCCTTTGGATTATTTAGAAGCGGGGTAATGTCTTTAAAGGAAATGCCAGGTTTTGGAAAATCGCTAATATGGCGAATAAAAGGTTCAAAATCCATTGAATTGTATCTATCGGTTTTGTAGTAAATTTAAAAAGAAATATATTTGCAGCCCTTATTGTAAAGGCCTCCTAGCTCAACTGAATAGAGCACTTGATTACGGCTCAAGAGGTTGCAGGTTTGAATCCTGCGGAGGTCACTAAACGGGATTTTTCACAAATCGAGTGGAAATTCCCGTTTTTTATTTCCTTCAAATTGCCTGAAAACGAGCGGATTGCAGCGAAAATCCCATTGACCCGAAAAGTTTGAACTAGCTTGTTTTTGAAGTCATACCGAATCCCGTCGGGGAACACCATATATTGGATGGCACGTTTAGTTTCCAAATCTCCTAACTTCCACAATGACGGTAAGTTACATGCGTAATCAAGTGCCATTTTCACAGACTTTTTAAGGTTTGAACTATTTATTCCCTCATTGCCCAATCTTGTTTCCAATTCCCTTTGTTTCGTCTTCAATTCAGGCATAAAAAGGTCGTACTGTGACCTTGTAATCTCGTTCAGCACCACATACCTTCTTTCCAAAGTGTTTATCTGTTCTTTGACCTGATTAAGTTCTTTGGTCAATCGTCTTTGGTCCTGAAGTGCCTCTTGGTTTTGATCGATCAATGTGTCGTGGATGATATCAGTCAGGGGCTAGATATACTTTTTGTCAGCTATGGTGTAATTGCCCAACAAGTCCAAAAACTCTTCGTGGAGCTTTTTGGCACTTCTGTTTTCCTTGCTTCCTTTACGTCTGTTCTTGTAATAGTACAGCCCTTTTTTCCTTACAATAAATCCGGTATATGGCGTTCCGCATACCGAAGACTTCACGAACATTTTCAACGGTAGGTTCTCATCATCAAACGAATACTTCCTAGGCGATTCACCCACATGAAGCAGATTATGGATTTTAAGAAAGACCTCTTTTGATATGAGGGCTTCATGCTTCCCTTGTATCACTTCTCCGGGAATAAGACTGTTGACGATAAGTCCACAATAGAAAGGGTTTCTGAAAAGGTCGGTCAGTTTTTTTGCTCTGATATCCAAGCCTTTTTCTTTCAGCTTTTCCGCAATCTCGACATGGGACATATTGGCGTTCGCTTTCCATAAAAAAGCCTTTTTCAATAATCTGCCCTCATCGGTAATCACGAAATTGGGAATCTTTCCTTTACCAGGATTGGTGTTGGTATATCCAAATGGATAGGCTCCCGTCCAGTATCCTCTTCGCAGCTTTTCTTGCATGCCCGTAATGGACTTGTCCCTACGAACTTGGTTGTCAAAGTGGGAGAACATATGGTAAAGGTTTTCCTGGAACGTACCCGCACTTGTCGTCACGTCAATTTCTTGGGTGGCCGAAATAACGGCCACTCCCTGTTTCTTCAGTTGCTCACTGATATAGGCCCCGTTAGCACCCGTTCTTGAAAATCTGTCATAGGAATAGACAATGATATAGCCGATGTTCTTTCTCCTCTTTACATAGTTCAGCATCCTTTGGAACTCCCTGCGCTCATCGCTCTTTGCCGATTCATAGGTTCCCCCAAAATATTCAATTACATCCAATTCTTTACGAAGTGCATACTCCTGACAGTATTTGAGCTGTGTGGTCAGACTGGCATTATTATCAAATTGCTCTTTGCTGGAAACACGGGTGTAGATTACGGCCGTATTGTTTTTTCCTATGACCCTTCCCTTTTCCTTTTTGGCAAATTGATTGAATACCTCTAGGCTCATTTTTTTATTTTTTGGACATGGTTGCAAACGATATCGGCCAGTTTTTGAAGTTGCTCTATGATGTTTTCAGCTTCTTCTTCAGAATACCCTTCAAAACCTTTGTACGTTTTGAGCCATGTACTGTTAAATGTTCTTTTTTTCTGCTTTAGCTCAATGATTGGGTTTGACATTTCCCATAGATATCAGCAGTTCCTGTGTCTTTAGGTCACTACCGTATGTGTAAAAGCAGGCTTTAATTTACCTTTTTTAATCGATTTAATCCTTTGTGGGATTACCATTTTATCCCATACTTATGAGTTGTTGGTTAACAACTTTCAGTTTTGGAAGTATGATTGATTTTTTTCCTGAATGTCCTGTTCACACAGACAATTTTCCCATGGCTTTGCTTGATTTCCAGATTTTGAAAATCATGCTGCTTCAAAACATCAATGATACGCTCTCCCGTATCCAATCGTTCCAGACCCTCAATGATATCTACCTCCCCATTCTTGATGGTCAGTTTGATGGACAGAAACCTCTTGTTCCGTATCATCTCCAGTACCTGGATTTCAGAGTGAGACAATCCTGAAGGATATAACTTATCGGTCTTTTCAATACGTTCCGTTTTCATAACAGCTCCTAAAGATTGAATCCTTTTCCTTTCTTTTTTCTTCGCTTTTTGCGCTTTAAACTATCCCAATCCACCACTTCCAGCTTAAAAGCGTTCCAAGGATTGTCCTCGACCAATGGGGCTACCCATCCAATTCCTTTATCCTTTGCCACATGGTGTTCTGGTTCTTCATGAGCATTTTGAGTCCGTTCAGCATCTCCTGCTGGCACCTCGATAACTCTTTGTGTTCCATTTGCGATTGCTCCAGCAGACTTTGCAGTTGCTCCAATTGCATTGTTATTTTCGAGAACAATTGCACGGTCTCTTGTTTGCTCATAATCGATATGTTTTAGGATACTGTTCCATGAAAATTTCTTGCCCAAAGAGCTTCCCTTATAAATAACACCCTCATACTTGAAAGATATTCCAGATACTCGGCCCGTGGTCTTGCTGACATTGAATTTTGGGGAGATATTGTTTACTTTGAGCAGCTTGATAAATTCTGCCGTGTCCTTTGCTTTTGAGATGATTGACCCGATTTTCTCCTGAAGGATAAGCTTGGTCGGTGCTGTACGCGTTCGCAATGTTTTTTCAATTTCCCTTTGGGTAAGTGATTTTTTGGTATTGGATTTTCCCAGAACTTGGGTCAGTCCATATTTCTTTTCCAAAGTATTGAGCACTTCTCGGCTTCTTCTTTTAATGTTGCTGTCACTTGTTATCCAGCCCGAATACCTGACCCTGTTCGCAATGATATGGATATGCTCATGTTCGGTGTCGGTATGGCGGTACATGATGAACTGGTTGTTGTCGAAACCCATCTTCATCAGATAATCACAACCGAACGATGTAAACTCTTTATCGTTCAAAGTGTCCGAATGGGGAAGGTTCAATGAAACATGGAAAACGGCCTTGCCCAATCCGGGACGCAACTGCCTTATCAGATTGAACTCATTGGTCATGTTGACTGAGGTGGAATGCTCGATATTGGAATCGATTACATATCCGACCCCTTCTTCCACCTTTTTTTCATTGTAGGCAAGAACCCCATAAAAGTCTTTTCCTATGACTATTTTACCTATCATTATTGGAGATGTTAGATTTTAGGAATGTCAACAGGTCTTTCACCGCTATCAATTGTTCCTTCATGTTGAAAGGGTCACGGATTCCCGAATTGTAGACCTTGGTAAGTTGATTGAGATTGTTTCCAATTCTACTCAACTCTACAAAGAGTTCCCTGTCCAAAGGATTAATCTTTTTGGTTGGTAAGGATTTTCCCGTACACGTTTTTCGGATATAATCCGCAATGGATATTCCAAGTGTCTCCGCATTGGTTGAAACCTTTAAGTATTCATTAGTGGTCATCCTTATATTGACTTGAATTATTTTTAGATTGCCCAGTTCTTTTTTTGGCCTTCCCATTTCTATGGATTTGTGAGGATCACAAGGCAACTACAAACGAAGTGCGTAGGGTTTTTGTTAGCAAAAACACAACTTGCTTCGTGACCTCTGATTAACTTTTGGCTAACCTAACGATGATTGGAAAATAAAAATGGGAGTAGCGTACATGGATTGATGTACGCCAAAGCTCATTTGTTAAGGAAAAAATTCGTATATGACATATTCGAGTAAAGAACTGCTCTTTCAGTTTGAAACTGGTTTCCGGAATAATCTACGAAGTGGAATAGTTTTGAAGATAATGTTCCTTCTTGATACCCGAGTCGGTATCTTCCTTTCTGTACTTCAAAGATTACTAGAGCGATACTATGCCAAAATATTGCGGTAAATCTTGGCCTTTGGGTCTTTTACAATAGCTTCCGATTCATTTAAGGCATTGTAGGTCAGCTGTATTTCATGATTGGCCAGTTCGAGGGCAGAGTTACCACTATATCCTGATTCAATAAAATCCCGCTGCCAATTGGAGTGGATGATATAAGCGTTTATCGTAAAACCGAACAAATAATCAATAGAACGTAAATAGGCATTGAGATAAGGAAAATCATCAACTAAGGTTAGACAAAAATGAAGATCTGGATGGCAGTTTCCATGGCCTATTTGCATTTCCCATTGGGCAATTAGCTCTGGATAAGAATTCCGGAATTCGACAGTCTTCTTGGTCAACAAAAGAGCTTCGTTCACTTTTTGATTTAAAGTTAAGGGGATTTGGTTTTATCGGACGTAATAAGTCATTCATAGTTATCAACGGCTTCTTTCTTCCCCTGACCACAAAAGTCCAAAGCAACGCTTTGGACTTTCTCTGAAACAGGTGTTGCCTAGAGTTGTGCTTAGGGGAAAAATCAATAGATTTCAAATGGTGAAATTGAACAATCAAATCTATCAGAAAGTCGACTCTCCCGATTGTAATGAGCTATATTGGCATAAGTAATACATGACATATATAGCAATAATTAATGCATTGAATATTGATAGCATTATTCCTATATATAGTACTATATAGCAATGAACGTTTCGTCATATCATCGTATGGCCATAGCATCATATGACAATATGATGACTAGAAGTGAGGCGAATGCTGATTATAAGTCCTTTCAACTCTCTTAATAAGACCATTAGTTTCTAATTAGATACGGAGGAATACTTAGGGAATATTTAATTAAATTGACAGCCTAATGATTATTATCAATTTACCAAAATTGGCACTTCATTAGTATTAAAGTCGGTATTATGTTTCATATTTTGCCAAGTATGACGACACCTGCTGTAATTTTTCATGATTTTAAGAATCAAATCTAAAAACAAACGATAATATCGTAATACGGATGACCTTGGATGCTTTTCAAGACAAGCATGACGGCTAAATACCCCGCATTCATTTAGAGTGCTAGTACCTTTTCAGTTTTTATAAGTAATGAGCGGATCGAAGGCACTGATGAGGTCAAGCAATTTTAATTTGGCTTAACAATGCTCGTTTATCAATCCGGGAAAAATAGCGAGCCAATAGGTAAAGACAGGGTTTTTTTCCTGCCAATTTGATGCCGCACTGCCAATACTGAAAGGCAAGAAAACGTGCGATTTAAATGGGCAACTTCCTTGAACAACTTATCAGTCGATGACAAGTATGTTTGTGACTTGCTTCTGAACCTCACATATCTTTTGCCAAAGGGGTTGTACTGATTGAAATCATTTTATAGGACATCTCTGTGGAGTATATTTTTCCATTATCAAAAAATCATTTCAAAAACGATTGAAAAATGGCATTGATAACCAAAAAAGATATTGAAGGACTTGATAGCGTACATAGTGCCTTTTGCATCTCAATTTTCATCCCCACACACAGGTCTGGCAAAGAAGTGCTGCAAGAAAAGGATAAACTTGTTTTGAAAAATGAACTCAAGCAAGTGAAGGATAAATTATCGGCACAAGAGCTGAGTCAAAAAGAAGTTGACGATTTGGTGGCTCCAGTCGAAAGATTGATTGATGACGGTGAATTTTGGCGGCACCAATCAGACGGTCTGGCCCTTTTTCTTACCCATGGTTTTTTCAAAAAATACACACTGCCCGTTTATTTTGAGGCTTTCAACCATGTGGCCAATGGTTTTTATTTGAAACCACTGTTGCCCATGTTCACGGGCGATGGTGCTTTCTATGTCTTGGCCTTGCAATTGGAACAGGTGCGTCTGTACGAAAACACCAGACATACCATTGCCGATGTGGTGATCGATGATTTGATTCCCGTTCGGATGGAGGAACGTGTCGGGTACGATTACGAGCAGAAAAGTCTGCAGTTCAGAAGCCAACATGAGGGGCACGGGGCGGCGACTTTTCATGGCCATGCAGGGGCCGACCGTGATCGGGAAAACGAAATAGTGCGTTATTTCCGGGCCATCGACAAAGGGTTGAACACAATATTGCACGATGAGCAAAAACCCATGGTGGTCGCCAGCCAAGATTTTCTTTTTTCACTGTACAAAAAGGCGAACACTTACAAGCATTTATTGGATGAACACATCTCATGCAACCTTTCAGAAACCGATAAATTTCTGTTGCACGAACTGGCGTGGGAAAAAATGGAGCCCATTTTTGATCGTGTACGAAAAGAAAAAATCACTTTGTTCAAGCAGCACGACGGCACGGGAAAAACCAGTTCAGACATTCGTCAAGTTGTGCCTGCGGCACTGCAGGGCAAGATAGATACGTTGTTCATTGAAAATAGGGAAGATATATGGGGGGTCTATGATCCGAAAGACCAAAAGGTGAAAGTCGATGAGGCATTCGGCCCCACCAACGTATCATTGCTGAACATGGCCGCGATAAAGACATTTTTGAACGGCGGCATGGTATATCTTCTCGAAAAAGAAGAAATGCCCAATCCGCATTCAAAGGTGAACGCCCTCTATCGTTATTGAAGCCGTGCATTGCCATTTTGGTGTGGTGGTTGTTTTAAAAACGTGACAAAGATGAAACCGACATGATTAAAATAATCTTTAAACACACATTGTAATGATTATTTTAATCATCAAAGGTTATATGTGACCAATAAAGAAAATAAAAATAAACACATGAAACATATAGCGTTTTTTTCGATGTTTCTTTTATTGGTGTTGCTCGGGTCTTGCCAGCCCCCTGTGGTCTTTGGCGAACCGCAACCGGCCGATACAGAATCGTTGGCACAGATTCCCGAGGCCTATTGGGGGGTTTATTGGTGCAATGCTGACAGTGCCTCATTGTTCGTTGACAGGCACGCATTTGTCAAAAGAAAGGAAATCTTCGTCAAGCTTACCGAAACTGAGATAGCCGAATCGCCCGAATTGCAATTGCTCAACGGCGAATTGCACGTGAACGGTTGGGGGCAATCCTTTCCAATGGAACAAAAAGGAGATACCATAATTTCTACGGTTGTACTCAGAGATACGCTTTTCGCCATCGGTGGGCACCAAGTGCTCAAGCAGCTGAAAGGTCATTTGATACTGAACAAGAAATTGGACGAAAATACTTGGGCCGTGCTAGTAGCCTCACAAAAAGATGATATCTTGTCATTGGCCCAGGCTGATCTACCCGAAGACCTGTCGCGGTTGAAAGGCATTACTCCCGTTAAGGCACTTGCCAATGACAATGATGAAAAAACGCAGATTTTCATCACACCCACTAAAGAAGAATTCGAGCAAATATTGAATGAAAGACTCTTGTTCGAAAGCTCTTGCAGTGTATTTGAACGAGTAATTCCCTCTAGTATACCACTGCAATGAAACAATCCCAAAAAAGGCGTAAAAAAATGATCGTACTGACCCAGATCATTTCGAAAACATCGCCCAAATTATATTTTCGGGATGGAAGAAAAATGATTGTTTAACTAAAAAAATAGCATTATGTCACTTGTAAAATTTAGAAGAAGACCATGGGGTAACCTGATTACCCAAGATTTTTTTGACATGGATGATTTTTTTGACAATCGAGGATGGGTGCGTGATATGCTGCCCGGTCGATTCTGGAATGGCAAAACCATGGAGCCTGCCTTGAACATCAAAGAAACCGATGATGATTTTGAGATTGAACTCGCCGCTCCCGGTTTTTCAAAAAAAGACTTTAACGTCACGATAGATGATGGTTGTCTTAACATTTCAGCTGAAAAAAAACATTCAGAAGAAGAAAAAGAAGACAATTACACTCGAAGGGAATTCAGTTATAACTCTTTCGAGCGATCACTGCAACTGCCCGAGAGCGTGAAAGAAGAAGAAATCAAGGCCAAGTACGATGACGGCATACTCAGCTTCAAATTGGCCAAAAAAGAGGAAGCCAAAAAACGTCCACCCAAGGTAATTGAAGTTGCCTAGAGAAGACTTTTAAAACGGTGGTTTTCCAAAAATGCCCCCTTGCCAAGGCCTGAATGCGTCCATGTGATAGGTTTGGCAGGGAGGGCATTTGTCATGAAGATTCTTCTGAAGTCGAATTCAAGATATCAGTCAGCCGAATATGATCCAAGATCCATGTGCGCTTTCAGCCCAAGAAATTGCAGATCGCCTCAACAGCCACCTGTCACAAGGGCTGGCCGATCAGGTATTGCGCGAACATATTCAAAAATACGGCCCGAACGAAATTCCGCAAGATAGGCCAAAGGGCAAATGGCGAATACTTGTCGATCAATTGTTGAACCCCATTATTTACATTCTGAGTGCTGCTGCATTGCTGGCCTTTCTCTTTAGTGATTGGCTTGAAGGTGTCGCCATACTTGTCGTCATCATCATTTCAGCGGCAATCGGTTTTGTCATGGAGTTACAGGCCGTGCGATCGCTTGAGGCCCTCAGAAAAATGGGGCAGGTGATGGCCCGTGTGGTACGATCAGGAAAAACCGAATACATCGGGGCCCCAGAATTGGTGCCGGGTGATATCATATTACTGCAACCGGGCGATGTAATTGCCGCTGATGCCCGGTTGGTATCTGAAGAAAACCTATCGTTGAAAGAATCTGCATTGACGGGAGAAAGCATTCCCGTGTCCAAAAAAATCGAAACACTGCCTGCCGATACGCCCATCACTGACCAACACAATATGGTCTTCAAGGGCACCACGGCCATAACAGGTTCGGGCAGGGCGATCGTAACTGCCACGGGTGCCGATACCCAATTGGGAAAGATCCAACAGATGGGCATGGAAGCCGAAAAGGAAATCACGCCCCTTGAAAAAAAACTGAACCAGCTCAGCAAATGGCTGATATGGCTGACGCTGATCTTTGCTGTGCTGATCGTGATCACCGGATATATTCGGGGAAAAGACCTTTTGTTGATGATAGAAACGGGTGTGGCATTGGCGGTGGCCGCCATTCCCGAAGGGTTGCCGATCGTTGCCACCGTTGCCTTGGCACAGGGCATGTTGCGGTTGGCAAAAAAGAAGGTCATCATCAAAAAACTGGAAGCCGTACAGACCTTGGGTGCGACCAACATCATCTGCACCGATAAGACTGGAACACTGACCGAAGATAAAATGAATGTACACACAGTTGTTCTTGCAGAGGCTTCCCTGGTCAATGTGTACCATAAAGACAGTGTTGATCTTGTTACTGTAAAAAATAGCGAAGCTTTCGAAAGAATGATATTGGCGGGCATTCTTTGCAACAATGCATATCCGTCTGCAAATGGGGCACAGGGCGACTCTATTGAAGTGGCCTTGCTCGATTTTGCCGAGCATTTCGAATATGAAGTGTCATCCATCCGAGAGAAAAATCCAGAAAAAATAGAGCTTCCATTTGATTCTGACCGAAAATTCATGGCCACTGCGCACCAAAATGAACATGGGTCTTTCGTTTACGTAAAAGGTGCTTTTGAACAATTGGTCACGGTTTGCGATCGCATTCTGATTGATGGCGAAATTAAAATATTCGACCATAAAAAAGAATGGCATGAAAAAGTGGACCAGCTCGCTTCGCAAGGGTTGCGCACATTGGCTTTTGCCTATAGAAAAGTTGAAGAAATACCTGAAAAGGAAAGCCTTGCAAAACAACTTGTTTTTCTTGGCATCATCGGATTCATCGACCCGGCCCGCGAAGATGTCAAAGCCACCATCGATATTTATAAAACGGCGGGCATCAAGGTCATCATGGCCACAGGCGACCACCCGAAGACCGCACAAAAAATAGCGGAAGAAGTCGGTTTGTTGCCAGTTGATGCCCCAACCAACAAAGTGTTGGAGGGCACGGCGCTAAAAAAGCTCAAAGAAACCGATGAAACGGATAAAAAGCAATTGCTCGAGGCCTCTGTTTTTGCAAGGGTGACCCCCGAACAGAAACTTGACCTTATAACATTCCACCAGAAAAACAACGATATTGTGGGCATGATCGGTGATGGCATCAACGATGTGCCCGCTCTCAAAAAGGCCGATATCGGGATTGCCATGGGCATTCGCGGAACAGAGGCGGCCCGTGAGGTGGCCGATGTAATTCTGAAGAACGACAAGTTTACGGCTATAGAGTTGGCGATTCGCCAAGGCAGGGTAGTTTTTCAGAATATCCGTCAGTTTGTGGTCTATCTTTTATCGTGCAATTTGGCCGAAATTCTTGCGGTCGGGGTGGCGGCCCTTGCCAACCTGCCCACACCACTACTGCCCCTGCAGATTTTGTTTATTAACCTTGTCACCGATGTTTTTCCTGCTTTGGCACTGGGTTTGGGCAAAGGTGAAGATGACATCATGCAACAACCCCCTAGAAATCCCAACGAGCCGATTATGGGCAAGGGAGACTGGTATGCCACCATGCTGTATGGTCTTTGCATCAGTTTAGCGGTGCTCGGTGTGGTGGTCTATGCCGAGTTTGTTCTCGATGTCCCTGCAAACATCATCAATAACATGGCGTTCTTAACCTTGGTATTGGCACAGTTGTTCAATGTGTTCAACATACCCAAACGTGAAGAACCGTTTTTCAACAACGAGGTTACCCGAAACCCATGGGTGTGGGGCGCATTGGTCTTATCGTTGGCAATTACCTATGTGGCCTATGCCATACCTGCTGTGGCTGAGGCCCTTGCTTTTATTGCCCTGTCATTCGAGCAATTGGTCATAACGGTTTTGTTCGCCACGGCAGCCGTTTTATTGGCGCAGCTCATCAAACGCTTGTCAAACCTTTTGGAACACTGGGTAAAATTGTAGGTAGTTCCTTCTTTTTGGATGAGGATATGGCATTTAAGGGCATAACCCCAAGGCCCTAGCTTATAAAACGTTTGCCCAGTGCATATGCCAAATACAGAATGACCAAGGCAAGGCCTTCCTTTTTTTGAAGTCCCTTTTTTCGGCTTAAAAACCAGATGAAGATAATGCTCATAATCAGCAGTACTGGCAAATCGAACCAAAGAATGTAAAGGCTCACTTTTATTTCTGAAATGAGTGAGCCCACGCCCAACGGAATTAGAAGATCAAAAATGTTGCTCCCAACAATATTGCCTACTGACAGGCTTGATTGCCCTTTAGATACAGCGTTTAGCGAAATGGCAAGTTCGGGCAAACTGGTTCCCAATCCTATAATGATTGAACCGATAAAAGATTGGCCAAGGTGCCAATGTTCCGCAATTTTAAGGGCATTTTCCAAGGTAATTTGTGAACTGGCCAATACAATGATCAAACCTCCTGTCAAAAATATCGCATGCAACCATACCATTGAGGGTGTGCGTGATGCTTCCAATTTTTCCTTTTTTCTGGTCTTTCGTTCTCGTAACAATAGGGTGTAGATATATATGAGGAATGCAATGACCAACAATGCGCCGTCGTTCCATGTAATGATGCCGTCGAACGCCACCAAGGCCAACAGAACAATTGAACCGATGAGCTCTGTTGCTATTTGCTTGATTTGTATCTCACCTGCCGACACATAATAGAATAGTGCAATGGTACCGACAATGATGCTAATCTGCGATATGGAGCTGCCAACGGCGTTACCGGTTACCACGCCTGAAGTATTGGTGCCTCTCAAATTGTAAAATGCACCTTCTATGGCAACAACGAGTTCTGGAAGATCGGTTCCAAAGGCTAAAATGGTTAGTCCGATGAACAGTTCCGATAGCTTAAAATAACGTGCAATCTTGACAGCGTACTTTACGGTGAGTTCCGTGCCCAACCATAGGCCAAAAACACCAACGATAAGATAGGCAAAACTGTTCATGATAGGTGGTTCAGCTTAAGATACTACTCTTCTTTTCTGAGCAAGCCCCTTTTTTCAGGATTCCGGGCATAAGACTAAATTTACATCCACAGCAAGTAAATCGACCCCAATTAGAATATCGGCAGGAAGTAACAAATAGCGTAGTGCGTCAATCTTGAAGTACCGCCTCCAGCACTTCATTCTTATCAAGCTTTTGGGTGCAGAAGAACCAGTCGGTACATTCCATTTCATTATCTTTTATTTTCATACGTTCCTCGGCGATTCCGCAAGAGCCAGCAGGGGGTACTATGACATCATCACCTGGTTCCCAATCGGCTGGTGTGGCCACTGCAAATTCATCAGCTATTTGCATGGCAATCAAGGCTCTGTAAATTTCTTCAAAGTTGCGACCCAGACTAAGAGGATAGTATATGATTGCTCTGACTGTTGCCTTTGGGTCAATGTAGAAGACCGCCCTAACGGCTTGGGTTTCACTTTCGCCAGGTTGGATCATGCCATATTTTTTGGCCACATTCATGGTAATATCCTCAATAAGAGGAAATTTTACCTCGATGTTCTTCATATCCCTGAACTGAATTTTGTCCTTGATGGTGCGCAACCAGGCGATATGGCTGTATAGCCCATCAACGGATAGTCCGACTAATTTACAATTGACCTTGGCAAATTTTTCTTCGAGTTTGGCAAAGGTCATGAATTCTGAAGTACACACTGGGGTGAAATCTGCCGGGTGACTAAAGAGAATCACCCACTTTCCTTTATAGTCGTTGGGAAAATGAATATCGCCTTGCGTGGTTTTGGCCCAAAATTCTGGGGCTTTGTCTCCAATTCGGGGCATAGGTGTTATCTGTTCGCGATTATCTAATGGAGTTTCCATAATACTATTTTTTAAAAATTTTGCAGTATGTCTTTGTTTTAATGATAAAATTAGATATGCCTGCGGACCGCCGAAATGATTTGAATCAGGAGGATTATTTTTGGTGCAAATCCTTCGGGTCTTTTTACTCAAATCATGAGGTTTGTAGTGTATCTGCCGTTTCCAGTGCCTTTTTGGCGGCTTCATAGCCCAGATTGAAGATGGCATCTACATCTTTGGTAGTAAAAGTACCATACTTACCCAGGCCTTTTGGGCAGATTATCAAATCACAGTCATCGAACTTTGATAGCGATTCTTTGGCAGCCTTTATTTTGAAAGTTCGCTCCAGTACCGAGTAGAAATGTTTCAAGTCTTCAATCTGCACTTTTTCAAAGGGGTTCACATATACCCCGACAATCTGGTCACAGTGCTTTTTTAAGACATCAACGGGAAAGTTGTTCAAAACACCCCCGTCAACATAATAATCTTCTTTGATTTTTACGGGCGCAAAAACTCCAGGAAAGGCAGCCGATGCCAATACGGGGCGTATCAGTTCGCCGCTGTGAAAAATTTGTAAGTTGCCATTCAAGATATTGGTGGCGGTTACAAAGAGAGGTTTCTTCAATTGCCCAAAATCGTCATGGGGCAGATAGTGCAAAAACCGATCATAAAATTTTTCAGTATCGACAAAGCCTGGCTTTTTAAGGGCATAGTTGTTGATCCTGAATAACTGTACGGTCTTGAAAAAGTCAAGTATTTCCTCCCAATGGCAGCCACCTGCATACAAAGCGCCCACAATGGCACCCGCACTGGTGCCCGCAATATAAGTGGGGTGAATATTGTGTTCTTCCAATGCCTTGATGGCTCCGATATGGGCTATGCCCCGAAACCCGCCGCCCGAAAGTGCCAAACCTGTGTTCATGTGCTATCCATGTCTTTTGAATCATTAAGAAGCGTATCAAAAATATCCCATCTTAAAAAGGTACGATATGACCGTGGTCATTTATTGGCACAATTCGCAGCCCTACATTTATATAAAAATTACATGGACGATATTGGTGTATATCTGTTCGGTAAAGAATCGTTGCTGGCGTTTTTAATCGTACCGACTTTGGCCGTTTTGGCAGGTATCCTTATAAGTTGGATACTGCTTGCGCTGTTACGGTTTTATCAGAAAAAAAGTCCCTCGGTGCTCAAGCAACAATTGCTGCAACGCCTGAAAAGGCCATTGTTCCTTTTGATTCCGTTGTTGTTTCTGCGCCCCGTAATATCCTATTTTGAATTGGGCGTGTTCTGGCAAAAGCTGCTCGAAGCGTTCATCATTTTTGGTTTTGCGTGGATTTTGATCGGATTGGTACTGGCCATCGAGGAGGTGGTAAAACAGAAGTTTGAAATCGACAGGGCCCATGTGGCGAGCGAGCGCAAGGCATTGACGCAGTTACGGTTTTTGAAGAGCATTGCGATGGTCGTCATCATCACCATTGCGGTTTCGGTGGTCTTGTGGAACATTCCCAGCGCACGGCAGGTGGGCAATACCATTCTCACCTCGGCCGGTGTGGCCGGCATTATTGTGGGCGTAGCGGCGCAAAAGTCCATCTCTAATCTCATCGTAGGGTTTCAGATGGCCTTTACCCAAGCCCTTAAAATCGATGACGAGGTGGTCATAGAGGGCGAGTTTGGCAATGTTGAAGACATAACCCTCACTTATGTGGTGGTGCGCACTTGGGATTGGCGGCGGCTTGTACTGCCATTGAACTATTTTAACGACAAGCCGTATGTCAACTGGACATTCAACTCGCGCCCGCTCATTGCCAGTGTGCATCTGTATGTCGATTACACTTTGCCCGTTGACGAGCTTAGGGCCAAATTGATGGATGTTTTGAACGCCGATAAAAGATGGGACAATAATATTGCCGACCTAGAGGTGACCGATACCAATAACCGAACCATGCAGGTTCGAGCCACTTTCAGTGTCAGAAACGCATCAGACGCTTGGAGGCTGCGCTGCAAGGTAAGAGAGGTGTTGGTGGCCTTTATTAAAGAGAATTACCCAGGTGCCCTGCCCAAATTAAGAAGAACGGACGCATCATGAATGGTTCTCTAAATTGATACATGCAATTAGCCAATTTTGAAGATGGATACGTTGAACAACCTTGAACTTTTTGAGGCCTTATTCGAGGCAGCGCCCGAGGGTATTTTGGTCTTGGATGACCAAGGGGCCGTCAAAAGGGCGAATGCCACCGCCGAATGGGTTTTTGGATATACGGCTGAAAAAATAAGGCAAAAAAACATAGACGACTTGGTTCCGGGTCTGTGGGCGAAAATTCATAAAAACCAGAAAGGATCAAATAAAGACTCCGCATTAGAAAAGATCGAGAACAGTACTTCAACATGGGGAAACAAAGTGGATGGCAGTCAGTTTCCCCTTGAGGTCAAATGGGCTTTCAAGACGATTGATGACAAGCGGTTCGTTCTTGTTTTTGTCAGGGACATCACCGCCGAAGAATTGATGGGCCGAGAACTCCGTTCAAAAGAGACCAAGAACAAGGCCCTTTTGGAAGCCATTCCCGATATGATGTTCATCTTGAACCTAAAGGGTGATTTCATCGATGTCCATATCCCTGAACATAACGAAACATTCATTTCCGGGGCAGGAATAATCGGTACGAACATAAAAAAGCTATTTCATCCAAATCTTTACCGTGACCTGTACGATTGCTTCGAAAACACGGCAAAGACAAAAGAAAACCAAAAGGCCGAGTTTCGAGTCGATAAAAACGGCCTGAAAGATTACGAGATAAGGTTTGTGCCCATGAACAACCACAATATCATGGGTATTGTACGCGAGATAACCGCAGCCAAACAGGCCGAAAACAAACTACGGCAAGAAAAAAACAAACTGCAACATTATCTAGACACTGCTGCCTCAATGTTCGTGGTCATCAACAAAGATGGCACCATAGAATTGGTCAACAAAAAAACCTGTGAGGTGTTGGGCTATGAACAAGAAGAACTTATTGGGAAAGAATGGTTCAAGACCTGCTTGCCCAAAGACGAACAAAAGCCTGTCAGGAATGTTTTTGAACGGATAATCCATGGGGAAATTCCTTTGGAGGAATATTATGAAAACCACGTGATTACCAAACAGGGAAAAAAACCTTTGATACGATGGCGAAACGCCATTTTGACCGATGACAGTGGCCAGGTCGCCGCAACGCTGAGTTCTGGCATTGACATAACGACCCAAAAGCAGACAGAAGAAGAACTGCGGGCCAGTGCGGCCAAGAACCATGCACTTTTAGAGGCCATACCTGACCATATTCTGGTTGTCAATGCCAAAGGCAAATATCTTGATTTTTATGAGCCCAACGACCCCGGCCATGTATATCTACCAAAAGAGCAAGTAGTGGGCCGCAACATGAAGGATCTACTGCCCCAAGATCTTTATGTAAAACTTAAAAGAACTATCGACCAAACACTTAAGACCAAAGAAAACCACAAGGTTGAATATGCCCTTGCACGCAACGGAGAGTTAAGGCAATACGAGACCAGTATCGTGTATTTACAAAAAGACCAGGTATTGGCCATGGCCCGCGATATAACTGAAAAAAAGAAAGCCGCTAAAGACCTCAACATTCGAAACAGGGCACTTGATGCGGCCGGTAACGGCATCTTGATCGTCGACGCCCAAAAACCCGATCAGCCCATTATTTACTGTAACGATGCTTTTCAAAAAATAACGGGCTACTCAAAAGATGAGGTTTTAGGAAAGAATTGTCGCTTTTTACAGAACGATGACCGTGACCAAGAGGCAGTTGCCATAATGCAATCGGCCATTGCCAAAGGGAAAGGTTGCCAAGTAGAGCTTCGCAACTATAAAAAGGACGGCACCTTGTTCTGGAACCAATTGACCATTACCCCAGTGCATGATGAAGCTGGAAAACCCACCCATTTCATCGGGGTACAGAACGACGTCACCGACCGCAAACAAGATGAACAACTTAAAGACGAAGTACGACAAATATTGGAGCTGGCCACCAAGAACAAGCCCTTGAGGGAGATAGCCATAGAGATTATCAACGGTATCGAAACGTACGTAGAAGAATGTTGTGCATCGATCCTATTGTTGAAAAAAGAGAGCGGCACCCTTCATATACTTATGGCACCAAACGTGCCCAAAGCCTTCAGCGAGGGTATCGAAGGACTAGAGATAGGTCCAAAAAAAGGATCTTGTGGCACTGCTGCTTTCTTAAAAAAGGAAATCATCGTAGAAGATGTGGCAAACGACCCCCTGTGGGAAGCATACAAAAACCTGGCCCAACAGAGCGGCATCAAGGCCTGTTGGTCGCTGCCCATTTATTCATCTATCGGTGACGTATTGGGCACTTTTGCCGTATATGGAAAACGCAAGGGCAAGCCCAAAAAAAAGGAACTCGAAATCGTGAAAGACATGGCCCGACTCACAGGTCTCGCCATAGAGCACCATGTGGTCAAGCAAGATCTTGAAATAAGCCAAAAAAAGCTGGAGGAATATGCCAATACCTTAGAGCTAAAAGTATCTGAGCGCACCAAAGAACTCAGAGAGACCGTAAAGAAGTTGGTTGAGGCCAACTTACGATCAAGAGAACAGACCGCACTTGCCAAGGCCTCTGAACAAAAGGCCAGAACCAATTATGAAATATTCTCCGCTATCGCCAAAAACTTTCCCAAAGGAATCATCATTGTTTTTAATGCAAACATGGAAATCGTATATATAGAAGGAGAAGAATTACAGCGGATAGATTTGAAAAAGGCCGATTTTGAGGGCAAGCAAATAGATGATATCGACATTTTTTCTGAAAGACGGATGGGCAGAATAAAAAGTGATATCGAAAAGACGTTGAGCGGTAAACACCTTTCTTTTGAAATTGAATTCGGAACTGAAATTTACGCCGTAAACTCTGCCCCCATGTACGCACAAAAAGATGCAGTGTGGGCCCTTTTCGTCTATAGTAATATTACCGAGCAGAAACAGGTCGAAATAGAAATACGCAACACCTTGCAAAAAGAGAAGGAACTCAGTGAATTGAAGTCGCGCTTTGTATCCATGGCCTCTCACGAGTTCAGAACACCTTTGAGCGCTATACTTTCTTCGGCCATATTGATTGAAAAACAGAATACCCCTGACAAGGCCGAAAAAAGATTGAAGTATATCGATCAGATCAAGACCAATGTCCGTAACCTTGTGGTGATACTGAACGATTTTCTCTCTTTGGGCAAATTAGAGGAAGGCAAAATAATAAGCCAACCAGAAAGCTTTGACCTGTTACTCATGACAAGATCGTTGGTAGAAGAAATTACTGCCGACAAAAAAGAGGTACAACAGATTGTGCTGCATCACCAAGGAAATTCCACGTCAGTGTTTTTAGATCCAAAACTGATGCGGCACATTCTGATCAACCTCTTGTCGAACGCCATGAAGTACTCCAAAGAGAATACCACGATTACCCTCACCATCATTTGGGAAGACAATACGGTATCGGTGCGCATAAAAGATGAGGGCATGGGTATTCCCAAGGCCGAACAAGAGCATCTATTCGAGCGTTTCTTCAGGGCACGCAATGCAGAGAACATACAGGGCACGGGCCTTGGTTTGCATATTGTAAAACAATACACTGAACTTATGGGGGGCACGGTAAGCTTCACAAGCGAAGAGGGCAAGGGAACAACCTTCACCTTAGATTTTCCGATTGGGTGACGGTCTGAAAGGTAGAGCAAAATCGGCTGCCCATAGGGATAAAAATTTATGAACGATGAAAAAGATACTCATTATCGAAGACAATACCGATGTACGCGAGAATATGGCCGATATACTAGAGTTGGCCAACTACAGCATCGCCACGGCAGAAGACGGTGAAATTGGGGTTGCCAAGGCACGTGAGCTGCACCCCGATTTGATCGTATGTGACATTATGATGCCCAAACTTGATGGTTATGGCGTTCTTGAAGAACTGAACAGACATGAAGATACTGCAGGCACCCCGTTCATTTTTTTGACGGCCAAATCTGAAAAGACCGAAGTGCGAAAGGGCATGAACCTAGGGGCAGACGATTATTTGACCAAGCCTTTTGAAGAGCATGAACTATTGCAGGCCATCGAATGTAGAATACAAAAGCGTGAATTTTTGCGCAAGCAGGTCAGAAAAGACATTGAAGGCATACACCGTTTTTTGGAGGATGCCTCAGATTATCTCAATATCGAAAACATTTCAAAGACCTACCATCAAAAGAACTATGAAAAAAAAGAGTTTCTATTTATGGAAGGCGATGCGGCCCACACACTCTTTTTTGTGCAGAGTGGGGTGGTAAAGACCTACAAATCGACCGAATCGGGCAAAGAATTGGTGACTGGCCTGCACAAGGCCGGCGATTTCATAGGGCAACTTTCGCTATTGAGCCCTGATGGCAAGTATTTAGAGACTGCCACAATTCTGGAAGATGCAGAGATTTTCGGCATTCCGAAACAACAATTCACCCAGCTCATATACGGTAACAAAGAGGTGGCCCAAAAGTTCATAGGGCTTATTTCGAACAATCTGATAGCGGTGCAGGAACAATTGGTCGATATGGCCTATGCCTCGGTACGCAAGCGGGTGGCCAAGGCCCTTTTGACCATGCAGAACAAGGGCATCATCAAAAATGGTTCTGATGAGGGGCTTGACATTCCACGGGAAGATTTTGCCGGAATGGTCGGCACGGCCACCGAGACCGCCATCAGAACCCTGACCGATTTCAGGGAAGAGGGCCTCATTGCCATGGGAAAAGCGCGCCGCATCATTTTATTGAACAAAGAGGGGTTGCGGCACATTGCCGATTTCGGATAGAAAGTTTGATATTACTCTTCCAAGGCTTCGGCAGAACGCCTTTTTCTGAACAAATGCGTGATTTTTTTGGCTGCCAAGGCAATCATGAAATTTTTCAAGACGCCCGTAGTCTGCACAAAAACCTGTAAGGGCAGTAAACGGGCCTTGGCCTTGGCAAGGTGAAGTTTAAGGTTTTCCCTATCGATTTCACGTTGCAGCCTCAATATTTTTAGCCGTTTATCGATTTCATCAAAAGAACGGTACCTTGTACTATCGGCCATGGCTAATCAAAATAAAATTCTGAAAATCTTCTGAGCAAGGGGCCGTTCAAGCGATTCCTGAACAGATAACAGAGCAGGGCCACCAAAACATAGAAGCCACCGACCATGAGAAACCCATGAAAGGTGTTCTGCAACAATTGCCCAAGTCCGAAGGCCGCGGCGAACGACAGTAACAGCAAGGCCAAAAAAACCGTGGCCCCCACCAATAAGGTCTGGGCAAGCGAAGCCACCGATTTCATGAAGACCTGAAATATCTTGAGCTCTATATATTCTTCGCTATGTTTTAGATAAGACCTCATGTCGGCTTCTGCCTCCATGAGGTCGCTTTTGAGTTCTTCGAAAGCCATAACCGGTCATTTCTGCAATTGGGCGTTCTTTTTTTTGAGATCTTCCAATTTGCGTTCCAATGAGGCGATGATGTCATCTGCCTTATAGCTCATGGTCGAAATGGCTTCGTCGAGTTTTCGGTCGAACGCATCTTTCTTCTCCGCGGCCGTTTTGGTAAGTTCTTCTTTGGCGTGAGAAAGGCGTTCTGTGATTTCATGAGTGGTATCTTCTACCTTACGCTTGATCTTCCTACGGGTTTTCTTACCCTCATCGGGGGCATAGAGAATACCGACGCCCGCCCCGATGGCGGCACCGGTCAATAGTGCCAGTAAAATGCTGCCTGTATTGCTTGTCATGATTACAAATTTTAAGGATTAATGCTAAACTGTGACCAAGGTAAGGCAGACATCTTTTTTTGAAAATGATCCCAATCAGTCCGATAGAAAAAAAGTGCTGCAATGCGCTATCCGACATACAGAAACAATGGTTTTCACTTACAGGAATGGTTTTTTTAAGATGTTTGACCACAGAGGGGCTATACTTTGGCATCAATGCTGAGTCGGTTATCGACATCGCTGACCCCAGGTGCTTTCAGGGCGGCTTTCTCTGCCTCTTCTTTTTCTCTGAGGGAATGTACCGACCCGGTAAGTCTGACAGTGCTGTTTGCCACTTCTATTTCAACGTTGCCGGCATCGATGATCGCAGACCTGACAAATGCTTTCTCTATGCCTTGTTTTACATCTGATGGGGAAACTTTGTGCGACACCTGGATCAAGTTCAATACACCTTTCACACCCAATAGATGCTCAACGGTACGTTTGGCCGATTTTCGCTGGTAGGCCCAAGGCACCGTGCCTGAAAGTGTAATTTTGCCATCTTCAACCTCTACCATAAGGTTGTCTGTCGGTACCGAGGCGTTCCACTCCAAGGCATTGATGGCGGCCCTTGCTATTTCTTGATCGGTCTTTTTTAGTTCATCGCCACTGATCACTTGTATGTCTTCTGCAACACCCTTTACACCACGTACCGATTTTGCCGCTCTCTCGGCCGCAGTTTTGTTGTAATATTTGTCGGTAATGCCATTTAGGGTCACCACCCCGTCTTTGACTATGACTCCGATCTGGGTTTCGTCGATATCGGGCATCCAAGCGAGCTCATCCAAAATATCCCGCTTTATTTCTGCATCTGTTCTCATCGCATGTTATTTGGTCAAGGGTACTTTATTACAGATAGATTTATTGGAGTAGGCAATTTTTATGCTTTCATTTTTTAGAGGGCAATACCTAATTTTACATCACGAAACGCTGACATGTTCTTGTAAAAGGTCATCCAGTTTTTCACTGGATTTTTTCTGGCTTTTGGCATGTGCGTTGAAATCTGACCAAGGGTCGCCCTTTTTCTTTAATCGCTGAAAAATGGAGTTGATGTCAAAGCTTTGGGCATTGAGTTTTTTATTGTCAAGTTCGCTCCAGTACAAGGGGGTGGCCACAGGTGCTCCTTTCAAGGCCCTTACCGAAAATGGCGCAATTGCCGTCTGGGCATACGCGTTTCTCAGGTAATCGACAAAGAGTCTGTTCTTTCGGTCTTTTTTTCTGATGGCTGTGGTGAACTCTTTGGGGTTTCTTCGGCAGAGGTAGTCGGCCACTCTCTTGGCAAATTCACGGGTCTCGTCAAAATTTTGGGTGCCGTCTAAGGGTGCGGCTATGTGAAGCCCCCTTGACCCCGTGGTCATCACAAAAGTATGCAGCCCCATCTTCTGTTCAAGCAGGTCGTGAAGTGCCTTGGCCGCCTTTATCACCAAAGAAAAGTTGCCGTTAGGCGGATCTAGATCAAAAACCAGTTTATCAGGATAGTCCAGCCTATGCACTTTGCCAAGCGTCACGTGAAACTCGATGACATCTTGATTGGCAAGGTACGCCAAGGTTTCTTTGTTGTTGCAAAGCACTTGGTTGAGCCATCCATCTTCTTTTTTTACCCTTGCGGTCTGTATCCAGTTCGGAAAATGATCTGACGCATTTTTTTGATAAAAGCCTTCTTGGTCTATGCCGTCAGTGAAACGTCTCATGGTCAACGGGCGGTCTTTCAAATAGGGCAGCATATAGTCTGCAATACGTTCGTAATACCCCACTATTCCGCTTTTGGGGATCCCTGAAGCGGGAAAGAGCAGCTTGTCGCCATGGGTCAGTGTTATTTTAGGGTTTTCCTTTTCCATGATATCCAAAACTAACACAGTTGCCAAATTTTCTAAATGATGCACATCAGCCATGTAAATTTTAACAGTTCATTTTTCCCCTATGGTACGTAACAATGAACTCATCTTGGGTTCAATACATTTCAGACTGACCCACATCATTTGATAAGACATTCACAACACCCATATTTATGCCCATTGTAATTAAACAGAATACCATGCAAAAGACCATGAGACAAGAAAAGGGCAAAGCCTTTCATGAGAGGGTTGCAGCGGCTTTTGCCGACCTGAAACGATTAAAGGCCGAGGGCAATGATAAGGCCTTCAACGAACGATTGCTCGAGATTTTGCCCGCCGTGAAAAATTATTTGGGCAGCAGGCTCAACAATGCCTTGCGAAAGGGAATTATCCCAAGGGGAAAGTATAGGGCAGATGATTTCTTGGACGAGCTTTTTTTGGAAGTCTTTGAACACTTTGATGAGGTATCTGACAAATCAGACCTGCATCCCTGGCTTTTCAAAAAGGCCGATGCACTTTTTGAAGATAAGTTGGTAGAAGAGGAATTCGATGCGGTGTTCTTCGAGAACATCCACAAATATTCGCAACTCGAATGGCAGGCCATGGAAGAAGAGTTCAGCACCGATGGCGATGGCGACCTTGTCATGCTAGAAGAATTGGATGACATCTCGTACAAAAGGCACGACTACTTGCTTAAAAATATTTTTCTAGAAGACGATAAAAAAGACCTGATGGCCAAACTTGACCACCAGTTTGACAAAGATGCCATCGCCAGACATGTCGATCTCGTACTGAACCGTATGCCCGAACACATGCAGACCGTATTTCAACTTCATATTGAACAAAGGTTTGGGGCAGGTGAGATCGCCTTAATCAAAAGTCTTGCCGTTGCCGAGGTCGAACAGCTCTTAAGTGAGGCCAGACAGCGTCTTGAGAAAAGTCTATACTATCGATACTTGATTGACAACACTTAAAAAATATACTATGAACACTATGAATTCAAACCCCAAGACCGATTTCTTGCTCGGTGCGGGATTGGACATTCTGCACCAAGAAAGCAACGAATGGCTCGATACCATTGCCTTTTGGAAAGATGAAACAAGGTTTTTCGCCAAGCTGCTACAAAAAAAGAAAATCAAGAACGGTACAGAACCCGAATATGCAAAAATGCTTGATAATCTTGACAGATTACATGCAGAACTGTTCGATTATCTGGCCGAAGATATCATTAAACACGAGAAGGTATTGGCCCGATTGCAAAAGGGAGAAAAAGGTCTTGCCGATGCCGATTATCGTCAAAAGCATCGAGAGTTGAAAAAAAAGATGGAGGTATTCACGAGCGATTTTCGTGAGTTCAAAAAAATGGTTTTCGGGTATGTAAAAGCCCTGTAGAATTGTACTAGTTGGCTATACGAAAGGTCCCAAAATAAAATCATATGCAACTTTTGATCTATACTGAAGAATATGAAATGGCCGACGGCATCGACCATTTTATGGATTTTTATTACGCTCTGGGTATGCGCTATTTGGCCAGTGACTTTCTACGTGAGGGGCTTTCGCCCCAGCATATTTCTGATGCGGTGATGCGGGCCATACGTTCGGGCAAGGCCTCAGGGCTTACCATACGTCAACATTTTATGCCTGTTTTCAGTAGCAGCGGTAAAGACGTAATCAGCGATTGCAAATTATCGCGATTGGGGTATGCACTGGTGCTTCTCAACGCCGATGTGACGTTCAGTGCTGCGGCCAATTGGCAGCGAAAAGTACTGGAACATTTTTTGGGGGAAGATTAGGGCCTGTTAACACTAAACGAAAATCATGGATTTTTTGATGATTTTTTCGGATTTTGAGGCTGTTTTTGGTAAGCATAGCGGGCTATGTATCCGAAAACGAACAAAGAAATACGGAAAAAGGGCGAAAAAGCCACTTTTGGGCTTAGTGTTAACAGGCCTTAGGTCATACATTGATGTGCAGCCCTATGGGGCAATGGTCGGAGCCGTGCACCTCTGAAAATATGTTGACCGATCGTACCTTTTTCATCAGTGACGGACTCACCAAAAAATAATCGATGCGCCAACCTACATTGCGCTCTCTGGCCTTGAACCGATAGCTCCAATAGGTATAGACCACTTCATCAGGGTGGAGCTTTCGAAAGGCATCGACAAAACCCGAAGCGATGAAATTGTCCATACCGTCAATCTCGATCTGGGTATAGCCCGCTGTTTTGTTGTAGTTAGCCTTGTCGTTCTTGAGATCGATGGGCCTGTGCGCCACATTGAAATCGCCGCAGGCGATCACAGGTTTCGTTGCTTCCAAATTCTTGAGATACTTCAATAGGTCGGCATCCCAGATTTTTCTATAATCCAAACGAACCAATTGTTGCCCTGAATTGGGCACATAGACATTGACAAGATAAAAATCATCAAATTCGGCGCACTGTACCCTTCCCTCTGAATCGTGCTTGGGAACGCCCATATCGTTTTTGACCCCTTGTGGTTCTTTTTTGCTCAAAAGTGCAGTGCCCGAGTACCCTTTTTTATCGGCCGAGTTATAGTGGATTTCGTAGCCCGTCATTGGTGACAGCACATTTTTCACCTCATCGTCCTGTGCCTTGGTCTCTTGCAGGCAAAGGATGTCTGGATCCAGTTTTTCGATGTTTTCAAAAAAATCCTTTTTGGCGACCGCCCTGATGCCGTTTACGTTCCAAGAGATGATCTTGAGGCCCATGTTCGCTTGTTTTTTGGTAAAGATAACCATTGTACAGTTTGACAGGATTTTCCTTCCCGATTACTTCGGGATTGCCCTTTCTATAAAGGGAGATTGAGAAAATCTTTATTCAATCCACCAAAGGCGGACAAGAGGAAAAGAATAAAGATTTTCTTTAGTTTTCAATCGCAATGTCAAAATGCACAATGGGTCAAAGACAGTTCTCGATTACCTTTTTGAAAAAAGCCTTTGCCAGATGGGCCTTTTATCATGATGCGCGATTACATATACTCGGTCAAAAATCGAAAAAATTCCTTTTTGAGATTTGCATAGATTTCACGCTGTGTTTCGATGCGGTTCCTGAATTCAAGATGCTTTTTCATCAAGGCAGTGTCCATGGCCTGTTGGCCCATTTTACTTTGACCAGCCATATTGGTCTCATGCTTTTCTATGGTCTCTTGAAGGTCATCGATGACCCCACCATGAAGAATAAACTCATTTTGAAAATGCTCAAGCCGAACAAGCACTTCTTTGTCAGTGTAACGCGTTACCATTTCTTGCAGCCGATTTTTGAAAGAGCGCAACTCATCTTTCCAAAAGGCCAGCTCACTTCGCCAATGTTGGTGTTCAAAATGCAAATCTGAATTGTAAAATATTTCTTCCATTTTTTCCATGACAAATTTTATTATTGATCAGTTTTTGTTTGTTTGTCTTTTTTTTCATTTGATGAAAGAGACAGACATAGCTATTCACTTGGCACCATCTGCCAATATCTTTTCACTTCTTTTCCCCAAGAGTTTCTCAAGGTCTTCTTTGTCAACCACTTCTTGCCTTAGGAGGAGCTGTGCCAGTTTTTCAAGCTCTTCCCTATGATCCAACAACAGGGTCTTGGTGCGTTCATAGGCGGTGGTTACCAGATTTTGTACTTCTTTATCGATCAATTTGGCCATTTCTTCGCTGTAGGGCTTTCCCAAAATGCGTTCGTTCTGGCCAGTGGAATCGTAATAACTGATAGGGCCAATTTCTTCGTCAAGCCCATAATAGGACACCATGGTATAGGCTTGTTTGGTGACTTTTTCAAGGTCATCCAAAGCACCTGAAGATATTTCGTCAAAGATGATTTCTTCTGCGGCTCTTCCACCCAGCGAAGCGCATATTTGGTCCATGAACTGTGATTTGGTCACAATTTGCCGTTCTTCGGGCAAGTACCAGGCAGAACCCAATGATTTCCCTCTCGGAATAATGGACACCTTGACCAGGGAGTCTACATTCTTAAGGTGCCAACTAACCACAGCATGACCAGCTTCGTGATATGCTACGATTTCCTTTTCTTTGGGCGAGATGATCTTACTCTTGCGTTCCAAACCACCGATGACACGGTCGCGGGCTTCCATAAAATCTTGCTGTTCCACTTCCGATTTCTTTTTTCTTGCGGCAATCAATGCGGCTTCGTTGCAGATGTTGGCGATATCGGCCCCTGAAAAACCGGGGCTCAATTTGGCCAAGAGATCCACATCCACATTTTCTGAAAGTTTTAAAGGTCTCAGGTGTACCCCGAAAATTTCTTTTCGTTCTTCTTTGGTCGGCAACTCCAAATATATATGGCGATCGAACCTACCGGGCCGCAAAAGGGCCTTGTCAAGCACATCGGGGCGGTTGGTGGCGGCGAGTACGATGACCCCTGTATTGGGGCCAAAGCCGTCAAGCTCGGTGAGCAATTGGTTCAATGTGCTTTCGCGCTCATCGTTCGCCTGAAAGGCGTTGATTTTGCCACGCGAACGCCCTACGGCGTCGATTTCATCGATAAAAACAATGCTGGGTGCTTTTTCCTTGGCCTTCTTAAAGAGGTCTCGTACCCTAGAGGCACCGACGCCAACGAACATCTCTACGAACTCAGATCCCGACATCGAGAAGAAAGGTACGCCAGCTTCGCCAGCCACCGCTTTGGCCATAAGGGTCTTGCCGGTGCCCGGTGGACCTACGAGCATTACGCCTTTTGGTATCTTGGCACCCAATTTGGTATACGTTTCAGGGTTTTTAAGGAAATCGACCACTTCCATAACCTCGGCCTTCGCCTCTTTTAGTCCGGCGACATCTTTGAAGGTAGCCGAACTCTTGGTTCCCTTTTCTGATATTCTTGGTGCCGATTTCCCAAAATTGAATAACGGGTTACTGCCAGCTCCACCACCGCCCATTCTCCTAAGCATGTACACCCAAAACAGTATGATGATGCCCAAGGGAAGCAGCCAAGAGAATATGGTGATCCAGTTGGTGCGGTTCTCATAACGAACATCGATTTTTTCAATGTCGGGCATACCCTCTTGCGCTCTTTGCAATTTGCCCTCAAAACTCTCGACCGAGCCAATGGTGATATAATAGTGTGGGCCAATTTCTGACGTCAAGACACCATCGGTGACTTCTTTGAAATCTTCATCATCGAGTCGATCTTTTTTAAGGTAGATCTCTGCGATTTCTTTGTTGACGACCACAATTCTTTCAACGGCATTCTTGGCAAGCACGTTCTCCTCGAATTTTGCCCAACTGATTTCGGTTGCCCTTCCCAAGGGGTTTGAGACTATCGAGAAAAATAGTATAAAACCGAGCAATAGCCAATAAAACCAGCTGATGCCATAGCCCCCATAAGGTCGCTTTGGCATTTTACCTCCTTTTTTTGGGTTATTATTTTGTGGGTCATGCGCCATTCTTTTCCAAGATTGCAAATTGATCCAATGCTTCGAGCGCTTCACAGCCATAGACCACCGATGGGCCACCGCCCATCAATATGGCCACGCCAATGGTCTCTAATATTTCTTGAGAAGAAGCTCCTGCGGCCAGTGCATCGTGCACATGATAGGCGACACAGCCGTCACAGCGCACGGTAATAGCAATGCCCAGAGCAATAAGTTCTTTGGTTTTGGAAGAAAGTACGCCCTTGGCGGTACTGGCAGTATGCAGTTCTCCAAAACTGTGCATGGTTGCAGGAATATGCTGTCGCAGTTTTTTCATGTTCCGCGTCAAGTCGTTGTACTTTTTTGAATGGTCTTTGATCATAACTTTATTTTTTTGAATAGGTACGCCCTATTTTGTCAAGGTTTTAAGGTGAACATATAACCAAAACTAGCTTACCCAGTTGAAGTTTGAAATGATACAGGTCATTTGCGTGAAGGTTCTACCGTTTTGTTTTAACGACGATATTGAGCGCTGCCATGAAAAGCCTCGCGAATTGGGAAAGGCAATGGGAAAAGTACACAGGATGCGTGAATCAATGTCAAGAGACCATATCGAATGCCTGTTTCGCAATCTCAAGTTCCTCATCGGTGGCAATGACCAATATCTTGACCTTTGAAGTGCCTGTGTTGATTTCCATGAGGGAATCTGATCTTGATTCGTTTTTCGCATCATCCAATTTTAGGCCCAAATAATCCATATCGGCACAGACCCTTTTTCGCATTCGACTTGAATTTTCACCAATGCCCGCCGTAAACACAATGGCATCCAATCCGTTCATGGCGGCGGTGTAGGCCCCGATATATTTTTTAATGCGATGGGCATTCATTTCAAGGGCCAGTTGGCAACTTGTGTTTCCCTTTTCCGCTTCGGCCTCAATATCGCGCAGATCGCTGAACCCAGTAAGGCCCAGCATGCCACTCTTTTTGGTCAACAGGGTGTTCACTTCTTCCAAGGTATATCCCAAACTATCGACCAAGTGGAAAATAACCGAATGGTCTATGTCGCCGCTTCGCGAACCCATGATGAGTCCGTTCGAGGGGGCAAATCCAAGGCTGTGGTCCACACTTTTGCCATCGGCCACTGCGGTCATGCTGCAACCATTGCCCAGATGGATGGTGATGATTTTTGATTTGTCTTTCTTTAAATACGCAATGGCCTTTTCTGAGACATACTTGTGGCTGGTGCCATGAAACCCATATACCTGAATGCCGTGGTTCTCGTAAAATTCGTTGGGAATGGCATATTTGCGTGCCTTAACGGGCATGGTCTGGTGAAAGGCGGTATCAAAGACGGCCACCTGTTTGGCTCTGGGAAATAATTGTTCCGCTATAAGGATGCCCTCTAAATTATGCGGATTGTGCAAGGGGGCCAAAGCGGCAAACTCCTTTATTTCTTCCTTGACCGCTTGGGTGATTAAAGTGGTCTTGGCGAATGAGTCCCCGCCATGTACCACTCGATGGCCTACGGCAGCGATCTCATCAGGGCTTTTTATGGCCCCTTTTTTAGGATGCAGCAGCATATCCGCAATTTTTTGAAACCCTTCTTTATGGGTCTTGACCGCGTACTCTTTCTTGAAATCAACAACATTGGTCTTGTATGTCAGCACAGCATCATCAGAACCGATACGTTCGACCCTGCCCGAACATACCACTCTTTGGGCCGGCATGGCGATCAGTTGGAATTTTATGGAGGAGCTTCCGGCGTTGATAATGAGGATATTCATTTTTTAAGTTGATCGGTTACCAAGTTATCGGTTTGTTGTTTTTTGTTATTCCTTTACAGAAATTATTCAGCTTACATTCCCTGTGCCTGTATGGCCGTGATGATGACCGTGTTCACAATATCATCAACTGTACAGCCGCGGCTTAGGTCGTTCACGGGTTTTCTGAGTCCTTGCAACATGGGGCCAATGGCGAGGGCACCGGTCTCGCGCTGCACTGCCTTGTAGGTGTTGTTGCCCGTATTGAGATCAGGAAAAATAAAGATTGTTGCTTGGCCCGCCACCTGCGAATCGGGCAATTTGCTCCTGCCGACCTGAAGATCAACGGCGGCATCATACTGTATAGGCCCCTCGATTTTCAGGTCGGGCCGTTTTTGTTTCACGAGTTCGGTGGCCGTGCGTACGCGATCGACATCCTCTCCCATACCCGAAGTGCCCGACGAATACGATAGCATGGCGATTTTGGGCTCAATGCCGAAAGCGGCACCGGTATCTGCCGATGAAATCGCGATTTCTGCCAATTGCTCTGCCGTTGGGTTGGGGTTGATGGCACAATCGCCAAAGACCACCACCCGATCGGGCAGGCACATAAAAAAGATGGAAGACACCAACGAGACCCCGGGTACGGTCTTTATGAATTGTAGGGCCGGCCGTATGGTGTGCTGGGTGGTGTGTACGGCCCCAGATACCATACCGTCTGCATGGCCCTTATAGACCATCATGGTGCCGAAATAGGATACATCGGTCATGAGGTCGCGTGCCATGGCGCGGTTGAGGTTTTTATGTTTTCGCAACTCGTAGAGCGTCTCGGCATAGTCGTCAAAACAATCGGCCGATGCGGGATCGAGGATCGATATTTTACCAATATCCAGATCTAGGTCGAGTTGTGTGACTTTCTCTGTGATCTGTTGTGGGTCGCCGAGCAACGTGATGGTGGCCGCACCGGTATCGACCAATTCTTTTGCGGCATATAGGATGCGTTCGTCGGATCCCTCGGGCAGTACAATATGTTTTTTGTCGGTCTGTGCCGTTTTGAGCAGGTTGTATTGGAACATTCTAGGGGTAATGCCATTGGGGGTAAAGGTGATCAGCCGATCGGCAAGCTCTTCCACGGGGGTGTATTTGGCAAAATCCTGTATTGAAGTGGTTATTTTCTGGGTGTTCTCTGCATAAATTTTCGGTGCAATGGCTCCAACGCGATTGGTAATATCAAAGGTATCGTCTTGCACTGATATAATAGGAACAACTTCTGATAGCCCTTCAATCAATTTAATAATGGATTCTTCAGGCCGCAGCCCACCGGTGAGCACGATTCCCGAGACGGTCGGATAGTTGGAGGACAGGTTCGCCTGCAAGGCCCCCAAGATAATATCGGCACGGTCGCCGGGGGTAATGACCAAGCCGTCTTCTCGCAAGTGTGTCAGGTAATTGCGCAGTTGCATCGCCCCCACACCAAAATGCCCCGCTTGGTTGTTCATATAATCTTCGCCAAAAAGCACTTCGCCCTCAAGCTGGTCAACAATTTCCTTGATGGTGGGGTTGCCCAAGATTGGGTTCAGTGGAATGGTGCCCACAAGCACATCGTCGGGCAGTTCATTTTTGAGAGCCTCTTTGACCAAGGTCACGTTTTCGGGCCGGATCTTGTTGGCGACCAGCATGACCACCTCTACTCCCTTGTCTTTGAACGAGTCGTAGGCGAGGTACATGTCTCCGATGAACTCATCGAGTGTCTTGCCCACACCACTGGTCAAGATAATTGTCGGTATGCCCAAGTTCTTGGCCATGAGCACGTTGATGTCCCATTCGATGATACCGCCCTCACCGGTGAAATCGGTGCCTTCCACAAGCACAAAATCAAACCGGTCTTCAATCGCCTTGTACTTTCGTATGATTTTGTCGAGCACCTCATCCTCTTTGTTCTTGTTGAGCTTTTTTACCACTTGGCTCCGGGTAAAGGCATAGGCCTCATCATGTTTCAGATCCAGTTCAAAATAGGAGATGACGGTGTGGATGTGGTTGTCCTCTTTTCCATCGACAAGGTCATCGATAATGGGCCTGAAATAGCCCACTTTGGCAATCTTGCCCAACAACACCTGCATCAATCCGAGAGAAACGATTGATTTGCCGCTCTTGGGTTCGGTGGTGGCAATATAAACGGCTTTGTTCATGACCATTCTTGGGTTTGAGGCTGCAAATTTATGGGATTCTTTTACGGTAATCCATCTATTTGTCCTGATAATAAAGATTTTTGTTTTTTGAAAGGCATATTGGGCATTGTTGAACATTTTTTCATGACCGGCAAATTTTTTGGGCGAAAGTATTGTACCAGGTCAACACGTTAAATGATATGGGTCAGAAAAAGCGAAGAATCTTTTATGTAAAGAGGGTGACATTCAAGGTAACCCAAAGACGAAAAAACCAAAACCCAAAATTCTACAGCAACTGATTTTCGTCATGGTAATTCTTGTTTCCCTCAGCTAATTTTAAGCCCTAAAACCAGTGCCATGAACAAGCGCATTCTATTACCGACAGATTTTTCACAATACGCGTTCAACGCTATCCGCTATGCCCTAAATCTTTACGACTCGGTCGATTGTGATTTCTACTTTCTCAATGTTTACCAAGTAGATGGCTATGCATTGGACAACATGATGATGGTTCCCGAACCTGGTGAGAGGGCCTTCGAAGTGGCAAAACGAAAGTCTGAAGAGCAATTCGAAAAATTGATGGAACAATTGAGGGCACACCCCAAAAATCCGAGGCACAGGTATCACACCATATCGACCTTCAATTCACTGTTGGAAGCCGTGAAACAGACCATAGCCAAAAAAGACATTGACATCGTGGTCATGGGTACTAAAGGCCTTACCCAATCTAGAACGGTCATCTATGGCACCAATGCCATCAATGTCATGGAAAAGGTAACGGAATGCCCAGTATTGGCAGTGCCTTTAGAGACACAGTTTGTACCTCCTAAAGAAATTGTCTTTCCCACCGATTTTAAGACCGTTTTTAAGCGTAAAGAACTCAATTATCTGATTGAAATCTGTAAAATGCATAATTCGTTTCTATGGATATTGCACATAGATAGAACCGATGGCCTCAGTAAAAGGCAGTTAGAGAACAAAGATCTTTTAGATTCGATTTTAGGCGACATAGACCATGACTACAATATCTTGGAGGATATGAAAGTGCAAGAGGGCATCAACATCTTTGTCGAAAGCCGTGGCAGCGATATGATTGCCTTTATCAATAGAAAGCACCACTTTTTCGGAAGCATTTTCACAAAACCCCTGGTCAAAGAATTGGGGTACCACTCGCGCATTCCGATCTTGGTTTTGAACGACCGCTCATGACTGCATATTTCTGAAAATATGCCACCCGATTGATTCAGGTCATTTGCCCCTGCACTATCTACATCTAACTTTAAGGCAGAGATACCGACATGATGAAAACAATATTGTACGCGACCGATTATTCAAACGAATCAGTGGCAGCGCTAAAGTATGCCTTGGGCATTGCAAGAGCATTGCGTGTACGCATGGTGCTCACACATGTATATGACGTGCCCACCGTACTGGGCACCCAATCGGCAGAACCTTTTCCCGACCTGTCCAGAGATGCCAGAAAGCATGAACGCCAAAGGCTACAGGAGTTTTTTGAAGAACACATAGGAAAAGTATCTGATGAAACATTGATACGCTTCGAGCCAGTAGAGCATACATCGGTTACCAAGGGCATCATCTCAAAGGCCGCCGAATGGCATGCCTATGTCATCTTTGTCGGTGTCAGGGGTGGCAGCAAACTTCGGGAAATCATTATGGGGAGCACCACTAAGGCCCTGATAGAAAAGGCACCTTGCCCAGTCTGGGCGATTCCTGAAAATGCCGACTATGCGCCTTTGAAGACCATAGTATATGCCACTGCCTTTGAAGAAGAAGATGTGTATGCCATTCGTAAACTGGCCGGAATGGCCAGACCTTTCAAGGCCAAAATCAAGATCGTACATATCTCGACCGAGAATGAATATGCCGGAGAAAGCCAAATGGAATGGTTCAAAGACCTGCTTCGACAAAAGGTCACCTACAGGCGAATTGACTTTGAACTCATTTTTTCTGAAAATATTTTTGAACGAATCAAAACCTATTTAGAAGAAGTGAACGCTGATCTTTTGGTCATGTTGGAGCGCGGCAAGAAAAGTTTCTTCAAAAAATGGATGCGCGGCGATCTGGTCAAAAAAATGGAATCGTACGGCAAAGTTCCTCTATTGAGTTTTAGAGAGGGCAACCATCAGCTTTTTTATTTCAAGGCGGTGCTTTAAAACAAGTATCATGGCACGAAGACTGTATTTTATAATAATGCTTGTGGCCATTGGGCTTGCCATTTATCTATATACCGCCAGATCGGCCCACACCCAGACTTTCATCATCGCGGCCGCAACCCTGTTGTTCATGTTTTTTGGTATGGGCATTCATGGTCTGATCGCACATTCTCTAAACCCAAAGGTCAAAGGTGGCCTTTTGATCTATCCATTGCTGATGGGTGCGCTTTGGGCCGTTCTTTTTCTATTGTTCGTGTTTTTCATCTTGCCCATTTTTTGTCCTGATTTTTTGATCAGCCCCTGAAAAGGCTGGCCATCCTTATTGGGGCTGACCCACATCATTTTGTAATGTGTTCTTTGAGACTATTTTTCCACGATAAGATTCAAAACAGGAACACTATGAAAGCTATGGCAAAAATAAGAGACCTAAAAAGCAATGAGGCGAAACAGCTTATTGTAAGAAATTTGAACCGTATATTGGATTTCTGCATTTTGGATATCGATATAGAAAGAGGCACCCTGTACTTCATCTACGCCACCCCTCTTACCCTTGAAAAGGCTAAAAGGGAATTACGTTGCATAGGGCACCCGATGGACTATTGCATCTTGCAGAAGAGCATATCAAAGAAGCACGACGAAAGCTCATTGAAAGCCTGAAAAAACACTTGGACTACAACGGTTTGGCATAAGGGTCATTCAACATCAGGGAGTATCAACAACGGTATTTTGGCAGAAAAAGCGACCTTGCGTATTATCGGTTCCCGTAATAACTTTTCAAAGAAACTGTGCCTGTTCTTTTTAAATATGACCATGTCAACATCATTTCGTTGGCTCAACATGCTTTTCATGGCTGACGATATAGAAGTTTTCAGCGGCACCTCTTCAAAACGGTACTTCAAACCCACAAAATTGTCTTCGTAGAGTTTGCGGTTGGCTTTCTGTTCTTCGTTCATGGCGTTTCCGCGATCAAAATATACCATTGTCAATGCAATATCATGGCATTTGATGAGGTCTTTGAGCACTTTAAGGGCGGTGGTGCCAATCGGTTTTTTAAGGTCATTGGCGAAGATCATTTTTTTGGGCATTTGTAGCCCGAAGCCTTCGGGTACGGTTATAATGGGGCAAGTGTTGACGTGCCGTACAACACTCACCGCGGTGCTGCCCATAAATGTTTTGGCCAATGCAGTGGCCCCTTTGCTGCCCATGACCACAAAATCCACTTTCTTATCGGCAACGGTTGCAGCAATCGCTTCCAATGCTAGATTATCGACCATGATAGGCTCAAATTGATGGTTGTCTTTTTTGGTTTCGGTAAGGCCCGACACCAATTTTTTCAACATTAGTTGTGCATCGGATTTTCCCGTTGGTGCCGATGGGGCCATTTGGTAGGCATTGAGCACAAAAAATGTGCATTTTTCTTTTTCAAATAAGGCAATGGCATAATCGATGGCCACTTGGGCCGCTTCAGAAAAATCTGTTGGCAAGAGTATTTTTTTCATCGCTTTAGTTAGTGACTTCAGAGGTATCCCTTATGATCAAAAAAGGAATTTTCACATGAAATCCGATTTGATCTACATTTTGCTTGATAAGCAACCGCTCGAAGAAAGAGTGTTCTTTGTTCATCATGGCCAGCAGTTGAAAATCATGGTCTTCTATATGCTCTAAAATGGCATCGGGCATCAATTTGCCCTGAATCTCTGTAAATTGGTACGGCACTTCTTTTAAACAATTTTTTAGGTGCTTTTTATTTTGTTCCTGCTTGTCGGTCAAATCATTTTCAGGCAGTTCCTTTACGTGCAGTACCGTGATCTTTGCCATATACTCTTCGGCAATTTCAATAAGTGAACGTAGCTCTTTGATTTTATACTTTGACCAATAGTCGGTTGGAAAAAGGATGTTTTCCATTTTGGTAAACTTGCTGCTTTCAGGGATGGCCAGTACGGGTATTTTTGCCTTTCGGATCACGAATACAGCATTAGATCCCAAGAATAGCTGTTTGGCCCCTGTTGCCCCTTTGGTGCCCATGACCACCAAATCAATATTCTTCTCATCGGTGAGTTCATTGATCTCATCTGTCAATGTATTGAAGGCAGATACGGTCTCAAAACTGTGGTTCGGGTTGGGGAATTGTTTCTTAATGTCTTTCAAGGTTCTTTCGAGCCCTGCCAAGGAAACATCGACCTTAATATCAGGAATGGCACTGTAAGCAGGGCCTCCTATCAGATAATCCATACGGTAAAAGACTGGGGTATAGGTATGCAGCAGATAGAACTTGGCGGTTTCCTCCTTGAAGAATTCCAGGGCGTAGCAAATGGCGTTCCATGCGTTATCAGAAAAATCGGTGGGTATGAGAATGGTCTTCATCTGATGCGTTTTTGAGTGTTTCTGTGAAGTAACATCCCCAAAAATAATGGTCGGCAAAATTGAAAGCCATGATTTACGTCAGTCTAGAAAAAGAGCGAATGTGCGGCTGACCGTTGTCATAAAATGGGGAGCGATATGCACATACCTTTGAAAATATGCTATCTTCAAATGACAAAGCTCTCAAATCAATGTCTGTGCACAAACCCATAGCAAGTTACATCGACCATACCCTGCTAAAGCCAACGGCAACAGAAGCAGACATCAACAAACTCTGTCACGAGGCCACAACGCATGGTTTTCATTCGGTATGCATCAATGGGTGCCATGTTGCCCTTGCCAAAAAAGAACTTGGTCGTACAACGGTCGGTATCTGCACCGTGGTCGGATTTCCCCTGGGGGCCATGTCAACCGGGGCCAAAGTGGCAGAAGCCAAAGATTATGTTGACAAGGGGGCCGACGAAATCGACATGGTCATTAACATAGGATGGATAAAATCCAATAGCGAAAATCGGGTAAGAGATGAAATTGCCGCCATTAAAAAAGCGATTGATGATAGAATATTGAAAGTGATTTTAGAGACGTGTTACCTGACCCAAGCCGAAAAGCGAACGGTCTGTGAGCTGGCCTTAGAGGCCAAGGCAGATTTCGTAAAAACCTCTACGGGCTTTGGCACGGCAGGGGCGACCTTGGCCGATATAAAGTTGATGAAAGCCGTGGTGGGCGACCAAATGGGAATCAAGGCCTCAGGCGGAATCAGGGATAGAGAAACCGCCCTGCGGTTCATTGACCAAGGTGCCTCACGCATTGGCACCTCATCCGGAGTCGCCATTGTATTATCTAGCACAAAACAAGGATCATGAGCGTTCATATTGGGGCCAAATTGGGTGAAATCGCCAATACCGTACTGATGCCGGGCGACCCGCTGCGTGCAAAATGGATCGCAGAAACTTTTTTAGAAGACCCATTTTGCTATAACGATATTCGCGGCATGCTGGGGTACACCGGTACTTTCAACGGTAAGCGGGTCTCTGTACAGGGGAGCGGTATGGGTATTCCTTCCGCATTGATATATTACCATGAACTGATCAAAGACTACGGGGTGAAGAACCTGATCCGTGTGGGTACGGCAGGCTCTTATCAAAAAGATATTAAGATAAGGGATATTGTCTTGGCCATGGCAGCCTCTACAACCTCGGGCATCAACAA